>NZ_JBWDNT010000002.1:0-836954 GCF_056269345.1 Paenibacillus sp. J22P15
AGTATGTAAGACCCCTTGAAGACGACGAGGTTGATAGGTTCGGGGTGGAAGCACAGCAATGTGTGTAGCTGACGAATACTAATCGGTCGAGGGCTTATCCTAAACACGTTTACTCGGACCCATACATCCGGTAGACAGCAGCATAAAAGGTTTTCAGCAAACCTTATCTTTCGTATCCAGTTTTCAGGGCGCAACTTGCTAATGCGTGCATTAGCAGATGACCCACAAAAGTGGGTTTTCTTTTTTGTCTTGCACCTGATATAAATTATGGCGGTCGTGGCGAAGTGGTTAACGCATCGGTTTGTGGATCCGACACTCGGGGGTTCAATTCCCCTCGATCGCCCCATTATTTTAAACTAGCAATTCTGAATTTTGTTGGGGATTAGCCAAGCGGTAAGGCAACGGACTTTGACTCCGTCATTCTCAGGTTCGATCCCTGAATCCCCAGCCATTCATATGCGGAAGTGGCTCAGCGGTAGAGCATCGCCTTGCCAAGGCGAGGGTCGCGGGTTCGATTCCCGTCTTCCGCTCCATTATGTTGGCGCCATAGCCAAGTGGTAAGGCAGAGCTCTGCAAAAGCTCTACCCCTAGTTCGAGTCTAGGTGGCGCCTCCATTTTAATAATTGAATATGTGCCCTTAGCTCAGCTGGATAGAGCGTTTGACTACGAATCAAAAGGCCAGGAGTTCGAATCTCTTAGGGCACGCCATATTTACCTAAATGCCGATGTGGCGGAATGGCAGACGCGCGCGACTCAAAATCGTGAGGGAAACCGTGGAGGTTCGAGTCCTCTCATCGGCACCAAATAATACACTCAAACTCTTAAGATCACTTTGATCTCAAGAGTTTTTTTTGTTTATTACGTATAATTTTTAGTATGTTAAATAAACCGGAAGCCAGATTGGTTGCATTTTACAACGTATTTTTGTAAGCTTGTGTGAAAGTTGAATTTTTCTAAATTATGGATATGAATAAAAGGAGCGTGTACATGGGAGCTTCTCAAGGGGGTTTTGTTCTGGGTATATTTCCAATGTTGTTATTTATAATATACGTTGTCGTAGCGCTTATGGGTATTTATTGTTTATATTTACTCATTAAACTTTTGATACGGGCGATAAAAGCTTTAGATATTCATTTAGATGAGAAGAGAAATAGACATTTATAAATTAATTATCGCTATCATCTAATAGCGCTAGGAGGAGTGAACGTGCCGCTTGATTATAGGGTCACTGAGCTGTCCGGAATTCCGGATAATATGCTGGATGATTACCAATCATTGCATTAAATCGAAGCAGGGCGAATACCTCAGTATGCTAGAGCAGCGGATGGGGAGCTCCATGACACGATCTATTATTATAAGAATATAGTGCTTTAAGGTAGTATGCTAGAGTAGGAAAATTAATAAGCAGGAGGCGTGTTAGGATGAGTGATTTGAATATAAACCCTTTGCTGTTGACTGTACCAGAGAGCTTTGAGACTAGTCGTCTGCTTATCCGCGCGCCACAATGGGGAGACGGGGTTAAGCTTAATGAAGGCGTTAGGGAAAGTGCAAATGAGCTCAAGCCTTGGATGCCTTGGGCTCAATCTATTCCTACTGTCGTACAATCCGAGGTGGTCATAAGGAAAGCACGTTCTAGGTATTTGGAGCGTTCGGACCTGATGATGCTGTTATTCTTAAAGGACACTGGTCAATTGATAGGAAGCAGCGGTCTTCATCGCATCGATTGGCAAGCTAGAAAATTCGAAATCGGCTATTGGGTTCGTTCAGATTTTAGCGGAAAAGGATATATAACAGAAGCAGTAGATGCGATCACAAATTTTGCAGTCAATGAGTTAATGGCCAACCGTGTGGATATACGCTGTGATTCTCGAAATATCCGCAGTGCGCGAGTAGCGGAGCGACTCGGATTCACGCTAGAAGGTGTTCTTCGCAATGAAAAATGTGATGTTGACGGTTTTTTGCGTGATACAATGGTGTTTGCTAAAGTGAGAGGCAAGGAATTTTGACGCAAACCATCATAGCAAAACCGCTTATTTTCTAAACGTTCTTTCGTAATCCTCAAACCGAATTTTTCGGATGTGTTTCCGATCAGTTGAACGGACAATGATACCCTCTGACTTCCCTGATGCATCAATTCCGACTTTCGTCTGTTCGTAATATTTCAAGAACGAGTAGGTGTCTTCAATTGATCTTGGGAAAGCATCGCCTTCCTCTATGGTCAGAAGCGGAGCATATTCCAAATCAAATTTCTGAATAAACCTAGTTTTCTCCACCTCATCATAAAAGGGCTGATTTCCATGATCACGCCATTCTGCGATTTTCTCCTGCGGCAACGATAACAGCTGTTCTAAGTCATCTGCGCTCAGGGAGAACACGTCGAATACACGGTAGCCTTGCGTTTTGTTTACGGTATAATTTTTGGCAGCCTTCGTCTTCCCGCCGTATGATTCTTGATAGATAACAGTCAACGCCCAATCTTGTTCTGAAAAAATTTCGTCTAGCAACTTGTCTGCTATAGGCTTAAGAAACTCAGCAATGTTGCCATACGGATTACCAATTCGATCTCCTTTTGCATATAACAATTCTTCTCTAGAACCGATTAAATAATCGATTTCATTGTGTCTGTTTCGAAATAGAATAATTCTAGCGTTTTCACCGTCAACCTTCTCATAAACATAAATAGAATCCGCTTCATGAATAAAACCACGTTCCTCCGATAGGCTCTCCGTTAATCGGCCTTTTTCACCTAGGCTGTGGTAGGTAAGAATGCTGGGGTATTTAGTTAATGAATTTAACTTTTTTAGATCCACTTTTCTCAGCTCCTTTTCGTCACAAGAATATTAATTCGCTATGGGGCATTATAGTCCTTCAATAAAAGGAAAGGTGACTCCTTTACTCGGATGGAATGAGCGTGTAGGATACTAATAAAGAACGATATAATGAAGCACAATTGGATAAGGAGTGATTACGGCATGGGGAACAAAACCTTTACGCTGAGAGAGGCCAATGAGATGCTGCCGGAGTTGCAAGAGGATTTACGAAGGCTTCAGCAATTAACGGCACAGTTTGAAAACTTATATATGGATTATCAGAAAGCAAAGACTGTTTATGAGCAAGCTTTTGCTGGTTCTCGAGGCAGTAAGGACCCTTTCTTTGAGCAGGAAAGCCAGCTTGAATTCATGAAGATCGAGGCGGATCTGTTAATCGAAAACTTTTCTCGAAAAGGCGTGCAGCTGAAAATGATCACACCCGGCTTGATCGACTTCCCAGCGGTGTTGGATAACGAGGATGTTCTCATTTGCTGGAAGGAAGGGGAAGCAAGTGTTAGTCATTATCATGGCTTACATGATGGCTTTAACGGCAGAAAGCCTTTTCCGCAGGAGTGAAATAGAACGTAAACTAATAAGTGTAGTGATAGATGACCAGCGGGGGACGTGACGTATCCTTGTCTGGTCATTTTCTTTCAGGATGAACCAGTGCGTTAACGTGAAACATTTTCCAATTGGTAAACGTCATGTTATTGGGCTACTAAATCTGAAAGATAAGCGGGTGTAAAATGAGAAACTGGAATAGTGCTATTTGGCGCGGTGTAATGTTGGCGTGTTGTTCATTATTGTTAATAAGCTCTGCTGTATCTGCAGCCATTAATCCACGCACTTCCTATGTGGGAGACAATACCGAAACTGCGATAGCTGCTCCAATCATCAAGCCGCAATGGTCATTAACCTATGAAGGTGAAGTAGTAACAGGTGAAGGCAAAGCCTTTTATTTGCAAAAGGGAAAAGTAATAGCGATAAATATTCAAAACGGCAAGAAGCTGTGGGAGTATGGCAGCCGGCTCAAGGAACCTCTCGTTTATAAGGGCGGCCAAGTATATGTCAATTCTAGTGCAGGCCGTGTTCATGCGATAAAAGCGTCCTCGGGCAAGAAGGCCTGGGTGACTTCAGTTAACGCTAATAACATACATAATATTGTAGCAGATGGCGATCAGCTATTTACGTTCAACGGAGATATTCTAGCATACAGCATAAAGGATGGGAAGTTTCAGTGGCGCGATAATTACGATCACCCATTGCTCACCAATGTACTGTTTCATGGAGATTTTATTATTGTTGAAAACGAGCTGTCGGGTGCATATACTTACTCGCTCATTCATTCTTTTAACCGCAAGACAGGGAAAAAGGGTTGGGAAGCTAAAAGTTACAATTTCCCTATTGGTGCAAAAGACGGAACGATAACTATGCAGAAGCATGCCACCCTATTTGACCCTGCACCATTAACAACACTCGATACCCTCGATGTGAAGACGGGAAAAGTGCTAAAGAGTGTACAATATAATCCTCTAAAGATTGACGTGGAGCAAAAAGAATTCGTTAACGAAGGTGATGCTTGGATTAACGGGGATACTGTATTTGTTAGCATCAACTCTAATGTATACACTTATTCTCAACAAGGAGATAAGGATGTAACAGAACCTACGGTTTATTCGCCTGTTATCTATAGTCCGGGGTTCAAATACGCAGCTGGACCGTATGAGGGCAAATTGATCTATACGAATGGCCGCGGTATTTATGGTGTTAAATTAGTCAACAAAGCTACTGTGGATTATACAGCTGGGGTGACAGGCCTCATTGCACGTTTTGATTTAATTGGTAAAGGATTATATGCAGCACAGACAGACGGCACACTATCAGCTATTGATCTTGTGACAGCGAAGCCAATCTTACAATTGAAAACAAACGGAAGAGAGTTCGGTGAGACGCTGCTGGAGAGCGGAATGATTGTGGTACAGACGAAGGGTAAGCTGCTTGCATTTAAAGAGCCGGCGAACTTGAAAGCAAATGCTAAATAATTAACCCTGCTAAGTATGATGAACAAAGAGCTGTTCAATGAATGATGAGATAAAAAGAGTCCCGCTTGCTTGCAATCGGGACTCTTTGATTTATTTTAAAATAAACTCTGCCGTTACCGGATTATGGTCACTATGCTCAAACGCTAAATCGGTGCTTTGCAGCCGGATCTTTTCGACGTTTGAAGAAATGAGAAAACCATCGATAATGGCTCTAAAATTAACACCTTCTGTATAGGCAATATCGAGTGTGCGAACGGTAGGAATGTTATCGTCTACCATCCACTGAAAGCTGTCGGGCATGAAATCCTCTGGAAACTTCTGAAGCCACTCCGGCCATACTTGTGTAGTTTCAAATCGTTCTGTATCCGTTCCGGGCAGCGTATGGTTCCAATCGCCGCCTACAATAATATAATTGCCTTTTTCATTTTCCTTCTCTAAAAAAGCCGCTAAGTAATCCAGCTGCTGCTTACGAATATTCCCTCCCTTATCGAAAGCAGATAAATGAAGATTGACGAGGACGAGCTCCTTATCGTTATTGACCTCGAATCTGCTCTCAATGAAGGCACGGTCCAAATCAAGCTGCTGCCTTGGCCAGCTTTCTTTGCCGGGAAGATCATAGCGCTGATTGCTCGTGCTCTTGAACGTTGACATCGTCATTAGACCGCTGTATACGGAGCCCATAGGGTCAAGGACAGGAACAGGTACCCAAGGCACTTTATAATTGTAGGCAAACGCATAGCTGTAATCCTGCAAAGCCTTTGCTAAGTAGTCAACCTCATTGATATGGTTGCTTCTTGAAGAACGGTGGTCTACTTCCTGGAGCAAATAAAAATTGGATTGCGTTGTCTTCATGAAGGAAGAAATGGAATCCAAATTGGTTATCGTTTGCTTCTTGCTGCTAGAGCGTGAGTTCTTACCTCCATCCATAAAAAAATCTTGGTTTTTGTCCAAGCCAGCATAACCGATGTTAAAGGTCGTAATTGTAATGGGTGTACCTTGCTCAATCACCAGCTCGCTATTGTTTTCTGTCGCAAGTGTAACGACTTCATCCGGTTTATAATCGGTTATTGTGATATACAGTAGAAATCCACCTGCGATTAAGGTAACGGCGAGCAAGAGTGAACTAACTATTTTTAATATTTTTTTACCCATGAGATCCATCCTTTCATTGTTGCTCTCTCTATTAAGCATATAAGAACGCTACAGGAAATGTACCATGATGCTGGGCTTTGCACTAGTTTTTTTATTTAAAGTTTCCCAGATCTTGGATCAATGTTGATCCCTTTGTTTAAAAGGGATATCATGAATGAATAATAGATGGCCGAGGAAGTACGAGGTCTAAATAGTATGAGGAATTCATTGGATTGGAGTGTTTAAGCATGAAGCACAATCGACTAGGAAAATCAGAGCTTTACGTTAGTGAGATCGGTCTTGGCTGCATGTCGCTTGGCACAGATAAAGCAAAGGCGATCGCCCTTGTACATGAAGCGATTGATAACAGCATTAATTTTTTGGATACGGCAGATCTTTATGATGAGGGTCTTAATGAGGAAATCATCGGTGAGGCGATAAAGGGTAGACGATCGGACATTATTCTCGCGACAAAGGTTGGAAATCGATGGGAGAAGGGCAAAGCAGGCTGGTCTTGGGACCCTTCCAAAGCGTATATTAAGTCGGCTGTGAAAGACAGCTTGCGAAGACTTCAAACAGACTATATCGATTTGTACCAGCTGCATGGCGGTACGCTTGATGATCCAATCTCGGAGACGATTGAAGCGTTTGAGGAGCTTAAGCAGGAGGGACTTATTCGATATTACGGCATTTCTTCGATTCGACAGAATGTTATCAGGGAGTACGTGGAGCGATCCAATATTGTGAGCGTAATGAGCCAATATAGTATTTTGGACAGAAGGCCTGAGGAGCAAATACTTCCTTTGCTTGAAGAGAAGGGAATTAGTTTAATTGCCCGCGGTCCGGTGGCAAAAGGGATTCTCACTTCTAACGGCGCTGATAAAGCGGATAAGGGTTACTTGGATTATGACAAAGAAGAACTGTCGGCTTTGCGATCAGCATTGCTTGAAGCGGGAGATGGCTCCCGTGATATGGCGCATACGGCAATCCGCTATGCTTTAGCGAGTCCAGCGGTAGCAACGGTCATTCCTGGCGCCAGCTCATCAGCACAGCTGCAGCACAATATAGGGGCGAGTGAGGCCGAGCTGCTGACGCAAGCTGAGCTTGAAGCAATTCAGCGTGTGAGCAGAGCGAATAAATACGAGCAGCACCGATAGAAAAAGACTCAAAGCAGTATGTTTCTTAGAGAGAAAGCCTATACCAACGCTTTCTCTCTGTGCTATTCTTAGAGTGGAAGGTTTGACATTATCAACTGTATGAAATAACATTACAGTACAGTATCCTTCTTGGGAGGGAGTTGTGAAAAATGAATAGTGAATTTACGGTTGCGGTTCACAGCTTAGTGCTGTTAGCGTATTTGCCTGATCATATGGCCAGCAGCGAGATCATTGCTCGCAACGTGTCGACGAATCCAACACGCATTCGCAAAATTATGAGTTCCTTGCGGAAACATGGATTTGTGAAGACGAAGGAAGGAATTGGCGGCGGATATATTTTGAACTGTGAGCCGAGTGAGGTTACGCTTGCTCAAATATATCGAGCACTATCTGGCGGTACGCTGAAGCCGCATTGGTGTTCAGGTAATCCTGAGGAGGATTGTCTAGTATCCTCGAATATTCAAGTGGTGATGGATCATTTCTTTTACGAAGCAGAGCAGCATTACGTGGCTTATTTGGAGCAAAATACGCTTCAAACGGCTTTGGACAAGATTCGGAAATGCCAACAGCAGCAAAAATCACAGCAAATTGAAGGTTAGACAGCATAGGTGTTAACTGTTCCGGCTGCTTCATGTAAAGGTGGTAAATAGAGGTTAGAGCTGTTTATTGCCGCTAATTTATTGAAGCAGTCGTCTAGTGCGGCCTTTTTTTTAAGTAATATGTATTTAATAATAGTACAGTTGGCGAGCGTATAAACAAGATAGAAGCTATAGCTTCTAATCACAAAGAAAAGAGTGAGTGCTGTGTCAGAACAATTTAAAATAAATTCTACTTTTAATATCCCGTTATCGATTCTTGATGTATCTCCTATTGTTGAAGGAGGTACTGTCGCAGACTCGCTTCGCAATACGTTGGATCTTGCACAGCATGCAGAACAGTGGGGATACAACCGCTACTGGCTGGCGGAGCATCATAATGCCCCAAGTATCGCGAGCTCGGCTACATCCATCGTTATCGGACATGTAGCGGCAGGCACGTCAACGATTCGTGTAGGCGCAGGAGGAATCATGCTGCCGAATCATGCTCCGCTAGTTATCGCTGAGCAATTCGGTACGTTGGAATCGCTATTCCCCGGCCGTATCGATCTTGGCCTTGGTCGTGCACCTGGTACTGACGGTCTTACAGCAGCTGCGCTTCGCGGAAGCAGAAGAAGCAATGGGCATGATTTCCCTGAGCAGCTGGAGGAGCTGCGCGCGTTTCTAGATCCGGCTGGTGCAGAAATGGGCATGCCTTTGCGAGCTATTCCGGGGGAAGGGCTTGATATTCCGATTTGGCTGCTTGGTTCGAGCGATTTTAGCGCTTTACTTGCCGCACAGCTCGGTCTGCCGTTTGCTTTTGCAGGACATTTCTCACCTAATTTTACTGTCCCAGCGATGAATCTTTATCGCAGCAGCTTCAAGCCATCTGCTATTCTTGATAAGCCAAAAGGAATGGTAGCGGTCAATGTGATTGCGGCAGATACCGATGAGGAGGCTGCCTATTTAGCTACATCAATGCAGCAGCTATTCCTAACTTTTATTCGCAATACGCGGGGCAAGCTGCCAGCACCTGTTCACAGCATGGATAATATATGGACAGAGCAGGAGAAGATTACTCTAATGCAACAATTAGGCTCTTCCATCGTTGGCGGTCCGGAAACTGTACGCACGAAGCTGAAGCAATATATTGAGGCAACGAAGGCTGATGAAATCATGGTCGCTGCTCATATTTTTGATCATAAGGCAAGATTGCGTTCTTATGAAATTATAGCGGGTCTGTAAAGAGCGCTGGTTGTTAAAAGAATGAAGAAACAAAAAATAGTGCAGACTAAACCAAAGTCTGCACTATTTTTTGTTTGGCGCATTTTAGGATATAGGACTAGCGCTCATTTATTCGACAGGCGGCTGATGACCTTGCGGAGCTTATTAATTGAATAACCAAAGTCCATTTGGAGATGAGGATAGTCCTTGAAGTTTTTCCAATCTCCACCCCATGAGAAGCCGAGCCGTTTGGCTATTGCAACAACTTCCATCCAATCGGATTGGCCATTTTTATTGCCGTCATATTCCATATCCCATAAGACCTCGCCCTTCTTCGTTCGCAGGGCAAAGTCGATTGCGAGTCCGTAATTGTGATACGAATGTCCGCCTTGCACTTGTGTTACTACGTTTCCTTCGGTTGTACGTCCTTTAGCATAAATCGCATTTTGTTCCTCGCTTGAGCGGAAGCCGTCTGTAATAAGGATGGTGATACCGGCTTTGCTCGTTTCAGTGATCAACTCGGTCTGTTTGCTGAAAACAATCGGGTGCAGCTCGTTTAAAGGGGGAGCGGGAATACTATCGATACTATCGTTGTTAGGCAAGTATGGATCAAAGGTAAGAATTGCTCTCCATAACAAGGCAGCGATTAATGCCAAAATAATGAACAGCAGCAGTCGGTTTCGCTTGCGTTTATTTCTTGCTGCGAGATCGAGCTTAGCCTGAATAATTGGTAATGGCTGATGAGAAAAAGAATTTCGTTCCAGCATGTTGAATCTCCTTACATTTTATATCCGTTTATCTTATCATATTGTCTATTTTGTTGCCCTAGTCTGTGGTAGGGGTTTCGTTATATTCGCTTAAATAGCTGGTACGAGCTCCTTCTGCCAATATTTTTGCAATGAGTAATAGACTAGATTTTGATATGCTTCGAGGATTGATCTCATTAGGAGGGTCTCCTTGAAGCATACGTATTATAGATTCGCTCTAGCAGTCATTGTTTTAATATATATAATTACAGTAATCGGATATCCAGTAGCAGCGCAGAGACTCTTGCCTTTCGATGATATATCGAACAGTTATGCGAAGCAAGAAATTATAGATTTATATGATAAAAAAATAATAACGGGAACGTCGGAGCGAAGCTTCTCCCCTACGGCGTCTATTTCGAGAGCGGAGTTTGTTACGATGCTAGATCGATTGCTTGGACTTAAGCCTGTAGCAAGCCCCGTTTCACCGTTTATTGATGTGGCTAAGAACGCGTGGTATTACGGCTGGATACAGGCTGCTGTGCAGCTCGGTTTAGCAGATGGTGTAAGCTTAACTCGCTTTGCGCCTGGAAAGGCGGTTACAAGGCAAGAGGCAGCCGTGTTACTCGCTCGTGCTTTGAAAAAGTCAGATGACAAATCAGGGACAATACTGTACTTTGGTGATAATCGTCTCATTGCTAAGTGGGCGAGCTCATCGGTAGCGACAATGTATGCACTTGGTCTCATGAAAGGTGATAATAACGGGCTTTTTCGTCCCACTGCTCCAATTAGCAGACAAGAAACGGCTGTTATGATCCACCGGGTGCTGCAGCATGAGAAATGGGCGACGGAACTAGCTGCTAAACCAAAAGAAAGCATTAAGCTTGGCTGGCAGTATGGTCAGACGACGCTGCAATATGAGAAAAGTATACTGCATTCGAATGTAAATACGTTGTCTCCACGTTGGTATTTTGCAGGAGGATCGGGTGATATTTCAGATAATACTGATCCGTCTCTTGTAGCATGGGCGAGAGAAAACAATAAAAAAGTATGGGCAATGGTTGGCAATCGCTCCGATCAAGAAGCTACTCATAAGCTGTTGTCTAGTACCGCAGCGCGAACCAAAGCGATCTCGCAGCTGACATCTTATGTTCAGAAATATCATCTGGATGGGCTTAATATTGATTTTGAGAATGTAGCTTCTCAAGATCGTAATGCTTTAACTGCATTTATAACGGAATTATCTAAAAAGCTGAAGCTGTTGAACGTCACTCTTTCTATCGATGTATCGCCTGATCGTGGAACGGATTGGACAGATGCATTTGATTTCGCCGCGCTTGGTAAGCAAGCCGACTATATCATCTTGATGGGCTATGATGAGCATTGGGGAGGCGGCTCAAAAGCGGGCTCGAATGCGTCCTTAGGTTATATTAACGCGGCAGTAAATAAGCTTGTTAACGAGGTGCCTAGTGAAAAGGTGATATTGGCAGTGCCATTTTACAATCGCGATTGGGATCTAAAGAAGGATGGAAGCGTAGAATCCTCTGCATTTATTTCGCTTGATGAGCAAAATGCGCTGATCAATAAATATGAGATAAAGCCCGTGTGGGACGCGAAGATCGGACAGTATACGACTGCATATGTGAAGAATGGTGTGCGTCATCAAATATGGGTGGAGGATGGCCGTTCTTTAACTGAAAAATATAAGCTTGCATTAAATGCTCAATTAGCAGGACTAGCTTACTGGTATGTAGGCGGAGAAAGTTCAGACATTTGGACAAGCATGAAAAATGCAGATCGTTTTCTCGGTTATTCTTTTGCCTGATAATAATGAAACGTAATGACAAAGGTACGCCTGCAAATAATGAGGTGTGCCTTTTTTTGTTGAACAGCTGCTATCCTATTAGAACGTGCATTATAAATGTTTAACATAATGCAACGCAACGAAAACTTGTTTCGTATTTTCCGATCTAGAAATTGCGCGGTGAATATGTGTAAAATATGTAAGAAGTAGTGGTAATTGTCTGATTTGATTTTATAGGACAAGCAGCTGCTGAAATGAGAAGGAGTGGGTATTATCGTGAAAAAGCTTGCAGCATTATTTCTATCGTTAGCACTTCTATTTTCTTTCGTTACGAGTATCCAAGCGGAGGCTAAGCCGATTTCCATTTGGATTGATGGCGAGCAGGTTCAGCTTGGAGAAACTCAGCCAATTATGGAGAAGGGAACAGTCCTCGTTCCTGCGAAGATTCTGTTTGAAGAGCTTGATTTTCAAGTAACCTGGGATGAGAAGAATGAGGTCATTGCAGGCAAGAAGCAAGGATTAGTGCTTCAATTCCAAATCGATAATCTTGGAGCTATGGCCAATGAAAAGGAAATAGGACTGCTGGCCGCACCTAAGATTGTTAAAGAGACAGTATACATTCCTATACGCACCGTAAGTGAAGCGTCAGGCTACGAAATTTCTTGGAATAAAGATCAGCGTTCCGTTTCCCTTGAGGAGAATGAGCCAAGCAAAGGCTTCATGTGGAAAGTAGAAAATGCAGGCAGCACTGTATATTTGCTTGGATCGATCCACATTGCGAACAAGGCGATGTATCCGCTGCGTCCTGAAATTCAGAAGGCTTATGAAGCATCCGACTATTTGGTTGTAGAGGCCGATATTTCAAAGATGAACGATGAAAATGTTCAAAAGCAAGTGCTTGATTTAAGCGTATATAAGGACAATACGAAACTTAAGGATCATATTACAGCTGATACATACAAGAAGCTGGGAGTGATTTTGAAAGAGAACGGCTTGCCAGAGAATGCACTGGATACGTATAAACCGTGGAGCGTGTCGTCATCCTTGGACTACCTTACTTCAACAAAATCAGGATTTGATGCAGGCATAGGAATCGATGCACATTTCTTGCAGCAGTCTCTAGAGAACAAGAAGTTGATACTAGAGCTGGAGTCGATCGATTACCAGCTGAAAATGTTCAATAACTTCTCGGACAAACTGCAAGAGGAGATGCTGACAGCTTCCATTGAAAGTTACTACTCCGAGAATTCTGAAATCGGGAAACTAACGGATATGTGGGTAAGCGGAAACGAGGAGCAGCTTCTAGAGTTGATTAAATCAACTTCGACGAATGAAGAATTAATCAAGGCACTTCTAACGGATCGAAACGCCCCAATGGTTGAGAAAATAACGGGCTATTTGAATGACAATACGAAAAAAACGTATTTTGTAGTAGTGGGAGCTGCGCATATGTTAGGCGATAGCGGTATCGTTCCACTCTTGGAGAAGAAGGGCTTCACGGTAACACGTCAATAACAGCAGGATAGGATTACAACAGAAGGCAATCTCCCAGTAAGCGGAGGTTGCCTTCTTTGCATGGTAATCAGCAGCTGTCCTGCTGCTGTTGCTTTAGCTTGAGCTCGACGAGGAGCGCGTGCAGCTGCTCTGTAGCTAGACCGTGAAGCACAAGACGAAAGCCTGCCTTAAGCGTCGTGAGCGGCACCATTGGATGCTTGTTGTTGATCAGAGCAAGCCTGTCGTTGCTGCCGATAATTTTGGAGGCAAGGATTCCAATGGTTTCATCGAGCTGCAACGAATTGGTCGCTCTCCAGAAGTCATTGTCCGTGAGGAACATTTGGTAGACGGGAGTGAAGCATTCAATCGCTGTCGTCAAATCCATAAAGTTGGTCCAGCGATTTGGCATTTGCTCAATAGGCAGAGGTGTTGACGTAATGGCGTTAAAGTTAAGCCGATCCTGACGCGTGACTTCAAGTCCTTTTTGCCGCAGCTCTCGATTGAGATTGATGACGAAGTTGTATAGGTTGAGATCATGAATTAGAAAGAGATCATCTTTTACCGGCTCTAGATTGGTTGGTTTAAGTGGATTACTTTCGATTTGAACGTCAGGCACGTTATCGCGAATGAAGCCGAGTACCTCCGAACCGAGATAAAAGTGGCGTAAAATCATGAAATTAGCAGCCGGGCTGACGAATGTCTTCATCCCGAAATAGAGTACGCGATGAAGAAGCTTAGACGAAGTAAGCGCCTTTGGCACTATAATTTTATAAATTTGCAGCACAATAATCATGAGTCTGGCAAAAGGCCGCAGCAAGGGCAATAGAAATTGCCGCGATTTGCTTGAGCAATCCTTGAGATAAGCCGCCTTCGCTTCCTCATTGAACGGAATACTCTGATCCATGAAGATAGCAAGAAACGGATTTGGATCGTTTTTGTCATGGGGCATATGATTGAAATAATCAGCATTACTCATACATTACCCAGCTCCTCTAATTGCAGCAGGTATAGACGAGCCGTCGTTTTTGCTGTTTTTACGATCCGCTGAGCAATTTCGGCTGTCAGCAACGGATGCTGTACGACTGACTCGAGCCGCTCGAAATGCTTCTCATCAGAGTCGCTATGATAAAGCAGGAACGATACCTCTTCATCGCTGAGGCCCAGCTGATCGCGAATCATTTCGCCCCAATAGCGCGCCATTCGGCAGCCAAGCCCCTCTATAATCCACATAGCTCCAATGAGATCAAATGGATTATCACGGCTAGCGCGTTGAAATAAGTAAGCTGACATCGCTTCGCTGCCGATATTTTTCTCGCCCGATTGAATTTGCGCTAAGTCTCCTCCGATGGCAACATAGTTGCGCTCCAGTATTTGAAAGTCGCGATGCTCATCGCGCGCATGTGCAATGAACGTTGATCGAAGATCGATATGTTCAATCGCTATAAACGAAGCTGCGCGGGCGATCCACTGGGAACCGTCAATGACCTGCTGGCGTATGTTTTCCATCAGCGCCTTGTAATCCTGAAGCGTGAATTTGTTGTTGTACAGTTTATGAATAACCGGGACATGTGCCAGCTTTTGCTCAAAATCAATCCATACCTGTACCAGCTGCCTGACGAGCTGAGCTTGAACGTCATCTGCTTCATCGTACTCCAGATGAGGAGCCTCAGGCTGTCGCTCTTCAAATGTTATGTTCGTCGCACCATCTTCGCTCGCTGCTGATCCAACAACTGTCATCAGCATATACGAGGTTTGGAATCTGCCGCTTTCCGGCACCATGCATAATACTTGCTCACCCGGCTTCAAATGGCCTTCGTTAAGCAGCTCCTCCAGCATGATGTAGATGGATGCTGCACCGGTGTTACCCTTTGTATATAAATTCGTAAACCATTTCTCCTCGGGTATGGTGAGTCCACCGAGCTGCAGCAGCTTAAATATTTCTTCGCGGAAAAAATGGGAGGAATAATGGCATACCATCCAATCGATAGCTTGGGGATCGATCTTGCCTTCATCCACCAGCTCGAAGAAACGATTAACCCCAACCTTGGGCATTTCATTTACGAGTCGAATATCTTGTTTTAAATTGAGTGCTCCGTTGTCAGCTGCTTCATGAATGGAGGCAGAGTCAAGCCAGCTCGCTTGCTCAGCATTCTCCTTATTGATCCCCGCATACATGCATACATCATAGAGATTGGCGTAGGATCTGTTGTCGATCCATTCGATGCGCAGCGATAGCCCGCTTGCGGCAGGCTGATGCTGAAGAACCGCTGCTCCTGCGCCATCAGATAACATAAATCGCAGAAAGTCGGTATCAAAGGGGATAGGACGCTCGGAGAGAGCCTGCTGCGATTCGAACCTCGTATGTTTAAACACGCGGCTCGGAAATTCGCTGGCACAGGAAATTGCCGTCTGCTGCTCCCCTGATTGCACATGCAGGTAGGCGTTTTTCATAGCTTGCATACCGCTTGCGCAAACACCATGATGTGTGGCTACCTCCACTACGGGAAGGCTCGTTTCGGCATGAACCATGCTAGCGAAGCCAGGCACTAGCAAATCACCTTGGGTTGTACCGACAGCCATAAACTCGATTTGATGGTCCAATGCCGCTTTATTCCGTGCAAGCGCATCGCGTATTGCGAGAGCTGCCATTTGTGCATTTGAGTATACACTCTTTTGCTCTTTGTTTATCGCATAATGACGAAAACGTATTTTGTTTTGCTCGAGAATTCGCCTCATCGATTTGGAGCTTTTACCGTTTATTTTGCCAAGATAGTCCTCAATTTGATCGTTGCTTACAGGCGATCCGGGCAAAAACTTGCCAATGCTCGTTATATAAACAGGATTCATGAAGCACCTCCGATAAGGTTATATTTATAAATCTTATGATCGTCGATGCTGCTTCTTAATCCTAGTACTAACTTTATTTAGTACCTCGTTTAAAAGGGGGGGACTTGAATTTTCCAGTATACGTCTTATATAATAAACGCATAACAAAACTGATGACTGACGGAGGTAACCAAGCCGATGAAGTAATTACACGATTCCTGTAAACAACTTGTTTAAGTACAAGCGGCGTTCTCAATAACGAGAACCGGTCAGGGATACGTGCGTCGATTTGGGGACTTATGTATAGTCAATCAGCAGCGATAGATATGAGATGTTTACCCGCTATGCAGTGGCGTGACACATCCTTATTTCCGTTTACCTGATATTCCCCTACGTATTCGACCGTGTGCCGCAGGCCACGGTTTTTTATTTTGCATGCAGAGATGGGGAATGATCTATGATGCTATTAAAAGTTAAACATGTGAATAAAGAATGGGACGGCAATTTGTTGTTCGAAAATATAAGTTTTGAGGTTCAAGAAGGTGAACGGCTTGCGCTGTTTGGGCGTAATGGTGTGGGCAAAACGACGCTGCTGCAAGGATTGACCGGCAGACTTGCGCTAGACGGCGGCGAGGTACAGCGACGGTTGCCTATAGAGGAATGGGGATGGCTTGACCAGCAAGCGCAGTCAAATTCCTCGCTTACGCTGTTAGAGTTCGTTCAGGCAGGCTCGGAGGAATTGTTTCGTTTGAAGTGTACGATGATTGAGCTGACACAGCAAATGCAGGAGGAAACGAGTGATAAGCTGTTAAGCCTTTATAGCGATCTGTACGAAAGGTATACGCAGCTTGACGGCTATAGCTGGGAGATGAAGGTGGAGAAATGCTTAACGCAGTTAAGCTTTGATTCATCATTGTGGGGCTTGTCATTTGCACAGCTCAGCGGAGGTCAGAAGACAAAAGCGCAATTGGCGGCGCTGATGGTTAGGGAGCCGAAGCTGGTCGTGCTGGATGAGCCGACGAACCACCTGGATTCGTCGGCGCTGGATTGGCTCGAGCAATGGGTGCATGAGTACCCGGGTACGGTTGTGTATGTATCGCATGATCGAACGTTCATCGACCGTACAGCAACGACCGTTCTGGAGCTTGAGCGGCATGGCTGCCGTCGTTATTCTGGAGGATACTCTGCGTATAAGGCGCAGAAAGAGCTGGAGTTAAGAACGCAAGAGGCACTGCACAAGAAGCAGGAGCTGGAGCGGGAGAAGCTGCTTGAGAGCATACGGATGTATGCAGAATGGTTTCAGCAAGCGCACAAGGCGGCGGGTCAAAATGATTTTTTGAGATCAAAATCAAAGAAAAATGTTTCACGCCTGCACGCGAAGGAATCAGCACTCGAACGATTAGACCGTGAGAAGGTGCAGAAGCCGCGTGAGGAGTCGCAGCTTCGCATGCAACTGGAGACGGATGGTTTTGCAGCTGCTACGCTGCTGCGGATGGAAGATGTCGGCTTTGCATATGAGGGTCAGAAGCAGATCTATAATCGTCTCAGCTTGACCATCGGAAGAGGCGACCGCCTTGCTGTGCTTGGTCCGAACGGAGCGGGGAAGTCGACCCTGCTGAAGCTTGCGACAGGGAGCTTAATGCCAAGCAAAGGCAAGGTAATTATTCATCCACAAGTGAAGATCGGATATTTTGAACAGGAGCTTGAACAGCTCGACAATGACACGACTATTTTAGACAGTTTGCTGATGCTTCCGGAGATGACGCAATCCCATGCAAGGACGATTCTGGGCTGCTTTTTATTTTCGAAGGAGGATGTTTTTAAGCGAATTAGGGATTTGAGCAGGGGTGAGAGATGCAGAGTCGCCTTTTTAAAGTTGTATTTTGGCAAAGCGAACCTGCTCGTGCTGGATGAACCGACGAACTATTTGGATATTAGTACGCGAGAGCAGGTAGAGCAGGCGCTGCAGCATTATCCAGGCGCGGTTCTGCTTGTAACTCATGATCGTTATTTAATTCGTCAAGCAGCGAATCGCCTGCTCGTGCTGAATGAGCAGAGTGAACCAAGCTTATTCCACGGATCTTATGAGGAGTATATGTCTAAGGATCGAAGCCGCTTGTTGTCTACGGAAGAACAGGTGGGCCAAAATGAGCGAGAAATGCTCCAGCTGCGTTTAACGCAGCTCATGAGCAGTGAACAGTCGGATGATCCGGTGGAGCAGCAGAAGTTAATGGATGAAATTCGTAAGCTGCGCGCGCAAATAAACAGTTAGTTAAAGGGCTGGGAGAGGACGGATTTACAATCATGATTATCAGAAAAATAACCGTTATTGCAGTGATGATGTTCACGTTGGCTGGGTGTGCTGGTCAGGAGGGGCAGGCTAAATTGCCTCAGCAAAGTGTTGACGATTTATACGACTATACGATCAATGAAAATGAAGACGTCATAGCTAGAACGGCTGAAGTAACGAATAGTAAGAGACTGGATGATTTTATAAGTGAAGCGACAGATCAAGTGCGAGTTGTTCGCTTTATAACAGAGGGCAACCCGATTTTTTATGATCTTTTGCGGAAAGAAAATCAGATTGAGGTACGTTACGATACGTCTCAGGATCAGTATGGTTCATCAAGTGTGAAAACCTATTTATGTGATTCGCTGCAAAAAGAAGAAGAAGGACGCGTTTTTGCTTACAAGCTGAAAGGCTGCGGGTTGGCCGGCAAGTCGGTGAATTTGTTGGATGTTCCAATCTAAATGGGACAAATAAGGGAGGGAGGGGCTATCCATGGGATAGCTCCTTTTTTTTGTTCTAGACGGTATCACGACGATTTATAGAAAGTCATTTATTTGAAATTAATGCAATATATAGTTTAAATTTAGTTGGATATAAATTACAATATTTCCTAAGTGGGGATTGGAAGGTGAGAAGAGATGGGCGGAAACAAAAACGTGAAATTGAAGCTGGCTAGAGTAGAAAATGATATGTCGCAGGAGCAGTTGGCTGACGCGGTTGGTGTTACGAGGCAAACGATAGGGCTCATCGAAGCGGGTAATTATAATCCGAGTATTCGTCTGTGCGTCGCCATTTGCAAGACGCTTGGCAAAACATTAAATGATCTATTTTGGGAGGAATAAGGATGAAGGTAAACGGATGAACGGATTACTTCAGAGGTTTGCGCGACGCGATAGCCAGCACCAACAGCACCCAAAGCATTAAAAGCGCGGGCAGTTCGCAAGAGAAGCAATAGAGTTGCTGAATGAGCTGCATTTTATGTATAGGAGAATGTCCCGTAAGTCAGTGGAAAACTATTTTTGAGGTAAAGGCGTGTTATATCAGTAGAAGAGAGCTATTAATGGCACGATCTATGAAGGAATCATTGCGATTGTTAAAGAGGGAACGATTGCGCTCTTTCCCAGGTTCGATTAATTGACGCTGATCTTGGTAAAAATAATATGATTGTGAGGAAAAGAAAGCAGCAATCCGTTCATTCTAATCTTTCGAGAGGACAAGGGATAATAAAAACAACCCGTTTATAAGGAGCAGTGCACCAAAAATAAGGATGGTTTTATTCTTTTTGATAAATTCCATTCGAACACCTCGCGACTCCGTATTTACTACTTATAATTATCTCGTTTATGCACTAATTTTTCCACCTTTTTTTTGGTAAAATGAAGCGAAAAAATGGCTGTGGAACAAAAATCTCATGTTGTTTAACCTATGGTTGCGTTATTTCCGCAGTATTGTTCACTATTTTGTAGAAATTTGTAATTGGAGCAGCAATTGTTATAAAATTGATGTAGAGATGCTACGTTAAGCAGTATCCCTTCAATGCTGCTTTTTTTCTATATTAAGTTGCCGTAAAGTAGAGGTAATATTCAGGTTTTGTAGAATAATGTATGGATCGCACAAATTTTTTTTGGAACTTGCGTGTCGAATGGGCGTATTGATGGTTAGTAAGTTTGTAACAGCTTCTTTGTTTGTTCAACTACTAGTAAACCTTAAGGAAAGGGGGTGCAAATACAATGGCTATCTCTCTCGTAAAAGGTCAGAAAGTAGATTTAACGAAAGGCAATGCTGGACTCAGCAAAGTTATCGTTGGTCTAGGTTGGGATCCTGCAGCAGTTAAAGGCGGATTTTTCGGAATGAAAAAGGCGGCTAACGTTGACTGTGACGCTTCAGCTTTATTGCTGGATGCGAATGGTAAGCTAAGCGGCGAGAAAAATCTCGTATGTTTCTACAACAAGCAAAGCGGATGTAATTCAGTCGTTCATACGGGCGACAATATTACCGGTGATGGCGATGGCGATGATGAGCAAATTATCGTACAGCTTGATCGTGTTCCAACTGACGTTCACAAGATCCTTTGTGTCGTTAACATTTACGAATGTGAATCTAGAAAACAAGATTTTGGCATGATCAAATCTGCCTTTATTCGTATCGTCAACCCTGCGAACAACCAAGAATTGATTCGCTTCAACTTAACTGATGATTATTCTGGTAAAACGGCTCTAGTTGTCGGTGAGCTTTACAGACACAACGGTGAATGGAAGTTTAACGCAATTGGGGAAGGCACTCATGCTCCCCATGTCGATATTCTAGCTCGTCAGTACAAATAAATTTATGTGAGAAAAGAGGGCTTTTAAAATGGCAATCAGCTTATCCAAAGGACAAAAAATCGATCTCACGAAAACAAACCCAGGTCTTACAAAAATTACAGTAGGTCTAGGCTGGGATACTAATAAATATGATGGCGGTAAAGATTTTGACCTTGATGCTTCTGTTTTCTGCTTGAACGGACAAGGCAAAGCGGGTTCTGAATCTGATTTCATTTTCTACAACAACCCAAAAAACAGCAATGGTTCTGTCGTTCATACGGGCGATAACCGTACGGGCGCAGGCGATGGCGACGATGAGAAAGTCAGCGTTGACCTTTCTGCTGTACCAGCTGAAACGGACAAAATTGCATTCTGCATCACGATCTATGATGGTGCTGAACGTGCGCAAAACTTTGGACAAGTATCCAACGCTTTCGTTCGTATCGTTGATGACCAAAGCGGTACAGAGCTTATCCGTTACGATCTTGGTGAAGATTTCTCCGTAGAAACAGCAGTAATCGTAGGTGAACTATACCGTCATTCCGGCGAGTGGAAGTTCAGCGCGATCGGTAGCGGCTTCCAAGACGGCCTAGGCGGTCTTGCTCGCAACTTTGGTTTAGCTGCCGGCTAGTCATAATTAACTACCCGTAAGGGGTCGCCTGAGGCGGCCCTTTTTTGGAGTACTAGTTTTGAAATGAACGTATAACATACGTTCTCTTACATTGCACTAGGAGACAACGATTAACAAAACAGTCTAAGAAAGACTTTGCACTGACTTTGACGTTTGAACCTAGTCATTATAAGGAGGAATAGAACGATGTCTATTAATCTTTCCAAAGGGCAACGAATTGATCTCACCAAAACGAACCCCGGTCTAACAAAGGTAGTTCTCGGTCTAGGCTGGGATACAAACAAGTATACAGGCGGCGGCGAAATTGACATGGATGCAAGTGCATTTCTTCTGCATCAGGATGGCAAAGCCAAGGACGAGAAGGATTTTGTGTTTTATAATGCTCTGATTGCGTATAACGGGGCTGTTGAGCATACGGGCGATAACCGAACTGGTGAAGGTGACGGGGACGACGAGCAAATCAAAATTGATTTTGTTAAGGTTCCACCACACATTCAGCGGATCGGAATTAGCGTCACCATTCATGATGCTGAATCTAAACATCAAAACTTTGGACAAGTATCCAATGCGTTTGTTCGTTTAGTTGATGAGACTTCTGGAAGAGAAGTATTGCGTTACGACCTAGGAGAAGATTTCTCTGTTGAAACGGCGATCGTTTTTTGCGAGCTCTATCGACAGGGGGCAGATTGGAAGTTTCAAGCGGTAGGATCTGGCTTCTCAGGCGGACTAGCTGCGCTTTGTCGTAACTATGGGCTGACGGTTTAAGTCATATAGCATATAGGGTGGCAGTTCGAGGGTTTGTCGCCCTATAAAAATATTACCGAGAGGCGGTTTGTACATGGAGCTGGCATTAATGAAAGGTCAAAAAGCGGATATTACTAAAAATAATCCTTCCATAAAAAACCTTCTAGTTGGAATGGGATGGAATAGTGCAGCTGGTGTAGATGTCGACTTCTCGGCTTTTCTATTACGTGCGAACGGAAAAACAGCTGGTGACCAAGATTTGATTTTTTACAGCAATCCTAAAGATGCCAGCGGATCTATTCAACTGGCAAATGATAATAAACGTAGTTTTGCAGGGAAAACTGATCAGGAACAAGTAATGATTGCGATTAGCAATGTGCCTCAAGCGATTGAACGTATTTCTTTTACTTTAACCATTTATGATGGGGAAGCGAAGAGACAAAGTTTTTCTAGCGTGAATGATGCCTATATTCGGATTATTGACGAAGGAACAGGACGCGAAATTTTGCGCTATGATCTCGGAAAAAATTTCTCTGTTGAGACTGCTATAGTCGTAGGAGATTTATATAGATATAATGGCGAATGGAAATTCAATGCCATTGGGTCTGGCTATTCGGGCGGTCTTGCTGCACTCTGCAATAGCTTTGGTATTGAAGTGAAGGCTGATGCACCTGCTCCCGCGCCACCGCCAGCTCCGATACCAGTGAAAGCACCACTTATTCCACCTAAACCTCCTGAACCAATCGTTCCTGAGCCAAGCAGTGCGCCAATAAGTCTTAGCAAGATCTCGCTGAAAAAGCGTGGAGACGTCATCAATTTACAAAAAGGTGCCGGATCGCTTGGTGAGATTGTCGTTAATTTAAATTGGAATCAAAAGAAAGCTTCGACTGGTTTTTTTGGACGTTCAAGTGGTGTTGATTTAGATGTCGGATGTTTGTTTGAACTGAAGAACGGAATGAAGGGCTCTGTTCAAGCATTAGGCAGCAGCTTCGGTGATTTCTCGCGGGCACCGTACGTTTCACTTGATGGGGATGACCGTACGGGCTCTATTACAACGGGGGAAAATCTTAGAATTAATGGGAATAAGATTTCTGAGATTAAGAGAATCGTCATCTATGCGTATATCTATGAAGGAGCTACTAACTGGGCTGAGGCAGCAGGTATTGTCACTATTGCACAGTCAGGCGGGCCTGATATAGAGGTACGAATGGACGAGCATAATAACCGCAAGGGGATGTGTGCGATTGCGATGATTGAGAACGTAAACGATCAAACCTTCAGTATTCAGCGGCTAGTGGAGTACTTCTCAGGACATAAAGAGCTTGATGAGGCTTACCGCTGGGGTCTCAGATGGGTGAAAGGAAGCAAATAATGCGAAACTCGGAGGTTTTCACCAATGGTTGATTTTTTTCAAAACGTCATAGCCAATTTCGGGAGCTTCTTTCATTGGGACAATTTGTCCCAAGTGATTATGAGTCCTACTAACTGGGGGATTATTGCAACACTCGTCATTTTAGAAGGTTTGCTATCGGCAGACAATGCGCTTGTACTAGCGGTTATGGTTAAGCATTTGCCGAAAGAACAGCAGAAGAAAGCTTTGTTTTACGGTATAATTGGCGCTTATATCTTCCGGTTTATTGCAATCGGAGTGGGCGTCTATCTCGTACAAATTACGTGGATTAAAGTCGCGGGCGGATTATATCTATTATGGATTGCGCTGAGCAACCTGTTCCATCTGGAATTCAAGCTTGCTCGTGTTGGCAATATCCCGTTAATTCCATACATCGGCAAGAAGGGTGATGGCGAAGAAGCTGAGATTCAAAATAAAGGCCACGGCTTCTGGCGTACAGTACTTGCTGTCGAGGTCATGGATATCGCGTTTAGTATCGACAGCGTTCTAGCAGCATTCGGTGTGAGTGAAGAGGTATGGGTTCTATTCCTCGGCGGTATTCTCGGCGTACTTATGATGCGTGGCGTCGCACAAGTATTCCTCAAGCTGATCGATAAGTTTCCTGAGCTTGAGAAGGCGGCTTTTATTCTAATCATCGTCATCGGATTGAAAATGATTGCAGGTGCTTATGGCTTCCATGTGCCGCATGCTGTATTCTTCGGTTTAATTATTGCTGTATTCGGAGGAACTCTTCTTTACAGCACAGCGCGTAAGAAAAGAGAATCAAAAGCGGTTTAGATTCGATAATACAAAGCTTTGTGAAAATATCCCTCAATGGAACGCGAGGGATATTTTTTCACTCTAAGATTACTTTACACAACTTTTAGGAGGGATCACTTTGAGGTATTTTAACTATCTTACCAATGAAGAAGAGCGAAATTTCTTTTACTCCCTTCCAACTCAGTTCAATAATTATGCTGACAAAGAAGTTATTGCTCACGCGATTGGTGCGGCACTTTATATGCCTGCCACCAAGGATAACATAGCAGATGATTTGGTAACCGGAAAACACGAAGGACTCGTGTCAATGGTGATAGACCTTGAAGATGCAGTAGGTGATAATCAGCTCGAATATGCTGAAGAAACATTGAAAGCTACGTTGATAAAGGTTGGTCGCTACATCTCGATTGGTTTGCTGCGCGCCGACGATGTGCCGCTTATATTCATTAGAGTACGCTCTGTTGATCAGCTGAAACGACTGCTTACTTTCTTCGGTGAAGAGATTGAATATATTACAGGAATCGTGTTTCCGAAATTTAATGTGGAGACAGGACGCGAGTATCTTAGACTGCTTCATGAATATAACAAGAACAAACGATCAACAAGCTCAACATTATATGGCATGCCTATTCTGGAAAGTTCGGACGTTATTTATCGTGAGAAAAGAGTCGAAACGCTGATTGGCATTTCCGAGCTGCTGAATGAATACAAGGCCTACGTGCTGAATGTGCGGATCGGAGCTACGGATTTCTCAAGTCTATTTGGACTTCGCAGAAGCCCGGATCATACGATTTATGATATCGGCGTCATTCGTGATTGCATAGCGGACATCGTAAATATTTTTGGACGGATGGATAATAATTATGTGATCTCTGGCCCCGTGTGGGAGTATTTCAAGAGCGATCGTGTGTTTAAGCCACAGCTGAGACAAACACCATTTGAGGAAAGTATGGGTAAGCATGGACGGATACTGCGAATGGACTATATTAACAAGTATGTGGACGGGCTTATTCGCGAAGTAGCCATGGACAAGGAAAACGGAATCATTGGAAAAACAATTATCCATCCTACTCATATTAAGCCGGTACAGTCAATGCTTGTGGTGACGCATGAAGAGTATATGGATGCGCTGCACATTATGGAAAATGAACAAGGCGATTTGGGCGTGATGAAGAGCCGTTATTCGAACAAAATGAATGAGTTTAAGCCGCATATGACATGGGCCAAACGAATATTGTTCAGATCAGACATTTATGGGGTGCTAAATGAAAACCAAAACTTCACCTGCTTACTCGCAGAAGAACGAGAATCAGCAATCGTTTAATATTATTGGAGATTTAGAGATTAGTATTGAGGTTACGAGTAATACCTTCGGTATCCCGCTAGATCAGCTATTCCAAATGGCAGCTCGTATCAATAAAAAACGCAGTTTTTTATTCGTAAGCAAGGTGCTTGGCAAGCATATTCCTGTTCGCCCGCACGTGTCCTTATTATCTGGTGCGGCACTTGGGCTTTTGTATCAACAGTTCAAGGGTGAGGAGCTTCCTATTCAGATGGAGCAGCTGCTGCATGCGTTTGAATTTCCGGAGTCAGCTGGTGAAACCTATGAACAGATGAAGCAAAGCAAGATGAACGTGGAAGAAAAAACGTTGTTTATCGGTTTTGCGGAAACGGCAACAGCTCTTGGACATAGTATGTTTGATATGTTTGAAGGTAATGCTTCATTCCTGCACACCACGCGTGAAAATATCGCCTATATGACGTCTTGCATCGATTTCGAGGAGGAGCATTCGCATGCTACGACTCATCGCTGCTACGCTAGCGATCCTTCTGTATTTGAGCTAGCTGAAACGATTGTTCTCGTTGATGACGAGATGACGACGGGCAAAACGGCAATTAATATTATTCATGACTTGAATGCTAGATATGGGAAGAAAAAATATATTGTAGCTAGTTTGCTGGATTGGCGTTCAAACGAGGATATTGAACGTTTTAGTGAACTGGAGCAAGAGCTTGGTGTATCTGTAAACTGTTTATCGCTTGTGTCAGGGCAAATTTCTGTAACAGGTACTCCAATAGAAAATACGGATAGAGCGGGCGAGCGGCAGGAATGTGAGTCGGAGCCGGTTATCGATACGCTATATACAGCTAATCGTTTTGCCAGTCTCCCTTCATTGAATGGAGAGGTTTCCTACCTGAAGCATACAGGCCGCTTCGGACTTACGGCTGAGGAAAGTATAACACTGGATGAAGAAGTAGATCAGGCGGCAGCGTTCCTTCGAGAGCATAGAGTAGGCAGCAGGGTCCTTTGTATGGGAACCGGAGAGTTTATGTTCATCCCCATGCGAGTGGCAGCCAAACTAGGCAACGATACATGGTACCAATCGAGTACTCGCAGTCCGATTCATCCTGATACCAGTTCACATTATGCGGTAAAAACCGCTTACCCCTATATTTCTCCCGAGCATGCTGATGTTATGAACTTCATGTATAACATTCCGTATGGACATTACGATGAGATGTTTTTGTTTATGGAACGTGAGGCGGCTGGTGCTGAGCTTGAGGAGCTTATGCAGGTTCTTCGCTCCTTAGGGATTAAGTTTGTTCATATCGTCTACACTAGTTGGAGAAAGCTTGCAGATCCGACTCCAATCGGCAGCTATAAGCCGGAGGATGTCACTTTTCTTCTGAAGGATCTTAGCGATATTTCGTTAGAGCAGCGAACGGAGGACCGGGAAGCGGCCATGCAGACAGGAGGTCACTACTCGGAAAGCTTGCCAATTGAATATCAGCCTAGTGATGAATATATACAATTGTTCCATAATACACTCAGCGATTCTGCATTTCGAATAGCGAGAGCTGTCGGTACTGTCTCTGAGAGAATCATTCGAAAAAATGGATTTGATGTCGTGCTTGCTTCTTTAGCGCGTGGCGGTACACCTATCGGCGTATTAATCAAACGTTATATCAAGCAAGTTTATGGCTTGGAGATTCCTCATTACAGCCTTTCGATTATTAGGGGAAAAGGTATCGACGAGAACGCTCTCTTGTATATCAATCAGAATCATCCTAATAAACGAGTGCAATTTGTCGATGGCTGGACGGGCAAAGGCGCGATTGCTAAGGTACTCATTGCTGCTTGCAGCGGGTTAAAACGAAAGTATGGTCTTGAGCTGAACGACGAGCTAGCAGTGCTTGCAGATCCGGGCTATTGCGCGAGTACGTTCGGAACAAGGGAGGATTTCCTCATTCCTAGCGCTTGCCTCAATTCGACGGTTTCGGGGTTAGTCAGTCGTACCGTGCTGCGCAGTGATTTGATCGGTGCCGATGATTTTCATGGTGCAAAGTATTATAAGGAGTGGGAGAACGCAGATCTATCGCAACTATTCGTAGATACGATTTCTGCGTATTTCGATCAGATAGCCGAAAGCTCAAAAGCTGAAGCGCTTCAGATGGAAGAAAACCCGGATGAGAATCAAATGACGTGGCAAGGTATGCAGGATATTACTCGTATCCAGCGTGATTTTGCGATCTCCGACATTAATTTCATTAAGCCAGGTGTAGGCGAAACGACCCGTGTTCTACTGCGGCGAGTGCCTTGGAAAATTCTTGTTGATCGACTCGATAATCCTAATCTGAAGCATATCCTCCTGCTCGCCAAGGACCGCGGTGTACCCGTGGAGGTTTATCCGAATATGACCTATTCATGCTGCGGCATCATCAAGGCGCTAAAGGGGGAATCGGAATGATCTTTGCAAGCGATTTGGATCAGACATTGATTTATTCCTCAAGATCCAAGGGCGAGATCGAGCTTGAAGAAATGGTTCCTGTTGAGCGTTATGAGGACAGATATATTTCCTACATGACAAAGCCAGCCATTCAGAAGCTGCAGGAGCTAATCAGCTTGGTTCGTTTCGTTCCTGTGACGACGCGTATTCCTGAGCAGTATGACCGCATATTCGGGATTAGGGAGCAGTTCCGTCCTGAATATGTTATCGTTAGCAATGGAGGCACTGTTCTGCGAAATGGGGAAATCGATCAGGAGTGGCACAGTTATGTGCGTGAAGCAGTGCGGCAGCATTGTACGGAACATACGGAAATTGCGAGCCTGTTTGCCAAAATTTCATCCACGCACTGGGTGAAGTCGACTGATCTTTGCGATGATCTATTTTATTCTATTAAAATAGAGAGAGAGCGTTTGCCGCATGAATCGTTGGAGGAGCTGAAGCTGGAGCTTGCTTCACTTGGTTGGAGCTATTCTCTTCAAGGCCGTAAAATCTATTTGGTTCCCGAGAAGGTGAGCAAGGGTGCAGCGATTCAATATGTGAAAGAGAAGCTTGCTTCAAATTTCGTATATGCAGCAGGAGATAGTTTATTAGATGAGAGCTTATTGCTTGCGGCTGATTATGCCATTTCGCCCGTACATGGCGAGTTAGGCAGATCCTATGCGACGCATCCTCACATTCAATTTACACAAGCCAGAGGTGCGCTTGCATCGGAAGAATTGCTAGATTCCATCTTAGAGCATGCACGCAGATCATGAACGCAGTAGCTAAATATCTTTAATCAGATGGAAGAAGGTAATCATACATGACACGTGTTTATATGAATCGTTGGTTTTCAGTAGCCTACCATTACATTAATATGATTCGGAATAATCCAAATGGCGAGCCTTTTGAATTTTATGGCACACATCCGGATATTAATCATATGTCTTTGCTTGCATCCGATCATATTGGAACAGAGCCGGCAGTCTTTGGACTTGAATATGTACAGTTTTGCGTAGATTTCTGCAAGAGGAATGAAATTGATATTTTCATACCCCGCCTGCATATGGAAGAAATATCGCGCTACGTACATTTGTTTGACGAGATCGGCACGAAGGTCATGGTATGTCGTGATATTGAGCTGCTAGACTCTATGATTGAGAAGGATAAATTTTATGAAGCGCTGCAAGGGAAAGAGCTCGTGACAATTCCTGACTACCGTGTCGTGAACACGGCTGAGCAATTTAAGAATGCCTATGAGGAGCTTACTGCCGCGGGGCATAAGGTATGCTTTAAGCCGACGAAGTCAGAAGGCGGAATGGGCTTCCGGATTATCGATAATGAGCGTGATCCGCTCCGTGACCTTTATGGCTATGTGACCTTGTCGACAACGTTTGAACAAGCTTATGAAACCTTGTCTTTAACTGAGCGTTTCGATACGATAATGGTAATGGAGCTGCTCGACGGAACGGAGTATAGTATTGATTGTGTGGCCACTGCAGAGGGGGATCTCATAACTGCTATTCCACGCCGCAAATCGACGGGAAGAACATACCTATTGGAGCATTCGGCGGAGCTGCTGGCGATTGCGGATCGTATTGCGACGAGCCTGCGTATTCCTTATGCTTTTAATATTCAGGTTCGTTACAGCAATGGCATTCCAAAATTGCTTGAGATCAATCCGCGTATGTCTGGCGGTCTTTATATTACGTGTTTGTCTGGCGTAAATATGCCTTATTTGGCTGTTCAAGCGCTTCAAGGAAAAACGATTGAACCGCCTAATCCACAATTCGACATCCAAGCGGGCTACGTGGAACAACCGTTGATTATGGAATTGAACCGAGTTAAATAAGCACAACTAGGAAATGTCTGTGATCCAGATGGATGGAGAACATGTTTTACAGAGTACAAGTGGATTATGAGTACTAAAGCAAAGGGGCGTGAGCCCCTTTTTTTTAGATATTGTGATCATTAATGTGGTACAAGATTCTTTTTTGTTTTTTTAAAATTGACTTCTATGTATGAATAACGAGATAATTGAATGAAGAAGACGAGCACATCGTTTAGGATAAGAAAGCTTAAAATGGAGGTGCAGTAATGAATGCATTGAAAAAGAACGTCACCATCGCAATTGGCAGTTACGCAGTCGCAGTTGTAGTTTATTGGATCTCCTCTCCGTATATAGCGATTGCGATTCCCGTGTTTGGTATATTGATCGCATTATCGTGGGGGCAGCGTAAGAGGAAAGAAATCAATCCGCCAACACGCGAGCCCGAGCTCCAGCCAAGCCCGCAAAACTCATCCCTACAACAACAAAATGCAGCTTCAACTGCTCAGGCTCCTTCGGTCATACAGTCAGCTCAACCAGCTGACAATTCGCCTTTGGTACAAGATCCCGAGCTTGCTTCTGCGTTAGAATACATCGGAATTATTGAAGATATGATTTTACTCGAAGGCGAAAAAAATAATTTAGACGATGAGATTGTACAGAAGACGCTTGCTCTGCTGTCGAGACTAAACCGATTAATTCCGGATTTAGTTGCTTTGGGAGACGAGAAAATTAATCACAACATTGTACGGCTAGTAAGGAAGGATTTAAACTCGACCATTAATCCATTTTTGCGTCTCAGTGGCGAAGCAAAGCGCCAGAATAGAAGACTTTTGCTTGATGGCATTAAGGATGTCGATTCCAAGCTTACTTTTTATACAAAGACCATTGAACAGAAGGATCTCATGGAGCTGCATACAAAGGCTGAATTAATTCAACAGCGTTATCGTCTTAACGACTAATGAAGGGAGAAATGAACAATGTCGCAACAACTCGTACAATTAAAGAATGAAGATATTCAGAAGCTGGAGCAAGAAGTTCAGAGCACGATGCAGAAGGTAGCAACTACCGATGCGATGCATTTGGATACGCTGATGGATGAGATTACGAAAAAAGGTCAGAAGACGCTTGAGCGGTCGGGGCAGACGCTTACGATGCTGGAGAGACCGCTTTCGGATCTAATGTCAGGCAAACGGTCTGAGGTGGCTAACAATATGCTTAAGCTGCGCAGCGAGGTTGAGGATTTGAGCAAAAGCAAACAACTTTCACTCGTGCAGAAGCTGCTTAGGAAAGCGCCAATGAAGGCGTATATTTATAAGTACCAATCTGCGAAGTCGAATGTTCAGGTTATCGTTAAGTCGCTTAGGGACGGTCGCGACAATCTGGAAGAGAACGTCATACACATGAGAAACTTGAAGCGCAGCAGCTTAGATAATGTATATGACCTGCAGCTGCTTGTTGAATATGGCAATCGTCTCAAAAAAATGTTCGAAGAGGAAATTGCGAAGCCGGAGAATGAGCTTCGGAAAACGTATTTGGAGCGTGGACTTCGTAAGGTTGTAACCAAGCTTCAGACCTACACGGAAATGATCATGTTGTATCAACAGGCTATTGCAGCAACAGATATTATTAATGACACGAATGATAAGCTGATGGATGCGCTGGACAGCTCGATAGATAAAACTCAGCATTTGATGTCCGTATCGGTTCTGATTGCAAGTGCCATTGACGACCAGATGAAAGCGATTGAAGCGGTCAATTCGACGAACGAGATGTTAGGCAATCAATTTGCTGAGAATGCACGCCTATTGAACGAAACGAGCGAGCGCGCCAATCAAGCATTGACGAAACCGGCAATGAGCATGGAGCTCGTTGAGCGCGCGATGTCGGATCTGTTCTCTGCAATGGATAAATACGAGAATTCCAACCGTCAAATTATCCAAACCGTATCACAGCAAACGGAGAAGATGACACAAATCAATCAAAAGGTTGGACAACGTTTAGGCATTCAAGCCGGCACAGGAGCGAATCAAGCTGAGCTGCCTGGTTCGGCCTCCAAAGGATTTTTGGAGTAAATCTGCTTCATTCAAATCAACAGGACGAGCTCTTTAGGGCTCGTTTTTTTGTTTTTTCACAGTTCTAATTAGGAGTGTCCCTGGAGTTATGGCTCATAAAGACAGGAGAGACGGCATAGTCTTAAAGAAAAACGAGGTGATCATGCTATGATTGGCGAAATTGCCCTAGCTGGACTCATTGTCGTCTTGATTGTCATTGCGAGCTTGGAAAAAGCGGAGGGTATATTGAAAGATTTTTAGCAAACGATGTTTGTGATCACCTCTGATTTAGTATAATAGGTATAAATTATACTGGATGATCGGAGGTGCTCCCATTGGAGTTTACCTATGAAATTATTTCGGAGTCGAATATTAATGTACGGTTCATTTATGGCGGAGAGTGGTTTACCTTCAATCTGTTCAACCGGGACGATCAGTGGGTCCTTCATCCTTTTGATTCTTCCTTGATTCGTAATAAAGACATGAGCAGGCTCGTCATTGCCGATCTACTCCAGCATCGACCGTTCCAAGTTATGCTGGCTAAAGAAGGTATCTTTCTCTCTGAGCTAAACACGACGATTCAGCTTGAACAGCAGCATGCGGCCGAAGTAGAATACGAAGAGCTGCCTCGTATTAATCGAGGTTCGGATATTATTTTTGACGAGCAGCGCTCCCCTGTCCATGAAACGGTCAATATTGATCAATTAATTGCGGAGAACGATCTTGAGGATTTGATTCGGCTCGAGGTACAGCTGATTGAAACACGTCAAAATCTGTATAATCAAGTGCTGCATCGGATGTTTATGGCTGATTTAGGACCAACCGATCCCGAATTCCAGAAAATCCAACAAATCGTCAAAACATATGGAGAAGCGAAAGCAAGGCTCCAGTCGATACAATAACGGAGTCGCTTCCTGTATAATAGAAGCACTGAAGGGTTCTGGAGGAGATTGGTTTGGCACAGCTTTATTACAAATACGGAACGATGAACAGCGGCAAATCGTTTGAAATTATTAAAGTGGCTCATAATTACGAGGAGCAAGGGAAGCAGGTTCTCATTTATTCCCCATCGGTAAGTGCGAGAGGAAGTATGGATCGTGTAGGTTCGCGAGTAGGCTTCGAGAGGGAAGCTATCCCGGTCCATGAGAATACGAATCTCTATGAGAGTGTGAAGGGGTTCGTTGCTGCAGCAGTACCATCCAAAATTTATTGCGTGCTGGTCGATGAGGCGCAGTTTTTGAAAAAGCATCATATTTTGGAGCTAACCCAAGTGGTGGATGAGCTTAACATACCAGTTATGGCCTTTGGTCTCAAAAATGATTTTCAAAACCAGCTTTTTGAGGGCAGCTACAATTTGCTCGTGCAAGCAGATAAAATCGAAGAAATCAAAACGATATGCTGGTACTGTGATCGGAAGGCTACAATGGTCATTCGCTATAATGATGGACAGCCGATGAACGCAGGCGAGCAAATCCAGATCGGCGGCAACGAGGATTATAAGCCCGTATGCAGACGCTGCTACAATGAGGCATTTGCCAAAGCTTGAGCGACAATTATTCGCACATAACAAAAGAACCTCCAGATCCACTGTTACAGTGGCTTTGGAGGTTCTTTCGTTTGGAATACCGATTACAGGCTGAACTCACTCGGATTTAGTTCAAGGGTATTGCAGATGTCACGCACTGCCGCTTGTTCCTTCGGGTCGAAATCGCCGTCTGCTGCTCCAATTGCGCTGCACACACTAACAATTACACGACCGACTTCTGGCTTGCTGCGGTACTTCGCGATTGCTTTAAGCGCTTCTTGCTTGCCAATCATCGCATCGAACTCCATATTTCCTACGAAATGATTAAAACGATTAATCACGTCGCTCATATCAAAAACTTTTAATTCCTCGCTGCGTCCTATGTAACCAGACATTTTTTGTTTCTCGTTTGAGTCAATGCTGCCATCAGCAGCTGCTACAATCGCACAGCCGGCTACGACCGCATCTAAGAAATCTTTATTTTTAAATTTTTTGACCTGATCGGTAAGTCCTTGTTTGCTGCTTTGCAGCCACGATTTAAATGAGCTCATATTGCTCAGCCTCCTAGAGTGAATTATTCTAATACCTCTATTGTAGATTTACTTGGGGTCATATAGCAAATTTTGCGGAAAAATGTCTGTTTCGATCGATTATATTATACAATCTATTGTACTTTCTACAATGGAGATTACTCTTATTCGACTAGCTGCTGAATTCTACTGTAATTAATACAATAGAATTACCGATTTAACCTTCATTTTTCGAATTATGATGCCAATCTGCTGCATTTCTGCAACGTAGCTCCTCGAACGGGGCGACAAGTCAGTATTCTGTTGTACTTTGTGCAATAGAGAAGGTTTACAAGTTTTGTTCAGGATAAAAAAGTTAATTTGAACGTGCTGGAGCATATGTGAATACGATTAAATGATCCAAAATAGTCGTTGGGCAGCTCCTTTTTATGGTTTTTTTGGGGATTCGGGTTGACACCGAAAAATAGTTTATGATATATAAAAAGAAGGATTGGCACTCAAGGTGTTTGAGTGCTAAAATATGAGGTAGCGGTTTAATAACCTTGAACAAGCCTTCCTGTTAAGTTACCTTCAGGCTTGATAATCATTGATGAATGGAAAGGGGATCTATCCATGTCAAAAAAACAGTTCAAAGCAGAATCTAAACGATTGTTGGAAATGATGATTAATTCCATTTATACGCAGCGGGAAATCTTCTTAAGAGAGCTTATTTCTAATGCGAGCGATGCGATCGACAAGTTATATTACAAAGCATTAACGGATGATCAAATGGTCTTCAACAAAGAAGATTATTATGTGAAAGTGGTTGCTGATAAGGCAAACAGAACGTTAACTATTACCGATACAGGTATTGGCATGACGAAGGACGAGCTTGAAAGTAACCTTGGGGTTATTGCGAAGAGCGGCTCTTTTGCCTTTAAGAATGATAATGAGATTAAGGATGGACACAACATTATTGGTCAATTCGGCGTCGGCTTCTACTCTGCTTTTATGGTCGCTGACGTAGTTACGGTTGTAACTAAAGCTTTGGGCAGCGACGAGGCTTTCAAATGGGAATCGACGGGTGCTGATGGATATACGATTGAGTCTTGTGAGAAGGATTCAGTTGGTACCGAGATTGTACTGAGCATCAAGGATAATACCGAGGATGATCAATACGATGAATACTTAGAAGAATATCGCTTAAAGTCGATTATCAAAAAATATTCTGATTTCATTCGTTACCCAATCAAGATGGATGTGAAAGGTCAACGGCCTAAAGCAGACAGTGAAAATGAGTTCGAGGAATATCAAGAGGAACAAACCGTCAACAGCATGGTGCCGATCTGGCGCAAAAATAAAAATGAGCTTACATCGGAAGATTATGATCAGTTTTATTTTGAAAAACGTTACGGCTTCGATAAACCGATCAAGCATCTTCACATTAGTGCGGATGGCGCTGTTGTCTACAATGCGATTTTGTATATTCCGGAAAGTACACCTTTCGACTATTACACGAAGGAATATGAGAAAGGGCTTGAGCTTTATTCAAATGGCGTGTTGATCATGGATAAATGCTCAGACCTGCTGCCGGATTATTTCAGCTTCGTGAAAGGTATGGTTGATTCTGAGGATCTATCGCTTAACATTTCACGTGAAATGCTGCAGCATGATCGTCAGCTGAAACTTATCGCGAAGAACATTAACAGCAAGATCAAGAGCGCTCTGCTTGGCATATTGAAGGATGATAGAGAGAAGTACGAGTCGTTCTACAAAGCATTTGGCAGACAGTTGAAATTCGGTGTATACAACGATTACGGCGTTAACAAAGAAGTGCTGCAAGACTTGCTTATGTTCCACTCCTCGAAGGAGAAGAAGCTCGTTACGCTGGATGAATACGTATCGAGAATGAGCGAGGATCAGAAGTACATCTATTATGCTTCTGGCGAATCAATTGAACGGATCGATCGACTGCCGCAAACCGAGCTTGTATCGGACAAAGGCTTTGAAATTTTGTACTTTACGGACGATATTGATGAATTTGCAATCAAAATGGTCGCGAAGTACAAGGATAAAGAATTCAAGTCAGTATCAAGCGGCGACCTGGGTATCGAATCAGATGCTTCGGATAGCGAAACAGCTGCTGACGAAGAGCAGCACAAAGAGCTCTTTGAGCAAATGAAAGAGATCCTTAATGATAAAGTAAAAAGCGTAAAAGCTTCAAAGCGTCTTAAAACGCATCCAGTATGCTTGTCTACTGAAGGCGAAGTAACGATTGAAATGGAAAAAATCTTGAAATCGATGCCGAACAACCAAGATGTGAAAGCAGATAAGGTACTCGAAATCAACGTGAACCATGAAATTTTCCAATCGTTAAAGGATGCTGCTGGGCAAGATAAAGTGAAGCTGGCTCTGTATACAAGCCTTTTGTATAACCAAGCGCTTCTAATCGAAGGCCTGCCGCTTCAAGATCCTGTAGCCTTCACAAACGATATTTGCAAAATTATGGTTTAAATAATCAACTAGAGAGTAACGATAAAGAGCCCGTACTGGATATACCAGTATGGGCTCTTTGCTTATTCGGGACAACATTCCAGTCATCCCGCATTGTGTTACTTTGGAGTTGTAAGAGCAAATACGCGCTTACAGCGTGGGGTTCGCTCGTTCGCCCACGTCGAAATGATGCTGTAAGCACGCATGGGTGCTTACAGATGACAAACTAAGGTTACTTTGGAGCTGTAAGAGCAAATACGTGCTTACAGCGTGGGTTTCGCTCGTTCGCCCAAATCGAAATGATGCTGTAAGCACGCATGGGTTCTTACAGAGGGCAGACTAAGGTTACTTTGGGGCTGTAAGAACAAATATGTGCTTAAAGCTTGGGGTTCGCTCGTACGCCCACGTCGAAATGATGCTGTAAGCACGCATGGGTGCTTACAGATGACAAACTAAGGTTACTTTGGAGCTGTAAAAGCAAATACGTGCTTACAGCGTGGGTTTCGCTCGTTCGCCCAAATCGAAATGATGCTGTAAGCACGCATGTGTGCTTACAGACGACAAACTAAGGTTACTTTGGAGCTGTAAGAGCAAATACGTGCTTACAGCTTGTGGTTCGCTCGTTCGCCCACGTCGAAATGATGCTATAAGCACGCATGCGTGCTTACAGACGACAAACTAAGGTTACTTTGAGGCTGTAAGAGCAAATACGTGCTTACAGCGTGGGGTTCGCTCGTTCGCCCACGTCGAAATGATGCTGTAAGCACGCATGGGTGCTTACAGACGACAAACTAGGGTTACTTTGGAGCTGTAAGAGCAAATACGTGCTTATAGCGTGGGGGTTGCTCGTTTGCCCACGTCGAAATGATGGTGTAAGCACGCATGGGTTCTTACAGAAGGCAAACTAAGGTTACTTTGAGGCTGTAAGAGCAAATACGCGCTTACAGCTTGTGGTTCGCTCGTTCGCCCACGTCGAAATGATGCTGTAAGCACGCATGGGTTCTTACAGACGACAAACTAAGGTTACTTTGGAGCTGTAAGAGCAAATACGCGCTTACAGTGTGGGGGTTGCTCGTTCGCCCACGTCGAAATGATGCTGTAAGCACGCATGGGTTCTTACAGACGACAAACTAGGGTTACTTTGGAGTTGTAAGAGCAAATACGCGCTTACAGCGTGGGGTTCGCTCGTTCACCCACGTCGAAATGATGCTGTAAGAACACATGGGTTCTTACAGCGTGGGGTTCGCTCGTTAGCCCACTTCGAAATGATGCTGTAAGCACGCATGGGTGCTTACAGACGACAAACTAAGGTTACTTTGGAGCTGTAAGAGCAAATACGTGCTTACAGCGTGGGGTTGCTCGTTCGCCCACGTCGAAATGATGCTGTAAGCACGCATGGGTTCTTACAGACGACAAACTAGGGTTACTTTGGAGCTGTAAGAGCAAATACGTGCTTATAGCGTGGGGGTTGCTCGTTTGCCCACGTCGAAATGATGGTGTAAGCACGTATGGGTTCTTACAGACGACAAACTAAGGTTACTTTGGAGCTGTAAAAGCAAATACGCGCTTACAATGTTGGGGTTGCTCGTTCGCCCACGTCGAAATGATGCTGTAAGCACGCATGGGTGCTTACAGACGACAAACCGAGGTTACTTTGGAGCTGTAAGAGTAAATACGCGCTTACATCTCCAAATTTCTCTTTTATTCCAGAAGGTTTGGCGGGTTCCACTCCTTGGCGGTTTTGAAATGGTTATGAAACTTTAATCGGAAATCGTGATTTTTTAACAATAAAGGCAGCAGAGCATCTCAATAATATGAGAGGCTCAGCTGCCTTTATTTAAAGAGCATATTTTTCTCCGTCAAAGCTACTTTAGCATCCAAGGGATGCTAAGGCTTTGTTAGCTCGGATTAAAGCTGTTTCAAAAACTCAACAATTGTCAACAATCCCTTGTCAAAGTTCTCAAGGTTGAAATGCTCATTAGGAGCATGCAGATTCTCGTCTGGGAGTCCGAAGCCCATCATGACAACAGGAGCACCTAATACGCGGGAGAACGTCTCGACAATTGGAATCGATCCGCCATCCTTTGTGAAGAGAGCGCGAGTACCGTACACTTTTTCATAAGCATCAGCTGCTTTTTGAAGCATAGGATTGGATGGGTCCATGTCGAACGCACGAGCTTTTTCGCCGCGTTTTACAATTAGTTTCGCACCCGATTGGACATGCGACTCCAGATGAGCAACAATTCGTTCTAGCACTTGGGAGGGGTCCTGAGCACCAACTAAACGACAAGTGATTTTGGCATGAGCTTCCTTTGGAATGACCGTTTTCGAACCTTCGCCTTGAAACCCGCCGTACACTCCGTTCAGTTCAAGAGTTGGTCTTGCGCCTGTTCGCTCAACAAAGGAATAACCTTCTTCACCGTACAATGCATCGAGAGCAAGATTGGTTCTTAATTGTTCTTCATTATGATTTTGCTTAAGGAACTCTTCGCGCATAGCTGCCGAAAGCTCTGGCACGCCATCATAGAAGCCATCGATTGCAACTCGACCTTGATCATCATGCAACGAGCTCAGCAAGGAAATCATTGCGTGAAGCGCGTTCGGAACGCCGCCGCCGAATGTACCCGAATGTAGATCAGTATTGGCGGTAACTATCGTTACTTCAAGGGAGCATAGTCCGCGCAGGCCAGTGGAAATAGCAGGCTTTCCTTTTGCCAGAAGTGATGTATCTGATATGACAATAACGTCTGCCTGCAGCTTGTCTGCATTGGTTTCCATGAAGGACGGCAGATTAGGGCTTGATATTTCTTCTTCTCCTTCTATACAAAACTTTACGTTTACCGGAAGCGCGTTCTCTTGGTTTAGAAGTGCCTCAACCGCTTTTACATGCAGAAAGAGCTGACCTTTATCATCTGTTGCACCACGTGCATATAATTTGCCATCGCGGATGGTTGGCTCAAAAGGTGGAGTCTCCCAAAGGTTAAGCGGATCTACCGGCTGCACATCATAATGACCGTAGATGAGTACCGTCGGTGTGTCTGGAGCATGAATATGCTCGGCGTATACGATCGGATGTCCTGCAGTAGGATGGATCTCCACATTCTCAAGTCCAGCCTTCTCTAATTTGGCCGCAACCCATTTCGCCGCTTCATTCATGTCGTTTTTATGATTGGATAAAGCTGAAATACTCGGTATCGTCAAAAATTGTTTCAGCTCATCCAAATGTTGTTCTCTTAGGTTCTGAAAATAGGGTTCGTAGCTCATTGGATAGTTGCTCCTTACATTTGTTATATAGACTAAGTATACGTCTCTGAGCCAATAAGTAAAACAACAGCGAAATTATATTCTTTTTCTGTAAGCAACAACTGTCACCTTATAACTATGCAAAACTAAAAGTATTGTGTAATTATATAGTTAAGATAGGGACGATATTATTTGTTTTATAATAATGGGAATAGCTGAATATAAGAAACAACTGGGTTTTCGAATATAGTAGAAGTGGTGAAAAATATGATTTCAATTGGTCTTGCGGGATGGGGTGATCATGATCAGCTATATGTCCCAGTTAGCAAAGCGGGCAGCAAGCTTCGGCAATATGCGAATCATTTTCCGCTAGTGGAGGTGGACAGCACCTTTTATGCTATACAATCTAAAGAGCGATTCAGCAAATGGCTGACAGATACGCCCGAATCCCTTCACTTCGTAGTTAAGGCTTATCAGGGAATGACTGGACATCAGCGCGGACCTACAGTGCCAGCCTCGGAGACAAATGAAATGTACGGTGCATTCCGGCAAATGCTGGAGCCTGTAATAGAGTCAGGCAGATTAACGGCAGCGCTATTTCAATATCCGCCATGGTTCGATTGCACGCAAGGGAATGTACGAATCCTTAGAGAGACGAAGGCTCGTATGATGGGTATTCCGTGTGCGTTGGAATTTCGGCATCAAAGCTGGTTTTCGCAGGAGTATAGCGAGAAGACGTTGGATTTCATGAGACGGGAGCATTGGATACATAGCGTTTGTGATGAGCCGCAGGCTGGAATAGGCTCGATACCGATCGTTCTTTCGGCAACGGATCAACAATCGACTATCGTCAGGTTTCACGGACGAAATGTATCCGGATGGAATCAAGCCAGTGCGCCGAATTGGCGTGAAGTTCGTTATTTGTATCGCTACAGCGAGGAAGAACTTCAAGACTGGGCGAATAAGTTGAGGCTGCTGGAGCAGCAGAGTGAGCACGTTTATGTCATTTTCAACAACAATTCCGGAGGGGATGCCGCAGACAACGCGAAGAGAATGATGGAGATACTGGGACTGACTCGTCCGAACGGAGAAAGCCCGAATGAGCCGCCTGCACCTGTGATCGAGCAGCTCGATTTATTTTAGAGACGTGGTATAAACGATATGAGAAATCTTGTTCTAATGGGAGAGAAATATGAAATTCTATATAGCCTCTAGCCTCAGAAATATTGAAAACGTGAGAAGTGCCTCGAAGCATTTGGAGAAACTAGGATTCGATCAAGCGTACGATTGGACGATGCATTCAGAGATTAGTTCGCTTCAACATTTAGCAGAGATTGGTCTAAAAGAGAAGGATGCTGTATTAAGTACTGATATACTCATTGTGATGTTGCCTGCCGGAAAGGGAAGCCATATTGAACTGGGTCTGGCTTTAGGTTTAGGAAAGACTATATTTTTGCATTCATCAACAGAGGAAATCAATGATATTGAAGCATCAAGTTCTTTTTATCACCTGCCCGAAATACATAAATGCATTGGAACGATAGAAGACTTGGTTGTCATGATCGCTGACAAAATTTCTATTCTTGGCTTAGACTAATTTGACAAGGAAGGAATTGGTGATAATTGAAGGGACCTATGTTGAACCATAAATGGTTATCAAGGAACAAACGGATAGGCATTAAATTGTTTATATTGATCGGACTGATTATTTCCATGTCAGTTTGGTATCACATAACGGAACCTTTAGTAAATAACGGACTTCAACGAGTCAATAATACGGACGGGCGGACACAAGAGTATGTGCTTGAATTAAGCAACGAGGGTTATGGGAAAATCGATATTTTAAGCGTGAAAATCAATGGGGAAGATCGATCCGACTTGGCCCAGCTCGGCATCGCTTATGATTCTGGTCACATGGTGCAAGTGCTTCCTACTCCCGACCCAGCTATTCAATTTATGAACCTAAAAGCCTCGTCAATATACCCAGCACTTTCTCAAGATGAATTTCATGCTGCTTTAGAAAAAAAAGAACACACTCCTATGCAATATGGCCTCCGAATCCGCTACGATAATCAATCCATACAAAATGTGACTATCAAATATAAATATTTTGGTTTTACGAAAGAGAAAAGCATAACCAAATGGTTTAATTCAGACTAACTTTACTAATGTATTTGCAAGGTGCAACATTATTTTCCAATTCCCGTCTATACAAGAAATAACAAGGTGTGTTGCGGAAGTGGAGGGGAAAATGATGAAAGTAATTTCGTTAATATTACTCTGCTTGATATTATTTAGTTCTGGATGTCAATTGGTAAAAAAAGAGCTGCAAGGCGATCATTCGGCAGCGAGGCAGGCCGATGAATCGACTGTCGATTATATTAATATCGGGGATAGACATTATTTGAACGCATGGGAATTGGCTTTAACTGATCCTACTAAGTTAGTGAAAATAGGTGAAGTCGAACGCGGCTCTCGGATGCCCGAAGGAGCAGCAACATTTGAAATTGAAGGATATCCTGAGCGAGACATAGTCGCTGTAGAGGATGCTGGGGATGGTCCAGGTCTTGTAGTGAATATTACGGGTTATAGTATTTATGTTTGGTATGAGGGAGCAGATAAACCGTCCCATTATCCCGATATTGCCGATTCAAAGACGAAGCAAATTAAGATATTTAGAGATGCGGATCTCGTTCGAACCTTGGATGGGGAGGATGTAAAATCCTTTCTCAATCTTATGAATCAGCAAGGCCCTCACAATGAATTTCAAGCGGAACATTTTCGCAAATTTACAGTTTTACTTATTACTGATCATGTATTAGGAACAAACTACGGAATTTCCGAAGAGAACGGGGAGTTTGGGCTGGCTCATATCGAGAGTAAGCTGCCTGCAGAGATTGCTCGTTATTTTGAGGAATAAGGTAATAAATCTAAATTTGAGGTGAGCAGGATGTTTAATCCAAAGGTCTTCTTCTATTAGTTGTGTCGGTATTCATGGCTTAATAGCTATAATCTAACCCGTCACAACGGGGATGAAGATGTTTAATCAAGAAGAAATAACAGCCTGGGATAATGAACAACGTTGCTCTAATGAACGTGTGAAAAATCACAAAGATCCTAGAAGAGAAAAATTGAAAGATTTTCGAAAAGGAATAAAGAGTGTTCACTATAACAAAGAAGTAAAAGAAGTAAGAAAATCAGATTATCGTTTGTATAGAACGCAAATGAAGCGCCTTATTCAAAGTGAACAATATGAGTTATTACGTGGTTATCAGCGAACTGGCGGTTGGATAACATGGTAAGTGATTAAATAACGAGAGCAAAGAAGAGGGGATGAGCATCTCCTCTTCTTTGTTATTTGTGGTGCTTTCATAGAGGTTACTTTTAGGTTACTAAGTAAAAAGAAAGTGCGTACTTATTATATTTATCCGGATGTACTATTATTAAATTTGAAGAAACTGGTTTCTGTTCATCAATCAAGCAGTGCTATTCTAAAACAATAAATCTGACGGGGTGAAAAAATGAAAATTCTAGTTACAGGTGCTGCCGGAAATAGTGGTCAGGCTGTATGCAAAGCATTGATGCAAGCGGGTTATTCGGTTCGGATGGCGGACGTAATGCCTCCTCAGTCTGAAGAATTGAAGAACCTAGAGTACGTTAGATGTGACATCAGAACACCAGGCGACGTAAAGCGTGCGGTAGAAGGTATTGATGCTGTTGTTCACCTTGCAGCATGGCATTGCGCTCACAATCCTCCGGTTAGCGACGAAACGATCTTTTCTGTAAATGTAGATGGTACCTTTTATCTTCTAGAAGCGTGTAAGCAGGCAGGTGTAAATGCAATTGTCTATGCTTCTTCAATGGCATATGGTTGGGGATCGGTTTATGGGGTAAGTAAAGTAATCGGGGAAGACCTTTGTAAAGCTTATTATGAAATGACAGGCGCATCGATTGCGATGCTGCGTTATCATGAATTCATTCCTCGGCCATATTTAGAGTTTGGAGAGCGACTGCTTCGAAATGGTGTAGATCGAAGAGATGTAGCTTCAGCTACAGTCGCTGCTGTCAAAGCAGCGCTGGAAAGGAAGATAGGGTTATTTCGCACAATCGTACATACCAATCATGATATGCCGCACGAGGTTGTTCAAAACTTTAGTGAACTTGGAGCCGAATGGTGTGAGACACATGTGCAGGGAGCAGGACGTTTGTTGAAGAAGTATGCAATAGCACTGCCTAAACAGGTCGAGCAGCATGACTTATCAGAGGCGGAAAAGATACTCGGATGGAAACCCGTATATGGTTTTCTCGCATTTATGAGAGACTTGAAGATGAGAGATGAAAAAGGGATAGATGTTACAAAACTATGGGTTCCTTCAGAAATCCCGCCTGTAGATGAATAGACGATGCAGTGCTCTAAGTTCTGAGAAAAAAAGCGGATGTGCAATTGCTGCACCTCCGCTTATAGCTAGAATATTAAATTATGAGTTCGTGTCACGATTGAGCGATTGATCAATAAATTCACTAATTCGATGGTGATATTCGTCCCATAGGTAATCGCTGTTCTCAATGATCAATTTTGGAACGTCCCATTTATCAACAATATCACGGACAAATGATTGACTTTTTCCCCAGACGTCCACAGCTTGTTTGAAATCTTCATCCGTGTGTAGGGAGAACGGTCCCCACTCATTACCTCTAACGCTACAAATAAATCGCCATTGTTTCTCGACGTCCACTTGATAATAGTAAATAAGGTGGTGTCAGTGGCTCCAATATCTTCTGTAGTGACGAAGAAAAGTCGAGCAGCTTGCATTTATCCATACCCATGGGATGAGCGACGCTAATTGCATCTTGAAAAAAACACTTTCAATTATGAAGTTTCATTCGTTTCCCTTTTTCTGGTCTAGCTTTATTATGAGGGGATATTGGTATGAATGTTAACTGAACCTCGCTGCCAGCTCCTGAGACCACAGTTTGTGGATTTCTGCCGCTGTGCAGTTGAATGCTCCTTCAAAGTCCTCAGGATTTCGAATGTTTTATTAAGCTCATCTAAACTATATCGTTGTAAAATAAATTCTAAGAGCGTACAAGAAAATTGAAATCCCTTTTTAGTATCAAACTCCCAAGTGTTATCTTCTAAATCCTCAAAAGTGGGAATTTGGCCTCGCTCCACAAGATCTGCTAATGAAGTCCTTAGACATGTTGCCAGCTTCGTATCCGCCTAGTCCTTGGTAGGGCCATTTTGGAGCAGCGGGATTCTGAATGTCGACCTTCAGTGAGAGGAATCTTTTAATTCTTTCATAATATAACGTAAAAATGTCCTCGAATTTGTCGTGGGCCCCTGACATCTAGTGAACCTCCTCTGCCTTCACATTTATTAGACACCGAGGAATTAGAGAAGGCCACATATTAATTAATTTTTATTGTTGGTAAGTGATAAAAACATCTAGAAGAGAAAGGAGCAGCCAGCAGAGGCTCGGGAAAAGAGGGCTAAGATACTCGTCTGTAAGCACGCATAAGTGCTTAAGGAGCGAGATCAGCGTGTGAGGTGCGGGGAAAGACGGATGTAAGCGCATATTTGTGCTTACAGGCCCAAAGTAGCCAATGTTACTCGTCTGTAAGCACGTATAAGTGCTTAATGAGCGAGATCGACGTGTGAGGTACGGGGACAGAAGGCTGTAAGCGCATATTTGTGCTTACAGGCCCAAAGTAGCTAATGTTACTCGTCTGTAAGCACGCATACGTACTTAATGAGCGAGATCGGCGTGTGAGATACGAGGAAAGACGGCTGTAAGCGCATATTTGTGCTTACAGCATCAAAGTAGCCAGTGTTACTCTTCTGTAAGCACGCATATGTGCTTAATGAGCGAGATCGGCGTGTGAGGAACGGGGAAAGACGACTGTAAGCGCATATTTATGCTTACAGCTTCAAAGTAGCTAGTGTTACTAGTCTGTAAGCACGTATATATGCTTAATGAGCGAGATCGGCGTGTGAGGTACGAGGAAAGACGGCTGTAAGCGCATATTTGTGCTTACAGCATCAAAGTAGCTAGTGTTACTAGTCTGTAAGCACGCATAAGTGCTTAAGGAGTGGCCGCGCCTGTCAGGTCTACGGGAATGACTCCCTCCTGGAACTCGGGAAGGATTCCCCGATTATTGGGCAGGAAGACCCCGAAAATAAAAAATGACCCCTTTCGGGGTCATTTTTTCGTTTTATGCAGAAGAAATTACGGTGAGGAGAGTGAGCTTATAAACTGAAATATTCCAACTGAATTCAACGAGCATAGTCACAACAATAAAGCCGAATAGAAATCGTACTATAGGTGAGGAAGGCTTTCCTTGTAATCGTTTCCAACAACTTCCAAACTTTCTTTGATTTGTTGTGATTCTTTATCCTGCATTATTTCCGTAGCCCTCCTTAATCCACTATGATAGTGATTTCTTTACCTGTCGGCTTTCGCTTAAATGGCATAAGGAACTCCTTGAAAACGAAAGCAATTCCTTTAAGATCGTCAGGCAATGGTGGAGATACGATGTAGTTATGTGATAAATGCCCAGAGTTACTACTACTACCTCCAATCTCAATATGGCAGTCGTAATTTTCACCCAAATATAACTCGTAAAAATATGGTCTAGTAGAATGTCGTCTTTTTGCATCCCAATCAATATGTAAGGATACAATGCTCGCATTGTTGTATTGCCGCACCATAGTCACTGTATAGTAAAACTCTCCCTGTTCCAAATATATTAGAACTGGAATGTGCACTCTAAATCCTGTCGGCTCAACTACTGGTTTATAGTATTCATCGTTTCTCAAAGCCTCAAATACTGATTTCAAAAAATCTTCGTATAATCCAGTTGTAATTGCCCACTTCGATATATACTCGAGAGGAGGATAGCCTGGATTATTGTTTGATATTTCTTTTCGTTGTTTTAGCAGTTTGCAAATTTGTTCATCTATGTGGTAAATACCCTCATCATAGTGCTCGGTTGGACGTTCAAATTTCATACGTTTCACTTTTATCCCTTCCCTATAATTCCTTATTTTTGAAAATAAAATTTATAAATTAAGAGGACAATTGCAGTCGATATACAAAAGGATATTATACATATAATTAAATCTTGATAAGTAATCTGAGAAGGGGAAGAACTAAATTCAACCGTTGATTGGATTACTTTAGTCGATTCATAGTCGTTTATTACATCGGGTACGTATTTCTTAGTCATGTACATACCAAGACCAATCTTCAAGCCTATGTTAGTTAGAATAAAAATAACCAAAAAGATTAAAGGTAAAACAACGGACTTCAATATATGTTCCCATCCTCCCAAAGCTTCAATAATCAATAATGACACCAAATCGAGCCAATATCTCTTCTTTAATTTGCCTTATCTGATCGCTTTTCTTTTCTACACTTTGTAATTCACCTTTCCACGTATGTTCGAGGATTTCAAACCGCAACAATAATATGTGATCCTTTGCACCAAAAACCGCTTGTGGAGCATTTTCAATTGTTACAGGCTGTTTTAGCTTCTCTCCCATTTCGTCTCCTAACATCCAAGTTTTTTTGGATATTATACCGTCATTTTAAGCAACGTCATGATGGCCTTCTCCTAGTTCTTTAGTATTAGTTTTCATCTTGTCTTAAAATTTTTTAGATAAGTTTCTGCTTATTTGTTAGTCTTACTAATAATTACCTAATAATTGCCTAATAATTGTAAGGTATCACTTATGTTCGTGAATAACGGCTTTTCGTTCCGAATAAATTTTTTTTTGTTACAAATAAGATCTTGCACAATGATTTCCCCGTACCTCACACATAAAAAAAGCGCCCAGGGGCGCTTTTTTTATGTGTGAGGTACGGGGAAAGACGGCTGTAAGCGCATATTTGTGCTTACAGCTTCAAAGTAGCTAGTGTTACTCGTCTGTAAGCACATATACGTGCTTAATGAGCGAGATCGGCGTGTGAGGTACGGCGAACAGTGGCGGTAAGCGCATATTTGTGCTTACAGGTCCAAAGTAGCCAATGTTACTCGTCTGTAAGCACGTATACGTGCTTAATGAGCGAAATCGGCGTGTGAGGTACGGGGAAAGACGGCTGTAAGCGCATATTTGTGCTTACAGCTCCCAAGTAGCCAATGTTACTCGTCTGTAAGCACATATGCGTGCTTAAGTAGTGAGATCGGCGTGTGAGGTACGGCGAACAGTGGCTGTAAGCGCATATTTGTGCTTACAGCTTCAAAGTAGCCAATGTTACTCGTCTGTAAGCACATATGCGTGCTTAATGAGCGAATTCGACGTGTGAGGTACGGGGAAAGACGGCTGTAAGCGCATATTTGTGCTTACAGACCCAAAGTAGCCAATGTTACTCGTCTGTAAGAACGCATATGTGCTTAAGGAGCGAGATCGGCGTGTGAGGTACGGGGAAGAGTGGCTGTAAGCGCATATTTGTGCTTACAGCTTCAAAGTAGCTAGTGTTACTCGTCTGTAAGCACGCATACGTGCTTAATGAGCGAGATCGGCGTGTGAGGTATGATGAAGAAAAGGCTGTAAGCACATTTTGTGCTTACAGCCTTAAGCAGCCTTAAGTAGTTTAAGCAGCTCAAGTATCCTTAGAAATTAATACTTCAGCTTCAATAAATTACGTTCCGTAATGAAGGTTGTCGTATTAAATAACAGCAATACGTCATCGATTCCATTAGCCTCCATATAATCGCTAATGTTTCCATTATAGTAGCGTATGTCGATGACGTGGATGTCCTCGACATGTTGCGTTAAGAATGGCAGGAAGCTATGCGCATATGAATCTTTAATAACGAGCAGCTTCTGTTGATCGACTTGCTTGGGAGGAAGCTCGCTCTTAAGTGTCATCACTGCATGTACGCCGCCAAGGAAATAGGAGTACTTATCCTTTTTCGCCAAATAGCTTACATCGTACATGCTGTCATAGGTTTTATCCGTATCAGCGACATACATTTCTGTCTTGATTCCATTTTTAGGCTTATAGACTTCAATGGAATCGGGGTCCAATCCGCTGAACTGACCGCGTGTATGATAGCTGCCTAGGAAGGAATTGGTGACGGACTCGATGTCGAAGTCTTTCTCTGCAACAGGTGTCCAGCCCATTTTCTCGGCATAAGCGACGTATGCAAGATAAGCGCCATAGGTCGTCCAGTGGTGGTCTGTTTTGTAATAGATTGGTCTCTCGCTGTCAGAAGCTGGTTCTAAAAATTCAAATCCGTCGATAAATGACAGACTGTCATGAACTTGCTCAGCGATAAAATGGTTTACCTCCGTTTGCGGATAAGCGTCTGCCAGCCAAGGCAGACGTTCTGGATATAGGCCAATGGAGGTTGGTGCAAGCATAAAGGCGATACTTGAATCAGGGTGGTTTTGCGTAAACTTCTTCACCGCTGCCGTGTATTCCTCGATTTCAGTATAGTTTGGTTCGTTGAATTTTTCGAATAAATAACCGTCAGAGCCTTTGTATATGCCGTTATTTTCCTGCTGCAGGCGAAGCTGCTCGAACACAGACTTCGTCCAGACCCACTTCGTCCGGAATGGAAAATGATCGGTTATGTAGTTTTCCGTATCATCGGCAAACTTCTTAGACCAAAGATTATCCCAAGTCAGCTCGGGTGATTTCTGGAGCGAGCGATTCTCAACGTCAGAGAATGCTTGTACAGGCAGTATAAAAAATAATAACGACATAGCAAATAGGATACTGACGAAGCCCCACACAAATACGCGGTCCGTCTTTTTCTTCACAACCGCTAGCCTCCTTGTACGTTAGAAACGGAAATATAAAAATGGATTAAATGTTGCATCAACCAAGTAAGCAACTGACATAAAGAATAGCAAAGCATGCCAACCTAGCTCTAGAATTGGATGAGCAATGCGACTTTCTTTCAGTTTCCACTTAGGCATAGATGCAAGTACTAATAGTACGAGCAAAATAGCATTTGTATACAATAAATATAAGGATTCATTATTCCATAACGGCTGGTGATTTGCACCAAACATGGCAGCAAAATAACTACCCATAACAGTTAGATCGTCAAAGGCAAAGAATACCCAGCCGATTAAAATGAGAAACAGCGCATACACATGACGAACCCAAGCAGGCATTCGCTGCAGGAGCTTAAGGGCGAACCATTTTTCAAAAACGAGAACTATTCCAAAATATAATCCCCAAAGTAAAAAGTTCCAGCTGGCGCCATGCCAAATACCGGTCAGCATCCATACGATCATAATGTTACGAAGCTGTATCCACGGACCTTTGCGGTTACCTCCAAGCGGTATGTAAACGTAGTCGCGGAACCAAGTGCTGAGGGAAATATGCCAGCGTCGCCAGAAGTCTGTAATACTTTGTGCCGTATAAGGCCGATTAAAGTTTTCGTTAAAGCGGAAGCCAAACATCTTGCCGAGCCCAATTGCCATATCGGAATAACCGCTGAAATCGAAGTAAATTTGGAAGGCAAAAGCGATAATGCCAAGCCAAGCCGTTAAGGCAGGCATCGTATCTGCACCTGTATTTGATATCGTATTCCATAGCAATCCGATATTGTTTGCAAGCAGTACTTTCTTGGCTAGACCGATAATAAATCGTCTAACGCCTTGGGCAAACAGCTCGATGTCTACTGTGCGATGACGTAATTGATCGGCAATTGTGGAATATTGAACGATGGGTCCAGCGACGAGCTGCGGGAACAAAGCAACGAACGTTCCAAAGTCAACCCAGTTGCGCTGCGCCTTTGCTGTGCCTCTATAGACGTCAATGATGTAGGACATCGATTGAAACGTATAAAAGGATATACCGATTGGCAGTGCTAGATCAGTCAAAGGTATTTGTGTACCCAGTAAGGCGTTCACATTATTAATGAGAAAATCAGCGTATTTAAAATAACCGAGCAAGGTTAAATTTACGATGATAGAGGCGACGACAATCCATTTCCGCTGCAAGCTGCTCCGCTTCGGATTGCTTAAAATCAGTCCGAAGCAATAGTCTGTAACCGTGGATAGCAGCATTATTGCAATGTACACGGGCTCGCCCCATGCGTAGAAAACGAGGCTTGTGGCGAATAAAACAAAGTTTTTTATTCGCCACGGAGACACGAAGTAGAGCAGCAGAACAGCAGGCAGAAATAGAAATAAAAAGAGTAGGCTGCTGAATACCATAAAACTTATTTTTGTTCGAAGAAGGAATCAAATTCAGTTACAAGTTTGTCCGCTTCTTCAGAGATAACGAAAAGGATGTAATTGCCCTTCGTTACAAGTTTATAGTTCTTGGAGTTTTCGTATTGATCAGGCAGATAAGTTTCAAAGTTTTTTTGAACATCGGCTGCACGTTTTTTAACGGCTTCTTCAACCGTTGCAATATCTTTGGCATCCTTCACTTTGATTACTGCTAATTCATTAGATTTAACAATCATAAGTGGATACATAATGGTGTAATCTTCTAGCAATGCTGGATCAATGTAGTACATTTCTTTAACCATCTCAGGGGTCATTGCCTCTAATACGGGTTGTTCAATTTTAGCCAACATGCCGTCAACCATCTCTTTAGTCGTTTTTGTCGTTACGGATTGCTCTTCTTTGTTACCAGATGTATTAGAGTTAGTTCCTGAATTCGAATTTGAATTCGAACCGGAGCATGCAGTTAGCACCAAACCTAGCGCAATAACTAGCATAAAGGCAAAATAACGTTTTTTCATCGTAATCAATCTCCTCGGTGTGTTTTTTGTTATCACGTTTAAAAACGAAAAAAAAATAGTTTATGTTGCAGTTTAATTATTATGGTAATAAATAACGGTAATAATATATGAAAAATGAGTGCAATAATCGACATAAATTTGCGGGATAATTGATTTATTCTAAATTTTAGAAAGAGGAAACTCATTGTCAAAGGAATGGGATGCAGAAACGCTGAGGCAGGGATGGAGTGGCATGGCTTGACCATGATGAAGCTATTCGTGCAATGGTCAAGCACACGCCAGGGGGCATATCGTAGGTTCAGTCTTATAAGGCTAGTGTTGAGATTTGGTATTTGTATAAACGCGATCCTCGGAGTCACCATGCACGAGCTCACAAAGGCCCGATGCTGAAAGCTTGTCTAGGTAAGCAGCTACGGCAATGTAGATGGCGGGCTTGCCCGTAGACATCCGAGTATCTGGAACGAGCTTCTGCTCGATAATGAAGTTAGAGATGGCTAAAGTGCTAATACGTCCATACTTAAGGGCATCATCAACGACGCGCTGAGCAGACGGCGACAGGTAGAACGGACTTGAGGTGGTTTTTGCGATTGAGCTGGCTAGCTCGGCTTCTCTCATTACAGCAGCGCCTAACTTCTTGCCAGCTTCCTCGAAGGCAAACGCATCTTGATTAGGATGCGGTTCATCAAAAACAAATGCACCTTGGCTTTCCGCTACTTCATCGAAGACGAAAGCGCCTTGACTGTTTTCTATGTCATCAAATACGAACGCGCCTTGACCGTTATCGGTATTCTCGAAGCTGAGTGCTCCCTGCACAACATCATTCTCATCAAAAATAAAGGAGCCTTGATCAGCCTTCGTGATTGCCTGACTATCATCAATCGGTATGCTCTCAAATAGATTGCCAATATCGGGTGTATCTTCCGAAGCGGAGGAATCGTAGTAGGTTAAAACGGCTGCCAGCCGCTTCTTTCTGCTTACTAGGTCAAGCTCGTGCAGTCTGCTGCGAATGCGCGACAGCTGTCTATCGAGCAGTGGAAGCTTGGCATCCATATGGGCTTGAATATCGGCCGGAATTTCAAGCTCAGCAGGGAGCGGCAGAAAAAGATGCTGATCAAGCTGCCAGCCATCTCTATATTTGCTTAACATCTCGTTCATCTCGCCATCGAGAACGTCGAAACCTTTCATAATATCTGATATAGCTTTCGCATCAATACCGGTGTGCAGCTGTAAATGCTCAATACCAAAGTAACGAATCGTATTCGTAGGCAAATGCAGCACCTGATGTTGGTAACGCAATGAACGGCCGCATTCACATTTGGTGTGTGGAGACACCTCGCCGCTATCTGTAAATCCAATATAGTCCCATTCTTCGATAAACGACGCAATATCCTCAAACTGTGCATCTTCGGGAATGAACTGACATTTTTTTCGTGCAAGCTGCCTTGCGAACAACGTTCTTCTACCTCTTACCAGCTCATGGTGCAAAAAATGACGTTGCTCCTCTGACAGCTTTCCCATTATGTTATCGCGCTGCTCCAGCGACATTTCATATTTCATAACACACCTCTATTCATTCTAAGAAGGGAACTTACCCTTTTTTTGTTTCCATTAAACACACATTTATTCACATTATAGATGGCGAAGAAGCAGAAGTCATTAACTCCGTCGAACAATCTGCTTATGTATGAAACGAAATCGTCCAATCGAGATTTGTAGGTGTATAATAAAAATACTAAGGTTGCATTGCAATGTTTCTTTTCACTGTTTAAGCCACTTTATAATAAAGGCAGGTCATCATACTTATGTCTAGCAAAAAAGAGAAAATTGAAGCTCCCAAAATACCGAGCGAATTGCGGTCTTTAGACGTTCCCGATTACGAATGGGCGGATGAGATTGAGATTAGCGACAGCATCATACAAGATTGCGGCGTTCATAATCAATCGGCTTATAAGCCTTGCTTTGATCGAGTGGTGTTTAATAATGTGTCGTTTCGGGCGACAAGCCTGAGAAAAGCGGAATTTACCGATGTTTGTTTTGACAATTGTGACTTATCAAATATCGACCTAAACGAAGCGATTTTTCATAGGGTCTCATTCATTAATTGCAAGCTGCTTGGCATGGATTTAACAGGCTCAATGCTGCGCAACGTAAGGTTTGAGCAATGTGTTGCCGATTACGCTGTATTGCGCTTCACGAATGCTAAAGGTGTTAAATTCGAGAAAAGCTCGTTAGCCAAAGCGGATATGTCCAATATGACATTAGCTAATTTCTTTCTGCATGAAGTGAATATCGATCAAGCGCAGCTATCGCAGACCAAACTTGGCGGTATCGATATTAGCAGCTGCGAGTTTAACGGCTTAGGCGCTTCGCTTGAAGATTTGCGTCGCTGCATCATCTCGCCTGCGCAGGCGATTACAATGGCGACGATTTTTGGACTTGTCGTGAATGATGGAACATAATGACGAGCAGCATACCGACGCCTACAAATCCATATGACAAAAAGAAGATAAAGACCGATGGTTTGTGATGGAATACGGAATACGGAAGGAAGGGGCTGCCGCCGGGCAGCCTTTTTTCTATTTTACGAGTGTGCACAACGATTTGGGAAAGTGAAAAAATCAAACCTGAGTGAACATAATAGCTTCATTTTAGTAAGGATTGGGCGTTCTAATAGAAGTTCATTGCTGTCTAATTTGTTCAGTTGAAGAGACGGAATACCTAGGCTAACATTCATGGAGACGTTCTAAACAACAAGAGCTGAAAACGCATACATATTGAGCGCATACCCAAATTGAAGGAGGAATTCGATTGTTTAAAAGAAAGAAATGGTTGTCTTTGGCGCTATGCTTCACTCTATTAACAAGTTTTCTAACCTCGCTGGCACCTGTGAGTGCGGCAAGTGATGAGACGGCAGAAGTATTAGCTGCTGGTGACGAATTTACAGAGCAGGAGCTGAAGGATAATGACTATATTTTATATTTCGTTAATGCAGGTGATGTAACTCCGGCAACGGTTGAAGGTAATGACAAGCTTGGTTTGTACAGCTCGGTAACAGAGCAGGTATACGGGGTTGATCCTAAAACTTCTAAATCATGGGGATTGGTGACGACAACTAGTGCCACAAATGTCCGTGATGCAACGACGAAATCTGGCTCGTTAAGATATTATAATGGCACGCAGGTCAGAGATAAAGCGCTGGTCTACGATTTTGAGCTGCCAGCAGGTGAATACGACGTAACCTTTGGCTTCAATAACCCATGGAGCGGAAGAAGCGTGAATTTGCTGCTGGAAGGGAATAACGTTTCCGGCGGTGATTTTGCGATTGGCGGTGAGGGGGCTGAGAAATCGGTTACCTATCGCAAAGTGAGCGTGACTGATGGTTTGTTAAACGTGCGGATACAAGGGCCGGCAACAGCTGCGCTAACAAACTATAATGATCCGCTCATTAATTATCTCATCATTAGACAGAACATAACGGTTCCGCTTTCTGATTTAGACAATAAGATTACAGCTGCAAGAGCTGAAGCGGCAAACACGACTTATTCGCCATATAGTCTCGCAGCGCTGAACAAGGTGATTCAAGAAAGTGATTCACTTCTGCAATCCCTTGTGGGCAGCGGTGCGGACATTACGGATCTCGTCATTCAAGAGCAGATCATTTCGGCTATCGCAGCTTTAACTAAAGCGATATCGGAGCTTGCAATGAACGAGGTGTATGATTCATTTAAACCAGGCTCGGTCTGGAGAGATACGAACGGAGCTCTCATTCAAGCGCATGGCGCAGGCATGATGTTTGATGAGAATACAGAAACCTATTATTGGTATGGCGAGGATAAAACGTATGGTTATTTGCCTGCCAGAGGAGTAAGGGTCTATTCCTCCAAGGATCTATACAATTGGGATGATCACGGACTAGCGCTTACTGCGATCGGTTCCGCTGATGATTTCGTAAATGATCCGCTCATTTCTGAGCTATATGAAGGCCGAACAGATCAGGCTGATATTTTGAACGATATTGGTACGGACCGCATCATAGAGCGCCCAAAAGTAATTTATAACGACCGTACAAAAAAATATGTGATGTGGATGCACACGGATGGTCCAAGTGCTACATCGACAGCTAACTATGCGAAAGCTGAGGCCGGCTATGCGCTGAGTGATTCTCCGCTAGGGCCTTTCGTTTATCAGGAGAGCTATCGCATGGACCAAGCACCGAAAGGAGCAACCGATGACGGACAGCCGAATCAGCCAGGCATGGCAAGGGATATGACGTTATTTAAGGATGATGATGGAACCGCATATTTGGTTTATTCGAGTGAAGAAAATTTAACGATATACATCTCCAAGCTTAATGATTCCTATACAGATGTCGTTGGTTGGCATAAGGATGGCAACGTAGAGCGAGATACCGAATACAAGGCGGTACATGGCGAGGATTACGTGCGCGTGTTCCCGCTTGCTCAGCGCGAGGCGCCTGCACTATTTAAGTATCAAGGGAAATATTACATGATTACATCGGGTGCAACCGGCTGGGCTCCGAACGTGGGCAAATATACGGTTGCCGACAATATTATGGGACCATGGAAGACGATGCGCGATGTTGCGCCAAGCAGTTCAACGACCTTCGGCTCACAGAGCACACAGGTTATTACAGTGGATGCAGCTGCGGGGAAATTCATCTATATGGGAGATCGCTGGAACCAAAACGATCTTGCGAATTCGCGCTACATTTGGCTGCCGATTGAGTTTGGTCAAAATGATGAAATAGCTCTTCAATGGCAGGATGAATGGTCGATTGATTTGCTCGATAGCATGGGTAGGGTGACGGTTAATACAGCACTCCCTGCAAGTACAACGATCGGCAAGGTGCCGGCGCTTCCGACTACAGTTCAAGTGACCTTATCGGATGGAGCGGTGAAGGATACGCCGATTAGCTGGAGCATAAGTGAAGCGTCATTTCAGATTCCTGGAACGGTACGCATAAGCGGTAAGCTGACAGAGCTCTCGAACAAAAAGGTAGAGCATCAAATGTATGTGATACCAGAGGGCAGCACTTATTTTGTCCATGCAGGAGGTGCTGAAACGTCTGATTATAAAGATATCGTTGGCTTAATTGGTCAGGATAATATGCTTAACGGCAACGTTATTGATCAAAAATATGATCCGGCGAACAACCAAAGCTGGGGGTATATTGGAGATAATACGCTGACGTCCGGTACGGACAGCGGTAATATTTTTAGTGGATTGCGTTATTTGAAAAGCAATTCAGGAGATGATTTATCTTATCGCTTCGACATAGATAATGGGGATTATGATGTCTATGTCGGATTGTACGATCCTTGGGCCCAATATTCAAATGGCAAGCGGATAGCTGATATTTTGCTGAACGGAACGGTAAAAACAAGCGGTTATGTTTTCTCTGATGCAAGTGATGTGCTTAGCTATGGAAAAGTGAACGTTTCAGATGGAAAGCTGGAGCTGACGGTTCATAGAGCGGCGAACGCAGGTGCTACCAGTTCCGATCCGCAAATTAGCTGGATCATGATAACGGAAAGCAAGGGGGATGTCATCGTGCCGCCAGACTCCTCTAATTCAGAACTGATCGTCCATTATGACATGAGCAAGCTGGATGGCACATCCGTAATTGACCAGACTGGCAAGCACAACGGCAAATGGGTTAACCCAGCTGATGCGGAGTGGATTAAGACGGATGCAGCTGGAGCAATTCGCTTCGCTGGAGGCGATACAAGCTCCTATATTGAAATGCCACAGGGCATTTTGAATGGGCTCAAAGATATTACTGTATCTGCCCTTGTGAATTGGAATGGCAACAACAGTGCAGAATGGCTGTTTGCGCTCGGACAGAACGATACAAATTACTTGTATATGACGCCTAAATATAATGCGGACAGCACGGCAAGGTTTGGAATCGCAACGAACGGTTGGCGCAATGAGGTTTCGACGAAAGCACCGCTGCTTCAAGCTGGAAATTGGAAGCTCGTTACGGCAGTGATGTCCGGTGAAGAAGACAAGCTGACGCTGTATGTAGATGGTCAATTCGTTTCTTCCGGCACAGCTGGTGGCTTTACTCTCGATCAGATTAATAATAAAGACGGAATTAGCGGATTTATTGGAAAATCATTTTACGAAGGAGATCCTTTCTTTGGCGGGATGATCGCAGATTTCCAAATCTATGACGGCGCATTGCTTGCCTCTGAAGTGAGCGAGCTAAAGGCGACGGCAGATGAAAAGCTGGCAAGCATTGAGATGCTGCTGCTGCAGCATGCGGCGGATCAATTAGATGCTGCGAGTATACTTGGCGGGAACGGCAGCGAGGACACTGTGCTAACCGATCTTATGCTGCCTACGACTGGATTACACGGAACGTCCATTACGTGGAATTCGGATAATGAATCGGTTATTAGCAATAGCGGTGTGGTTACACGACCTGCCTTTGTAGATGGGCATGAGTCGGTAATACTGACAGCTACTCTATCGGATGGGACGTCGACCGCAGTGAGAACGTTCACGTTCACCGTGTTGAAGCTGCCAAAACCGGCTGTTTCAGTAACAGGAATTACGGCGGGTAAGGATGCAGTTACGCTGAAGGAAGAGGAGCAGGTGCAGCTGACTGTTGAAGTAGCACCTTTGGATGCGGATAATAAAGCCGTGCTTTGGTCCAGCGATGCAGCAACGGTTGCTTCAGTTGATCCAAATGGCGTTGTTACTGCAATTCTTGAAGGAACAGCCACCATTATGTCTGTAACGGTTGACGGCGGATTTATGGCTAAAGTTGTAGTGACGGTAGAGAAGAAAGAGGATTCTGGTGTAGAACCGAGCCCAAGTCCAAGTCCTGATCCAACGCCTGGTCCAGGGACAGATCCAACACCAAGCCCAGCTCCAACACCAACACCAAGTCCGACGCCGAGCCCGGAGCCTCAGTCCCCATTCAAGGATACAGCAGGGCACTGGGCAGCGGAATCCATTAACAAGCTGACTGACCGAAACATACTGGGCGGTTTTCCAGATGGAAGCTTTAAGCCTAATCAACAAATGAGCAGAGCGGAATTCTCGGCTGTCATCTACAGATTGCTTGGCTTCAAAGCTGAAGGCAGCGAGTCAAGCTTCGGAGATATTGCATCGGCTGCTTGGTATAGTAAATACGTAAATGGCTTATATGCAGCTGGAATTATTACAGGCTTTGATGATGGTACGTTCAAGCCGAATCAGGAAATGACGAGAGAGGAAGCATTCGTTATTTTGTATAGAGCAGTTAAGGATCAATTAATTGTTGCCTCAGGAGCGGATAAACCGGATAAACCATCGTTTACGGATGAGTCGGGCGTATCCAGCTGGGCGAATGAAGCTATAACAGCATTAACTGAAGCGGGTATTATTAAAGGCTATGAGGATGGCACAATCAGGCCAAAAGAAAAGATTACACGTGCTGAAATTGCATCGATTGTAGCAAATTTCGTTAAATAATGTGTTGAACGAGAGACATCCTAAAATAAGGGATGTCTTTCGTTTATTTTTGAACGATAAAAATGATATACTGTTGTGAAAACAATCGATTATTATGGAAAACGATGATATGATTTAAATAACGAAATTTGACGATAAATGTTTGCATGTAGGAGGCTATTTACAAATGGAGTACATTAGTACAAGAGGAAATGTTGGCAAAATAGGATTTATCGACGCGTTTATGATGGGTTTAGGCAATGATGGAGGTCTGCTTGTTCCTAACGAGATTCCGGTTATTTCGGCTGAAACGTTGAAAGAATGGCAGGAGCTTAGCTATCAGGAGCTGGTGCTTGCGATATTCTCGTATTTTACGAATGATGAAATTCCTGAGCAAGATTTGAAAGATATGGTATATGCGAGCTATTCTACTTTCCGTCATCCGGAAGTGACGCCGGTTCGCAAGCTGAAGGATGATCTTTATTTGCTGGAGCTGTTCCACGGACCGACCTTCGCATTTAAAGATATCGCTTTGCAATTTATGGGGCAGTTCTATACGTATGTAGCAGCGAAGCAAAATAAAAAAATTCATATACTCGGAGCAACTTCAGGCGATACAGGTGCATCGGCAATTGAGGGTGTCAAAGGCAAGGAAGGCATCAAGATTTGTATTCTGCATCCGCACGGCAAAGTAAGTAAAGTACAGGAGCTTCAAATGACGACCGTTCAGGACGATAATGTGTTGAATTTATCGGTCGATGGTAACTTTGACGATTGCCAGCGTATGATCAAGGATTTGTTCGCTGACCTTGATTTTAAAGCTAACAATCATCTAGCAGCGATTAACTCGATCAATTTTGTCCGTATTTTGGCACAGACGGTTTACTATTTCTACGCCTATTTCCAAGTCGTGAAGCAGACGGATGCGAAGCAGGTTAACTTTAGCGTACCGACGGGCAACTTTGGTGATATCTTTGCAGGTTACCTTGCGAAGCGTATGGGACTTCCGATTGGCAAGCTCATTCTAGCTACGAACGAGAACAATATTTTGGAGCGCTTTATTCTTGAGGGTGTGTATAAGCCGGGAGATTTCCGCAGCACATACAGTCCGTCGATGGATATTCAAGTTGCAAGCAACTTTGAGCGTTACTTGTATTATGTTCTTGGCGAGAATGCTGAGCAAATTCGCAATCTAATGGAGCAGTTCAAAGCCGAAGGACAAATCGTCATTTCCGGCGATGCTTTAAGCAGAGCTCAAGCAGAGTTCGGCGCGCATGGCGTACAAGGGCAAGAGTGCTTAAGCACGATTAAGAAATATGAAGCAGAAAACGGCTACCTGCTTGATCCGCATTCGGCTTGCGGCGTAGCTGCTGCTGACAAATACAGCAATGAGCAAGGAATTACGATCTCACTTGCGACGGCTCATCCGGCTAAGTTTAATGAGGCGATCGAGCTTTGCGGCATCGAGCAGCAATTCCCTGAACAAATCGCTTCGTTGTTCAACAAAGAACAGCGCCAGACTCGCGTAGACGGTTCGCTTGCAGCGGTCGTTAATGAATTAGAAGCATTTTATAACGCGAAATAGCAGATAGTTAAAGCTGCAGTAAAGAAGGGGGTTCTCTTCTTGCTGCAGCTTTTTTCTGTTAATATTTATGTTATAGTTTTCATGCGAAGAGGGGGATGAACATGTTAGCTGTTATTACACAAACTGAAAATGGATATACAGTCCGTTTCGAGCGTCTTTTAAAACATTCTGTGGAGCAGGTTTGGTCCATGCTGACGGACAATGAGAAGCTGGCAAACTGGTTTCCTGAGCTGCGGGTCGAGGACTTGCGTGAAGGCGGCGTAATTAAGTTCGATATGAAGGATGGCAGCTTCGAAGAAATGAAAATTATCGAGCTTCAAATGTTATCTGTTTTGGAGTATACGTGGGACGCAGACACGGTTCGTTTTGAATTGTTTACTGAAGCAGACGGTACTCGCCTGGTTCTCATCGAGAAGCTTAACAAAATTACAGAGCATACCCCTAGAGATATTGCAGGCTGGGATGTATGTTTGGATGTAATCGAAGCGTTGCTGGAGGGAAGAACGGTTGCTTCTCGCAAAGATATATGGAAAATCAAATACGATAAGTATGTACAAGCTTTTGAAAATTTGCATCAAAAATAGTATAGATGCACACGCAGCTTTAGATATTGGAGTGAGAGAATTATTAGTGCGATAGTATTTTTTTTGTTGGCTGGAATTGCAGAGATCGGCGGAGGTTATTTGGTTTGGTTATGGCTGCGTGAAGGAAAGCCTTTATATTGGGGAATGGTTGGAGGAGTAGCACTGGCGCTTTATGGCGTTATTGCTACGTTTCAATCCTTCCCAACGTTCGGCAGAGTCTACGCGGCATACGGCGGGGTATTTATCGTTCTTGCAGTGTTATGGGGCTGGCTGGTAGACAAGAAAACACCTGATATGTATGACTGGATTGGTGCTGCGATTTGCTTGGTCGGTGTTTCAGTTATGCTGTGGGCACCTCGGCATTAACAATGACCGCCTTCCTGCATAGAATAATCATTTACATTACAGGGAAGTATTTGTTAGTATATATGAAATAATCAAAAGGCGATGACGAGAAGAGTAAATAAACACATTCTTTCACAGAGAGCTCCAGCAGCTGAAAAGGAGCAAGGAACGGTTTATCGAAACAAGTCTCTGAGCATCACATCGGAACCTGAGCAAGGGGATGCTGTGACAGGAGCTCCTGTTATAGAGCTAGAGTATAAGCATCTATTAGTGCCGTACTTGAAGAGGTTGATATGGCGACATATCAACGAATCTGGGGTGGTACCGCGAAAATTTCGCCCCCAAGACGCTAAGTCTTGGGGGTGAAATTTTTTTTTGTTTTTTCGGGGCATGAACAATGAACGGTATCGTTTTTAACCCTAATGAGATGGAGGTTTTACAATGAGTAAGGAAATGGAACCAATCGCAGATCATTTTTTATATAAAATCATTAATGAGGATATTGAAGCAGGTGTATTTACACGAGAAATGTGTACACGGTTCCCGCCAGAGCCTAACGGATACTTGCATATCGGAAGCGCCTATGCCATTCATACGAATTATACGATTGCACAAAAGTATAACGGCAGATTTCACTTACGCTTCGACGATACGAATCCATTAAAAGAGGATATTGAATATGTGAATGCCATTATTGAAGATATCAATTGGCTCGGCTATAGTCCCGGCAGCCATATCTATTATGGTTCCGACTATTCGGATGTTATTTATAAAGCTGCTGTTGCGCTAATAAAGAAAGGAAAGGCCTATGTTTGTGAGTTATCTCCGGAAGAGGTAACCGAGTATCGGGGGACACTTACCGAGCCTGGCAAGGATAGTCCTTATCGAAATCGCTCAATTGAGGAAAATGTAGAGCAGTTTGCGAAAATGAAGAATGGAGATTTTAAGGCTGCGTCCAAGGTGCTAAGAGCCAAAATAGATATGAGCGCACCCAATATCAACTTAAGAGATCCCGTCATCTACCGAATCATTCATGCTGAGCACTATCGGACGGGAAATACGTGGTGTATTTATCCGATGTACGATTTTGCACATCCGATCCAAGATGCGATCGAAGGTGTTACCTACTCCTTATGTTCAATCGAATTCAAAGACCATCGTCCACTGTACGAATGGGTATTGAATGAACTGGAATTTGCACATCCTCCAAGGCAAAGGGAATTCGGCAGATTGAATTTAACCGGTGTTGTAACGAGCAAACGATATTTGAGACAGCTGGTTGAAGGCGGCTATGTCGACGGTTGGGAAGATCCTAGGCTGCCAACGATCCGCGGACTAAGGCGTAGAGGCTTTACGCCCGAAAGCATTCGCAATTTCATCGATGAAATAGGGATGATTAGAGCACAAAATTCGGTTGATATTGCGATGCTGGAGCATGCGGTAAGACAGGATTTGAAAGCAAAGGTCAAAGGTATAATGGCCGTTATTCATCCATTGAAAGTGGTCATTACCAATTATCCAGAGGGTCAAACGGAGCTGCTGTCCATTGACAGCAATAGTGAGAATGATGCGCTAGGCAAACGAACGGTCGCCTTTTCTAGAACGTTATATATTGAAAAGGATGATTTTATGGAGCAGCCCGTCAAAGGTTTTCATCGATTAGCGCCGGGGGCGGAAGTTCGGTTGATCGGTGCCTACTTCATTAGATGCGAGGAAGTTATTAAAGATGAAGCGACAGGTGAAATCATTGAGCTTCGCTGTACCTATGACCCGGAAACAAAAAGCGGAACGGGCTTTACCGGCCGGAAAGTGAAGGGGACGATCAACTGGGTGTCGGAAAGTCATGCAACAAAGGCAGATATCCACCTGTATGAGAGTTTATTATTGGATAATGAAGTGCCAAAGGATGACGATATTGCTTGGGAAAGTATGATCAATCCTAATTCATTGCTCGTCGTTAAGGATTGTTTGATCGAGCCTTTTGAGAACAACCCTAAGGCTGAGGATAAATTTCAATTTGTAAGGCATGGTTATTTTTGCGTGGACAAAAAACATACGACAGATAAGAAGCTGGTGTTTAATCGCATCGTGCCGCTTAAGGATACGTGGAGAAAAAAATAAAGCAGTCTAAGGAAAATGCCTCTCATGTGGTAAAATCATACATGAAGAGGTATTTTTTGTGGGAATTATTTGTAAGCAGAGTGATTTATGTTCGGGAAACGAGGCGATTCAATGTTGCTTTCAAGGTTTCGACTATTGCTGCTGGCCGCTATTCTGTTGTTTCTGCTCATACCCCAGGCTGCAAATGCCAATGGAGGGCCGTTGTATTATCCTGCGCAGGGCTACGGACTACTGCAGCTCGATGAAAATTCGCAGATCAGCTTAGTTCGTGAAAAAGTTTCTTTTACATTCGACGATATTGAGCGGTACCAAAGCAATGCCAAAGTAACGGTTCGTTATGAACTTCACAATATGTCCGATACTGGTAAAAATGTGGAGGTTTTGTTTCTGACTCCTACTAGCGAGGCTTTCGCGGTAAACGATGGGGATAAGCAGATTGATGTTATTATGGACCCTAAATCAAAGCCAGTTAACTGGCATGCTCAGATGAAGAACATGGTGACAGATCCGATAAGCGGCAAGGAGCTGCGTTTATCCAAATACATGATCGAAAATCCACCAGTACAAGGTGCGAGGTTCCCTTTATCTTTTGAGCCTAACGAAACGAAAAATATTGTAATTACCTACATTGAAAAAGGCGGGTTATATGATAAGGGTGTACTTACTACAATTTTTTCCCATCTCTATTATCTCACCCCAGCAGCAGTTTGGGAGGGAGAGCCCCATGTGGAGCTGGAGGTTAATCTAAGTGCTCCGGGTGCGAAGCTGCATTCGAATTTGCCTATGGAGCAAACGGACTCGAAGACGTTCAAAGCTGTTTTTAACGAATTGCCCAGCGAGGATTGGTATTTTTCATACGCTTATCCCAAAAGAATGTTGTTTTCAACTAATATAGAGAAGGATCATAACCTCTTGGTACTCGGCACGACTGCAGTATTAACTGTCATTGCGGCAGCGATTGCTCTTTATTTTAGAAAGAGTCGTATATTCACGATCAGTATGATTTGTATTTTTGGTTTTACGGTTTATTACATTTCGAAAATGGGCGGTTATCCGTTTGATCCTATTTTCGTAGCATTCACTGACATCGCAGTAGGCTCAGCGTTGCTCGTATGCGATAGATTGATCAGAAATAGCATTCGAAGACGGAGAGAGATTGCAAAAACAACGTAACTGCCAACACATAGCTTTTAAAAAAGTCGATTTCGACGTAAAATGTAGGAAACAATAGAGGAGAGAGTTACATGACAAACGAAACAACGATAATAAATCATGATGATCTTTTGGCTGATCTTGAATACCGAGGACTGGTGCAGCAATTCACCAACCGCGAGGAATTACATAAGAAGCTCACTAGCGAGCGCGTTGTACTTTATTGCGGCTTCGACCCAACGGCAGACAGCCTCCACATCGGAAGCTTGCTTCCGATTTTATGTTTGCGCCGTTTCCAACAGGCCGGTCATATTCCACTCGCGCTAGTTGGCGGCGGAACAGGCTTAATTGGAGATCCGAGCGGCCGCTCAACCGAGCGATCCCTTAACACAGCGGATACTGTATCCGAGTGGACTGAAAGCTTGAAGCGTCAGCTTTCCCGTTTTCTTAATTTTGAACAAGCGGATAATCAAGCTAAGCTAGTAAGCAATTACGATTGGATTCAACCGCTTGATGTTATTACCTTCTTGCGTGATGTGGGTAAAAACTTTACGGTCAATTACATGCTTGCGAAGGATTCTGTTGATTCCCGTTTATCCTCGGGCATTTCGTTCACCGAATTCAGTTATATGATTTTGCAGGCTTACGACTTCCACAAGCTTCATCAGGAGCATGGCTGTTCCTTGCAAATCGGCGGCAGCGATCAATGGGGCAACATTACGGCAGGTCTGGATTTGATCGGTAAAATGGGCGGCGGCGATGCTTACGGCATGACGATGCCTCTTGTTACGAAGAGTGACGGGAAGAAATTCGGGAAATCCGAATCCGGCGCGATTTGGCTCGATCGCTCGAAGACGTCGGCCTACCAATTCTACCAGTTCTGGATCAATACAGAAGATAACGATACGATTAAGTTTTTGAAATATTTCACATTCCTGTCTCGTGCAGAAATTGAGGCTTTGGAAACTGAGCTTCAGTCGCAGCCAGAGAAACGGGTAGCACAGCGTGAGCTTGCACGAGAAATTACTCGCCTTGTTCACGGACAAGAAGCACTCGACAGCGCAGAGAAAATTACGCAGGCGTTCTTCTCAGGCGATGTTAATCAACTGAATGAAGCTGAATTGATCGAAGCGCTGCAGGACATGCCTACAACGGTGCTTACGAATAGAGATGAGATTTCGCTCATGGATCTTCTGATCGAATCCGGAGCTGCTCCGTCCCGTCGCCAAGCGAAGCAAGATATTACGAGCGGTTCGATTTCAATTAATGGAACCAAACAAACGGATGCAGAATCCGTCGTTAGCTCGGAGCAAAAGCTGCATGACAAATTCGTCGTACTTCGTCGCGGGAAGAAAAATTACTTCTTTATTAAATTTGAATAGGACAGCCTGACAGAAAACCAGACCTCCGTCTAACGGAGGTCTGGTTTATTTGTGGGTGGATAACGGATCAGGGGAAAGAAGTGTTATCAAGTAATACTGCTAAGTCGGTCCAGACGACCAAGTCTATGTACTGGTTGCAACAAAGTATCTAGAGCATTGTTGGGCGTGGCTTCGCTATCTCGACAGCAAGGACTATGAGAACACAACGTCGAATAAGAAGAACAATCCTTAATGCAATAAGCCATCTAGATGATAACCAACCTTATAGTTTATTTGCTGTTACCCAAGCGGCTAGAAACTTAAGCTTACCGTCAAAATAGCCATCGTCCTGCCATGCTCCCCACACGGGACTAAATCCCGTGTGTAGTCCGATCAGCCACAGTTGTCTGACAGCTACGAATACAGGAATCATTGCGAGATCCTGCTCGCTCATGGGACGCTCCTTCAAATATGCCTCAAGAAAAGCATCCCAGCATTCATCCTCGAAGCCGTCATTTTCCGATCTGCCATGGACACGATCCCATAGAAATACAGATAAATCATATGAGCGCCAGCCTATGCCGCAGCAATCAAAGTCAAAGTGGGTCATGCTGCCGTCATCGGAATGAAACACGTTCCAGCCATGCAAATCACCATGACATACTCCCCAATCGTAAGTATCGCCTACGGCTTCAGTGAGGCGACCTTTGAGTCGTCTGGCAGTCTCTTGCACAAATGCGACATCGTCTGGTCGATGTTGCAAAAAAGGAAGAAGCTGCTGAAGCGGTTCATCAAGCAGGTGGGCCGTATCAAGCTCAAACCTTTTATGCTTAGGCTCATAATGATCCATCGCTTGATGAAGCTGTGCAATAGCACTGCCGTATGAGCGGCTGGTTTCAAGATCGATCTTGCCGATTCCATCCGCATGGGTGAATAGCGCTGCATAACGCTTGCCTTCCGGCGCATCAAGCTCAGTCAACCATTCACCATCTCGCCTCGTGATTGGATGCGAAACCGGTAAATTACAGTTATTAAGGTACGTCAACAAATCCAGCTCAAAGCGTATATCTGATTCCATTCGCCATTGATACTTGTAAATTCGCAGTATATATTTCCCGGTACTCGTATCAACCGCATAGGTATCATTCAAACCATTGGATAAGAAACGGCTCTTGAGGGGTGTACCGATATTGTAAAATAAGGCCATTGCTTCAAAAAGCTTATCCTTATTGAAAACAGTATGTGCAGCAGGAATATGTAGCATGTCGCAATCATCCTTCTAGTCGTTTTAACGTTATTCTTACATCCTATAGGAATCGCGGGTCAAAGAGGATAGAAACAATAGCTATAGTTGTTTATTACTGCTTGGAATAGCGTTATTGGATTTAATTTACAACATTAATGGTGGATACTATTGTTAATCAGAAACGGGAAATCAACTCTACAACGGGAGTGGTCCATTTGAATAAAATAGCAACTAACCATTTTCAAGACTTTAATAAATATGTCTATCAAATTCAACAAGAAATCGGCGCTACTGCTGCCGCAACCTATATTATTCAGAACGATGTTGTTGTAAATGAGTGGTATTCCGGTACGCATGATACATCAGAAGTATCACGGAAAGTGGATGCAAAAACGCAGTTTAATGTAGCCTCTATCCGTAAAACGTACCTAGCTCTTGCTATAAGCTTGTTAATTGAACAAGGGAAAATAAGCAGCATGGATGATGAAATTGGGCATTATTTGAATGAGTATGAGCTCATTGCAAATGGAGTAACGCTGAGACATCTCCTTACGCATACCCACGGACTAATAGAGGAGAACGGGGAAATCGTTAGAGAGTTCGCGGCTGGTTATGGCTGGGCATACCGAAATACGGGAATTGCTTTACTGATTCAGTTAGTGAGACATGTGTCGGGACAAAACTTGAGCTCTTTTATGAGGAGACATGTATTTGATAAGTATGGCTTAGTGGAAACCGGATGGAGAACGAAGGATGATGAGGAGCTTATTTACAACTATCACCAACATAAAGATACGTGGGTGGGACCAAACGATAGTGATGCAGGAGAGCAAAGCAATTTGTTCGTTAGTGCACGCGATTTAGCGATGTGGGGATATTTGCACCTTAAAAAAGGCTGCGTAAATGGAGAGCAGCGGTTGCCGCAACAAGTTTTTACACGAGTAACCTCACTACATACGCCAGTTACGGTTCCGTCTCAGCTGCCTCGGAATGGCTTTATATGGTGGCTGCAAAGTGATACGTCCTTGAATCAAATAGGCGAGCGGTTGCCGAGTGATTCGTATCAAATTTTAGGGATTACAGGCTGTGCTTGCTTGGTCATTCCGAGCTGCGACGCAGTAGTGGTTCGTATGTATAACCAGCTCAGCAACACAGATGGATACGATTACTTAATTGACATACGTAAGTTTGGAAATATGGTGAATGATTTGCTCAGCATCAGGCCAAGCGGCTAGCGAGATTATCGTTAGCCGCTTATTGTGATTACTATTCGGATGATGGCTCTTCCATAAACCAAGAGATATGGGTGCATCTCTTACAAATAAGTATGGTTGCATTTTTGTTAGCCCAATCAAATCCTAAAAATGATGCACCGCTCGTGTTAAGTAGTTTACGATCCATATCAAAGGTATCATTTTGACAACAAGGACAGGTGATTGACGCACCTGCAGCACTGTATCTCATGTAATCACTCCCTTTAAATTCGTATTATATAATTTAACGTAATTGTAGTTCATTATGTTTCGAGTGAATGAATTCGTAAGTCAAGATACAGGCTAATACCTAGAAGCTTAGTGCAACAAAAATTGGAAAATATCGTCTAATTGTAATAATAAGAAATAGGTGGTGAAGAGTTGAATCTCGTAATGTAACAGCAGCGTGGACTCTATACAGATTAACTTTATCATTCTCTCATTTGTAAGAAGAAATAGGGGTGCAATAACTAAAGTATAAAATAATAATAGATTTTTCTCTGTATTTAAGTATGAGAGGATGAGAAAACTGAAGAAACCTAAAATAACAAGTCTTCTTTTACTACTTCTAGTAATATCAATTACCTATAATTTTTATATGCACTATAAATCCAATCACTTTATACATCAACAGCAAAGTCAAAATCAAAATGATTTATGGTATATCTCCGTTAGTGGAGAGAATTTAGCTAAATGGTTAGAGGACTTCCTTAATCAATCTCATGGTGTCGATAATGAAGAAGCGCAGGAAGCACTGGTTAATTCATGGAATATTGTTGTAGGGGAAAGTCGAAGTATCCATCTTTATTTAGGTAGAATGAACCCGCATTATATGGAGGAGCTGAAGCCAAAGTGGAGCTTATTACAGTACAGCTTAATGCGTATTGATGAATTTTTACATAGTCTAAATACTAAGTTCAGAGAACAAGGTTCTTATTCCATAAATGATGAGGAAGCAGAGAAGTTAAGAGCTGTTGTTACGGTATATAGAAAAATCCACGAAGAAGTAATGAAAGAATCCGATAAGCCAGAACTTGTAATTGACTCATTAACTGAACAAATGATGATTATAGATGATCATTACTCAGCTACCTTAAAGAGAATAGAACAAGATAGATAATTGGCAGCTTCACAGTGCAAATGGGGAGGATCGTTAAATTCTCCGATCAGAAATTCGAGAAATCGACCACGAAAATGTGGAGCGCCTTTATCAACCGTGATATGCAGCCTGAACAAGGTATATAGGGTACATGATAATTATCTCGCGCTGGATACCCTAGAATCAGTGGAGGCTATCGCCTTCCATGTCAATCGTACAGGTCACATTGCCTTTCTGTGAATACAATATGGTGTATTCCAAAACAGGAAGGAGATAATTACTGTGAACCGGAATAATTACAATAACATGAACGCGATGAACGCGATGAACGCGAACATGAACATGAACGCAAACATGAACACGAAGATGAACATGAATATGAACATGGCTAATGTAGGCGGCGCGAATGAAACTGAATTTTGTCCCGATTGTCCAACACAGACGGTCTTTGATCCTCCAATTACGAAATACGAGGACATCTACCATCCACAGCTTGTGAATGTCATTCAAAATATTGAAACGGTGAAGCAACATCATTGTTGTCCTGTCTATCAGAAATATTACACGAGTACAGAAAAAAATGTGATGGTTTCGAGCGCAAAACACAGGAAGCGCGCTAAAACATCTTCCAAAAAACGTTCGAGATAATAATTGCTAAATTAAACGATAGACCCGTAAGAATGGACACTTCATGAGTGAAGCGGCCATCTTACGGGTCTTTTTTTTGCTTTCAAGATACTTTGCACAGATTGCTTCTATTTTTAGATAGAAGTTTACCAGATCAACCGAGCTGTATTGTAGACATAAGTGCAGTGCTTCCAAGGAAAGGGCGGTTGTCAGTCCTGCTTGCCAGGTATACAATGTGTAAGGAGAAAATCAGAATTATAGTTTTACTAAAGGGAGTGCAACAGGTTTGTCATCAAGTGTAATTGCTTCAGATTCGCCTTCTTTCCGTATTCGTTTAACCACATTGCTTCTAGTCGTCGTCGTGGCGGGCATGAGCCAAGGGCTGCTGCTTCCGCTGCTGTCAATTATGCTGGAGGATTCCGGCGTCTCAGCGGAAATGAACGGTATTAACTCGGCGGCTATGTATATCGGAATCTTCTGCACGATGTTTTTCGTTGAGAAGCCGGTCATGCGTTTTGGCTATAAAAAAGTAATCATAGTTGGTATTTCGTTAGTTACACTCGCCAATCTGTTATTTCCATTCACGGAGTCGCTCGCTATATGGTTCGTTTTGCGTTTGCTAGTGGGTGTCGGGGACAGCTCGCTCCATTATGCAACTCAGCTGTGGATAGTGAGCTCAAGTCCAGCGGATCGACGGGGGAAATTTATTTCCTTGTACGGCATGTCCTATGGGCTCGGTTTCAGCTTAGGGCCGCTCGGTATTAATCTTCTTCCGCTGGGAAGAGCGGTTCCGTTCTTAGTGTCTAGTTTGTTTTTCACTACGGTGCTTCTGCTTGTGCTGCGTATGAAGAACGAGATGCCTGAACGAGTTGTACGGAACAGTGCGTCTGAGAATCGGTTCGTAAAAACTTATCGCATTGCGTGGTTCGTACTTATACCGGGATTCCTGTACGGCCTGATGGAAGCGTCCATGAACAGCAACTTTCCACTATACGGCTTGCGCATTGACCTAAGCCAGCACTGGATATCACTTCTGCTGATGGCATTCGGTGTAGGGGGGCTCATTTTGCAGCTGCCGCTAGGCATTTGGAGTGATCGGATTGGTCGAAAGCCTGTATTGATTGGTTGTGGAGTTGTCGGCTCGCTTACGTTCTTCGCAATACCTGCTGCTGGAGATAACGTTGCGCTGCTCTTTGTATTATTCGCTATAGCGGGTGGCGTGGTTGGATCATTCTATTCCTTAGGCCTAGCCTATGCAGCGGATATTTTACCTCGGGTTATATTGCCTGCGGCAAATGTTATCGCTTCGATTCACTTCAGTATCGGAAGCATTATGGGTCCGACCCTTGGCGGATTTGGAATCCGTTATATATCGGTACATAGCATCTTTTTGTTCTTAGGTGCTGCGTTTCTTATATTTGCAATGCTAGGTTTTGGATTTCGACCCAAAAGGGTGGATGTCCCTAAAGTAGAGGTAACTGATAATCCGGTGCTTTAGAGATGCGATGGCGGAATGGGCAGCATGATAGATCTAGTTTCTAGATCTATTTGTGTAGAATTGGTCGTTTTCGGGGAAATAGGTCTAGTTTCTAGACCTATTTCCGATAATCCGGCGCTTTAGAGGTGCGATGGCGGAATGGGAAGCATGATAGATCTAGTTTCTAGATCTATTTGTGTAGATTTGGTCGTTTTCAGGGAAATAGGTCTAGTTTCTAGACCTATTTCTGATAATCCGGCGCTTTAGAGGCGCGATGGCGGAATGGGCAGCATGATAGATCTAGAATCTAGATCTATTTGTGTAGAATTGGTCGTTTTCGGGTAAATAGGTCTAGTTTCTAGACCTATTGCCGATAATCCGGCGCATTAGAGGCACATTGGCGGAATGGGAAGCATGATAGATCTAGTTTCTAGATCTATTTGTGTAGAATTGGTCGTTTTCAGGGAAATAGGTCTAGTTTCTAGACCTATTTCCGATAATTTGGCGCTTTAGAGGCACATTTTCTCTACTTCTTGCTCATCATCTTGATCTTCTGAAGGATCGTCTTTTTCATAAAAAAGGGAATTCGACGAAATGAGCGAATACATGTATTCGTTACTATTCGTTACTATTCGTTACTATGCGATCAAAGGAGAAGTAGAGAATATGTCTGATAAACTTAGCTCTCTTACCGTATTAATGGTGTCCGATTTAGCAAAGTCTCAAAGCTTTTATCGTGATGCGCTGGGGTTTAACGTCACGGATTGGTGGGCAGAGCGCGGCGGCTTGCATGGCGTAGCGCTCAAGCTGTTCCAAGCAGCCGATCCTTCAGACGTAAGGCCGAATCAGCGTCCTGCTGGCGGCGGTTATGCCGTCGATGTACAGGTTTACACCGATACATGGGCACAGTTAGATGCCCTATACGAGGAGTTCCGCGGTAAAAATGTTATTATTGCCGTGGAGCCGACCATCTATGCAGATGGAGGTCCGTGGAAGGAATTCGTAATTGAGGACCCGGACGGTTATCATTTTGCATTTGGCGGAGTAGACGGTCACGCGGGTAAATAAAATTGTGCACATAGAAAAAAGGCTGCCGATATTTATCGACAGCCTCTTTTTCGTCTATAGGTTAGACACTTACGGGACTTGCTTCAACCATCCAACCGAATGGATCAGCGACCTTGCCCATTTGGATGCCTGTTAATGTATCGTAAAGCTTCTTGGACACCTCGCCTGTTTCACCATTATTAATAACAAGTACATCATCCTGCCAGCTAAGTTCACCAATTGGTGAGATAACAGCAGCCGTACCTGTACCGAATGCTTCTTCTAGCGCACCGCTGCGGCCAGCCTCATACAGCTCATCGATTGTAATTGGACGCTCAACGACCTCAATGTTCCAATGACGAAGCATGTGAATGATCGAGTTGCGAGTTACCCCGTCCAAAATACTGCCATTCAAGGCAGGTGTATGCACGACGCCGTTAATTTTGAAAAAGACGTTCATGCTGCCGACTTCCTCAATATATTTACGATGAACGCCATCGAGCCATAGTACTTGAGAATAACCTTTGTCTTTAGCCAGCTCCTGCGCCTTCAGACCAGCAGCATAGTTTCCAGCCGTCTTTGCTTCACCGACGCCGCCCTTCACGGAACGAACATATTCGGATTCAACGAAGATTTTGACTGGGTTTACGCCTTCCGAATAGTAAGCGCCTACTGGCGACATGATGATTATGAATTTATATTCGGTAGACGGTGCTACACCAAGCTGCGGCTGAGTCGCAATAACGAAAGGACGAATGTATAGCGAAGTGCTAGGTGCTGTTGGAATCCAGTCCTTATCAACGGAAATAAGCTGCTTCAAAGCTTCAATTGTTGATTCGATATCAAGCTCAGGTACACTGAGACGCTCGTTAGAACGATTCATTCTTTCTATGTTTTTTTGAGGTCTGAACAGCAATACGCGACCATCATCGGTTTTGTATGCTTTCAACCCTTCAAAGATCGTTTGTCCGTAATGAAATACTTTAGCTGCAGGATCTAATACGATCGGTTGGTAAGGCAGAATACGCGGCTTGTGCCAGCCGTTGTCTGTCGAATAATCCATAATAAACATGTGGTCCGTAAAATGATTACCGAACCCAAGTTGGTCCGCTGCTGGTTGTTGTTTCTTGTTTTTGGTTAACTCGATTTCCAATGATTTTAGCAAATAGCCCATCTCCCTTAAGTGATCGTTAATTGAATGCTAACACTACATGCGATATATTTAAAATATCTATTTTATTGAATGTCTATACCTTTAAGGTATAGAAGGACGGAGTGATCGTATTGGACATGCGGCAGCTGAAATACTTCTTAACTATAGCACAAGAAGGACAGGTTACGCGCGCTGCAAAGCTGCTTAATATGGAACAGCCACCTCTTAGCAGGCAGTTGAAGCAGATGGAGGAGGAACTCGGCGTCAAGCTGTTTGAGCGTAACGGCAAAGGATTGATACTGACAGACTCGGGTGATCTACTTAAACAGAAGGCGGAATCACTGCTCCTGCAATTCGATGAATCGCTCAGGGAAGTGAAGGGAATGGAGGAAGGGATTAGCGGCGTACTGTCGATTGGATCGGTTGTATCCTGTATTTCCCTATTGCCAAAAAATATCGAGTTGTTCAGAGACAAATACCCGCAGGTTACGTTTAAAATATCAGAGGGCGATCACTTCTATTTAGGTGAGCAGCTGGAGAAGAGAGCCATCGATTTGGTAATCGCCAGGCTGCCGTTTGAGGCGCAGAAGCATCCGCAGCAATATTCCATTATGCCGCTGCCTTCCGATCCGTTTGTGGCAGTCATTCCAAGCTCATGGTCAGAATACGCCGGTAAGGAAGCTCTGTGTATGAAGGAGCTTGCCCAGTTCCCGTTTCTTACCTTGAAGACGGACAAGACGACGCGCATGCATGAGCAGGTCGTGAACGAGTGTAAGCGGCACGGCTTCGTCCCTAATATTATATGCGAATGCTCAAGTGTCGCGATCATAATGTCACTAATAGCAGGCGGGATCGGTGCGACAGTATTTCCGAAGTCAGTCATGTCATCTTTCCCAAGCACTGTAGTCAAAATGCTCGATATTGAGGATGCGGACTTTCAATCCGATGTCGGCATTCTATGGCTGAAGGATCATTATTTGTCTAAGCGAGCGCAGCGGTTTATTGAAAGTTTTCGTTCATAAATGTAAAAGAAGGAGGAGAACTTATGAATAACAATCAAAGTCTAGCGGAAGCGAAGCTTCGATTATATGAACAGGAGCATGTTCTGGAAACGCTAGCGAGACTGCCTGAAGTTGCGAAAAACAAACTAATCGATCAAATTCTAAAGATTGATTTTGAGCGGTTGTTTAAAGTTTTAACGGAGTACAACCAACAAGAAAAGATGAGCAACGATCATATTACACCGATGCCTTATGAGGACTGGGAAGATTATAACGCGGAAGAAAAGGAAGCTTTTACTGAACGGGGGTGGGAGCATCTGCGTGCTGGAACAATTGGCGCTATCGTTGTTGCTGGAGGACATGGAAGCCGGCTTGGTCATGATGGACCAAAAGGCACGCTTGATATTGGGCTTCCATCACACAAGTCATTATTTCAGCTGCAAGCGGAACGATTGCTTCATTTATCTAGGCGAGCGGGCCAATCAATTCCTTGGTACATCATGACGAGTCCAGACAACCATGAACAAACCGTATCGTTTTTTCACTCCTTGGGTTATTTCGGTTATCCATCTGAGGATTGCTTCTTCTTTGAGCAAAATACGATGCCTGCGCTAGACCATGACGGCAAGCTGCTGCTATCAGCGGACGGAACTCTTATGCTCGCTCCGAGCGGCAATGGTGAATGCTTCGCTTCATTAAAACGTACTGGTGCTCTCGCCGATATGAAGCGAAGATGCTTAGAATGGCTTTTTTATTACAACGTAGACAATGCGCTTATTAAAGCAGCAGATCCTGCTTTTATTGGAGTGGCAGCCGCACGCAACAACAAGGTGGCAACCAAAGTCATCGAGAAGACAAATGCTGATGAGAAGATTGGCATTGTATGTTTGAATAATGATCGTCCAGCTGTGCTGGAGTATACCGAAATGCCAGACGCCATTAAGGATGAAAGAACGAAGGACGGAAAATTGTTTTATCACCTTGGACATATTTCAATCCATTTATTTAAGCTGGAGTTCATAGAGGAGCATGCGGATACCGAGATCCCTTTTCACGTGGCTTCGAAAAAGATGAGCTATATGGACACTGATGGAAGTATGATCATCCCAACAGAACCTAACGCATATAAATTCGAACGGTTTATTTTTGACTTTTTTCCACTTGCAAATCAATTGACGGTCTTACGAGGAAAACGTGAGGAGGAGTTCGCTCCGGTCAAAAATAAAACAGGTGAAGACAGTCCATCTAGTGCACGAAAGCTTATACTTACGCTTCATCGGAGCTGGCTGCATGCTGCGGGTGTGCCTGCGGAACGGCTAATAGGATGCGACATTGAAATCTCGCCTCTGAAATCGTACAGCGGTGAAGGGCTGAAAGCGGAAGATTGGGAAGAGTCATGCCAACACTTTTAATTCCAAATGAAATAAGCCTAACTAACCGTTTACGCGATGTTTGCTGCAAGCCAGTATCAACCTTCTAATTGCTGTTTCAGAAGCGGGTTTCTTTGTTCAATTAATGCAAATAGAAAATGAGGAAAATGTTTACAAAGCGAACGTATGTACGGTAATATGGATTAGGTAATTATTCATTTTTATTAAGGTTATGACAATTAGAATTCTTTCAAGATGGAGATGATCTGATGGGTTCTGCAAGCGGCGTAACGACAACGAATCAACTGCAACAAAAATTAGAGGATCATTGCAATGCACTAGCTCAATTAGGTTATCTGAACGGCTCTGTATTGGTCGCATCCGAGGGACGAATCGTTCTAAGCAAGGGTTTTGGAATGGCAAATTTCGAGCATGATGTTCCGAATACCCCGCAGACTATTTTTCGACTCGGCTCGATTACGAAACAATTTACAGCGGTTGCTATCGTGATGATGCATGAGCTTAAGCTGCTGAATGTGGAAGACAAGGTCTCCAAGTACCTCCCTAGCTTCCAACATGGCGATAAAATCACTATTCATCATTTGTTAACGCATACATCAGGCATTCCAAACTTTACTGGTTTAGAGGATTTTGTGCCAAAGATGAGACTTGTTTCTTCTACGGAGGAGACCATCGCTAGATTTGCGGATAAGCCCTTGCTGTTTGAGCCGGGGGAGAAATATGATTACTGCAACTCAGGGTACGTGCTTCTGACGGCTATTATTGAACAAATAACTAATCGTTCCTACGAGGAATATATCCACCATGCTATATTGAAGCCGCTCGGGATGATAAATTCGGGCTATGATAACGCGAAGAAAATATTAAAGAACCGTGCTGCAGGCTATGAAGTATGGGGCGAGGTCGTTAATGCTGAGTATTTGGACATGTCTATTCCATCCGGTGCCGGCGGTATGTATTCGACGATCGAGGATCTTTATATTTGGGGTTTGGCGCTGCATTCACAGCGGCAAATGAGTGAGAATGCCTATGTAAGTATGACAACTCCGTTCAAGGATAAATACGGCTATGGTTTATTTATAGATGAGGAAGAAATTATGGGCAGCAGCAGGAAAGTCATCGGCCATAGCGGGGGAATCAATGGGTTCCTTACTGAAATGAAGCATTACAAAAACGAGGATTTAACGATAATCGTCCTATCCAATTTAGTAACGACGCAGGTAGGACCTATTAGTCAACAGCTCGCGCGAATCGCTTTTGGCGAGGAGGTTAAGCTTCCGTTGTCCCATACTCCTGTGAAGCTGGAAGCCGACCAGCATAAGGAGCTTATAGGCAGCTATGATGTGAAGGGCGAGCCAGGCTCATCCATTATGATTACAAAGGAGCAAGATAAGTTTTATCTCATGCAGAATACATGGTTTAAGTTTGAGCTATGCCCTTATTCCGTTCAAGAAAGAGAATTGATGTTTTTCATACGCGGAATGGAGGGTAAGGTCACCTATTCATTACAAGATGCTAGAGCTGAGCTATCCGTGGAGCTGTTTGGCGGGGCAAAAAAAGCTGTAAAGTCCGTAAGCCCATGATTCAAGCGGTTATCTTTGATTTAGACGGTACGCTGCTTGATCGTGATCGCTCCTTATTGCAATTCGTAGAGGAACAATTCGAGAGACTGATTAAGCCAAACAGCGAGATAGATAAAGAGAGTTATATAAAACGATTTATTGCACTAGATTGCCGAGGTTACGTCTGGAAGGACAAGGTGTATCAGGATCTGATACAAGAGTTTGAGCTGGAGTTGGATTGGAACGATCTACTGAACGATTATAAGCAAGGCTTCTCTAATCATGCCGCTCCTTTTCCAAATATGTATGAGCTATTGGATATATTGAAGGACAAAGGCTATAAGCTTGCGATGATTACGAACGGATTCGGTGACTTTCAGGCCAGCAATATTCATGCACTGGACATTGCCCGTTATTTCGATGAAATTCTGATTTCAGAGCGAGAAGGGTTGCGGAAGCCAGATCCGGCTATCTTCCTCAGAGCGGCGGAGAAATTGGATGTGGAGCCCAAGGCATGTGTATATGTTGGCGACCATCCTATCAATGATGTCACAGCTAGTAAAGCGACAGGCATGAGAGGAATATGGAAGGAAGATGAGTATTACACAGACTCATTCGAATATGATGCGAAGGTCAAAGACTTAATTGAAATTGATCTTTTACTCGAACAATGGAAATAATGGAGCCATTAGGTTGTTTAATGACGAAGAAGCATATACAATAATAGAAATGTCTGGAAGGGGTGGGGATATGAAGTGGAAGGCTGAGGAGCTTAGATACAGACCTCGTTTTTCAGTTTTATATTTCCATTCTTACATAAAACACTAAAGTGCTTGCTGCTTTAGTGTTTTTTTTATACTCAAAAACGCAAAGGAGTGTATTACAAATGAACAGAGACCCATTGGCGAAAGCAATATTTGAAGCAGCGTATTTACAGGGAACCTTTAAACTGCGATCTGGTCAGACATCACATCAATATTTTGATAAATACTTATTCGAGTCAAACCCGAAGCTGCTTGCTGAGATTGCAGAAAGGCTGGCTCCATTAGTGCCGAAGGATACGGAGGTGTTGGCTGGTCTTGAAATGGGCGGGATTCCAATTGCAACGGCACTATCGCTGAGAACAGGAATACCTGCGGCGTTTGTTAGAAAAGAAGCGAAGCAATACGGGACTTGCAAGCTCGCTGAAGGAGTAGATATAGCAGGGAAGAAAGTCTGTATCATTGAGGATGTGGTTACAACAGGAGGACAAATTCTTATAAGTTCGGGTGATCTAAAGAAATATGGAGCTGTAATTTCGACAGTGATGTCGGTCATCGAACGAGATCCAAAAGGAAGAATGAATATAGAAGAGGCAGGATTAAACTACATTTCGTTATTCCATATTGATGAGCTTTTACCTGCCAAAGTCGAGTAGTATTGCCTTATACCTAACAAACAGGTACGCTTTATAAGGAAATATAATAGGAAGATGCGATTATAGTGATTGGTAAATTGAATTAAAATTCGTTAATATGTATTATTATACATATATGATTGTAATGATACGTATGAATTTAATTCATTTTATACAGTAAGGGGCTTATGTGGTGAGAATTTCGTTAGAGCTTGTTCCGAGAAATGAGACAGAGCTTAAAGCAGAGCTGCAATTAATCAAAACACAGTTTCCAGCTATAAATACAATAAATATTCCTGATTTGACGAGGTTCGAGCTTCGCAGCTGGGAAGCGTCCTGCATATCCAAATCGCTATACGAATCCTGCGTTCCGCACATAAGGGCAATGGATTTCGACTGCGGAGAGCCTTTGCGATTCATCGAGGATCTGGAGACGCATCATATTACCGAGGTACTCATCGTAACAGGTGATGTTCCTAAAAATAGCGAGCAGCTTATATATCCAACAACATGTATAGATCTGATTTCAAAAATAAAGCAGGATCACCCCCACATTAAGGTGTATGCAGCAATAGATCCTTATCGCGGCAGCTTGGAGGCGGAATACGAGTATATTCAAAGAAAACGGAATGCTGGAGCAGACGGTTTCTTTACACAGCCATTTTTCGATCTAGCATTAATGGAGCAGTACTCGGACATGGTGAAGGGCTCGGAGATTTTCTGGGGTGTATCACCGGTTGTTTCGGACAAGTCTCAAAAATATTGGGAAACAAGAAATCATGTGGTCTTCCCGAACGATTTTCAGCCGACGCTGGAATGGAATATCGCGTTTGCCAATCAAGCATTAGCATTTACAAAGCAAACGAACAGTCATATTTATTTTATGCCGATAAAGGTAGATTTACAGGCTTATTTCGAAGGAATATTTAGTAAAGTACTCGTTTAATGGCAGCTATGCACTCGTGTATAGCTCTAACAATTGAAAAATAGTAAGTAAGTGAATTGGAAGACGGACTTCATTAAAGGTGGTTTTTTTGAGAGATGGCAAAAGGGAAATATTATGTAGTCTGGGTTGGCAAGAAGACGGGAGTGTTTACATCATGGCCTGAGTGCCAAGCGCAGGTTAGCGGTGTGCAGGATGCGAAGTTTAAGTCGTTTGAGTCAAAGCAGGCGGCTGATCAGGCTTTCCAAGACGGTTGGCGCAATCACTGGGGCACAGGCAAAGCGGCTGCTGGTTCGAAAACAGGCAGCAGTGTAAAGCAGCCAGTCTTAGTGAAAGAAGATGCGGGTTCTATTGACTATGACAGTATTTCTGTTGACGTTGGCACACGGGGGAATCCAGGCCCTGTTGAGTACAAAGGTGTAGATACTCAAACAGGTGAAATATTATTTTATGTCGGACCTATACCGAACGGCACCAACAATCTAGGTGAATTTATCGCTGTTGTGCATGCTCTTGCTTACTTGAAGGAGAAGGGCAGCACGAAGACGATCTATAGCGATTCAAGAACAGCGCTGAGCTGGCTTCGCAATAAGAAGGTAGCTTCCACCTTAAAGAGAGATGCTTCGACCGCCAAAATCTGGGAGCTAACGGATGAAGCGGTGAGGTGGATTCAAACGAATACGTACACATCTAAAGTGTTGAAATGGAATACCGAGGAGTGGGGCGAAATTAAGGCTGATTTTGGCCGGAAATAATCGCCCCTAGCCTAGTATAAGCAACAAACATAATTAGTTTCCCCGGAGCGAGGATGGGGAAACTTTTTTATGTTTTTTGAACGTTCGGCTGAAGTAGTAAATGTCGTTGAAACCGGTCGCTGCAGCAACCTCTGATACGGTAAGCGGACTGTGGCGCAGCAAATAATCCGCTTTGCCGAGGCGAGTCATCGTAATGTATTCCGTAACGGTATGACCGCTCAGCTCCTTGAATAGTCGGCTGAAGTGATAGCGGCTAAGGTTCGCCATGCTTGCGAGACTATCGACCGACAGCTCATCCTTGTATCGATTTTCAATATGCTGGAAGACTGGGGCGAAGCGCTCGATGTTTTTCATGCGTTCCGCGTATTCCACTTGGGTAAGCACGGTAGCAACATGACCGCGCAGCAGCAGCGTCAATAGTCTGTATAGCTCCGACTTAATAGCCAGCTCATATCCGAACTCACGCTGCTCAAGCTCATGGATTATGGAGAGCATACAAGCGGATACTTTGCTGTCATTGCCAACATAATTTTGCAGCAGCAGTCGGTTCTGGGTGATCGGCGTAATGAACTTGGTTTCAGCGGCATCAACCGACTGACTATGAAGTAAGGAAATGTCCGCGATGAGCGCATAGTAGTGCAAATCCGACGATAAGCTGATTCCGTAATGCAGCTCATTACTGTTCACGACGATCAGATCCCCTGCGGAAGCAGTAATGGTAGTAGAACCGCATTCTATCGAGGCTTGTCCCGACACTATATATAGAAATTCAAGGTGTTCATGAAAGTGATGTGGAAATATGACGATTCCCTGCTGATCGAAGGAGGTTCGATGCAGTTTGATTGGAAAATGGGGATCGGGCATGTCCATCGGCTCACGCAGTTCTTCGAATTTTTCCACCTGGTAAGACCTCCTCATTTAGATAGCACAATTGTACAAACAAACCGCACAGCTTTACATGGAGTTGCAGGTTGAAACCATTATAATACGAAAGTATAGACATGCAAAACCTAATGATACGATATTATAAGGAGAGATTAGCAATGAAACCGATTCAAATTGCGGTAATTGGAACAGGCTCTATCTCAGCATCTCATTTGGACTCATATAAGAAAAACCCTAATGCCAACATTTACGCGGTTTGCGATTTAAATGAAGAGCGTGCGAAAGCAGCGGCAGTGAAATATGGCGCTGAGAAAATTTATACCGATTATCACGAGCTGCTTGCCGATCCGGTTATCGAAGCAGTCAGCATTTGTACTTGGAACAATACGCATGCCGAAATCAGTATTGCCGCTCTTAAAGCAGGCAAGCATGTGCTCGTAGAGAAGCCGCTATGCCGTACGGTTGAGGACGCGCTTCTCGTACAAGAGGCGGTAGAACAATCCGGCAAGATCCTGCAAGTTGGCTTCGTTCGCCGTTACGATACGAATGCACAGTTGATTCGCGGAATGGCTGATAGAGGCGAGTTTGGTGAAATTTATTTCGCCAAAGCATCAACGCTTAGACGTCTAGGTAATCCAGGCGGCTGGTTCTCTGATATTGAGCGCTCGGGCGGCGGACCGCTAATTGATATTGGCGTACATGTTATCGATCTATGCTGGTATTTGATGGGACGGCCAAAGCCGGTATCCGTTAGTGCAAATACGTACCGTAAGCTCGGCAATCGTTCGAATGTGAAAAACCTAAGCTTCTACCAAGCGGCGGACTACGATGCGGAGAAAAACACTGTTGAGGATTTGGCGAATGCACTAATTCGTTTCGAGAACGGAGCATCACTTCTCGTAGATGTCAGCTTCACGCTGCATGCAAAGTCTAATGAAAATACGGTTAAGCTCTATGGGGAAAAAGGCGGCTTCGAAATCGATCCGGAGACCGTTATTGTAACGGAACAAAATGATACGATATTAAACGTATATCCACAAACGGACAGCCTTGGTTTTGATTTTACGGGAGCTTTCCAAAACGAAATTAACCACTTTGTTGACTGCGTTGCAAGCGGTCAACAGCCGATCAGCCCAGTAGCTGATGGCGTAGAAATTATGAAAATTTTAGTCGGCATCTATGAATCAGCAGCAAAAGGAGCGGAAGTACGTCTATGAAACTAGGAATTAGCACGTATAGCTTATATGGCGCTCTTAACAAAGGAGAAATGACGATACAGGATGTTATCGTTTATATAGCATCGATTGGCGGAGAGCATGTAGAAATTGTACCGCTTGGCTTTGACCTTACAAAAAATCCGGAATTAATCGAAGTCATTAAGAAGCAAGCTCAGGAAAGCGGCATCGAAATATCCAATTATGCGGTAGGCGCGAACTTCTCTGGCTTGAACGATGAACAATTCGAGCAAGAAATTGAACGTTTGAAGCGTGAGGTGGATATCGCAGCAGCGCTCGGTGTGAAGAAGATGCGCCATGATGTTGCTTCCTCAAATGACCTATCGATAACGAACTTTTTGCAAGAGCTGCCGAGGCTGGCGAAGGCTTGCCAAATTATCGCTGATTATGCAGCAGCGTTCGGTATTACGACAAGCGTAGAGAACCACGGCTACTATATTCAGAATAGTGACCGCGTGCAGGCGCTTGTTAAAGTCGTAGATCGTCCGAACTTCAGGACGACGCTTGATGTAGGAAACTTTCTTTGTGTAGATGAGAATCCGGTTGCTGCTGTTGCTAACAATGTCAGCTTGGCTTCTATGGTTCACTTAAAAGATTTCTACTACCGCCCATCCACAGATAACCTTGGAGAAGGCTGGTTTAAATCGAAGAGCGGCAACTGGCTTCGCGGAGCAATCGTCGGACACGGCGACATTGCGATGCCGCAAGTGCTGCGCGCGGTGAAGGAAAGCGGCTATGACGATTATATTTCAATCGAGTTTGAAGGCTTGGAAGATTGTCGTCTGGGAACGCGGCTTGGCTTTGAATTCGTAAAGCGTGTATGGAACGAACTATAAACGAAGGAGCAAATAGAATATGACTTTGCCTATCATTACGAACAAAATCGGCGTTATTGTTGATAGCTTTCAGGTTGGCGTGAAGGAAGGCTTGGTCAAAGCGAAGCAGGTTGGTGCGGATGGCGTACAAATTTATGCGGTGCAAGGTGAGCTGGATCCCGCTACTCTCTCCGCAGCGGCAAGAAAAGATTGGAAGGCCTATATTGATGGACTAGGGCTAGAAATTTCTGCCTTGGTTGGAGATTTGGGTGGTCATGGCTTCCAAGATCCTGCCGAGAACCGGTTCAAAATCGATAAATCCAAACGGATTATGGAGCTTGGCATGGAGCTTGGAACAAACATTATCACAACGCATATCGGTATCGTGCCAAGTGACAAGAACAGCCGTGTATATGAGACTATGCATACGGCTTGTGAAGAATTGGCTAGGTTCGCAAATGATATGAATGCCTTTTTTGCTATCGAGACAGGACCGGAGACGTCTGCACACTTGAAGTCGTTCCTTGATGGTCTTGGTACAAAAGGCGTAGCCGTTAACTTTGACCCAGCTAACATGGTTATGGTAACGGGTGATGATCCTGTCCTAGGCGTACACACGCTGAAGGATTATATCGTTCATACGCATGCGAAGGACGGCGTGAAGCTTGGTCATGTTGATCCGCGCGACGTTTATGGTGATTACGGCTACGAGGTTACGCTCGACCATGACAAAATTGCTCAAATGGCCGAAACGGGTTCTGCATTCCGTGAAGTACCGCTTGGCGAGGGCGGTGTGGACTGGCCTGCGTACCTGCGCGCGCTTCAAGAAATCGGCTATACGGGCTATCTGACCATCGAGCGTGAGGTCGGTACAAGTCCAGAAGCTGATATTGGCAAAGCCGTTCAGTTTTTGAAAGCTTTCAAAGGCTAGTTGGATAAGGCTAACTGAAATGACTAGAGGATGTTATCTAAAGCATTGAAACGATTTAAACCGCCCCAAAAAAGTTCTCAAGGCATATGCCTTGAGAGCTTTTTTTCTTTCCTGTGCATTGGTATGATAAACAAACCATATTTAGAGGGATGTGCAGTAATGACCACTGAAATCGTTCAAGTATCTCATACCGATAAAGACTTACATATGCTCATTAATAAGCTGGACGAGGATTTGGTGCAAAGATATATGGCAGAGGAAATATTTGCAGTAGACTTCAATGATCCGGAAATCCAAAAAATTGTATTTGTGGTGGCGTATGAGCAAGGAGTGCCAATAGGCTGCGGAGCGATAAAACCGCTGGATCATGAGTACATTGAATTAAAGCGATTTTATGTCAGCCCTGCATATCGAAGGAATGGTATCGCAGCACAAATTTTGAATCATTTAGAAACTAGAGCGAATGAGATGAACTATCGATTTATTCGTCTGGAAGCGGGCGCGCCGCAGCCAGAAGCGCTGCATTTTTATAAAAAGCATAATTATTATGAAATTGACAGATACGGTGAGTATGTTCATTGCGATTCAAGCCTTTGTTATGAAAAAAAATTGTAATGCTTTAGCTGCATTAGCTTAATAAGCGTTTTATCGTATAATGGAACGGTAATTCATAAATAAATTTTATGATTTAATTCGGTGTAAAGGTATAGGAATAAAGAACACTTAAAGCTATAATGGTTTTTAGTATATGATTTTCCAAAGGACATGGGCTGTTAACGACTTTTTTGGCCCAGCCGACAAATAACCTTTAAGGAGTATTCGAAATGACAAAAACGCTTATTTTCGGGCACAAAAACCCGGATACAGACACGATTACATCAGCGATTGCTTACGCTGAGCTCAAAACAAAGCTAGGTGCTGACGTTGAGGCTATTCGCCTTGGAGACGTTAACGGCGAAACGCAATATGCACTAGACTATTTCGGCATTGCAGCTCCTCGTCTTATTGAGAATGTTGCTGACGAGACAGACACTGTTATTTTGGTCGATCACAACGAGCGTCAACAAAGCGCTAACGATATCGATAGAGTACGTGTACTTGAAGTTATCGACCACCACCGTATCGCTAACTTTGAGACAAGCCACCCGGTTTATTTCCGTGCTGAGCCAGTAGGCTGCACAGCGACGATTTTGAATAAATTGTACAAAGAGAACGGTGTTGCAATTCGTAAAGAAATTGCTGGCCTTATGCTATCTGCAATTATTTCTGATTCCTTGCTGTTCAAATCACCGACTTGCACAGAGCAAGATGTAGCAGCAGCTCATGAGCTTGCTGAAATCGCTGGCGTTAACGCGGAAAGCTATGGTCTGGACATGCTTAAAGCAGGTGCAGATCTAAGCGACAAAACGATTGCACAGCTGATCTCCCTTGATGCTAAAGAATTCGCAATGGGCAGCTACAAAGTAGAAATCGCACAAGTAAACGCGGTTGATACAAACGATGTTATTTCCCGCCAAGCTGAGCTGGAAGCAGCTCTTAACGATATTATTGCGACAAAAGGTCTTGACCTGTTCGTGCTTGTTGTAACGGATATTTTGAACAATGATTCCGTAGCACTTGCACTTGGCGCTCAAGCACACGCGGTAGAGAAAGCTTACAACGTAACGTTGGAAGATAATAAAGCGGTATTGAAGGGCGTTGTTTCCCGTAAATCGCAAATCGTTCCTGTTCTTACAGAAACGCTAAGCAACCTGTAGGAAACGGCGAGTCTAAAACCGTTTTACAAAAAAATAGCAGTCTGAAGCTTGGATTTCAAGTTTCAGGCTGCTTTTGTTTTGTTATACTAGAGAAGAAGGAGTGGTTGAAATGTTTACTGTAACGGAATATAGCGCTGAATTAATGAAGGACCCATTTGGTATTTTATCGGGAACGAGGTATGAATTTATACTCGATCTGGATGTTGCTGATGATGATGAGCTTTATCATGAGGAGGGCGTAACGCTCCGCGTGATTTATGTTATCGAAGAGGGAGCAGCTCGCATCGCGAAATATGAGTTTTTGACGACATCCTCGAATAAGTATATTGATTTTGAGCTTGAAGAGGACGAGGAAAAAATGGTGTTTGCGTTCTGTCAGGAGCATTTTGCAAAGTCTGAGTAATTATCAGTCTTACTGCAAGTTTTATAACTGTATAGCTTATTAGCTCACATTTGCATAAATCAAGAAACCGAGAATAGGAAGCACCCAGAACAGCGGTACCATTGCGATGGTCATCGCTGTTTTTATTTTGCGATAGCGATACAGCACCCAGCTTATGATAATAGACAGGATAAGTGCTACAGGATACAACCAAATAATGATGAATAACATCACAGGCCAAAACAGTTTTTCTGAGCCTGGCGAGTCAAACATCATGACGGACATTAACGCGACAAATAACCAAATGACTGTGAAAAGCCCGAATAAAATTTGACTAATCAGCATCGTAAGAAACACTTTCTTATTTTTCATAATTTCATTTCCCCCCCCCTCAACTATTATTAAAGCAACCCTTGCTTATCTGCACAAGAGAAATTGTTTCTTTGAGCGCGTCCACGCCGCCAACTTGTTATTTGTCTCCCCTCTACCGCATAAAATCAAAAACAGCTATTTTTTGCAGGGTATGCAGAAAGGAGCAGGTGATGAACAGGGCAAATAAGGATATTGAGCTGGCAGAGCAATTTGGCGCCCATAATTATCATCCCCTGCCGATTGTCATTAGCAGCGCAGAGGGCGTATGGGTGCAGGATTCAGAAGGCATGCGCTACATGGATATGCTGAGCGCTTATTCGGCATTGAATCAAGGGCATCGTCATCCTCACATTATAAAGGCATTAAAGGAGCAGGCAGCTAAGGTTACGATTACGTCGCGTGCGTTTCATAATGAGGTATTGGGTGTTTTCTGCGAGAAGCTGGCCTCATATACCGGCAAAGAACGAATTCTTCCTATGAATACAGGGGCAGAGGCGGTTGAGACAGCGATAAAAGCTGTACGTCGCTGGGCTTACAGCGTCAAGCATATACCGAATGAGCAAGCGGAGATTATCGTTTTTGAGGGCAATTTTCACGGTCGGACATTGACGGTTACTTCCTTCTCATCAACGGAGGCGTATAAGCAGGGCTATGGTCCTTTTACACCGGGATTTCGCATTGTTCCGTATGGAAATCTGGAGGCATTAAAAGCTGCGATAAAGCCGCATACCGCCGCTGTGCTGATCGAACCTATTCAAGGCGAAGCGGGTATTCGGATTCCGGCTGATGGGTTTCTTGCGGCTGTAGCTAAGCTATGCGAGGAGCATCAGGTGCTGCTCGTCGCAGACGAGATTCAAACCGGCTTCGGTCGCACTGGCCGCAGATTCGCTTGCGACTGGGAAGAGGTTGTTCCTGACATCTACGTGATGGGGAAGGCGCTGGGCGGAGGGGTAATGCCTGTATCTGCCATTGCTGCGAATACAAGCATTATGGATGTATTCGAGCCGGGCTCTCACGGATCAACCTTTGGTGGCAATCCGCTAAGCTGCGCTGTTGCCATCGCGGCACTGGAAGTAATCGAGGATGAGGAGCTTGCAGAACGCTCTCGTCTGCTAGGGCAGTATTTGATGAAAAAACTCGCTGCGCTGCAGCATCCAGACATTACCGAGATCAGAGGCAGAGGATTGTTCATTGCTATCGAGCTGTCCACGCCTGCAAGGCCTTATTGCGAGAGACTGATGGAGCTGGGGCTTCTGTGCAAGGAAACGCATGAATTTGTAATTCGGCTGGCGCCGCCGCTCATTATAACAGAAGACGAAATCGACTTTGCTTTTGAACGAATTCAAGCTGTCTTCACGAATAGCAACTAGGCAGGAGAGTGACGGCTATGCGTATTAAGGAGGTAACAATCGTTGCGGTTCCTTTCGGGAAAGGAGCTGGTATTCCCGGAGCGGAGCTAGGCCCGGCGCATATTTTGCAGGCAGCGGGACTTAGCGGCAAGCTGACCGAGCTTCAACTGTCACATCGGGTAGCAGGAGAAATCAGCGTTAACTCGCCGCCGCCGCTGCTTCCATCCGTTAATGCAAAGCATTTGTCGGAGGTGTTCGAGGTAAGCATCCGGCTTTCTGAGCGCGTATCGGAAATCGTTGCAGAGGGTTCCTTTCCGTTAGTGCTCGGCGGCGATCATAGCATTTCCATTGGGACGATTGCTGGTCTAGCTGAGCACTACGAGGATCTAGGCGTCATTTGGTTCGATGCCCATTCGGATCTGAATACGGAGGATACAAGTCCATCGGGCAATATTCACGGGATGTCGCTTGGCATTAGTCTAGGCAGAGGTATCCCGTTGTTAACGGGTTTAAGAGGCATGTCGCCCAAAATAAAGCCAGAGCATGTCGCGATTGTCGGAGCCAGATCGCTTGATTCCGGGGAGAAGGACTATATTCGCGCATTAGGAATTGCTTGTTATACGATGCACGATATCGATCGACTCGGTATCGCACGCGTGATGGAGAAAGTGATTCAGCGGCTTGGGCAAACGACGGATGGTGTTCATGTCAGCTTTGACATCGACAGTCTTGATCCGCTTGAGGCACCGGGTACGGGCACACCTGTCCGAGGCGGCCTCAGCTACCGTGAAGCGCATCTTGCGCTTGAGCTTCTTTACCAATCGAATCTGGTCACATCAGCAGAAATTGTGGAAGTAAACCCAAGCCTTGATCAGAATGACAAGACGGCAAAGCTTGCTGTAGAGCTGATTGGCTCGCTTCTGGGCGAGCAGATATTGTGAAGAGTGAAGCAGGTACATCTAGTAATGACTCGAATGGGCAGGGGGATTTATTTATGCGTGAGCCATTTCGGAACGAGCCATTTACCGATTTCTCGGTAGCTGATCATATAAACGATTTTCAGGGTGCACTGCGGAAAGTAGAACTTGAGCTTGGCCAAGAGTATTTGTTGAAAATTGGTTCTGAGCGCGTGGAGACGATTCAAAAGCGTAAATCGATCAATCCTTCAGATGTGGGGCAGCTTGTCGGGATCGTCTCGCAGGCTGATCAAGTGCTTGCACACAAAGCGATACTTGCTGCAGCAGCAACCTTTGAGGAGTGGAAGAAGGTGACGCCTGACGCTAGGGCGAGAGTGTTGTACAAAGCAGCAGCGTTGCTGCGAAGACGCAAACACGAATTCTCTGCATGGCTTGTTTATGAAGCGGGCAAAAGCTGGGCGGAGGCTGACGGAGATACGGCGGAGGCTATCGATTTTTTGGAGTATTACGGGCGGGAGATGGAGCGGCTTGCGGAGCGTCAGCCCATTGTTGCTATAACTGGCGAGGACAATGAGCTCGTTTATATTCCGCTTGGGGTAGGCGTTGTTATACCGCCATGGAACTTCCCGCTTGCGATTATGGCGGGTATGACGATGGCGGCAGTCGTTGCCGGCAATACCGTGGTATTAAAGCCAGCAAGCGCGACGGCAGTTATCGCAGCGAAATTCGTTGAGCTGCTGGATGAGGCAGGGCTGCCGGACGGTGTTGTGAACTTCTTGCCGGGAGCGGGAAACGAAGTCGGTGATTTTTTGGTGGAGCATCCGCTCACTCGGTTTATTTGCTTTACGGGGTCAAGAGAGGTTGGCATACGCATTAATGAGAAAGCCTCGATTAGTCAGCCGGACCAAAAATGGATGAAACGTGTCGTTGCGGAGATGGGCGGTAAGGATACAATTATAGTCGACGCGGATGCAGATCTTGAGCTTGCCGCCGATGCTATAACAGCCTCGGCCTTCGGTTACACAGGTCAGAAATGCTCTGCTTGCTCGCGTGCCGTTGTACATGAGCTCGTCTATGATGAGGTAATCGAGAAGGTCGTTGAACGGACAAAGCGGCTGAAGCTTGGGAAGGCGAACGAGCAGCTCACATATGTAGGACCCGTTATCGATGAGCGGGCTTACTTGAGCATTTTAAAATATATCGAGGTCGGTCGGAGCGAAGGGGTTATCGTACAGGGAGGTAAAATCGGGGATCCCAGCGGTTATTTCATTGAACCTACGATTATTAAGGATGTCGCTCCGCTCGCTCGCGTTGCTCAGGAAGAAATTTTCGGTCCCGTACTCGCGTTTATTAAAGCCGACAGCTTCGAGACAGCACTTGATATCGCGAACAACACCGATTACGGCTTAACGGGTGCCGTCATCTCTCGGAACCGAATTCGGTTGGAGCAGGCCCGTGAGCAGTTTCACGTAGGCAATCTATATTTCAACCGCAAGTGTACGGGTGCCTTAGTCGGCGTCCATCCCTTCGGCGGCTTTAATATGTCAGGTACGGATTCGAAAGCCGGCGGGCGCGATTATATACTGCTCTTCACGCAGGCGAAGGTTGTATCAGAGAGGTTCTGATCTTGATAAGCGGACGGATTGGGAGAGCAAGCTTCCGATCCGTTCTATTCCGTTCTCAATGTTCTCTTCGATGATATTGGTCACATTTAGCTTCAATATGTTTTCTCTATGAAAAGTAGACAAGTAGTTGCGATCTAGCGAATCTACGAGTATCTCTTCCTTTCGCAAGTGACCGATGAGCAGCGGAACAGAGATCGTAGGATGAAGCAAAATATGAGTATGAATAATAGGATGCTTGGAACGTTCATAGGTAAATGCGCCTCCGCTGCGTAAAGCCTCCTTCTCAAGTGCAGCATCGAGCAGCTTGGCTCTTGCAGTGTATTTGCTGCGTATTTTGGCGCGATGCCGCTCGAACATGCCGCTGCGTAAATAAATTTCAAGAGCGGCTTGCGAGAGCATAGAGCTGTCGATGTCATCTTGTTTTTTGAAAAGACGAAACGCTTCAGTCAATACATCAGGTATGACCGCAATACCGATTCGCAGGCCGGGAAATATAATTTTTGAATAGCTCTTTAAGTAGATGACATGGGACGAGTCGTCATATGTGAATATTGGATCAGCTTTACTGTCTTGCTCGAAATCAGCCAGATAGTCGTCCTCGACAATATATACATCGTATTTGGCGGCCAGCTTGGCAAGCAGCTGCTTTTCTTTCCTCAAATAGGAGCAGCCAAGCGGGTTGTGGAAGCGTGGCATTGTATAAAAAAATTTAATATCCTCCGTACGAAAGATCTCCTCCAGCTTATCAAAATCAATGCCGGAAAATTTACGTTCAATACCAATAACCGGTACACGGCGTGTTTCTAAATACTCAATAAACAGATGATAGCCAGGCTGCTCGATCAGTACTTTTTGCTTCCCGTTCGGGAAAGGCATAGCTGCAAGCAGTGACAATGCCTGCTGAACCCCAGACACAACAAAAATATTTCTATCTTGCGTGAATACCTGATAGCTCATTAATTGCTTTCGAACGATATCAATAAGGGAATCCATCCCTTTGGCAGTGCCATAGACGAATAAGTCCTTCTGATAGGTATCGATCGCTTTGTTAATGCAGTGCTGAAAGTCCAAGTAAGGAAACAGTGCGGGATCAGGGGCCGTAGCAGCAAAGTCGAGTACGCTGCTCGCTTCATCTTGAGCTGGATTTATTCCTTTTACGACGAAATAACCGCTCTTTGGCATCGCATAAATAAGATGGCGTTTCTCCAGCGCATCCAGCGCTTTAATGATGGTGCTCTTGCTGCAAGCGAACTGCTCGGCAAGCGTTCGAATGGAAGGGAGCTTCTGTCCATCCTTATAAGGCTGTTTGGATATCAGCTCTTCCAGCTCGTTCATAAGCTTTAAATAAATGTACAAGTGTATAGCTCCTTCTGCCATCTGTACCGATACAGATGGTTTTTTTGTATATTGTAGCATGTGCGGCATTAGAGATACGATAAATGTATACAACGAGCAGTTAACAGGAGGTAAGTCATGACAACAACGCAGAATCAGAATGGCATCAAAACGAAGCGGCTTGCTTATTCAGCCATTATTGTTTATTCCATCATCGTAGGCCTTTCCTTTCTTTTTGGGAAATTAGCCTTGACGATTACAGGTCCGCTGGACAGTCTCGCTCATCGCTTTACCGTCTCCTTTATCGCTGCGACAATTCCAGTTCTACTCGGCTGGATTAAGCTGGAGCTTAAACCTCGAGATTTATTAGTTATTTTACCGCTTGCTGTATTTTACCCGTCGATGTTTTTTGCCTTGCAAGCCTACGGCTTGCAGTTCACCAGCTCCGCGGAAGCAGGCATTATACATGCAACGGTGCCTATCTTCACCATGGTAGCAGCAGCCTATTTCTTAAAGGAACGGACGACAAAGCTGCAGAAGCTTTCTACCTTGCTCTCTGTAGCTGGAGTCATATTTATCTTTGTCATGAAGGGTACGTCCATCGATATTTCTAATGTGAAAGGCACATTGCTCATACTCTTGTCAGCACTTTCATTAGCCGGCTACAGTGTGCTAGCAAGGAGGCTTTCAGGGCGCATGAAGGTAATGACGATGACTTATATCATGACGGCCATAGGTTTCCTCGTCTTTAATATTTTAGCAGTAGGCATGCATGTTTCAGCGGGAACGCTCACCCATTATTTTGATCCGTTTGCAAGTCCCGTCTTCCTATTGTCGATGCTATACTTAGGCGTGCTGTCCTCGCTCATTTCCAGCCTGCTCAGTAATTACGCCTTATCGAAGCTCGAAGCCTCCAAGGTAAGTGTATTTAATCATCTTGCAACATTGGTCTCGGTTATCGGAGGGTTTATGTTTTTGGGTGAAAAGCTTGCCTACTACCACTTTATCGGCGCTGCTGTAATTATCGTCGGTGTGCTGGGCACGAATATGGGGGCGCTTAGCATGAAGAGACCTACTGTTAGTAGAGTGGATGATAATTATATCGAATGAGTGGAGCGGCGTAACCTATGGAATGGTTTCAAAAGTTCGGGAGTTTCGGTGATAGATCTAAAAAGTAGATCTATTTCCGCTTAACAGACTAAATCCGCTCAAATAGATCTAGAAACTAGACTTAACTCGTCGCACGTCGCGCGAATTTGCCTCAAAATTGCGAGAATCGCGGAAATAGATCTAAAAAGTAGATCTATTTCCGCTTAACAGACTAAATCCGCTCACATAGGTCTAGAAACTAGACTTAACTCGTCGCACGTCGCGCGAATTTGCCTCAAAATTGGGAGAATCGTGGAAATAGATCTAGAAAGTAGATTAATTTCCGCTCAACAGACCAAATCCGCTCAAATAGATCTAGAAACTAGACTTAACTCGCCGCACATCCGATGAATTTGCCTCAAAATTGCGAGAATCGAGGAAATAGATCTAGAAAGTAGATCAATTTCCGCTCAACAGACCAAATCCGCTCAAATAGATCTAGAAACTAGACTTAACTCGTCGCACGTCGTGCGAATTTGCCTCAAAATTGCGAGAATCGCGGAAATAGATCTAGAAAGTAGATCAATTTCCGCTTAACAGACCAAATTCGCCCACATAGATCTAGAAACTAGACTTAACTCGCCTCGCCTCGCCTCGCTTCGCACGTCGCACTTCGCAAGTTGCACTTCGTACGTCGCACTTCGTACGTCGCTCGTCGAACGTCCAACGTCGCACATCGCACGTCCCAAACCGCTCATCCCACGAGCTGGGTACAGCTGCAGGAAAGCTTGATTATATTGGTTTTTTACCCTGACTTTGTATATGAAATTAGATATGATTTGAGTTAAGGGATTTATTGGAATCGAGGCAGTGTGAAGGTGGTTAAGTGATGCTAAATAAACAAAAATGGATTATAGAAGCGGATATGACAAGCATGCAAACGGCTATGGAAGCGGGCTTGTTAAGTTCAGAAGAGCTAGTAAAGCTATATGTGGAGCGAATCAACAAGTATGATCCGATTCTTCGATCGATTTTGGAGATTAATCCAGATGCGATTGAAGTTGCCAAAGCGTTAGATCAGGAACGAATCGAAAAAGGAAGCCGAGGGAGTCTGCATGGTATTCCAATATTGCTCAAGGATAATATTGATACGAATGACCGCATGCACACAAGCGCAGGCTCGGTAGCACTAGCGAATTCTTTTGCAGCTGCGGATTCTTTCGTTTCATCACAATTACGTACCGCAGGGGCAGTATTACTCGGGAAAGCAAACATGACGGAATGGGCGAATTTCATGTCGGGCACAATGTGGGCGGGATACAGTTCAAGAGGTGGACTTGTACTCAACCCATATGGACCGGGAGAGATGTTCATAGGTGGTTCCAGCTCGGGCTCAGGTGCGGCGGTTGCTGCCAATCTAGGTGCTGCTGCAATCGGAACGGAAACATCCGGTTCAATCGTAAGTCCTGCAAGCCAAACGAGTTTGGTTGGGATTAAACCCACTCTAGGCTTAGTAAGCCGATCTGGCATTATACCCATTACGAATAGTCAAGATACAGCAGGTCCTATGACGAGAACAGTAACAGATGGGGCCATTGTACTTGGAGCGTTGGTTGGTGCAGACGAGCAAGATGAGATTACAGTGTCAGGAGTAAAGCAAGGCTACCGAGATTACACGCCATTTCTGGATACAAGTTATTTAAAGCAAGCAAGGATCGGAATTCCGCGTTTTTATTATAAAGATCTGGATGAAGCTAGGCTCGCCATTATTGAAGCAGCTATAGAAGTATTAAAGCAGGAAGGCGTCACGATTATCGATCCGGTGGAGCTGCCGTGTGAACAGGTGGAGTGGGATTGGCATGTGCTGCGGTATGAATTCAAAAAGTATATCAATGACTATTTAGGAAAGCTGGATGATTCAGTTCCCGTTCATTCCTTGCAGGAGCTAATTGCCTATAATGAGAAGCATGCTGATATCGCTTTGAAATACGGGCAAGACGTACTTATTTCAGCGGAGGAAACTAGCGGAACGTTGACTGAACAGGAATATCTGGATAGTAAAATAAAAAATAAAGAGCTGGCCGGCAAGCGCGGAATTGACGCCACCTTAGAGGAACACCAATTGGATGCGCTGTTGTTCCTCGGCAATGAAGAGGGCGATGATTTAGCCGCGAGAGCAGGCTATCCCGTCATAACAGTGCCAGGCGGCTATGCGGAGCAGGGAATCATCGCAGAGGGCGGCTATACGACCAAAGGGCCGCAGGGTATTACCTTTATCGGTACGGCTTTCAGCGAACCGACTCTAATTAAACTTGCTTATGGCTTTGAGCAGGCGACCAAGCATCGCGTACCGCCGATTGCTTTTGATTAATTGACTATATATAGGCGCATTGCAGAGGATTTATAACCCTTTGCAATGCGCCTTTTTCTATTAAAATGAAACATATAGTTTACTTTTGTCATATATATGTTACAATTTTAAATAAGGAGAGGAGTTGTGAAAGGAGTTATGGATACATTTTGAAGGACTTTGTATTAAAGAACAGAGTGAAGTTAGCGAGAATGGAGCAAGATGAGCTTACGCAAGGTGAATTAGCTAATTTAGTTGGGGTCACAAGACAGACGATGAATTTAATTGAAGCACAAAAGTATAATCCGACAATTAAAGTTTGTTTATTGATTTCAAAACATTTAATGACTCCAGTAGATAAATTATTTTGGATGGAGGATTGAAAATGAAGAGGTTATTATATTATTTGCCCTCACTATTGACCATCTTTGTAATCTTCACGCTTGATGAGGGTTGGACCAAATGGCTGCTGCTTGCTGTACTTGTTCTATCGGTCGTAATAGCTAAATATAAACGCACGAAATTGGATACAGAAGAAGTTGAGTACGATGAACGAGTGAACATAAATATTCGTTATTGGTCATTTGGGTTTATTGTTATTATGAATGCTGTATTAATTATGTACTTAATACTTGTATCACAATCGCTTATTAATGCGTGGATTACAACCGAGGATATGATGATTTATTTATCTGCTTCACTACTCATTGCTCTTTATATCGTCCCGAGCATTGCCAGGAGATTTTAAGTAGGGGGATTTAAGATGAATTTTGATTTATTAATCATAGGCGGAATTTTACTACTCTTAGGTTTTTTAGTCGGTGTCAAAAAGAAGACGTGGTTATTATCAGGTTTTAATGAAAAGCGCGTCTCTGATAAAAATAAGTTATCCATTCTAGTGGGTGGATATAATGGAATAATGGGAATATTGTTTTTTGCGGCAGGGTTAACATCATTCAAATATGTACAAGCGTTATTTGCTATTTTGATTATAGGCTTCGTTGCGCTTATCATATATGTAAATGTGAAAATGGTTGAATAAAAAATATTGGAGGCATCACAATGAGTAAACGTTATCGAATGACAAGAGCGTTACAGGAAAACGGCAATACGGAGCAAACCATATCTTTGGAAGAGTGCAAGCAGTATTTCATGACGAAACCCGATTTTACATACACATCCGTGTTCACGGTGACAGGCGCTACGACTATGTCTATTGAGGGTGATTTTTTCATGTGGAGCTATAATGATACTAAGATCCCGTTCAGACATTATCAGGGAGACATATACGTATCCGGCAACAATGAAGCTGTGATCCCGATAATGCTTGAAATTGCCAGCGAATTAGTGGCGGATATTGTGGAAGAGTAAACGATGAAATGTTCGTAAAAGGCAACATTCCGTTCTAATTTGAACGAAATGTTGCCTTTTTGATTTGAAACATGTCTTGGGCTAATTTACACTGCAAGTTCTTCAGCGGCCTCGACGAATTCAGAGGTCATTTCCTTGTTAGCTGGTGCTCATTTATTCGTCGCCAACAATTCTAAAGTCGATATTGTTTGTTGGAGGGAATTTTTGGCGTGCCTCCTCGAAATGGCTTTCGTCAAGCGCTTCGCCTCGCTGTGCAGCAATTTGCTTGGCGTGGTGCTTGTACCAGAGATTGATGATAAGCATCTCACCCTCCCGCACAACTGCAAATTCTTTCTTGAACAGCTCGCTCAGGAATTCTTCTTCATCGAGCTCAAGGGCCGCTGCGCCTACGATGATCAGAATGCGGTCATTCGTTGCGTACTCTTCAGGCAAGGTATGGAAAAAGCTCCATGCTTCCTTATGGCGACCGCTATCGATCAGCATACTGAGATACTCTTCAGCCAGTGCACGATCTGGGAAGGATTGCGATAGCTGGAATGATTGATCCATATAGCTGAGTGCTGCTGCAAAATCTCCTTTGTTCTTCATAGCAATAGCAAGATTGCGATAAACCCAAACAGATGGCTGCAGCTCGATGGAAGTCATCCATGCTTCTATTGCTTTGTCTTCGCTGCCAAGTTCGTAGAGCATTACGCCAAGGTGCATGTATGCATTCCAGTTTTTGTTGTTATCCGAGGAACGCAGGCTTGATTCCAGCATCTCCAGCCATTCAGGCTGTACCATCCATGCTGGAGGAATAGCGTTGACGTCGCCAAGCGGGAATGATCCGCAATCAAGCAAATGCTTCCATTCCACGCTTTCAGCAGCTGTATCAGACGTAAGCAGCGAGAAGTCGAAGCCAGCAGGAATGCTTCGCTGCTCTAGCTTATTGCGTCGCGCTTCCTCCAATCCGCCCCACTCGGATCCATCATAGAGCTTCTCAATAGGAGCTTTTATTGCTTCTTCTTGAACAGCTTCGTGAATGGTGTAAACATCCTCTTCTGTAATAAGCTTGTCTATACAGCCCTTCACATAATCATTTGCTTTCAGCCAATCCTCTTGATGTGATTGCTCTGTACTCACATCAGACAGTCCGATAACCTGTGTGAAATCCCATTCTGTATGAGCAGGCATATCTAGTCCATGCAGTTGAGTCGGAGCAAAGCCGGCTTGAATTTCGATGTAGTTGCCTTTACCCGGATCGGACAGGAAGTCGCACCAACGACGACCACCAGGATGATGTCCCCAGCAGAACATTTTGCGATAGCGCAAGAGGGATGTGGAACGCTCATAAAATAGTTTGCCATCCTCATAGGCAACTGCTTCCCACGGAGCTTTGTTTTCAGCTGTCGTTTGGAAAAAGTACTCATTAGAGAATGGGAAGTTGATCGGATAAGTAACATCCTTGCCAGGTACCGTTGCAAGTTCTGGCAATACACCGTGACCGAAGCCCTTGATGCGCTGATCAAAATAAATGACTTCATCTGTTGTTGAGAACATGCGAGCCTTTTCGGTTTCTTCAACAGCGGTATTCGTCCACCAGTACATCGGTAAAGAATGGTCATTATCATTAATAATGCGTACATATACAATTAGCTTATCTGAGCCTGGCGGCAGATGGAAATCGATATGCCAGAACACATTTTTGCAGCGTTCGTATTCGTATAGGCGCAAAAATTCATTATTTTTTTTGTCATGCAGCTTTGCTGCATGCAAAGGAGCGGAAGTCGTAAAAGTATGACCAACTTGCCCAATATTCCACTCAATACCGCCGGAGAACCACGCATTCAAAATGGCCAGATTTCCAGGCTGGAAAACAGGATTTGTATATAGTAGGTTACGATTAGTACGTTTGTCGATTAAGGAATATAGTCTGCCGCCATATTGAGGCATAAATATAGCTTCGAGTATGTCGTTTTCTAAAACTATTGTATCAATCATCAAATCCTGCCGGTTGCGTGTATAGCGATCCTGCATGCGATATGGCAGGGAACGCTCGCCAGCTTCATAGCCCAACATCGGACGCAGACTGTCAGGGTAACTGCTGTTAACAGGAACGTCACGGTCATGCTTTCGGTTTCTGAACATCGGAAGTGGATTTACGCCCTCAAGCGGAGCACCCGATATCTGTAATGTAGATAGTTTGATAGACATTGCATAATCTCTCCTTCATAGACTCGAAGTTGTTAGATTTAAGTATTATTTTTTTTCCGAAACTCGGAAGGGCTAAAGCCAATCATTTTTTTGAACAAGCGATTAAAGTAAAAGGGATCATCGATTCCGATCTCTTGGGCTACCTCTTTTACTCTAATATCTTTCTGCTTCAGCAATTGAACAGCATAGTTGATTTTGAGCTCATTCATATATTGAAACACGCTTTTGCCGGTATCCTGCTTGAAGATTCTGCACAAATAGCTTGAGTTAAGGTTAACGGCGGTAGCTAACATTTCCAGTGTGATTTTATCATTCAGACGACTCTGTAAAATGTGAATGATTTGCAAAGTTTCTTTACGGCAAGCGCGTTGCTTTGCTTCTTGGAGACGAATACTCGCTTCTTGCATAATATCTTGTAATAAATGCTTGAACATTTCTAAAGATTGAATATCCATTAACAAGGGTCTAAATGAGTGTGCAATTACATCCTTCATGTCAATCTTATTTGCTTCTTTCACTTGCATAGCGGCCCATTTCATTATAAGAGCATCAAGTTCATTTAAGAAAATAAGAAAAGCTTGTTTTAACTGCTTCGGATCACAGAAAGCTGCAGAGACTTCACTAATAATAGATTGAATAATCGATGTCAATTGATCGGAGTTTTCCTCAAGTGCATTTTTAAGCAGATTTGCCCAATCTGCATACCGCGTACTCACTACAATGTGGTCAAACTCGGTTTCAGCAGCAACAATAACGGATGCCGAGCCATAATAGAAGGTTGCCATTGCAGCATGTCTGCAGTTTTTGTAATGCTGACGCAGCTGTTCCAAGCTGCTGAAACTATCACTTATCGTTATACTGACGTCCAAATTCAAATAAGTACGAATCAGTTTAATTAAATTTGATGCCAGTTGCTGCAATGCAGAGTAATCAGAGCCTTGTTGCATTTCCTGAATTAAGACAACATATTGTCCAGCTCCCAAATCAATGAGCTCAATGGAGCTATGATCGGAAATGATTTCTTTCAAGATATTGGCCACTGAAAATTGCAGCAGTTTTTTATTTTTGATTTTACCAGTAGTGAGAGCTTGCTCGTATTGATCAATTTCCACTGCAAAGAGGTGTCCTGCAAGCTGATCAGGCTTTAACTCAATTGCGTTTGCTTCACGCAGCACATCCTTGAGATGCTGAGCATCTTCCTGTATCAGTTGCTTCCAAATGCTGTTTCTATGCTCCTGACGTTTCTCGTTTAGCTCATGAGCAAGCATGATGTTTTGTTCTTTTCTCTGTTGTGCCTGCATTAGAAGTTCTGAGGTATTGGAGAGCACCTGAAGCAGGTCTTTAGGTTGCAGAGTAACTTTGAGCAAATAATCGACAGCGCCGCTCTTTAATGCTTCACGTACAAGCTCGTATTCACCATGATTGCTAAGCACGATAATCTTTCCAGTAAATCCGGCTTCAGTAAGTGCGTGGATCAGCTCAAGTCCATTCATGTTTGGCATCTTCAGATCAGTAATAATAATATGCGGCTGCTGCTTCTGCACTATTTGCAAGGCCTGCAGGCCATCTGCTGCTGTACCGACAAGCTGATAACCATTTTCCTCCCAGTTGATAATCGTGCTAATGGCAACCCTTATTATTGTTTCATCATCTACGAATAAAACACGCAGCATCTTTTCCTCTCCTTCAACCGCACTTGCTGTCATTTACCTAGAAAGAATTAATAGGAGGTATTACTCTATCATTTTATAGCACCAACTGTAATGCCGGCTGCAATTTTGTTTGAAACAAACAAATAAAGAACAAGGGTAGGGATAAATACAACCATCGCAGCGGCGAAAATACCAGAATAGTTTCCGGAATTAGTGAATCCGCGAATAATCGATTGTAACGCAAGCGCCAGTGTATGTGTTTTTTGGTCGTTCGCAAATATAAGTGCATAGAAATAGTCATTCCAAATACCCATAAAGTTAAAAATCGTTACTGTTAACAAACCGGGTTGAGCCATGGGCAAAATAATACTAACAAACGTTTTGATCGGACCACATCCATCGATTGCCGCAGATTCTTCCAGCGGTTTTGGAATAGTCGAGAAAAACCCGGAAAGTAAAAAAACGCTAAATGGAATATTAGTGAAAAGATACACTAGTACCAATGTAAAGATTGAGCCTGTCAACTTCATTTCCACAAAAAGTGTAAACAATGGAATGGTAATAAGCAAGGCTGGAATTGATAAAGCAGATAGAAACATCATCTCAATTACTTTTTTACCGAAAAACTTCACTCTACCCAAAATATAAGCAGCTGGTGCAGCAATAAAAAGTATGCCAATACAGGCTGTTACCGTGTAGATAACGCTATTCAAGAAATAGCGTCCCATATTCATTTCAGTAAATAAATTCGTGTAGTTGGAAAAATGCAGGCCGCTTTCAAACAAGTCATTTGAGAAGATGCCCCTTGTCGTGCTCAGAGACGCTAATATAGCAAATCCGAATAGGACGATGGTGAACAATAGCCATAAATAAAGCGGGATATAGCGAAGTTTATTAGCCATTAGACTTATCCTCCTGTTTATTAATATTCAATAGTATCTTTACGGAAAAATAAATTGATGACAGCTGACAAGATAAGAATCGCTATCGTAATCATTACACCAACAGTTGCACCGGCTCCGACGTTAAATGCATCCTGCGAGAAGACCGAACCTTGTGCACCGAATACTTTAATATACATATAGTAACCTGGCGTCATCGTTTCAGGACTTTCCTGTCCAAAAGTGGCTGACCAAACGAAGAAATTAATGGCGCCGATTGTCCACAATATAAGTGTCATGCGGAATATATCTTGCAGCAAAGGCATTGTAATTTGGAAAAATTTGCGTAATGGACCAGCGCCTTCGAGCATGGCCGCTTCATAGAAGTCCTGTGGAATTCTTTCCATTCCAGCAATAAGCAACAGCATATAATATCCGATTGAGCCGAAACAGAAAGCAATCAGCATGGACAGGAATAAGTATTGATCACTTGTCCACTGAATATCTGCCAGTGCATTAAGACCGAAGAAACGAAATACAGTTGTCAGAAAACCGTAGTTGGAGTTGAAAATATAGTGCAGCCATACGGAGGACAAAACGACCGCTGAAACGATGTTCGGCATATATACGAGCGAGCGCCAGAAGTTCTTACCTTTTACTCCAGATGCGATAATAGCGGCATAGAGAAAGGCGAAAAACAGCACAATTAGACCGCCAAACAGCCAAATTTTGAACACATTCCATACAGATCCCATGAAATAGGAGTTGTTGAACAGCTGAATATAATTATCAAATCCTACAAAGCTCCAATCAGACATTTTGCTAGAGAGAGCAGGAATATCGTAAAAGCTCATTAGAGAAGCACGAATGGTAGGATATAAAAAGATAGCTAAGTAAACAATTACAGCCGGCAAAAGAAATAGGGCGATAATTGACTTTGGAATACGCATAGTATTCTCCTCCCGGTACAGATTAGTTTCTTTTGAATGCTAATTTGCAGCGATTCGTGGAATCGCTGCAAATTAGCAAGTGACTCATTATTTTGCTGCGCTGTAGAACTTTTGAGCTGCTTTACTCATTTTGTCTACATATTGATCAACTGTAAGTTTTCCTTCTACAAGCTCCATAAATACTGGTACAATAACACCTTTGGAGAAGTCGAAATTATTGCTGATACCGAAGCCCCAAGGTGCGTTAACTTTTGCATTATCCATTGCCTTTGCAGCATCCGCAAGTGGAGCTGGCCATTCAGTATCAATTGTTGCAGGAATGGCTTGTGCAGCTGTTACCATTTTTTGTTGAGCGTTTTTGCCAACAAGATACTTCACTAATTCAATTGCTGCTTCTTTGTTTTTGCTGTTCTTGTTAATCATTAGTGATTGGGAACCGAAAGTTAGCTCCTGATGTCCACCCTTGCCGTTGCCATTAGCTACAACAGGGAATTGGAATGTGCCCCACTTGAAGTCTGGACCAGCCGTTGCAGCTACTTCGTTTGGAAGCCATGTGCCGTTAAGGTATGCAGCTGCTTGTCCAAGCACTAGGTCTTGCTGAGCAGCTGGATATTTACTTCCGGAAATCTTCTTGGAGAAATACCCTTTTTCATGCATTGCAATAATGTCTGTTGCAAATTGTTTTACAATAGGGTCTTTCCACATATCGCCTGTTTTATCGTTAACAAGTTGATCTACCCACTCATAACCCATTGCGCTGCTCAAGTATCCACCGATAAACAGATCACGATAAGCATCGTCGAATGTAATTGGATCTACACCGGACTGTTTTAGTTTTTCATTTTGCTCCATAAACTCTTCCCAAGTGGTTGGAGGTGCAGTAATTCCTGCTTTTTCATATGCTTCTTTGTTATAGAAGAACAGTACAGCGAATGGCTGTTGTGGCAATGCATAAGTACCTTCCTCTATTCCAGCAATAGTGGACAAAGATTTTGTCCAGCTCATTAGGCTTGGTATAAGAGATTGCTCAAGTGTTTTGCCTTCCATGCCAATTGCAGGCGTAGCTAAATATTCATCTAGTTTTTGTACATGCTCCTTAAGAGCAGCAATAGACTTCGAAGGGTCTCCTTCAAAAATATCTAATTGCTGTCCGCCATCAAGAGCTGGCTTAATCAATTTCTCAATATCGCGACCAGTGAACTTTACATCCACTTTTACTTTAGGATTAACTTTTTCAAATTCCTTAACCGTTTCTTGAATTACTTTAGCTTGTGGTTCAGTATCGCTCCACATTGACCAGAATACGACATTGCCTTCCAAATTAGACTCTTCCCCTGTCGTCTCTGTTGCTGCTGGTGAATTAGATGGGTTGTTGTTGGTTGAAGTATTTCCGTTATTAGAGCAACCGATAACAAAAATAAACATTGCAGCAGCTAGCAGTAGAGCCATTACTTTAAAATTTTTCATGAGATGACCTCCTTTTTTTTGTAAGTATACCGTTGGTATGGGTTTGCGGTACATGTACAATATTGAACATAACCTGCACAATATTGCCCTTTCTATTTTGCATGGAAACAGGAGCGATTTTATAACAAAAAGACCGCGAGCAGATGTCTTCATCTGCTCGCGGTCTTACATTTGTCTATTTTATTTTCTCCAAAGGCTCCCTAATGTTCGCGAATGTTTTCTCGACGCGCTCGATCGCCTGGTCTATTGTTAAGTTGCGATGCATGATATCACTTATTGTATTAAATAGCTCTTCTGTCACTTTTATATCCGTATTAGGAAGCAATCCCCATCTGAAAATAACTGGTTTGACGCCGTGATCAAATACGGTTGCTGATTCATATACTGACGCGGGCAATTGCTCCTTGGCTAGCTCTGCACCATTCTTTACTGCAATTACGCCTGTTGATTTCTCTGCGTTAAGCTTAATAATATCATCCACGTACTGATATTTGAGGAATAGCTTCGCTAACTCCTTATTTTTCGCCTTTGCCGGAATAAACATGGCTTCAAATGAAATTTGAGCATATTGCTGATCGGATGGGTGAAAAGTAGGAGGCGGGATAAAACCGAATTCAAAGCCTTCCGTACGTGGAATATCCTTCATCTCGCCCTCAAACCAATTGCCATTGGGAATGAATAACGCTTTATCATTGAGAAATTCGATTTGCGCTTGTGTATGATTAAGCGCTACAGTACCTGGCATAATATTATGATTGCGGGCGAACTGCTCGAATAGACTAAGTGATTGCTTCACCGCTTTTGTCTCGAAGGAGCCTTTTTCAAACTGCATGATTGGCATCAGGTCATCTTGAGAAGATAACGAAACGATAGCAGGCCACAGAATCGAGGCAACATAACCAGGATAAATGCCTTGATACGTAAATAGTGATCGTCCATCAGCAGCTGCCAGTTCTCCTAGCTTCCAAAGCTCGTCCCAAGTGCGCGGCGGCGTCCAGCCTTTTTGTTTAAATAAGGTTTTGTTATACCATAGACCTTCTGTAGCAACATAATTGGGGGCCATATATATTTTTCCATCCCCATAAGGCTTTGCAAAGTCCAAAATATCGTTCATCATGATATCTTTAAGAGGAACGTCTTTGTCCAACGCTTTGCTATCGAAAAGCTCAGTCAAGTCAAGGAATGCGTTTTCCTTTAGCATTTTTTGCACGGTATTTGTTTGATCTGAGATCGGCGCATATATGAAATCAGGCGGATTTCCTGATACGTTTAGAGGTTTAATAATATCCATTATTTTTGGATTGGAAATCATAGTGATTTTGACACCCGGGAAATCAGCTTCGAAGCGTTTAATAACGGCTTCCCAATATGATTTTCCGTAAGCGCCTTCAAACACGGCAATACTCAATTCTTTATCTGAAAAATCAATATTTCCTTTATTGGGTGTAATGGCGGTTGAATCTGGCTTCGGATTTAATAGCCCGCAGCTTGTCAGCACGATAGTTGTTAGAAGAAAGACATTAGCATATGCGGCTATTTTAATGGATCTCATGTAAATTGACCTCCTGTGAAAATATATTACTATTATAGATGTAAAGTTGTCCTGCTTGCATTAGTTATTTAGTTACGATATCGAGCTATCGCTATTCGCTTTCATTTTAGAGATGATGGTTGTGTTTTAAGTACGGATTGTGCGAAGATTTGCATAGTTTAAAATTGCAAGTGAAAGGAGTAGGCTCATGAAATTAATATCGGCTATTCACAAGCTTCTTCGCAATACAAGCATTAAATCGCGACTTATTTATACGTTATTGGTGTTGACGACTGTACCTATTATTTTGTCTAGCAGCTACTCCTACATCGGGGCAAGTAAAGCCATTAAAACGAAAATTAGTACATATTCGGCGGAAATCATGAAGCAGCTTCGCAAAAACGAACAGCTTGAAAATAAAAAGTATGTAAGTTTGAGTGATTCGATTATGTTAAATGACAATGTCCAAAGATATATCGAACAATATGATAATGTTGATGAATTAAACAAAAGTGAAATGAGCCTGTTTATTAACAATTTACTTAGCGATAAGCTCGATTTGCTGAAAAAAATTAAAAACGTCAGAATTTTGGCGCCAGATTCCAGCACGGTTTATGATATGGGGTTTAACTCCATTAGTCATAGTCATTTTGAACGACTTATCGGGAGGATTGAGCAGGCAGATGGTAAAGACCAATGGTCTTATTTGACGACTGAACAGGGAGAGCCTTGCATTGTGCTGGCGCGCAAAATCAATTCGTCACAAAACTGGGATCAATCGCTCGGCTATATTTTTATTAGCATCGGTGAACAGCTTTATTCGGAGGAGCTATATTCAGATGTGGATATGGGGGCTGGTACGGATGTGTTTATTCTTGATAATCAAGGCAAAGTAATTTCTAGCCGCAGCTCTAATATAGAGCTGCATCAGCCTTTTAAGAATGATCAGCTTATTACTGCTATTCAGCGTAATGAAGCAAAGGGCAGTTCCTCTTTTCCAATGGATCTATCTGGTGAGCGTCACCTTGTTGCATACAGTTATGATGTATACTCTAGCTGGTATTTGATAAGTACGATTCCTGATAGCTACTTGAATAATGAAACGAAATATATTCAGCGCACAATCTTGTTTACTTGCATATTGCTTATCGTAGTTTCGCTTGTCATCGCATTGCTTATCTCAAATACAATCTATCGTCCGTTGACGAAACTGGTAGAGCAGACATCACGTATTATTCGCGGTAATTTGAACACAACGATTGAAGACGAGAGTAAGGATGAAATTGGTTATTTGACGGATCGTTTTAATGTTATGGTAGAGAAGATCAATGCCTTAATTGAAGAGACGAAGAGGGAGCAGCAGCAAAAGAGAGAGATCGAGCTGCAAATGCTGCAGGCACAAATTAATCCGCATTTTTTGTTCAATACACTTAATTCTTTGAAATGGACAGCACAGCTAAGTCAGGCAGAGAGTGTCAGTGTTGGCCTAAGCGCCTTGGCAGAGCTGCTTCGTAATACAATTATAGATAAAAAGGAATTCGTTGGCTTGAGAGAGGAACTTTACAATATTGACAACTATGTTGTGATTCAAAAGGTTCGATATGGCTCGACTTTTGAGGTGAGTATTGATACTGAACCTGGAACTGAGCATTGTCAAGTTCCCAAATTTATTTTGCAGCCGATTGTTGAGAACGCTATTATTCATGGACAGGAAGGTATTTCACATAATCTATTCATTACTATTAATTGTATTCGTGAAGGATACGATTTGAAGATTACTATCGCTGATAACGGGTGCGGAATGAATCAGGAGAAGGCGGAACGAGTTTTGAGCAGCGGGTATACTTCTAATAAAGGGCGGCTTGCGAATATTGGTGTAACGAATGTTGTTGAGCGAATTAAACTTAATTTCGGAGATGAATACGGATTAACGATTCAAAGCAAGGAGAACGAAGGCACGGTTGTATCTGTGAAAATTCCGTTTGTTATTGGCTCAGAGGATACTGAAGTGGGATTGTACAGAAGATTGCGATAATAGTAAAAGAGTCAATATAATATATGTTTATGTCAATATTCTCGATGTGAGCACCTCTGTTAAAGCGGTTACACTGTTATAGTATCCAAGATTTAGACAAAATTTAGATTTGGAGGACTATAACATGAAACAAGTATTCGCAAAAGTTATTTTAGTATGCTTAGTAATGTTGATTGTTGTACCGTTTCAGTCTGTGGGGGCTGCTGAGGAAATAGTGCCTGAGACTGCTAAAGAAGAAGCTCTTGGAACGATTTATTATGTGGATACTGATGGCTCAGACACAAATACCGGTAAGAGCGAGGATCAAGCATGGCAGTCACTGGATAAGGTCAATATGACGACATTTTCACCTGGTGACCAAATTTTATTCAAGGCCGGAGGCGTATGGACAGGCTCTTTGCAACCCAAAGGCTCAGGTGAGCCCAATAAGCGTATCGTTATTGGCAGATATGGCGATGGAGCTAAGCCGCTATTGCAGGGTGCCGGAGTAGAAAATACGATTAAATTTTATAATCAGCAGCACTGGGAAGTTGGTCATTTGGAAATTACGAATAAAGGGGCATCGGCTGCAACTAGTCCGCGCCGCGGATTGTTAATTTACGCTGAGAATTTCGGTGTAGAAGGGAAAACGGAAACGGATTTAACGCAAATATCGGTGCTGCGCGATTTCTATATTCACGATCTATTTATTCATGATGTGAACGGTCAGGATAAAAAAGATGGTGATGGCAGTGCAGGTATTCAGGTTTCTGTACGCATCCCTGGGATGACACCGAGCAATAAAGTGCCCGCAGATACTGTAAATCAAAGAACAACTTTTGATCAAATAGTGATTGAAAATAATGAAATTCGCAATGTTGATCGCTCTGGAATTATATTCTGGACGGATTGGTTCAGCAGAGATCTGCTGCGCTACAAGGATACGGCTTATGGAGATAAAAAGGATTCGCCATGGACACCGATGACGAATGTGGTTATTCGGGCGAATAAGCTTTACAATATCGGTGGTGATGGCATAGCGCCTCATATGACCGAGGGTGCGCTCGTGGAGTACAATTTTATTGATGGATATAATGTAAGATCCAGCGGCTATAGCGCAGGCATGTGGCTATGGAATGGCGATAATGCATTGTTCCAATTTAACGAAGCGACAGGCGGTAAAACGACGCGCGATGGCATGCCTTGGGATTTCGATCAGGGGACGCAGGGCACTATTTATCAATACAACTATTCATACAACAATGAAGGCGGTACGCTGCTGTTCTGTACAGAGGATGCAGGTCATGGTGTGAAGGATGGTGTGTTCCGCTACAATATTAGTCAAAATGACAAATATCAAATCTTTACGGTATGCGGCGGCAGCGCTATGGAAAACGTGCAGGTATACAACAATGTATTTTATGTTGGCGAAGGCATGAATACAGCAATGATGGTTAGCCAAGGCGGTTCAGTTGGTGTCAAGTTATTTAACAATGTATTTATTAATCATGGGACAGGCGGCTACGCCTCGAAACCAAGCTGGACTTATTTCAATAATGCTTTCTTCGGCAACAAAGTTCCGACAAAAGAGCAAATTCCTGACTCATTTATGGTAAATGGTAATCCTAAGCTGCAGGACGCGGGTAAGGCAAAAACCGTGCTAAATCGACCGGGTAATATTATTCCTGAGCAGATCAATTGGTTCGAGGAGCTGGACGGCTATAAGCTGCTGGCTGATTCCCCGCTAATTAATGCGGGACGTTTCATTAGTGTAACTGGTGATCCTGGCAAACGTGATTTTTATAATAACCCGTTGTACAACGGGATGCCGGACATTGGCGTGCATGAGTATGAGCTGGAGAAATATCCGGATGTTGATCCGTTTGAGCCAGTAATTCCAAAGCCGAAAGTCGAAATTCGCAATGGAAATTTTGAGAATACCGAGCAGCATGGGAACGGCGCACCGTGGAACTGGCAATGGAACGGCGGTATCATTAAAGATGGTAATGCCTACGAAGGCGAGTATGCCGGATTTACGAAAGCAATTGCTGACGGCGCTTCGGTCGAGCAGGAATTCGCTGTAACGTCAAATACGACATATAAGCTAAGTGCGTATGCCAAAGCAGGTGACGATAAGCAAACACTATATCTTGTCGTGCAAACCAAAAATAAAGCAGGAAAACAAACAGAGGAATTGATTCCTGTTACTTCAACCGAATATAAGCAGATTACTTACGAATTTACGACAGCAGCGGATATCGATAAGGCCTTGGTCAGTCTGTATAAGGAGAAAGGAACAGCAGTTAAAAACTATATCGATAATGTCAGCATCGAAGAAGTCGTTCCTGTTGATAGCAGTGCTTTGGAACAAACGAAGGCTAAAGCAGTCAAGTTGTTGAATGACACTAATGTTGGTACAGCAGCAGGGGAAGTACCTCAGTCTGCGAAGGATTCTTTACAAGCTGCAATTGCTGCAGCACAAATAGTGCTCGATAACGAATCTGTTAATCAATCAGAAGTTGATGCGGTAACGACTAGCTTGAACGAGGCAATCAAGGTGTTTAAAGCAGCTATTATTAATGAGGTAAAACCGCCAATACCGCCGACTCAGGCCGTACTGGATCGACTGGTCGTAGAGCAACTTCCTGCTGCATTGCAGGTTGGCGATACTGTACAGGCTAAAGTAACAGCATGGTACACGAATGGTACCAAATCTGTAGTGACGGCAGAAGTGAGCTTTATTTCTTCTGATACTACAGTTGTTGAAGTAAGTGCACAAGGCGCTATTTCAGCGAAAAGTGCTGGAACAGCAGTCATTACAGTCAGCTTTAAAGGGAAATCGCAAACGGTTGAGATTATCGTTAAAGCGAGCACCAATCCAGGAACTGGCGGTGAAACACCTAAGTTTACAGATATAGCAAACCACTGGGCGAATGCGGCAATTACTAAGCTTGCAGCTGAAAAATTAATGAACGGTTATGGCAATGGTTCGTTTAAGCCGGATCAAAGCATGACACGTGCAGAATTGACAACGCTGCTAATTAGAGCACTTAAGGAAGAGCCTAAGCAAGCTGCAGAGAAAGATTATAAGGATGTAGCAGCGAGCCACTGGGCAAAAGGTTATATCGACAAAGCATTGGAGCTGGGTATTGTAAAAGGTATTACAGAGCAAACCTTTGCGCCAGAAGCATCGATTACACGTCAAGAATTTGCCGTAATGATTGCTCGTGCTTACAAATGGAACAGCAGTATCGTAGAGCTTAATTTTACTGATAAAGCTGAAATTGCTCCGTGGGCAGCAGAAGCTGTTCAGGTACTTGTGGAAAAAGGCATTATGCAAGGATATCCAAATGGAAGCTTCAAAGCTGAGCAAGCAGTTACGCGAGCAGAAGCAGCTTCGATAATTGCAAAATTATTGCAGCAATAGAATATGAGTAAACTAAGAGGGAGCTTCGTAGGTGAAGCTCCCTCTCTTTTGTGCGCCAAATTCTTAACGGGAAAACTACGTTACCCTTTTGGAATGTTCCGATAGGCAGAAGGGGAAGAGCCGGTTATTTTTTTGAACAGTCTCGAGAAATAATAAGGATCGGATATGCCGATGTTTGAGGCGATTTCTTTGATGGACAGACCCGTAAGGCTGAGCATTTGAGCTGCCCTTTGGATTTTCATACGAAGAAAGTATTCGATCGGCGGGAATCCCGTTGCTTCATTAAATAATAAAATTAAATGCTGTTTAGACAAGTTGGTATGATTGGCTAATTCAGAGAGCTTAATAGAATCCTCCAAATGATTGTTCATGTATCGGATGGCGATTTCTAGATACTGCTCTCTTTTTTTGTCTTTGGCTGTTCCTCCAGCGCTAATACCGATGCTGCTGATCAGTTGGCGCATAGACTGGGATACGTGCGTATGGACGGCTAATGAGTAGGTTTTATCTGAGAGTAGCATATAACATTTATCGAATACATCTCTGAACTCGGAAAGGGCACCAATCGGAAGAGGGACAGGCTTAGTATCCATCCCGTACATTTGAATGAAGGCAGTTACGTGCTCTCCCAGGAGATGAAACCAGTATATACTCCATGGAGCATCATTGGATGCACCATATCGGTGTGGCGTGTTAGCAGGAATGACAACAAGCTGGTTTTGGGTAAGAGGGACCGCTTTCTGATGATTCAGTTCAATCCAACCGTCCCCATCTGAACAAAGGATGAAAATATGGGAGCTGCTTCCTTCGGGGCGTTCCCTAAGGTGATTACGAGCGTGTGGGAAAAATCCAATATCGCTTACGAATAAATCTCGCGTCAGTTCAGAATGAGATAATTCTGTCTGCATATATTCGGGAAGAACGAACAGTTTTTCTTCTTCAAAACCCTCCGACTTTCCGGTACTAACCATCCTCAAACCTCCCGAGTGAATAATAAGAATATAATCCATCACATTAAGCATATTGTCAATTGGTGTTTACCCTCGGGCACGATAAAGTAGAGACAACAAGAAAAGGGAGTGATGAAGTTGAGTCAGAATGTTCGAGTATGGGAAGAAGAGACTTTGATTCCGACTTATGGCATCGGGGAGCCGGATCGAAATCCGATGTTTCTAGAGAAGCGAGTTTATCAAGGAAGCTCCGGTAAGGTATACCCTCATCCGGTTGTTGATAAAATTGAAGATGAGAAAAAAATGCAGTCATATCGTCTCGTAATCCTGGAAAACGAATATGTTCGAATCGAGATCATGCCGGAAATTGGTGGAAGGATTTATCGCGCGCTAGACAAAACAAATAATTATGATTTTGTATATCATAATCGTGTGATTAAGCCAGCATTGGTTGGCTTAGCTGGCCCTTGGATTTCAGGCGGTATCGAGTTTAACTGGCCTCAACATCACCGCCCTAATACGTATGGTCCTGTTGAATACAAGCTAACGGAAAATGATGATGGAAGTGCTACTGTTTGGGTGAATGAGATCGACCGGATGTATGGTACGAAAGTTACCGCTGGCTTCACGCTATATCCTGGAAAAGCCTATTTGGAAATCTCCGCACAGCTATATAATCGAACACCCGAGCCGCAAACTTTTCTGTGGTGGGCAAACCCAGCCGTTGCAGTTAACGATAATACACAATCCGTGTTTCCGCCTGATGTGACGGCAGTCTTTGACCACGGCAAACGCGATGTCTCAAAGTTTCCAATTGCGACAGGCACGTATTATAAAATGGATTATTCTTCTGGGGTTGATATTTCACGCTATAAGAACATTCCGGTTCCTACATCCTATATGGCGTATAAATCGGACTATAACTTCGTCGGTGGTTATGATCATGGTGTTCAAGCGGGCTTACTTCACGTTGCGAATCATCATATTTCACCGGGTAAGAAACAATGGACTTGGGGTAACGGTGAATTTGGGCAAGCATGGGATCGCAGCTTGACGGATGAAGACGGACCCTATATCGAGCTGATGACCGGGGTGTACACAGACAATCAACCGGACTTTACTTGGCTACAGCCGTTTGAAGAAAAATCATTCAAACAATATTTCATGCCTTATAAAAATATTGGTGTTGTCAAAAATGCTTCTATTGATGCTGCGATTAACTTAGAAGTGGATGAGAAGACTCGTGAGGCTGTTGTGCTAGCCTATGCAACCTCTTTATTCGTGGGTGCAACAATTGAATTAAAAGGAAGCAGTCGTACGTATTTAATGGAAGTCGTGGAGCTATCTCCGACTCAAACGTTCAAATCAGTGATTACGATTGACGAGAATGATCAACCGCACGACCTTAGTGTGTCTATATTGGATGCTAAAGGAAATCTTCTTATTGGTTATAAACCTGCCAAACCATCGATCGAGCAGGTCCCGGATGCAGCTAAGCCACTGCAGGAGCCAGCTGAAATGCAAACAAACGAGCAGCTATATTTGGCCGGATTGCATTTGGAGCAGTATCGCCATGCAACGTTTGAACCTGAAGCTTACTATCTCGAAGGATTGAAGCGTGATCCAAGTGATAGCAGGATTAATGTGGCATATGGCACACTCTTATTACGTCGAGGGCTGTTCACAGAGGCAGAAGCTCATTTCCGTACGGCGGTGAAGTCGCTCACCAGGCTTAATCCGAACCCTTACGATAGTGAAGCTTTCTATCAGTTAGGTGTTGCACTTAAATTTCAAGGACGGTTAGAAGAATCCTTTGCTATGCTTTACAAATCGACATGGACTGCTGCCTGGCAGGATGCAGGCTACTTCTCGCTTGCACAGATCGCTTGCGAAAAAGGAGAATTCGCGGAAGCGCTAGAACTAGTTGAGCGTTCGCTTGTACGCAATGCCCGAAATTACAAAGCACGTCATCTGAAAGCTGTGCTTCTTCGCAAGCAGGGTCAGATTCAGGAAGCATTGTCTTATGTGGAAGAAACACTCGCGCTTGATATAACTGATTTTGGTTCAGCTAATGAACGATTCCTTTCGCTTACTGGTAGAGGTTATGAAGTGCTTGCCAGCGTAGTGAAAGAAGAGCTTATGAGACTCATGCGCGGAGATGCTCATAATTATTTGAATCTGGCATCCGATTATGCAAACTGCGGCTTATTCGAGGAAGCGATTGAAGTACTTAATCGAATCGTATCAGGTAACCATTCAGGCGCGTATCCGATGATTTACTATACTCTTAGCTATTTGCATGAAAAAGCAGGGGATTCGGAATTCGCACAGGTCTACAGAAAAGCTGGAAAGGCAGCAGCACCTGATTACTGTTTCCCCAATAGTCTATTTGATCTGCAAGTGCTGCTGAGTGTGATTTCGGCTGATTCTAATGATGACAAAGCACACTATTACTTGGGCAATTTTTATTATGATAAAAGAAGACACGAGGATGCAATCACACATTGGGAAGCGTCTCGATCAATTCAAAACCATTTTCCGACCGTTCACCGCAATCTCTCCCTTGCTTACTATAACAAACGTGGAGATGCAGCCTCCGCCCTTATTTCGATGGAGAAGGCTTTTACTTGCAATCCTGATGATGCACGCGTTTTCTACGAGCTTGATCAATTGTATAAAAAGCTTGGGTATGCGACAGAGATTCGTTTCGGCAAGCTTGAGGAGCATCGAGCATTAGTTAATAAACGCGATGATCTTTACGTGGAATATATTACATTGCTGAATGCACAAGGCTATCACGAAAGGGCAGTCCAAGCGCTCTGTGCACACCAATTCCACCCTTGGGAAGGTGGCGAAGGCAAAGTGACTGGTCAACATGTATTTGCGCATATTGAACTGGCCAAGCGAGCTCTGAACGAAAAGAGATTTGCAGAGGCGGTTGATTTATTGCGGCAAGCACTTGTCTATCCAGATAATTTAGGAGAAGGTAAGCTGTCGGGGGCGCAGGAGAATAATGTCTATTATTATCTTGGACTCGCACATGAAGGCTTAAACGAGGCAAAACAAGCACACGAATGTTTCAACATGGCTTCCCAAGGATTGGAGGAGCCGGCCAGTGCAATGTACTACAACGACCAACCGCCGGAAATGATTTTCTATCAGGGAATGGCTTGGAGTGCACTGGGTAATGACAAAGAAGCTAAACGCCGCTTCAATAAGCTGATTGATTACGCGGAAAAGCACTTATTCGATGAAATGAAGTTTGATTATTTCGCAGTTTCTTTGCCAGACTTCCTTGTGTTTGAGGACGACCTGAACATTCGGAATGAAGTTCACTGCCGATACATGATGGGACTCGGACATCTAGGCCTCGGTCATACTGAAATGGCGAGAGAACAGTTTGAGATTGTACTTCGTTTGGACGCTAACCATACTGGCGTGCAAAATCATTTTATTATGTGCCAATAAGGAAAAAGGGACTTCGGTTACTTTAAACACGCCATCACGGCGTGTTTTTTGCATTCCAACTATTATTACGTTTCCCAAGCATTTTTTGTCGGAATGTCAATATAGTAGTGTTTTTTGTCAAAATTATCAATTCTAGGTCTAAAATTAAGCGGTTACAATGAGGGGAAGAAAGTGTGAATCGTCAAAAAAAAGGTTTTTTAAATCACTTCAATAGGGAGGCAGAATCATGAAATCAATGAAAAAAACATTAAGCACCGCACTTGTCCTATCGCTTGTGGGTACATCAGGATTAGCTGCGGTACCGGGGATGCCGGGCGGCATTCAAGTCGCCGGGGCAGCGCTGTCGCAAATTGACAGCGTTTACACCAACACATTGGACAGTATGACGGCAGGTATGCTGAAGGACTACGATACACCGGCCGATACGACCGTAACGTCGGCCACGGCGCTTAGCGGAATAAGCGGCAGAGCCCTGAAGATTTCGGCCAACCCGATCTCTCAATTGATGCTCAACCAGAAGTTGAGCCTAAAGAACGGCGAAATTGAATTCAAAATAAATATGGATTCGAAATTCGAGCGGTTCGGCTTTATCATTCGCCATAAAGATGCGAATAATTTCAGTTTGATTGGCTATGACATCACAGGATGGTTCCATCAAGGGGTTAAAAACGAGGTGGCTGAATGGAGTAGTGCGAACACCGCCGAACCATTGAAAATTGGTCAAACTTATACCGTTAAGCTGGTTTTCCAGGATGATAAGTATACCGTATTCGTGGATGACAAGGAGGTGTACAACGTAGATGGAACCGGCGGTATAATGGGGCTCGATGAAGGGAATGTCGGACTGTATACATGGAATAACCCCAGAAAGTTTTATGTAGACGATTTCATCGTACGCGATTCCAATAAGGCTACCGTGTTCCAAGAGGACTTCACAACAAATGGTCCGAATGACGTTTTTATTAATGCAATGAATCCAGCCCTTTCGACCTTTGAAATGGCGGAACCCATTGCCGGAATGACCGGCATGGCGGCCCGCATTCAGAAGAGCGGCTCCATGCTTCTAGCTGATACGAAGTCGCCCGTCAATGCGGTGAACGGCACGTACAGCGCTAAGGTGAAAGCTTCGACCGCGTCGGATCTCGGTTTATTGTTCAAATACAAGGATAATAACAACTGGACTTCCGTGTATTATGAGGGCGAAGGCAACTGGTCGTTGAAAGGCAAAAAAGACGGCGTAGAAGTGAATAAATCCATTGCCAGCAATGCGCCGCTGGTCGACAATCAAACGCATCAATTAAAAGTGGAATTTGAAGGAACGCAGTACAAGCTATTTATCGACGACACGATGAAGTTTGACGGGACAGTGGACGACTTCTACATAGGAGAAGGTTCGATCGGCGCAGTCTCTTTAGAGGGAGACAACACGCTGTGGCTGGACGATATTAGCCTTCAATATACAGAAGGCGCGCCTATAGAGGAAGTAACCTCGTACAAGCGGACGTATGACGATGGCGAAGCAGGAACGTGGAATCGTGTAGACGGCACAGCGCTTCCAACTCAACCGACGATTTCCGACGGATCGCTAGTCATTCCGACTTCGGGCGATATGCGAATCTATGACGAAGAAAGCTTGGATATTGCGGACGGCACCTATACGGTCAAATTTAGGACAAGCTCCGATTTAGGCCGACTTGGATTTCTGTTCCGTTACTCAAGCCCAACTTCCTATGCGATGATCGCCAATGACGTTGGCGGCAAGTGGGTATGGGTGAACGGCAATGCCTACGGAACCCTGACGGATAGCGGTCCGACGCTTCAGAAGAATACCGACTATACGTTGAAAGTCAAATTCGTGGGCCAAAATGTTAAAGCTTGGATGAACGGAGAACTGTTCGCGAACTCGACAGTAGATATTCCGACAACGGAAGGCAAAGTCGGCTTTAGAAACTGGTTCGACGCCAAGACGATTACAGTCGACGAATTGTCGGTAGAGAAGCACATTCCGCTGCAGCCTCCTGCAGAAGGAGTATATGAGCCGATTACGATCAAGTCCGATGAGCTTAGCGTCGATTTGGACAACCGTTACCCGGCAGTCCGCCAATATACGTGGCTAGACTCTAACGAGACGGTGGCGGGACAGTCCGACTTCATGTACGCCATTCGCATCAACGGTGAAGATGTCATTGCGAAGGTTACCGATGTGCAAATGAACCCGGATGAAAACTCAGCCGTATATTCGCTGAACGCAACAGTGACAGATGATAATTCGGATGCGACATATCCGGTTCAATTAAAAGCTACCTTCAGCGTAGACGACAACGTTCTGACGTTCCGTCCGGAAGTTGTCTCCGAACCTGCAGCTTATCCGATCCAGACCATTGAATTCCCGAATCATAAGCTTGTGACCTTCAAGGGCGATCAAGCCAAAGTGGCCACAGCCACAACTTCTGGCGGCTGGAACACGGTTAGTGAAGAGTTCTATTCGGTTGCCGAGGCAAAAGAAGGTACAACTGCGAAGTCCTATAGCTTCATCAGCGACGGCAAATTCTCCGCCACCATTGTCAACAATGTGATTGAGACGCCTTCGAAAACGATTGTAGGCGTAGACAAACCATCGAATGGCGATCCATCGGTTTCGATCTGGAATGGCGGCTGGGTGTACAGAGGCGTAGAAGGTCTCGACGAGCAATTCCCGCCGCAAAACGATATGTACGCCAAGATCATCCTGACGAAGGATGCCAACAATGACAATACGGCCGATTGGCAGGATGCGGCGATCGCTTTCCGCGAGCATATGGACATCCCGCAAGGCGGCGAAGACATTAAAGACAACGTGTCGTATATCAGCTTCAACTTCAACAGCTTGGCCCAAAATCCGTTCATGCGCACGTTGGACGATGCCAAGAAGCTATACAACTTCTACGACGGCTTCGGCCAAATGATTTTGCTGAAAGGCTATCAGGCCGAAGGCCACGACGACAGTCACCCAGATGTAGGCGGCCATACTGGCATTCGCCAAGGCGGCGTCAAAGATTTCAGGAAGCTGACAGAGCTAGGCGAAGACTACAACTTGAAAATCGGCGTCCATGTCAACGTGACGGAATACATGCTGGATGCTTTCGGCACCAATTACGATCACCTCAATAAGCCGCTTAGCGCTGGCTGGGGCTGGCTCGACCAAGCGTATTATGTCGATCAAATGAAAGATCTGACCAGTGGAGAGCTTGCAAGCAGATTCGCCAAGCTGAAGGAAGATGTGCCTAAGCTGGACTGGGTATATGTGGACGTATATTCCGGCGCAGGCTGGCATGCCAAGCAACTGGCCAAGACGATCCAATCCAATGGCTGGACGGTTGCTACAGAATTTAGCGGACCAATGGAGCCGGATACCGTCTGGACGCATTGGGGGACAGACTTGTATTACCCAAGCAGCGGCGACGGCAGCCAAATTCTTCGTTTCATCAAAAACCAAACGCAAGATACATTCCCGGCCAACAGCGCCAAATTGAGCAGGCTGCTCAAAGGTGTTCAACAGCCTGGCATTGGCACTTGGCAGAACCGTACCAGCATCAAGGAAGGTGTATCCGTCTTCTACAACCAGAACTTACCTACTAAGTATATGCAATATTTCCCGATCATGAAGTGGGAAGAAAACCGAATTCAATTCGACGGAAATGTAGAAGTCAAGCTGGAAACTGTGGACGGCAAGGAGAAAGGTGTACTGCACAAAGACGGCAAAGTCGTCGCAATCTCCGATATTGTCGTGAAAGAGGACGGAAAGCTTGATACGAAGGCTGAAAGCCTTGTCTTCCTCCCTTGGGATCCTAAGAACGAAACCAAAATTTATCACTGGAATCCGAAAGGCGGAAGCACTGAGTGGGAGCTGCCGAACAGCTGGAGCGGACAAACAACTGTCGAGCTGTACAAGCTGACGGAAACCGGCAAAGAGCGTCAAGAGACGCTTAACGTTGCCAATGGTAAGGTGGCAGTTGATGCGGATGCTAATACTCCTTATGTCATCTTCAAAACCGAAGCCGACGCGAGCAAAGCTGAAGATGCGGGCAAATGGGGCGAAGGTACGCCTGTAGCAGACCCTGGCTTCGACAGCGGCAAATTTGAAGATTGGAAAGTGGAATCGAAGCAGCCGAATACCGACCATGTCACAGTCGTACAAGACGATAGATTCAACAACCTGCTTCACGTAACAGGCGGCAAGGACGCTACAATCAGCCAGAAATTAACGGGCCTTCAGCCAGGCAAGACGTATACGGCTTCCGTATGGCTGACTACAGGCAACGCCGGCAAGCAGCGCGCGACGATTGGCGTCAAAGATTACGGCGATAAGGAAGTAAATCATTACATTGAGAACCAGCCGATGCTGAACCAAGAAGAGCCGCATAAGTTCAAAAATACGAGATTTACGCGGATGAAGGTAGACTTCACGGCGGATGCAAGCGGCAGCGCGTTGCTGTACCTGAATGTAGACGCAACCGCGACTCCAAGTCCGACTAGCAGCGTGATTTTCGATGACGTTCGCGTTTGGGAGCATCCAGGTCATACGGATAAAGGCACCCATGCTTATTTCGAAGATTTCGAGAATGTCTCGGAGGGTTGGGGACCGTTCCTCTACCAAAGACCAAGCGGCGGACAAACGCACATGGTCGAGAAGGATACAGATCCGAATACGCTGCAGCATATGCACTATGTATTGGACGGCATCTTCTCGCTTAAATCGAGTGAAACGGATTACGTAGGAAAGCTGTTCCGTACCGTGCCATCTACGCTTAAATTCAAGCCGAATACGGAATACAAAGTCGGCTTTAAGTATGACACGTTGAAAGATGGTATGTACAAAGTGTCTGTCAAAAACGCGGACGGCACGGACCTTACTTCTCAAGTGCTGACCAAAACAACGGATGGCAAGGAATTCAATGAAGTATTATTGACATTCACGACAGAAGGCGAAGATACGTACATCCAGTTCGAATCGCTTGTTATGCCGAAGAGCGTCGTCAACGATTATATCGTTCTGGACGATCTATATGTAGACGACCTGTCGCTGACAACGGAACCGCCAACAACGGGGCCGCCGACTACGATCCCTCCGGCAGTCAAGCCTGATATCCAAGTTTCGGGCAGCAACGTAAACGCGAATGTCAAAGCGGATGCAAACGGAAATGTAATAGTAAACCTGAGCGCTTCCGACATGAACAAAGCAGCAGAAAACACAGATCAAACGATCACCGTTAAAGTCAATCTGGAGTCTGCGTCCCAAACGAATGGCGTAACGATTCACCTGCCTGCAGACGCGCTGAATTCAGCGGCGCAACAAGGGAATACCGTGTTGCTCGACACAGGCTTTGCAACCCTGACCTTGACTCCGGAGCAGTTGGCTCATCTAATCGGTAAAGATACAAAAGTACTTGAAGTATCGATCACAAGAGCCGACCTATCCAAGCTTACAGAAGCGGCGCAAGCGAAAATCGGAAGCGATCCGGTATATAATATCGCACTGAAGACTGACGGCGCTGCCGTTAACTCGATCAAAGGCAAAGATAAAGTATCCGTGCAACTGCCTTACGAGTTGAAAGCAGGAGAAAACCCTAATCAAATCGTCGCTTACTTCATTACGGAAGACGGCAAGTTGAAAGTAGTGAAAAACAGCAAATACGATGCAGCATCAAAAACGGTCGTATTCCAGCTAAACCAGCTGGGAAGCATCACGGCCGCGCATGCCGTAGTGAAGTTCAATGATATCTCAAAGCTGCAATGGGCACAGGATAGCATTGAGGCTTTGGCAGCTAGAGAAGTCATTAATGGCGTTGCACCAGGGGTATTCAAGCCGCAAAGCCAAATTACACGGGCTGAATTTACTACCATGCTGATGAACGCACTGGACATCGCTCCTGCTGATGCCGAAGGCAAATCTTCCTTCAGCGATGTGCAGCAAGACAAGTGGTATAGCGATGCGATCCTAGCCGCACAGCAGCTTGGCATCGTCAACGGCAAGAAGGACGGCAGCTTTGGCATTAACGACAGCATTACGCGCGAAGAAATGGCAGTCATCCTGTTCCGCGCCCTTCAATTGAAGCCGGCAGCAGGTGAATCGACATTCGAAGACGAGGCTTCTATCTCCGGTTATGCGCAAGCAGCCGTTCAGGCCATCTTCGAATCGGGCATCATGAACGGAATGGGCAATGGCAGCTTTAATCCGCATGGACAAGCTACTCGCGCTCAAGCAGCCGTAACGATTTATCGGATTCTTAAGTAAAGCAGCAACACCATCATAAAAAAGCAGGATTGTTCGCGATTCCCTGAATCCGAGCATATCCTGTTTTTTTTCTACATAAGAATTAAACTGAATAAAAATGCAATTAAATGAACGAAAACGATATTTATTTATTGATAAAATGAACATAACCGAATATAATTGGATTATCCTAGGTGAAAAAAGACTGTTCAGGAGGGAAAGGGCATGTCGGAAGAAAGTTCAGGGATGTTTGCAGAAGAACGCAGGGAGAAGATTTTTGAGCTGCTGCAGCAAGAAAACCGTGTATTAGCCAAAGACTTGGCGGAGAAATTCCAAATTTCTATTGATTCGATCAGACGTGATCTTACCATTATGGAAGAAAAGGGATTACTCAAAAAAACGCACGGCGGGGCAATACCATCTATGAAAGTCCGTCAATCCGCTCAGCCCCCAGAAAAGAGATACGGAGAAGGGACAGCGCAAGGGAATGCGATTGCTAAACTAGCTGTATCTTATATTCGTGAAAATGATACCGTATTTATTGGCAGTGCCGCGATTTCATACGTATTATTGAAGTATTTACCTGACCATATGCCGCTAACTATCGTAACCAATAGCATGCGGGTAGCCGATGTATTACGTGAACGAGAGTGGATAAGCACCTATTTAATTGGTGGTCTTGTAAAACCTTCTGGTAATATTACAGATGTTCTTGCGAACGAATGGGTTCGTCAATTTAAGTTCGATATCAGCTTCGCTACCGGAGGCGGTATCTCGGAAGAAGGAATATTTGTAGCTACCCCAGAAGTAGCAGCTTTTGGACGAGCAGTCTCGGCTGCATCCCGTCGCCGTATTGGCATTACAACGCACCATACTCTTGGTAATGATGGTTTTGCGAAGGCAGGGCAAATAGAAGATTTAGATTTGTTAATTACAGACTGGGATGCTGATCCAGAAGCGATTGAACGGATTCGGGCACTAGGAGTTAAGGTGATCGTGGCACAAACGGATGACAGTGAGAGGTTATAAATTTAGTTGAGCAGGCGCTAAGGCGGCCTGCTCTTTTTTTGTAAAAAACTCTATTCAATGACACTCATCGCAACCTTACTTATTGGTCTAGCGTCTATAGCGACAAGAGGATAATCAGGAGGGACGTAATGATCAAGCTCATTCTTTATTGCACAGTCATTGTGAGCATGTTGACGGCTTGCGGCGCTAATTCTGAACCATCAAAAGCAGTTACTAAAACTGTTTCAAATGCTGAGATCAACATGGAAGACCGTGTTGCCTTTGAAAGCAAGTACCTTCCTATCGTTGAAAAAGCGATAAAGGAGATCTTTTCTGATATTACAGCGTTTGAAACATTCGGCGTATACTACATTGATGATTCAGAGAACAAGTTGAAGATTGTTTTTCTTTTGGAGCAGCCTGATGCAAAAGAAGTGAAAAAACTTAAGACCGCTTTGGAAGTCGAAATGGGCGATTACGTGGAATTTCGTGTATCTAAGCACGCTCAAGAAAAACAAAATGATGTCCAGAATGAAATAGCCAGCACATTAAAAAGTATGGGACTGCGTGGTGGTTGGGGAATTAGCTCTGATATTAAGAAACAAAAAGTATTGGTGGAAGCCCATCTAACAGAAGAGCAGAAATCTCAATTAATGAATAAATATGGCGCGGATTTAGTTGAAGTTACAATTAGTGGAGTAGTTACCGCAATGGTTGGGTATGTGGTTAAGGAAAAGGACGGGAAAATTCTCGTTGTGGACCCGAATGTTCAAGACTATGGTGCACAAGGGGGAGAAAGTTTTCACTATGCCGCATCATGGTACTCAAATGTGCCTCCTGAAGTAAAGATTGGTCAGAAGGTCGAAGTTAAAGTGATTGAAGGACCCACCACTTCTCAATACCCTGGAGATAGCTCAGCAGAGGAAGTCATCATTATCCTAAGCAAAAAACCAGACAAAGCCAAAATGTTAGAAGAGGAAGCTATTCGGAAAGCACTGGCTACCAACGAGTACAAACAATCGATTGCGACGGCTGATGGTTGGCTGCCTGTAATTAAAGAAGCCAAATATAACGAAGAGCAATCGGTTTGGACGGTGGATTTCACAAATGAAAGTACGGATCAAGCGGTAACGATCCATGTTGAGGACTAACCGTAACAAATGAGGGAGAACGGCAAGGAATAGAGCATTTCTCGTTAATGAGGAATGCTTTTATTTTTGTGTAAAGTTAAACGAATATTTTTGTAACAACAATAATATAACTATATTCAGTAATTATATATTGCAAAACGATAAACGCTGTATTAAAATTAAGTTGACAATAATTAAGTGAGGTGCTTTTTATGGAACGAGGAACAACACTCTTTTTGAAGATAGCGGTTATACTTATTGGAATCCCGGTTCTTGCTTTGTGCATATTTCTGGTGCCCGAGATAGGGAAGTTTGCGGTAGAATTGTATCCAGATATGGCATATTTGAAATATCTCGTTTTTATTGATTTGTATGCAATGACGATACCTTTTTACTTGGCTCTGTTTCAAGCTTTTAAACTTTTAAGCTATATTGACAAGAACATAGCTTTCTCGGAATTATCTGTATTAGCGTTAAAGAAAATAAAATACTGTGCAATCTCAATCAGCGGCTTGTATGTAGTAGGCATGCCACTCTTTTATCTTATCGCGGAGAAGGACGATGCCCCAGGTATCATAGTCATCGGATTGGTTATGATTTTTGCCTCCATGGTGATTGCAGTCTTTGCTGCTGTTCTTCAAAGGCTTTTAAAAAATGCCATAGATATAAAATCAGAAAATGACCTGACGGTTTGAGGTGAATAACATGGCGATTATAATCAATATTGATGTGATGTTGGCTAAAAGGAAAATGAGCGTAACAGAACTTTCGGAGAGAGTTGGAATAACGATGGCTAACCTTTCTATATTGAAAAATGGAAAGGCAAAAGCAATTAGGATTTCAACTTTAGAAGCAATTTGCAAAGCATTAGAATGCCAGCCTGGAGATATTTTAGAATACAAAAGTGACGAGAACTCGCGGTGAGGTGCTTTTTATGAAACAGGGTTCAACACTCTTTTTAAAGATAGCTGTTTTTATAATAGGAACTCCAGTTCTCGCTTTGTGTATATTTGGGTTGCCTGGGATAGCCGCTAAAGATGCAGCAGCGCATCCAGAGACTGCCTATTTGCAGTATCCCTTTCTGATCGGTGCGTATTTAACGATAACACCGTTTTTCCTTGCCTTGTATCAGGCTTTAAAGCTTTTAAGTAATATCGACCAGAACAAAGCCTTCTCGGAATTATCTGTTAGAACGTTGAAGTATATAAAATATTGCGCGATCACCATTAGTACCTTGATTGCAGCAGGAATAATATCTGGAGTTATATTGTTTGCAGGTAAAGGTGAGGATATCACAGGTTTTATTAGCTTGGGATTAATGCTCACTTTTGCATCAACGGTAATTTCAGTGTTTGCTTCTATTCTTCAACGACTTTTACAAGAAGCCATTGCTATAAAGTCAGAAAATGACTTGATAGTCTGATAGGAAACCGGTTCATCCCTTGGATCCAAATAATGAAATGGCAGTTTCATTTCTCTCCTGTAATTAGAAATTGATCAAAAGCATAGCCTCGGGTGGCTGCAGCTTATTAAAGGTTTCAAATATGACCTTGTGCTTCAATTGAGGAGAGTATTCTGTTGCGTTGACGGAAGCGGCGAAAAATGGTTGCATCGCGGATAGGACGGCTGCCCTACTTGTGCGACCATTTTTTTAAAGCCTCGTAATCAAGTATCGTATAACCGGTTCGATGCGGCTCCAAGATACCTTCCTTGCGTAGCTGATTGATAAACCGGTTAACTGACTCTCTTGTTGTCCCGATCGTGTTGGCGAACTCTTGGTTGGTCAATGGAACATCCACATGGATAACACTGTCTTTGACCATGCCATAGTTTTCAACAAGCTTCAATAAGAACAGCAGTCCCCGATCGTGTACGTCGTGGCCCGTAATTTCCTGCAGCTTTTCCTGCAAGTCTCTGATTTTCCTGCTCATTACTCGCATGACCTTGATAGCGATCATTGGGGTATCCATTATAAGCTTCTCAAAGGACTGAATTGGAATCGCGAGGAGTTGGGTCGGGAGGATGGCTTCTGCGGTTGCGGGGTATGGAGTCTGATTAAAGAACCCGGTATGCGGAAACATGTCGCCCGTTCTAAGGAAAGATACGATATGCTCATGACCATTCTGATCCGTTTTGAACGTTTTGACTAGCCCGTCTTGAATGAAATAGACGGCCTCTTTGTTGCTTCCTTCCGTAAATATCGCTGTTCTTTTACGGTAGCCTCTCTGGATAGAAATATCCCATATGCACTCCAACTCCTCCTGCGTCAATTCTCGAAATAAAGGAACCAGGCGAAGCGCTTCTATTTTTTCCCTCATTTTGTTAAGCTCATTTTCTTTTGTCATATCAGCACCTCCAACTGTACTCAGTATACCAACAGGCATTTGGAATGAATGTGATTTCTGTCACTTTAACGGGAATGTAATCGTGCTGCTTTAGAAGGGGGGCTAAGCCCTTGCATTTTATTATGCAGATAATTTAGGAATTTATAGCGGAGTTCTGAAAGAGTGATATGGCTCACAGTAGTACTGCGGAGCGCTGATTATAATTGGGGGTATAAAGGTATAGACAATAATCACCGAATAGAGAGGTTGCAGCCTATGTTTAAGACATATAGGGGAGGAAACCGTAGAAGATGTGATGCCTATCACAGAGTCGGTACTTTGATCAGGCTATAATCAGAATCTAAGCGAACGCTTAAACAGGAATTTAGTTTTCGAACTCATTTGGAGGTGTACTATGCTAATCTCATTTAATGGTACTGAGAAGATCGGTGATATTGTAACAATTTTCCCGGGTGCTAGTAACTTGTTTAAGGAGTACAACATTGATTTTTGCTGCGGTGGAAATCGTTCACTGTTAGAAGTGCTTCGACAAAAGGATACGAAGGAAGATCTATTTCTTGAAAAGCTAAATCAGAATTACGATGAGGCAAATAAAAACAAAGATCGCAGAGTGGATTGGCTCGAAAAATCTTCTAGCGAATTAATGGATTATGTAATAAATACGCATCATGCCTATTTGCAAAAAGAACTCCCGTTGTTAAGCGAATTTACGACCAAGATTCTTCGTGTTCATGGCCCTACACAGGGAGATGTGCTTGCCAGGTTGCACCGACTTTTCCATCAAATGAAAATAGAGCTTGAGCAGCATTTAATTGCAGAGGAGGAAGTTGTATTCCCTCTAATCAGGCAATATGAAGAAAGCCCATCAGGGGCGCTTCAAGAGCAAGCGTTCCAAGCTATTAATGATCTTGAGGCTGATCACAGCGGCGTTGGCGATATTCTGAAGGAAATGAGAGAAATAACGAATCAATATGAGCTGCCGGCGGAGGCATGCCGAACCTATACGCTAACCTTCCAAAAGCTAGAGGAGCTCGAATCGGATTTGTTTGAGCATATCCATCTCGAAAACAACATCCTGTTTCCTCGTATGGCCGAGGCGCTTTAAACGAGAAATGAGTAGGAGCCGGTCAACACATCCATTTATACAATTTCTTCTGATAGCTGAGGAGAAATTGTATTTTTTTTGAACACTAATCACAGATCGGCCCTGATGTGATAAACCTCACAGCGATTAAGGTGCGACGGATGGTTTAATGAGTATAGAAAATAAAGACGAGGAGAATTTGCTATGAAAATTGCCTTTGCAACAAAACTTGCGAAAATGTACTTTCTGACGATAGTGTCACTTCTTGTCCTAGTTTATATCGGAACTCGGTTTTTCACGCATATCGATCTGGCGCTGTATGGATATATGGTCGGTACAATCGTATTTATTGGCGGTTTCTTCTATCGTTTTATTGCCTGGGCAGAGAGGCCTCCAACCAAATTAATCATTAAGAAGGGCATCAAGCTGTTATTTCGTAAGAGCACTCCGCAAACCTCGGTCGAGCATTTGGCTACCTATCGTTTCATTTGGAATCGCGGTGTGTATCGTTGGACGCAGCACGTACTGCTAGGCTGGGGCTGCATTCTCTCAGCATTCGTTACTTTTCCTCTGGTCTTCGGATGGATGTATTTCACGATGGATGACAACGGCACGTATACAGTTGTCGGTTTCGGACTTGATTTAATGAGGGTGAAGGCCGACGGGTGGATTGCCTTTCTCTTTTACAATGCTTTAAATATTACAGCGTTTATGGTCATTGCCGGCGTATGCATGGCGTTGTACCGCCGCATCAAAAATATGCAGGCAAGAGCGGAACAAACATTCGTTTATGACTTTCTTCCGCTATACCTGCTTCTGTTTATTAGTATTACCGGCTTAATGCTGACCGGCAGCAATATCTTCCTTCATGGATGGGGGCATCCGGTCATCACTTTGATTCACCAGTGGTCTGTCATCCTGACACTGATTTACTTGCCTTTCGGCAAGCTAGCGCATATTCCAATCCGTCCGCTCAGCGTGTTCGCGAAAAACTATCGCGAGCATTATAGCAAGCAGCAGATGAAGGCATGCAAGGTGTGCGGAACCGGCTTCGTGTCTGCGGAGCAATCGGGCGATGTCATTCAAGTGCTGAAGCAAAATGATATCGAGTTTGCCATGAAGGACGGTTTTCACCTAGCTGAGCTGTGCCTACCTTGCAGACGCAAATACCGCATGTCGAGATTCGCGGGAGTCGCTACCCACCAGATCAAGGTCAAGGAGGCCAACCAGAATGCTAAAGGATAAATTTTATAAAGAAATACCAAACATACATCATCCTAAAGAAAAATTAGTTCCGACTCACTGCTCCTATTGCGGCATGCAATGCGGTATGAATTTAAGAGTGGATACGGATAAAAACACCATCATCGGTGTGGAGCCGAGATATGACTGGCCGGTGACACTGGGCAAAATGTGTCCTAAAGGGGTTACGGCTTATCAGCAGACGAACCATGATGACCGCTTGCTGCAGCCATTGATCCGGGATGACGCGTCGAAGAAAGGAACGAAGGAAGGGTTTCGGGAAGCAAGCTGGGAAGAGGCTTACGATCTGATCGCGCATAAATTTAAAGCGCTGCAGGCTCAGTATGGCAAAGATTCGTTATCTGTATACAGCGGTGTGTCGATGACGAATGAAAAGTGCTATCTGACCGGAAAGTTTGCAAGGGTCGCCCTGCAGACGCGCTACATTGATTATAACGGCCGTTTCTGCATGTCGAGCGCAGCGGCAGGATTTCTTAGAAGCTTTGGTGTAGACCGCGGTTCTACGCTGCCTTGGACGGATATTCACGAAACGGATTGCTTGTTTATCGCAGGCAGCAACACGGCGGAATGTCATCCTACATCCATGTTCCGGGTTTGGGAGGTGCAAAGTCGCGGAGGCTACCTGATTGTTGTAGACCCGAGGGAGACGCCGCTCGCGAGGCGGGCTGATATTCATCTGGATCTTAAGCCGGGAACCGATCTGGCTCTGGCGAACTGTATGGTTAATCTTCTTATTCAGAATGGTTATGCGGATGAATCGTTCGTTCAGGCTCATACGAACGGCTTCGAAGAAACAAAGGAGCTCGTAAGCAAGTTTACGCCGGAATATACGAGTGAAATAACAGGCGTAGCGCCTGAAAAATTGATTCGCGCGGCAGAGATTTACGGAAAGGCGCCGAATGCGATCGTTATGTTTGCCCGCGGAATTGAGCAGCAGACCAGAGGATCGGATAATGTATCGGCCTACACCAATATGTGCTTGGTTACGGGGAAGATCGGTCGTCCCAAATCGGGCGTTGCTACGCTAACGGGACAAGGAAACGGCCAAGGGGGGCGCGAGCATGGCCAGAAGGCGGATGCGCTGCCGGGCTATCGCAAGATAACGAATCCGAAGCATGTTAGAGAGGTATGCAGCGTATGGGGGATTGAGCCGGAAGAAATGCCGCAGCCTGGGGTATCTGCCTATGAAATGTTTGATTTAATGCAAAATAAAACGATCAGAGGCCTGTTCCTGCTCTGTTCGAATCCTGCGGTATCGGCGCCTAATTTAAACTATGTCAAAGCGGCATTGAAAAATTTAGATTTTATGGTTTGTGCGGACATATTCTTATCCGAATCGGCCGAATACGCCGATGTTGTGCTTCCCTCCGTCACATGGTCGGAGGATGAAGGAACCGTAACCAATTTGGAAGGCAGAATTATTAAAATCAACAAAGCCCAGGAGCCAATTGGCGAATCGAAGCCGGACTGGTTAATTGAGGTCGAGCTTGCGCAGCGGCTGGGCCGCGGCAAATACTTCTCTCATCTAACGTCGGCCGCAAAGGTTGCGGAGGAATTCCGATTAGCCTCCAAAGGCGGATATGCGGATTACTACGGCGCGACATGGGATAAAATTGAGAAGCAAAATGGTGTTTTCTGGCCCTGCAAGGATAAAGACGATACAGGAACGCCATACATGTTCCTTGATCAGCAATATTACCATGCGGACGGGAAAGCCCAAATTTGCGCGCTTCCCTACCGTCCCCCGGCCGAGGAGCCTTGCGAGCAATATCCGCTTCGCTTAACAACGGGAAGGGTAGTCTATCACTATCTATCCGGGAATCAGACACGAAGAATACAATTCCTACATGATATGTGTCCGGAGCCTTATGTGGAGGTTCATCCGGAAACAGCAAGGCAGTACGGCATTGAGCATGATGAATTCGTGCGATTGTTCACGCGGCGCGGAGAGGCGCATTTTAAGGTGAAGATAATTGAAGCGATCCGTAAGGACACCGTTTTTGTTCCATACCATTTCGGTCACGAGCAGTCGATTAATTTATTAACCATTCCTGCTCTGGACCCGATGTCCCGTATGCCTGAGTTTAAGGCTTGTGCGGCTCAAATTGAAAAAATCGCAGTTGGCGGGGAGGCAGTACGGTGAAGAAATTACTTTATATCGAAATGGATAACTGTATTGGCTGCCGGAGCTGTCTGGCGGCATGCACGCAGTGCGGCGGCCATGATGAGCGCAACCGCAATTATGTATATGATGTCAATCCATTTGTGAACCGGCAAACGATACCGCTTATGTGTCTGCACTGCGTTAATCCTGCGTGTGCCAGAAGCTGTCCGGCGCAAGCGATACAGATTACGCCGGAAGGCGCCGTATTGTCCGCGATGGTAGAGAAATGCATCGGCTGCCAGAACTGTACGATTGCTTGTCCGTACGGTATCCCGAAATTTGACGAAGAGCAGAATTTGATGTACAAGTGCGACCTCTGTTACGACCGTACCAAAGAAGGAATACCTCCTATGTGCGCATCCGTGTGTCCAACAAATACGCTGCAATGGATCACAGAGGATGAACTGGCGATGAAACAAGAGCAGCACCGTCTTGGAAAATGGCTTTCCAGTCATCAGCCTTTCGATCCGCTCGAAGGAGAGACGAATGTGAAAATCAGTCTCCCTGGCATTTTGCAAGGTAAACAAAAGCTATTTTGAGGGGGATTAGCAAATGGAAAAGGATAAAGGCAAAAATAATAAGATTCCGTTTGATGAAGATAATTACACCCATAACATCCATAAACAGAATGAACGGCTTCTGGATCGGCGCGGGTTTATGAAGACGATGGTTGGCGCAGCGGGCGTATTCGCGGTCTCTACCCTGCCATGGGGCGGATTGGCTGCCAAACAACTGATGGGACTTAGCACAAAAAGCCATGTGAAAAAGAAGATTGTCGATATTGCTTCCTTGCCAATAGGCGAAGCGGTTGAGTTCTCGTATCCGAGCGAACATGAATCCGCTTTGCTCATTCGATTGGGAGAAAACGAGTACAAGGCGTATCAGAATGCTTGCACGCATTTGAAGTGCCCCGTCTTCTGGAGCAGCGAGGAAGTGAAAATGGTCTGCCCTTGTCATCATGGTTACTTTGATCCGAAATCGGGTAAGCCGACGGCAGGTCCGCCTAGAAGGCCGCTTCCCGAAATTGTTATAGCCGTAGAAAATAACGCCGTATTTGCAACAGGAGTGAAGCGCTATGAAGCGTAGCTACAGAGGCGTCATATTGTTGTGTATTATCTTATTTTTAAATATCGTCTGTACCCAATATGTGGTCAATCATTATTTCCATCAAAAGTACGAGCTCGTTATATTATTTTCGGTATTGAATATCGTTCTGTTCCCTATTGCTTTATACATTTATAAGAAGGAAGGTAAAGCAAAATGAATGTGGAGTTCTTTTTGGATTTATGCTTTATACGCGAACATGAAGCGGAACCGGAACACCATTTCGAGCAGGCTGTTCAGAAGCAATTAGATCGTCTTTTTTCCGGCATGGGAAGCTGGTATACAGAAGGGAAGCATGAAGATGATCAAGTAGATATTGTTGTAGCGGAAGTTAAAGGTATGGCGAAATGGCAGAGTGAGGAGGAAATCGTTGCTTATATAGAAGCGAATGCAGACCCGCAATTCATGGCCTGGCTGCAAGGTTACCGGATTCAGCTCGATATCAAAGAAGCTCATGAAGGCTGCAGCCATTGCGGCAAAAATTGAAATGGAATCAGAGGGATCATTATGGAATGGGAAAAAGGATTATCCGCGTACTTTGGACGTCCAATAGAGGTGTGGATTGAAGATCATTCGGGAGAAGAGCAAACGAAACCAAAGCCGTATCCATCCTTGTTCGGAGCGAGGATATCAGACGACCGAAAATTCGTGCAGTTTTATTTGAAGCCTACGCAGTTTTTAGCCGTCCCTGTATTTGATGAAAACGCAACAAAGTTGGAACAAAGCGGCGCCGGACGACATTATTTTGTTTCTCATGATCTCGAAGGCAAGCTAACCTATTGGATATTTTTTGAGGACGAGAAGGGCAGGGATTAACCGTGAACGGTAATAAACTTCAATTATCAGTCCAGACACTCAGTCTTATTCTAGGTTTTATGGTATGGGTCATACTGTCTTCTTTGATCCCATTTATCAAAGAGGACATTTCATTAAGTGCTGGTCAGTTGGCCTGGGTTACAGCCACACCGATACTGTTTGGTTCCTTGTTGCGTATCCCGGTAGGTTATTGGACCAATCGGTACGGCGCGCGCAAATTGTTTGTCATTAGTTTTCTGCTGCTGCTGGCACCGGTATACTGGGTTAGCATAGCGGACTCCTTTATAGACCTGATTATGGGGGGGGATGGTTCTAGGAATTGGCGGAGCCGTATTTTCCGTTGGCGTTACCTCTCTGCCGAAGTACTACCCGAAAGAGAAGCATGGGCTTGTGAACGGGATTTATGGTATAGGTAATTTGGGCACCGCGATAACTGCTTTCGCGGCGCCGGTCATCGCAAATTATATAGGCTGGGAAAAGACAGTCCTTATGTACGGCTTGCTTCTTGGTATCTTTATAGCCATTAACTTTTTCTTGGGGGATAAGAAGGAGCCTAAAATCGTCACTTCTTTGTCGGAGCAGATTAAAGGGGTTTACCGAAACGAAAAATTATGGCTATTATGCTTATTTTACTTTATTACCTTCGGTTCGTTTGTCGCATTTACCGTCTATTTGCCTAACTTTCTAGTTACCCATTTCGAATTAAACAAAGTAGATGCAGGCATCCGAACAGCTGGATTCATTGTTCTAGCTACGATCATGAGACCTGTTGGCGGCTGGATGGGAGACAGATGGAACCCATTCAAAATACTGATGTTTGTTTTTGGCGGATTAACCCTGTCGGCCGTTATCTTATCGTTTGCTCCTTCAATTGAAATCTATACGGTAGGATGTTTAACAATAGCACTGTGCGCGGGAACAGGGAACGGTACCATTTTCAAGCTTGTTCCGTTGTACTTCTCGAAGCAAGCAGGAATTGCGAATGGACTTATTTCGGCTATGGGAGGCTTAGGCGGTTTTTTTCCACCGCTAATCTTATCGGCGATCTTCAAATGGACTGGTCATTATGCGATCGGATTTATGGCGCTATCCGAGGTGGCTCTGGCAAGCTTAATTCTTGTGATCTGGATGTTCTATCAGGAGAAGCTGAGTGTAACCTTAAGCATTATGGATCAGAAAACAGTTGACTAAAAAAGATAGCCATAGGTGCGTGAAAACATCCCTTGCTTTATGCGCTAGCAGCACATGGGGCAGGGGATAACGGCGGTTATTACATTCTGCAAATGTCTTTAGGGCATCCCTCGCAGTGACATATGTCGCGCAAGTACGGCAGATCTTTTATAACAATGTGACCAGTCTCAATTGTAATCGCATTTGCTCTACGCAATTCACTCAGGATACGATTCACACTCTCCCGGGTAGCCCCGATCATATCGGCGAATTCGGTGTTTGTGTGAGTCTTAGATATCCAAATGTCGTTCCCATGTTCAACACCGTACGTATTGGCCAGTCTAATCAGTAATGAACAGAGTGCGCCATGCTTGCCGAACATCATTAAATCACGGAATTTAGTCTGGGTCATACGATGAATAAGCCCCATCCATTTCATGAATTCCACTGCTAGGTCCCCGTTTTGCCACAGCAGTACTTCCAAATCTTTCTGAAGGATAACTCCAACTATACTATCTTCCATAATGACTGCGTCAAACACATGGGAAGACTGGCGAAATGGATCTACTTGTCCGAACATGTCACCTTCCTGATACATATACAAGATGAATTGTCTGCCTTCATCCGAAGATTTTGTCATTTTAATTCGCCCGCTCTTAATGAAATACAACTTGTCGGCAGGATCGCCTTCCCAAAATAAATGCGAACCGCTAACAGCTTTGGTCTCATACATAATTTGCTGCAATTTCATAAGGTTGTCGGCAGAAAAACATTGTGTGTTCCGGACATTGGATTCAGTTGAACCGTTCGATATATTCATTGGCATGATCGCTCCGTTCCTAAATCATTAATAGTTAATACAGTATATCCACCTTTCCTATCTGCCGTTGTGATTTAAATCACTTTTGTCGGCAGTGTGACATTTTTCACTTACACAGTCCATTATTTTGTCTAAGGTGAAACTATAAGAATGAAAAGGAGAAGTGATGGCGATGCTTTCAGGAGTGGTTTTGGCAGGTGGAACAAATCGTCGAATGAAAGGAGAGCTTAAGGCACTCCTTCCTTTTGGCGGAAAACCAATGATTGCGAGGCAATTGGATCGTATGTCGGATTTATGTGACGAATTGATTGTGGTTACTCATGATCCTAAGCCTTTTTTAAATATAGTTAATCGTTCGGTACGAATTATTACCGACTTTTATGAAGGTCATGGCCCTCTTGGAGGGTTGCACGCTGCATTGTCTCTGGCGAAGCACGCTTCTGTATGGGTAGTTGGGTGCGACATGCCATTCATTTCTAGTAAAGCGGCGGAGTTAATGCTGGAAAGGAAGCGGGATGGTTTTGAAGCCGTAGTGCCTTTGATCGCTGGGGAGATTTATCCTTTACACGCCATTTATGATCGGATGTGCTTATCGCATATCGTTCCGCTTCTCCATCAGGGGGAAACGAAGATCTCTGCTTTGCTGAAGCATGTCTTTTGCAGTGAGCTGGATGACCGGTTTTTGTACGAGAATGGTGTAGATTTGAATTTTGTGTCCCGTATGAAGTCGATTGAGGATTTTGAGGCAATGAGCCGGTTGGAAGCCTCGAAGCAGTAACACATAAGGGCTGGATGAAAGGATTGTTAAGCAATGAAAAATCGCAGCCAGAAATATGTCCGCAGAGCAGTAAAAGTTGATTACGCACAGCATGTGATCAGTCAGCATATCCGGCAAATGAACAGCGAGTATACATCGATAGATTCAAGTTTGCATAGAACAATATCGGAAACGTTGTTATCGAAGGAAATTATGCCTCATTTCCCTCGGTCGGGGTTGGACGGCTATGCCGTTTTGAGTGAAGAGGCCGAGTCTGCATCTCCACAAGATCCGGCATGCCTTAGGGTGATCGATGAAGTGCCTGCCGGATCTGTTTCAAATAAAACGGTGGTTCCCGGAACTGCGATTCGCGTTATGACGGGATCAGCGGTTCCGGATGGTGCGAATGCTGTTGTCATGTTCGAGCAAACGGAAGAGTTTCAACAGGATGGGCATGAGTGCATCCGGATTAAACATAAAGTTGCGTATGGGCAAAACATAGCCAAGCCGGGTGACGAGATAATGACCGGACAGCTGCTTATGGGCGCAGGCACTCGAATCGGTCCAGGACAAATTGCGCTGCTCGCTTCATTAGGTTATGACAAGGTTCCTGTTTTCATGCGTCCTATCGTCGGTGTATTAACGACCGGAAGTGAACTAACCGCAGTGGGGGATCCGCTCCAGCATGGGAAAATACGTAATAGCAATGCTTACATGCTTGCAGCGCAAATAGAGCAATATGGCGGGCTTGTTGTCAACTATGGCACAGTTCCGGATCATATAGATAAAGTGGCGAGTACGATTCATGCAGCGCTAGAGAAATGCGATATGCTCATTGTCAGCGGAGGGGTATCCGTCGGCGATTATGATGTCATGGCGGAATTTTTTACTGCAACGAACGGGAACGAAACCGAGCTGCTCTTCAATAAAGTGGCCATGCGGCCTGGAAGTCCAACCTCGGCTGCCGTCATGAATAAGAAGCTCGTCTTCGGTCTATCCGGCAATCCCGGCGCTTGCTTTGTTAGTTTTGAGCTGTTTGTGCGCCCCTCTCTGCTTGCGATGCAGGGTAAAGAAAGACCTCTCCCATTCAGTATTCAAGCGATTATGACAACCGATTACAATAAAGGATGTCCGCACGATCGATACATTCGGGGAAAAATGACTTACTCTCAGGAGCAAGTAACGGTGAGTGTGTTGGAAAAGAATAGTTCAAGTATGTTAGTATCTATTCAAGATGCCAATTGCCTCATTCTGATCCCATCAGGATCGAAAGGTGTCTCAGCCGGTCAGATCGTTAAATTGATCACTCTTCCTTATGAAATAACCAAGTAGCGAAGTGAGGTGGACGATGGAAAATCAGAACAAACAAGCATCCAAGGTCAAAGATGCTCTTCATAGGCCTCTTCGCGATCTTCGTATATCGATAACCGACCGCTGCAATTTCAGGTGCCGCTATTGCATGCCGGAGGAAGTGTTTGGCCCGGATTTCCGGTTTTTAGGGAAAGAAAAGCTGCTTACCCCTCAGGAGATCGAGAGGCTAACGCGTATTTTTGTTTCGCTTGGCGTTACGAAAATAAGGATTACAGGCGGGGAGCCGTTGTTAAATAAAGATATCGCTGACATTATTATGCGTATTCGTCGAATAGAAGGCGTAGAAGATTTGGCTGTTACAACGAATGGTTCGCTATTAAAGTCGAAAGCCAAGGAATTAAAAGACGCCGGGCTAGAGCGAGTTACCGTAAGTTTGGATAGTTTGGACGATGACCGGTTCGGAGCTATGAACGGGAGAGGTTTTCCGGTAAAAGGAGTATTGGAAGGCATTGATGCTGCAGCGGCTGCAGGATTATCCGTAAAGGTAAATATGGTCGTCCAGAAAGGTGTCAATGATCAGGATATTGTTCCGATGGCCCGTTACTTCCGCGAAAGAGGTCATATCCTGCGTTTTGTTGAGTTTATGGACGTTGGGAATAGTAACGGCTGGAATTTAAAACATGTTGTTCCGAGTCAAAAAATTATCGAAATCATTCATAATGAAATGCCTCTCGAGCCTGTAGAATCAAACTATTTCGGCGAGGTTGCATCGCGGTATCGTTATATTGGCTCTCAGGAGGAGATAGGCTTGATTTCCTCTGTAAGCCAGGCGTTCTGCAGTTCTTGCACGAGAGCAAGGCTTTCTGCGGAAGGCCACTTGTATACTTGTTTGTTTGCTTCAGAGAAGACCGATCTGCTAGAAATGATCAGGGGAGGCGCCAGCGATGATGAGGTGAGATCGTTCATCGCTCAAATTTGGGGCAAGCGTCAGGATCGTTATTCCGAGATGAGACTTACGCAGACAACTCCTAAGCATAAGGTGGAAATGTCCCATATCGGCGGATAGTCTGTTGTGCCGTATGATCAGAGATGATTGTTTTTCATATATAGAAGAGCCCGTGGCGAATGGATGCTGCGGGCTTATTTTTTTTTATGCACATGTAATTTGAATTCTCTGTGATAAAATTCACATCCTTGTTGGACGATTCTCTTTATGATTAAAGCATAAGGATTGAGGAGAATTGAGACTGCATCGCGAGGAGGAGCTAAAATGACTATCCATGGAGATAAACGTGAGAAGCTTATGCTGATCGGCAACGGTATGGCGGGAATCAACACGATTGAGCAAATATTGAAGCTGGCGCCGGACAAGTACAACATTACGGTCATAGGTAAGGAGCCGCATCCCAATTATAACCGTATTCAATTGTCCTACCTATTGGAAGGCAGCAAGTCATTCGAAGAAATAATATTGAATGATTATTCCTGGTACGAGCAGCACGGAATTACATTGCTCGCCGGGATCGAGGCAGAGCAGATCGATATCGACTCCAAGCAAGTGCAATTGAGCGATGGGACGTTCAGCGCCTATGACAAGCTGATCATTGCGACAGGATCCAAACCCGTTATGCTTCCGATTCCAGGTGTAGATAAAGAAGGGATCGTCAGCTTCCGAGACGTGCAGGACTGTGAGCGAATGACCAGCGCGGCGCGTACACGGAACAAGGCTGCGGTCATCGGCGGAGGCTTGCTCGGGCTTGAAGCCGCGAAGGGATTGCTGAAGCTGGGAATGGAGGTAACGGTCGTTCATTTATTCCCGGATTTGATGGAACGGCAGCTTGACACAGCCGCCTCCGCCATGCTGCAAGCGGAGCTTGAGGAACAGGGAATTCGATTCCTTCTAAATAAGAAGACGGTGTCAATCGGCGGTGGAGCGAGTGTTGAAAACCTGCAGTTTGAAGACGGCTCATCGCTCGAAACGGATTTCCTCGTGATGGCGGTAGGCATTGCGCCGGAGACCGCACTGGCTCGCGATTGCGGCATAGAAACAGCAAGAGGAATTGTCGTAGACGACTTCATGCAGACAAGCACGTCTGATGTATATGCGGTTGGCGAGTGTAATCAGCATCGTGGCGTCAGCTATGGACTTGTTGCGCCGCTATACGAACAGGGAGCCGTGTTAGCCAAACATCTATGCGGATTGTCTGTAGAGCCTTATCAAGGCTCGATCGTATCGACCAAGCTGAAAATATCCGGCGTCGATGTTTTCTCTGCAGGGGAGTTTCAAGATACTTCCGGGCTGGATGTTATCCGCATGCAGAACAATTGGAATAAGACCTATAAAAAGGTGCTTCTTCGCGATAACCGTATCGTCGGCTGCGTGTTGTTCGGAGATATTACGGATTCGGCCCAGCTGTTCAAATGGGTGAAGGCGCACGAACCGATGACGCAGGACATTCATGACCAGCTTGTGGGCCAGGCTCATGCAGAGGGCGCGAATCCGCTTACTTTCGTTGCCGCTATGCCGTCCGATGAAATTGTTTGCGGGTGCAACGGGGTTACCAAAGGCATGATCGTCGATGCGATTGCAGATCAAGGTCTCCGTACAGTAGATGAAATTAAAAGCAGTACGGGCGCCAGCCGGTCATGCGGAGGCTGTAAACCGATGGTAGAGCAGATCCTTGCTCTGACGCTTGGTGATCAATATGAGGTCAACCATCAAGCTGCCGAGTCGATTTGCGACTGTACGACCCATAGCCGGGAAGATGTGATCACGGCCATTCGAGATAAGCGCCTGACCCATGTTCGCGAAGTGATGAACGTGCTGGAGTGGCACAACCCGGAAGGCTGCACGAAGTGCAGACCGGCGATCAACTATTACATCGGTATGGTTTGGCCGGAAGCTTCTGAAGACGAGAAGGATTCCCGGTTTGTCAACGAGAGGCTGCATGCCAATATTCAAAAGGACGGCACCTACTCGGTTGTACCTCGCATGTACGGCGGAGTTACAACACCGGAGCAGCTTCGCAAAATAGCCGATGTCGCCGATAAATTTGAAGTGAAAATGGTGAAAGTAACGGGGGGACAGCGTTTGGATCTTCTAGGCGTGAAGAAGGAAGACCTTCCTCACATATGGGAAGAGCTTGGCATGCCATCGGGGTATGCGTACGCCAAGGCCCTCCGAACAGTGAAAACATGTGTCGGCTCTAAATTTTGCCGGTTTGGTACGCAGGATTCCATTACTATGGGAATACTGCTGGAGAAGAAATTCGAACGGCTATGGATGCCAGCCAAGTTTAAAATGGCCGTTAACGGCTGCCCGCGTAACTGCGCTGAGGCGGAGATTAAGGACTTCGGTATTATCGGCAACGATGGAGGCTGGGAAGTCTATGTAGGCGGCAACGGAGGGGTGAAGTTAAGAGCTGCGGATCTATTATGCAAGGTAAAAACGGATGAAGAGCTTATCGAGCTTGCGGGTGCATTCATCCAATTTTATCGAGAAACCGGAAAGTACGGGGAGCGGACATCGGATTGGATCGAAAGACTGGGCCTGCCTGCGATTGTCCAAGAGATTGTCGAGAACAAACAGCGCCGGAAAGAGCTAGTAGCTAGAATTGAACTGGCCTTGCAAGGGCTGCGCGATCCGTGGGGTGAAGTTGTAGAGAGGGAAGAACTGCGGCATCAATTATACGATCACATTCATGTGAAGTGAGGGAGGTAGCAGTATGGAAACCATGACGAGTAAAGGTAATGTGAGCTATTACCCAGTGGGGAAACTTACAGATTTCCCACTGCATTTGGGGAAAGTCGTTAAGTTCGGCGTTGAACCTGCGGTCGCCATATTCCGTTTGTCCGAACGCACCGTGTACGCACTCGAGAATAGAACGGGACATAAGAAGGGAGGCCCTCTCGCCGAGGGTCTTGTCAGCGGGGACTATGTATATTGTCCGCTTCGTGACTGTAAAATAAGCTTGTTGACGGGAGAGGTTCAGCTTCCGGACACCGGACAGGTGAATACGTTCCCTGTACGTATAGAAGGCGATATCGTCCTTGTCGGTATCGAAGGGATTGTTGAACTTTGAATAAGGATGAAAGCCGCTATCCGGAAGTGATCGGCGAACTGCAGATTATGATGTCGCAGATGCAGGGGTCTTGGCAAGGAGAGATTTGGAATCGCAAGAAGAACGGTGCTGTCTATCTGGAGTGGTTAACGATCAGCTCGGTTAAAAACGATGCGGACGAGGTCGTTTATTACTCAGCCATGTTTAGTGATGTGACCAATCGAGCGATAGAACGATGTTAAGCATAAAGGCTATTTGAAAAGCGGTAGGCTAGGACCTAAATTAATGTCCTACACTACCGCTGTTTTATTGTCTAAACGTTCCCTGTTATGTTCTAGATTCATCGTATAGCTCCCGTATGGTAGATCTTCACCTTTACGGAGGTATGAAACTCAACGTCGGCAAAATCCTTGTCCCAGTCGAGTTTCCGCCAAAGATCCGGGTGATGTGCTCTAATTCGAAGTCCTACTCCATACAAGTCGCAATTGTAATTTTGCAATTTTCGAATGGCATGTTGAGCTTGATCAGTTAGCAGAACCGAAAGCGTTTGATTCCATTTTTCGATATTCTCTTTCATGAATAGATCTTTTTGATTGAATTCCTGCACATGAGCCGTTAATTCCGTATTTAAATTTGCAATGATTTTCCCTTGTTTATTTACGTTTACTTTGATCTTGCTCTTCGAATCCAGAATCCCCAGGGTCATATAATTGTTTGTCGGCGGGACTTGATTTTCAAGAACTTTTAACGTTATTTTAGCGTATTTCGGGTTTGCCTTCGTAAAGAGTAAGCTAAGCCGCGTATCATCAGTAGAAAGTATGCCTGTCATTTTATCGCCATGAACGATCGCAGAGCCGATTATGGCAGGCTCCTTATCTTTAAGCTCTAATAACGGCAGAATAAGATCCATACCGAGCTTCGGTATTTTGTCTCCTATCGTTCCCAGGTCCTCTTTGCTAATTGTTAATTCCTTCTCCTCGCTCAAGATTAATCCGGATAGATAGGGCCCGACTAACGGATCCTTCCTATCGACTGCTTCCATTAGTTCCTTCGGACTGCCCTTCACGATGGCTATTTTGGCAGTTAGCGCAGAATTCCGGTCCCGGTATTGGATGTTGAGCGGGTCAAAAAGATTTTGTTTGGCGATAGTGTCGCTTAATAATAACACTTGAATTTCAGAATTATCCGCTGTTTTTTCCGTTTTATAATCGATTGCTACACGTGCACTGCGAAGCGTGTTCCCGGTTCCTGTAAGGAAAACTCCTCGCCCCTCCGCTTTGCCGGTAAACGATGAAACGGATAATTCGATTTTCCCATCCTCAGCTTGATCAATACCGGCGCACAAAATCAAATGGTTATCTTTTAACAGTCGTTGGTCCCAACAGCCTGTCTGACTGAGCAAGACAACAATCATTAAAGCGAGTCGAATTCGTTTCAAGTCCTTTGTTTCGTTCCTTTCCCTTGTTTGATTATGGATCCGAGCAGCAATACGACCGGTACCCCTACCAGAGTCAAGAGCGCACATAGTTCTAAATAAGGCGTCCAATTGTCGACTGCAAAAGGATTATGCTGCCATAAAGCTAGTGCGAATGGCACCAGAGCTACCCACGGCACGAACTTAGCATGATTATCGTTGCGAAATACATGCGCCAGACTAAACGAACCAAGATAGAGAAACCCAACGAATGAGGTGATGGACGAAACGATCCAAAACGACAAGAAAATCAGATCGATTCGTTCAACGATTCCAAAAGTAAATCTGCTCAGCATATATAATACGGGCTCAGGAACTTGATCCAGCCTCTCAGTCGATAAATAGACGATGCAGGTTATCGTAATTAAAACGTACATACCGATGACGTACCACGATGCCAACGAGACGCTTTTCAAAATTTGTTTATTTGAGCCTAAAACAGCAGGATGTATTGCGATCAATACTTCAAATCCGAGAAGCGACAGCATCGTGGTTTTGGTTCCAAGCAGAAGCGAAGGCACGGGAGTTTGTCCAATGGGCTGGATATTCAGCCAATTCGCGTCTTTCATCGCATATACCGCAATCCCAATAAAGAATAGATGCAAGACGGTCTCAAGGAGGTAAAACCGCGCGATCGCTTTCAAGCTTTGTCTCCCCATATAGACGGAAACCAAGATGATCAGCCCCATCGTCACCCATTTCGGTGTAAGAGGATAGGCCCATTTGTACAAGATGTCGAACGTGTTCATCAAGGATAACATATTGACGAACGTAAAATATCCTGCATACAAGAGAGTGATTCCGTTGCCCGTCCATTTCCCCAAAACGCTTTCGCAAATTTGAAAGAAATGGAGACCCGGATACCTTCGCATCACACCCCAAAGGAGTAAAAGCGTGAGCTGGACGACAACTCCAGCGATTAGTATCGAAATCCAGCTATCCTGCTTCCCAAATTCATGCACTCGATATGGAAGCGAAAGAATCTCCGTTCCGATTTGGATTTGAGCGGCCAGCGCAAACAATTGAAGCAGGGAAATTTTATTATTTTTCTGAGTCATCCGATTTCCATCCTCGCGAATCCGATTCACGCTTAAGCTTTTGCGGCCTTGAATCTTTGGGGAGTTTATCCATTTTCCATAGTGGCAGTCGAACGAAAGTATCTTTGAAGCCAGAGAAACTTCCTGTCGACCACGGGGCCAAATACGGCGTCCCGAACGATTCCAACGCGCAAAGATGCATCACCAATACGGTTAGGCTTAATATGATCCCCATGAATCCGAAGGTAGCCGCTGATACCATCATCGGAAACCGCAGCAACCTGAGCGATGTCACCATCTCATTGGAAGTGACGACGAAAGAAGCCGTTGCTGTGACCGCTACGATGATGACCATAATATTGGACACCAGATTAGCCTCAACGACCGCTGATCCGATGACCAAGCCTCCCACGATACCGATAACCTGTCCGATGGAAGTAGGCAGGCGTACCCCGGCTTCACGAATCAGTTCGATCGTCAGTTCCATGATCAGCGCCTCGATAAGAGGCGGATAAGGAATTTTTTCGATCGACTCTTTAATCGGCAATACAAGCTTAAACGGCAGTGCTTCAAAGTGAAAAGCAACGACCGCGATATACAAAGCAGGCAAAGTAATCGCAATCATAAAGCTGAATAATCGAAGCAACCGGTAAAACGATCCGACTAACCAACGGCTATTGTAATCATCCGGGGTCTGATAAAAAGCAAAGAATGTAACGGGTAAAATTAACGCCGTAGGACTGCCGTTGGCAAGAAGAACGACTCGCCCTTCCATTAAATTATGAGCGACCCTGTCCGGTCTCTCGGTATTCAGCAATTGAGGAAAAGGAGAAAACGATGCGTCCTCGATAAACTCCTCCACAAATCCAGGGGACATGATGAGATCCGTTCGGATGGATCGGAGGCGCGTGCTTATCTCTTCGATCAAACCGGGGTTTGCAATATTTTTCATGTATAAAATCACGACTTTTGTTTGGATCTCTTCGCCGATCATGAAGGATTGGACGACAAGATTCTTGTTCGGCAGACGGGTTCGCAACAGGTTGATGTTGACATTTAGGTTTTCGATAAAGCCTTCATGAGATCCACGAATGATTTTTTCGTTCTCTGGTTCATCAATAGACCTTAGAAATTGCGACTTCACGTCAATGGAAACTGCTGTTTGCTCGTTCTCTATGAAAAGAACGGCATAACCTTGCAACAAATCATCGACGGCGTCGTTCAAATCGGTTCGCTGCAGCACTTCGCGTGCCGTGAGTACATCGCAAAATGGCCGGTCGGAATGATGGCTCACCGGGTTTAAAATCTGCGTGTGAATCTTATTGTCATCGGTCATCGTTTCCAGATAAACAAGCTTCCCGACGAGGGAGGGCAGCTTCAATTCATGAATTTTTAAATCGGCAGGCTGGTTCAACGTATGTTGTATAAATTTGATATTCGCATCAACGGAGGAAAGAGGAATAAAAGCCGGTTTATCCTTTGGCTCGTTCATTTGTATGTTGTTCTTTTTAAACTGAAACATCTTCCAACCCCCCTTTAGTTTGTATGATGTGCTAATTGGTGGAAAATTATAAGGGGCTTCAAATCGTATGTAACGAATGATTCACAGCAGCTATTAGAATTACGCTGTTTTCGCAAGAATTGTCGCTATCTTGACCATACTGATAAAAGGTCGACTTTCAACTAGTACATTGGTGTTAAAGGATGGTTAATATGAGAGATGAATTATGTATAAATATCTATTTAGATGAAACGGATACTCCGTTTTCAAAATACTATAGCTTAGATGATGTTCACCTAAGTTCTGATCTTGAAGATTTTATTTTGTCAAAGCAACACAGTGGTAGAAGAAAAGAAGTAGATGTATTTTTTTTAGGTCAGAATGATTTTGACGAAAAATCATTGCAGGCTGCCACATTTAACACTTTTTCTAACATCCTAAACGAAGAGGAATATACATATGCTAGAAATGCCAAAAAGGCTATTGTTTTATTTGTGCTTGGTATTATTGTTGGGATAATATTCATGAAGTTTACAACTACTCATGCCTATATTGCAGGAGTTTTAAGCATTGTGTGTTGGGTTTTTATTTGGTCAGGTACAGAGATTTATTTTTTTGAAAATCAGCAAATCAAACAAAAAATTAGAAAATGCAGAAATATTCTAAATGCGAATGTACGCAAAAAATAGGGTTTTAGTAAACTGCTGCGGAATCATATCCAAGAAATCGAGACATAGGACCAAGGAAACCTAACGGTATCCTTGGTCCTATGTCGTTGCTTCCTCACAACATGAAACGACAATAAAAGACAATTCTTCATCTGAAATCTAACGTTTGTTGACTATGAACTTATGTTTGTTAACTAGAAGTCAGTCCATTATTTCTTATACAATACAGTTAGTAAGCGGTTACAAAATTAAATAAAGGAGTTAATACTATGAGCGCAAAGCTAGAACCACTCAAAAAATCAAAGCGCTTTCATTTAAGAAAGCAAGATATTGAGTTAACTCTCCTGGCCATACCAACAACAATTTGGTACATCTTATTCTGTTTCTTGCCCATGTTCGGTGTTATTATCTCTTTTAAAAATTTTAAAATTAGTGGGGGCTTCCTTAGTAATGTGTTCAACAGCCCTTGGGTTGGTTTTAAAAACTTTGAATTTCTATTCAAGTCCAATGATGCTTGGATCATTATCCGCAATACAATCGGCTACAACATAATCTTTATTATTCTCGGCATTGTACTGCCCGTGGCGTTCGCCCTTATGATTGGACTTCTTCATAATCGCAAGGCGGGGAAAGTATACCAAACGATGATGTTCCTTCCTTACTTCCTGTCATGGGTAATCGTCTCCGCAGTAGGTTGGGCATTCTTCAGCTTCGACAAAGGGATTCTCAATCAATTTTTGGGTAATATCGGATTAGAATCTATAAACTGGTACATGGAACCGCAATATTGGCCTTATATTCTTATTCTCTTGAATGTTTGGAAGGGTATCGGTTATGGCATGATTATTTATTTGGCAACCATTACAGGTATCGACAGTACCTACTACGAAGCTGCTGTAATTGATGGCGCTTCCATCTGGCAGCAAATCCGTTTCATTACGCTCCCATTGCTTAAGCTTGTAATCGTCATGATGTTCATCCTTTCAGTTGGTCGAATATTCTACACCGACTTCGGACTATTTTATCAGGTCACTCGTGATTCAAACTCCTTGTTTGAGGTCGCCACAACGATTGACGTATTAGTATACAAACAGTTGAAAACCGCTACACTAGGAATGGCGTCTGCAGCTGCATTTGTCCAATCGGTCCTTGGTTGTATTACAATCTTGACGGCCAATTGGATTGTCAAAAAAATTGATTCTGATAGCGCAATGATATAGGAGGTGTAAGAATGGCAGCAAAAACATATGAGTCCGGACTTGATAAATTCAATCGAATAGGTAAAGGCCTCAATATTCTATTTAACTTATTCTTCATTCTTGTAGCACTTGGCTGCGTCATCCCCGTGCTTGTCGTATTATCGATATCACTGACGGATGAATCCTACATTCGGGAAACGGGCTATAGCATCATTCCAATGGTTATATCGCTGGATGCTTACGCGTTTATCGCTAAGCAAGGAACGATCATTTTGAATGCCCTAGGTATATCCGTACTCGTAACAGGTGTCGGAACTGTAATAGGTGTACTGCTAACGACTTCGATGGGCTATGTTCTCTCACGTCCATCTTACAAGTTTAAAACCTTTATGACTTGGCTCGTTTTTATTCCGATGATTTTCAACGGCGGTCTCGTTTCTAGCTACTTTATTAATACCAATTTATTGGGATTAAAAGATAGCGTTTGGGCACTTATTTTACCGCTTGCGGTTTCATCTTTTAACGTCATCATTTGCAAAACTTTTTTCAGAAGTACAATTCCTGATGGTCTGATTGAATCAGCTGAGATTGATGGAGCGAGTCAATTCCGAATTTTCTTCTCCATCATTCTCCCAATTTCATTACCCGTTCTTGCGACAATTGGCTTGTTCCTTTGCTTCGGCTACTGGAATGACTGGTTCCAATCTATGCTATATATCTATAACCCAAATTTGTTCTCCTTGCAGGCATTGCTTAACAACTTAATGACCAATGTCGACGCACTAGCGAGAAATGCTTCGAGCATGGGTATTAGCGCCGCAGAGCTGGTAGCAACGATGCCTAAGGAATCTGCTCGTATGGCAATTGGTATTCTCATCGTCCTGCCCGTTGCTTGTGCTTACCCATTCTTCCAGAGATATTTCATTTCTGGACTTACGATTGGTGCCGTCAAAGGCTGATTACGAAGTAGGCCAGATCCATTCTGGTTTATGATATGCCATTCACAATTTGTGAAATGGCGCAAAACATACGATTATAGGGGGATTTCCGATGAAAAGATCGTTCAAGCTTTTATCAACAATCTGTATTATCGCATTACTGGCGACCATCGTTGCAGCATGCAGCGGTTCCAACTCGCCAAAGAACAACGGTTCAACTAACACTGGCAAGACACCAGAGACAACGAACACAGATAAACAAGCTAACAAAGACGTTCCAACATTGGTATGGTGGCTAATCGGTGGTACTCCACTTCCGACAAACTTTGATAAGGCTATCGAGAAGATGAATGAATATACCGCTGAAAAAATCGGTGTGAAAATTGATATCAAAGTCGCAAGCTGGGGCGAGTGGGATTCAAAAATCAACACAATCGTCAACACTGGCGAACCTTTCGACATCATGTTCACGAATAGTGGAAAATACAGCAAGCAGGTAGCTATGGGAGCATTTGCTGACATTACTGATTTAGTTCAAACTGAAGCTCCTGAATTATACAACTTAATTCCAGAACAAGTATGGAATGGTACTAAGATCGGTGGTAAGGTGTACTCCGTACCAACTTACAAAGACTCTGCTCTAACACAGTACTGGGTCTATGATGATAAGCTAGTACAGAAGTATAACATCGACGTAGCGAACATTAAGACACATAAAGACTTAGACAAGCCGTTCCGCGATATGAAAGCTGGCGAAGGTAAGAACTACTATCCTTTGCAATTTACTCAATCTGAAGGCCTAAACGGCATGTTCAACGCCTATGATGATATGACATTAGGCTTCACACCAGTTGGTGTTAAAACCGATGATGCTTCACGTAAGGTTGTTTCTATTTTCGAACAGCCAGATGTTATGGAAATGTTAAAACAATTCCACGTATGGTATAAAGACGGCATCATTAACCCAGATGCTCCAACTAAAGCCGAAGGCGAGAAATACAGACCATTCTTTGCAGCACAAGCTTTCCCAGGTGCTGAGGTTGGTATGCAAATCAATGCCGGCGTAGAGAAATATGTGATGGAAAAAACATTGGGACCAATCTATACGACAAGTACAATTCAAGGTTCATTGAACGCGATCTCTGCAAATTCGAAATATAAAGTAGAAGCATTGAAATACCTGCAATTGGTGAACACGGATTCAAAGCTACGTAACATGCTTGCATTTGGTGAACTCGATGTAGACTTCAAAAGCGTTGATGGCGACAAGGTTATTGAGCGTACAACGGATACATGGCCTTTGGCTGCTTACTCGCAAGGTACATTCTTCAATATGGCAGTAACAAAAGGTGCACCTGTCGATCAGTGGGAGCAAGTTAAGAAATTGAATGAAGAAGCTACTGCTTCAACTATTCTAGGCTTCGCCCTTGACGTTTCCGATCTCCAAACAGAAATTGCCAACGCTAGTGCTGTATATGACAAATACAAATATGAATTGATTACAGGCGCCTCTGACCCTGAAAAGGTTGTACCAAAAATGCTTTCTGAATTGAAAAACGCAGGTATGGATACGATTATGCAAAAAGCGCAGGAGCAAATTGATAATTACTTCAAATAAGCCTCACTAAACAAAAAGTATATGGTATAGTTTAAATAACTGTACCGTATACTTTTTGCGTCCAATAGACAAAATTTAATTACTACCTACCTGTGCTGAGGTGCCGCATGAATACTCTTTTGAGTATAAAAATTTATCGAAATAAGTTTTGGGCATATCTGATCTTCATTGTATTAGTTGGATTAACGTTACAGATATTGACGAGTGCAATCGTAATTAATCAATCGCTTGGCAACGCTCGAATCGAAGCTGCCAATGCTTTTTCCCGCATAGAGAATAACTTCCAAAGCGATACTGATCGCATAGAAGCTTATTTACAGCGAATTTATTCCAATCAGGATCTAATGAAGGATACTCAATACTTTATGAGCCCAACCATCGATCAATATCTGACAAAGAGACTGTTAAACAACCCATACTCACAAGAGGAGCTTCTCTCCTTCCCAGAAGATGTTAAAACCTACCTATATCGCTGGGCACAAGGAGATATTATGCAAATCAGCGTACATTCAGCGCATAGTGGAAATGTTATATTTTTTGATAATAACGGCATTCCTAGCTATCAATTTGGTATATCCAACGATGACGAAATATTCCAAGAAAGCATTCAAAAGGGTTTCGTATATCGAAAGAAATTATTTCAAAGCACAGAGGGATCAGGTGAAATTCGCTTTCAGGTTAGCAGTGAGCGGATTTTCAGCAGTGTTAACAATTATCAGCTTGGTAAAGCAGCCGCCGTTAATGCTGCTGGAGATGTATATCTCATCGGCAATGGCAATATGAAGACAGAGCATATTGTTCAACTAGCCATTGCCAATAAGGATACACATGGATTTATATTTGATAACTCGTTGACACCGATCTTCTATGACACTTTTTTTTCAACAAAGTTTAATTATAGGTTTGTAAGCACAATTGATTTGGGCACATTAATACGAGACCAGAGCTCCGTGCTATTCAAGCTATTCTCCGTCATATTAACTGCTATGGTCAGCGTATTACTGCTCGTTGTTTATAATCTTCGAGACGATGCTCGCTTTCTGCATCGTATAATTCAATCCATTAAACGAGTGAAAACCGCCGACTTTACCCGGAATAAACCTGCACGCTATCGGCGTAATGAATACGGCATGATTGCGCGTGAAGTAGACGATATGATCCACCAGCTCGACAGACATATTCGCAATGAATTTGTACTCAAGCTGAAACAGCAGGAAGCTGAAATGAAAGCGCTGCAACATCAGATCAATCCACATTTTCTCTATAATACACTAGAGGTTATTCGATCTACAGCATTGGTAAATCAGGATGCGCATACGGCAGATGCCATTGCTACTTTAGGTGCGTTATATCGTGAGATTGTTCAGAAGGACAATATTATTTCCATTGGAAGCGAACTGGAGCTGCTACAAAAATACCTTAAAATTATGGAGTTTAAATACCCTAGTCATTTTTATTATCAAATCGATGTAGAGGATTCAGTTCTGTTGCTTCCTACCATAAAATTTTGGATGCAAACGTTAGCTGAGAACTTCTTCGTTCATGGTTTTTCGATAGAGAAGGAATTTAATTTATTTATAGTCAGAGGCTGGGAAGACAAAGATTTCTATAGATTGGAATTTATCGATAACGGAATCAGCATTGAGGAAGATCGGCTAGCTGAAATTCGATATGCTTTATCGAGCAACTACGGCACGAATACGAAGAGTATCGGCTTATATAATGTCTATACTCGACTAAAATATTATTATGAGCAAGGCCTTTCCATAAACATTGATAACAATGATGAAGCAGGCGTTAAAATCTCTGTACAGATTTCTAAAGAGGTGAGAGGTGATTAGAAATGTACAAGCTGTTAATTGTTGATGATGAGCCGCAAATTCTAGAAGGAATGAAACGTATTCTGGATTGGAAACACTACGGGTTCGAGCACATCGAAACTTGTAATTCCACAGATGCCGCGGTATCAAGAGCAATACAGCTATTACCTGATATAGCTATTTTTGATGTGTGCATTGGAAAAAACCGTGGATACGATGCGATTCAAAGACTAAATGAAGCAAACCTTCCAACAAAATATATCATTATGAGCGGTTATAGTGATTTCCACTATGCTCAGCAAGCGATTCGTTGCGGGGTCAAAGATTATTTACTAAAGCCCGTGGATCGTGAGAAGCTGCAACAGGTGGTCGAGAATATTATTGTTACGGATCTCCATGGGACAATAGGTAATCAAAGTGCAGATTTACTTCAAGTGGACCCTGTACTCGGTGTCCCCTATGATACTCTCTCCAAGTTAGTACGACGTATTCTACTCATGGTTAAGACAGAATATGCCCAGAACATCACACTTAAATCTGTCGCAGAACGTTTACAAATGAATAACATCTACCTTGGGCAATTATTTATCAAAGAAACACACATAAAGCTGTCAGAGTATTTGATGATTTATCGCATGCAGCGTGCAAAAGAGTTAATTTTATCTACAAATGAGAAGATTCAATGGATTGCTGGTTCAGTAGGATATAATAACTTAAATTATTTTTACACACATTTTCAGAATTACTTTGGAAAATCACCCTCTGAACTACGCGAAAAAAATTAAATTAACCAGCATAAATCAAGCGTAAACGGCTGGCGCCGTCCTCTGAAGGCATAAGCTCGTTTCGCGGTGAATTATAAGTATATTATAAGTGTGAAACTTATTAGTTCTTATAAATGATCAAAAAATGTGTCGGGGAGATTCATGTCATGAATAAATGTAGTTGCCTTATTGTTGGCCTTGCCCTGTTACTCATTACACAACTCACCGGATGCACGAGCCAGAATAAGACCGCTCCCGAATCCCGCAATGAATCGGCTGTAAACCTCATTTATTATACGATTGGTGATCCAGATAAGAATCTTAATCTTGTCAATAACAAGATCAATGAGCTTCTTCTACAGAAGATTGGAATTACAATCACATATATTAAGATTGGCTGGGAAGAGTACGAGAATCGTTTGAATACCATGATCTCATCGGACACCTCATTTGATATCGCCTTTGCTCCTAATTTTAAAACGTACGCAAAACGCGGTGCCTGGTTGAAGCTAAATGATTATTTAACGAATCAAGGCAAAGAGATGTATGATGCGATTGATCCCGTCTTCTGGGAAGGCACGAAGCTTAACGATGGAAGTATTTATGGCATTCCTACGAACAAGGAACTAGCCGTGCTTGAAAATTGGATGTATCCGGAAGCATTGGTGAAAAAATATAACATCGATATCTCAAAATATAACACGTTAGAGTCGCTAGAGCCTCTATTGCAGATGATTCAAAAGAATGAACCGGATTACATTCCCATGGAGCTGAACAAGGACTCTCACAATTTCTTCGCTATGTACGGATATGAATATATTACAAATTATAAAATACCTTTAATGATACAATCGCTGGATCCAACCGCATCCGTCGTCAATATCTTCGAAACCGCTGAAGCCAAGCAAATATTAAAAACACTCAGACGTTACTATCAGCTTGGCTTCATTAATCAAGATTCTGCATTGCGTGAACCGGGAGCGCTTCAACGAGATTCTAAGGTGTTTTGGAAATCCGCAAGCGGCGGACCGCTATCTGAGAGCAACTGGAGTAAAGATCTGGGGTATAAGGTAGTATCGAATCCTGTCATTCGTGAGATCGCGACGAATGATTCCGTGGTCGGAGGGATGATGGCTGTTAGCGCCAACACGAAATATCCAGAAGAATGTATCGCATTTTTAAATTTACTAAATACCGATCCTGAGCTGCGCAATCTATTTAACTATGGTATTGAAGGGATTCATTACAACTTGGATCACAATGGTCAGGTTGTTCTTATTCCACCGAAGGATGCTCAGGGGAATCCATTAACGAATCAAGCTCCCAATTATGCGGGGGTTCAATTCACACAAGGAAATTGGTTTATCTTAAATACACTAGGCGGTGAATTTCCTGATCCTCTGGATAAATGGGAGCAATTCCGTACGTATAACGCCCAAGTTACAAAATCTAAAGTACTAGGGTTTAACCCTGACCTATCCATGATGAATGATGAATTTGAGAAGTTGGAAATTGTATGGCGTAAATACTATCCTCTACTCATGACCGGCAGTGTCGATATCGACACCTTCCTGCCCAAATTTAATAATGAAATGCATAAAGCTGGACTTGAGAACGTACGTGCAGAGGTACAAAAACAACTAGATGCATGGCGCCAAAAGCATGATAAATCGTAATATTGTGATCAAGGGGCTGTCCCAAAAAGTGAACTGCACCCCATCAAGTAGTCAGTACAAATAATAAAACCGTTAAGCGGCCTTAGTCCTGAATTCCATTGGACTAAGGCCGTTTAGTTTTGCCTGTAATCGTTCGTTATTGTAAATGTGGATGTATGCCTCAATGTCCCGTTCAAGTTCATCAAAAGTTCGGTACTTATTCAAATAATACTTTTCGCATTTTAGGGTTCCCCAGTTTTCGTTGGGCTCCGCTGTCTTCCCGTAGTCCTCGTTATGCGTCAGACAATACTGAACAATCTCTATCCGTTCATTCCAGGTCGTAGAACGTCCTTTCGTCATAGTCTTCGCTCCCCCTTTAGGTAATCCAAAACCGCCTGTAGCTTAAGTTCTGCGGAGTAGCTGCGGTTGTTCGTTTGAAGCTTTAATCCTTCAAAACCATAGACTTCATACCGGCGTTGCCATTTCACCAAGCTTGTTTTTGATATCCCATATTTATGCACAGCGGCCATAAGGCCAAGTTCACCACTTTCGATCTCTTTGATAATGGAAAATTTCTCTGATGCGCAATATTTAACTTTAGACATGAAAATGCTCCCCTCAAAGTAGCAGGTTTTTATTATTTCACCTGTCTACTATTTGGGGAGCATATCAAAGTCATCAAAGATGACGATGGGATAGCCCCTTTCTATTCAGAACAAAATGATTTCACAGATTTCTGCTTCGAGGCTCGATTCCCTAGGTAATCGACTAGTTTCCTAATTGATGTCGAAGTCGAGTGGAATCACATATAATGTCTAGAAAAAATTAGACTATAGAAAGGGAGATTGTATGTCTGATGATATTGTCATTGCCGCGGTTGGAGATCTCTTGATGAAGCCGCTGCTTATTCGATCAACGCGTACCAGTGATAAACGAGGTGACAACGGGACTTATAATTTCGAGAAGGTGTTTGAACCAGTTACCCAATATCTGCAGGATGCGAATCTGACGATAGGCAATCTCGAGACAACCTTTGCCGGTGGATCGGAAGACGGATACACGAAGACGATTCGGAATCCGAGGAATAGAAATCCGGTCTTCAAATGTCCGGATAACTTCGCCTCGGCTTTGAAGACCATTGGTTTCAATGTGCTCGCTACGGCAAATAACCATTGCATGGATTATGGCGTTCGCGGGCTCAAACGGACGCTCAAAGTACTTGATAAGAACGGGATTGCCCATGTCGGAACGTACCGGAACAAGAATGAGTCTCGAAAGCTCTGTGTTCATGTTGCCGGAGGGATTCGTATCGGCATACTCTCGTATACGAGGGACACTAACGGCAATATCGTTCCTAAGGGGCAGCCTGCCGGCGTTAAGAAGATTGTTCGCACGAGCATGAAACAGGATTTGAAACGGTTGCGAAGGATATCGGATTTCATTATAGTCTGTATGCATAACGGATTCGAATATCACCGAAGTCCATCTGCCAACCAAAAGGAGCTGGTCCGATTCTTGTTTCGACAGGGAGCTGATGTGGTTCTTGGCGCACATCCGCATGTTCTTCAGCCAGCGGTGTACCGCACTGTGAAAGATGTAGACGGACGGACGAGAAAACGGTTCGCGATCTACTCACTGGGTAACTTTATTTCCACGCGGCTACACGGCAAGGATGACGCTTTATCTGGTATTATTGTTCGTATCCGAATTCGGAAAACATCCGACGGCGTCCGGATTGCAGGAATTGAATACATTCCGACTTGGGTATGTATCCCGAAGGATGGCAAGCAACGAAGCTGTCGGGTTGTGCCGATTCATGAGGCACTTCAAAAGCCTGAGAGCTATTTCGCCGGGCAGATGGGTCGGATGAAACGCACCTATCGTAGAACGCTTCGCATGTATAAAGTGGGTAAACCATTGCTGGGCAAGTCGCAGGCCCATATTCAAGCAGGAGCCCCCTTGCAACATTTATTGGAGGGCAATTTCATTGAATAACGGGTTACTATAGCTTAATAAACACATAGAGACGGCAGCCGATCTAATTGGCTGTCGTTTCTTTCCGAACGGGAAGATCTCGTCAACCCCTGGAGTGGAGAACTCCCTTTATTGAGACGATAGCGTGGGAAAGAAATGACGGAACAATGGATTTGTTCTTTAATGATTTTGCAGATGGCAAGGAGTATCAAACTTTATTTAGTGATAAGCAACATCATATAGGACACGAGAATTTGTTTTCTAATCACTGCGATGAATGGTTAGATAATTTGTTGGATGTTCAGCTAACGGGGAACGAGAGCTCAATAATCATCTGGCATTTATTTTCTTATGTAAGTTAGTATACTTAGGAAAAGCTCTTTCTTACCGGGCGGCGATTATTTATACTATAGAAAAACCCATTGTTTGGGAAAGAAGAGGATAGCCATATGCCTAAGATAGTATTCTTGTTTCCACTGTCCCAGAACAAACTTGAACAGATTTACACGGTAATTCCCCCGGAATGGGAAGTGATTCATGGCGATAAAGAGCTGTGGACTCTCCATCTGAAGGAAGCCGAAATTATAGTCGGCTGGAACAGGACGGTCGCGGAGCAATGTTTGAATCCGAAAGCGAAATTAAAATGGATACAGAATTGGGGGGCAGGTGTGGACGGAATGCCGCTTGCCGAGATGGCTGCCCAAGGGATTGTATTGACAAATGCTAGTGGAGTACACGCTTTTCCGATTTCTGAAACGATCTTGGCGATGATGCTTGCCTTTTCCCGAAAGCTTCATCTTTCGATCCGCCATCAAATCCAAAATACCTGGAAACCGACGGGAAAGTTGGACGAAATTCACGGCCGAACGATGGGCGTGATCGGAGTCGGGGAGATCGGAGAGGAAACGGCCAGGTTGGGCAAGGCGTTCGGTATGAAGGTGCTTGGGGTAAGACGATCTGGAAATCCTTCACAATATGTGGATCAAATGTTCGATAATCTCGGACTCGATGAGGTGCTCCGGCTAAGCGATTACATCATCGTTACACTCCCCTTAACACCGGAGACGTATCGTTTATTTGGACGGAGGGAATTTGGTCTCATGAAAGCTTCTGCACACTTTATCAATATCGGCAGGGGCGGAACGACGGATACTGATGCTTTGCTTGAAGCGCTGCGTGAGGGCAAGATCGCCGGTGCAGGCTTGGATGTATTCGAGCAAGAGCCTTTGCCCGAGACGAGTCCGTTGTGGCAGATGGACAATGTTATCATCACCCCGCATAATTCGGGATCAACGGTGTATTATGATGATAGGGCAATGGATATTTTTATGACAAACTTAAAGGCATACCTTAATAACGGTCAACCGTCCTGCAATCTTGTGGATTTTGATAAGCACTATTAAACAGAAAAAATATAATTGCAGAGGACACTTCTACCGAGGAGTGTCCTTGCTTTGTTGACAGAATAAGTCTGATGCCTTATGAATTCTTATTTCGCCCTATTTGCTTGCCTTTACGCTAATGGGCAGGATACTGGGAATAACTTCAAGAATTTATACTGGGGTGGAATAATCTCTGGGTGGTGTATTCGTTGAAAGTAAATGAAAAATGGCATCGACATTTAGGGGCTTACGGGATTTGCTTATCTGAAGAAAAGCTATTAGTCATTCAAAAGGGTAAGGGTCCATACATTGGTCGATATGACCTTCCCGGAGGTACAGTTGAAGCTAATGAATCGTTAGCAGAGGCTGTAAAAAGAGAGTTCATTGAGGAATCAGGTGTCAACATCAACATAAAAAGGAATGTCGGTATCTGTGATTTCTTAATCCCTTATGAGCTTCCTAAAAGAGGTACCACGCATATTCATCATGTAGCGGTTATTTATTTGGTTCAATACAATTCTGGAATGCTAACGAAGAATCCAGAAAAATTCGAAGGACAAGATTCTTTAGGGGCATTTTGGGTACCAATAAATGAAGTTCATTCTGCTAATTCCTCACCACTTGTTGTTGAAGCGAAAAAATGGCTAGAGACGGAACAGTTATCGCTTGAATCTTATCGGTTAGATGATTGGGTCGTTATAGGAAAGAGAGAGGCATTAAACTCTAACGGGCAGGACACTTTCAATATGTGCTAATAGGGATGGTAGAGTTACTGGGGGATTTAAGCCATGACTAATATAAACTTTCTGAAGACAAGATTAGCCAGCAGGTATGGAGAAGATGTTTCAAAAGAAGAAAACAACACAGTATTTGCTGACTTAGTCATTGATTCGATATCCTTATTTCAAAGGCTGAAAGAGTACGATTTCGTACCAGCTTTTGGTTGGGGTAATGATAAGCATCAACAGCTTATAACTGATTACTTTTTATTTAAATATCCCTTTGAATTTAAGTATCATAGGTATCCAATCTTGATTTGTCCGCAGTGCGGTGATTTAGAATGCGGATATATTTCTGTAGCTATTGATAAAGAGTTAGATATTGTTGAGTGGAGTAACTTTTACTTAGAACATACTAACCAACCACTCGATATTGGACCTTTCCACTTTAAATGGGATAACTACAAATCAGCAATAGAGAAAGCTTATGAAATCGGTCGATTGCGCTAACGGGCACAATAGTTGAGGAGGAGTTGCATTTTCAAAAGCAGCTCCATTTATTCAGGTATTTTGAATAAACTGTATTGTAGAAGGGATATCAATGAAAGGACAGGTATGAAAAGAAGAAAAAAGCAGCGGTAAAATTAGATGATCTAATTAATGAAATTGAAATTCAAATGGATGAGACCGTTACATATATAAACACCCAGACAGGAGAAGTTATAATATTATCGAGAGAAGAGATGAGAGCGGCAGAAGATAAAGAGCCACTTGAAAACTATCCAGATTGGCAAAGAGAGAACATTGAACAAGCAATAAAAATTATAGAGGATGAAAACGAGGTTTACCTCAATTTCACATTAAGAAACGAGTACCATGAGTATGAAATAGTAGAAGAATTTATTGGGACATTAAGCGATGAAGAGGTTCGAGAAGAATTGTTTGGAGCTATTCAAGGAAGAGGGGCATTTAGAAGATTTAAAGACGGGATCAGAGAACATGACGTCGAAAAACAATGGTATGAATTCAAAGAAAAAAATTTAAAGGAATTAGTTATTAAATGGTGTGAAGAGAAGGATCTTGTAATAGAGGAATGAAGTATTGTTTGTTGAACTATCGAGAAAAAAGAGTTGAATAAAACAAAAAGCTGGCTGAATGAACAGTCAGCTTTTCTTCGCTATTCCGCTAACGGGCAGGATAGTTTAATCGATTCACGAATATGTAAAATATTGAAGTGTTTGCGAAGTTCACAAATATGACGTTATCGGAAATTACTGATACAAGAAAGAGGATCAACAAAATGCATACTAAAGACTTACTTACGTGGTCACAAGATCATCGAGTAGTGGAAAGAGCGAAAAATGGTTTTAATACATATTTAGCAAATTGGAAGAAAGAAAATCGGGATGATTTTTTTGACACGTTTAAGGGCAAATCGAATATGAAGCTCATACAAACGGAATTTCATTCATTACAGCTTACACATATTAAAGATTATTCTGACTTTGTATATTGTAATTTAAGGATTTTATATATAGGAGAGTATATTGGAGATTATAAATATGTATTTTCGCTGGACGGCGAAGGTGCTGATGATATGATTTTATTTGATAAGTATATTGATAATACAATTAGAGAAGGCACAGTTAAGGTAGAAACAATACTAAGGGCGATAAAACTAGGTTATGGTATTGAAGACATTTCAAAGCTCTTAGATCTTGATAAAGAACATTTAAAACCACTATTTGAGAGTTAATCAATGAAGTCAGTAACTTCCGATAATACCATGTTCAGGCTTCAGGCCATTCGGCTCGCCCTAGGCGTATTGGAGAGGTGTGCTCATTTTAATGCTAGTTCCATTAAACTAACGGGCAGTTTAACGCAGAAATCCAACAAAGGGTGTTGAACTGATGAAGCAATTGTATGAGTGCAAGAATTAGTCTAAGGACATAAATAGAAACAGCGGTAGCTGAGGATTAAAGTTAACTCCTGGGCTACCGCTGTTTTCGAGAATGCTCTTTACTCATAATAAATAGCATGATAAGGAAATTCCAGCCTCTTCATTCGATAATCCTTCGGTGTCATGGACATATACTCGCGAAATACTTTACCGAAGTAGCTTGGACTCTCGAAGCCACAACGTTGCCCGACCTCATGGATAGGTAACTCTGTGGTTCTGAGCATAGCAATAGCTGCCTCTACCCGTCGATCTCTCAGGTATGCAAGCGGCGAGGTTTGCTCAGACTTCTGGAACAACCTGCATAAGTGATACTTGTTGATCCTACAATGCTCGGAAAGCGTGTCCAATGTTAACGGCAAAGAATAATGTTCCTTCATGAATCTCTTGGCCTTTTTAATCATCATACTTGAATTGGCACTGATGTCTTTGCTGAGTTCCCTGCTCGTTTGGACCAGAGTAAGCATCCACTCATATACTTGGACGGACAACAGGTATTGGTCTGTAACCTTCTCGTCGGCAATCATTCGAAGGAGCCTCCAGAAACTAAGAATCAGGGGAGAGGCTACATCTCGTCGAATGATAGGTCCTTCTTGCTCCACCACGAGATCCCAGATGCGGTTTGCTTCTTCCCCGCGTATATTCAGCCAGATGACCTCCCATGGTTCTTGGTGATCCATATAAAAGTATCGGTGCCTGCTTGGAACTTTGACAAGAAACCCCGAGCCTTTAGGTAAGGGAATGCACTGTTGTTCATATTCAATATAGCCTTGACCGCTAAGTGTATATTGAAAAATAACATGCCCGCAGTCTGGACGTTCATCACCCGCAAAGCTGTACTCAGGACTATGAATTTTTTGCCAACCTATGGAATTGAGTGTCAAGATCGATTTATCATCGTTGCGAAATGCATACGAAGAAAGCTCAAGCATTTAGTCCTCACCTGTCTTGAAAAGTCAATTTTGTTATATTATAAATCACGACTTTAAGATTGTCATCCTATACTCCAAGCAGTAAGATCGTATTTGAAAAGGAGTGATTTTTTAAATGGAAAATCGTGAGCTTGTGATTGAATTACTGACTAACGAATATTGGTGGGGTGGTCGGGCAGCAGATGGTCGAAGTATGCCTTTTGGCAAATCGTTTTCCAGTGCAGACTTAGCTGTAAGCCACAATGGGAATCAAGCCTGTCCATTACTTATTTCAAACAAAGGCAGATACATTTGGAGCGAAGAGCCCTTTGCCTTCCAATTTGAGGGTAATTGTCTAAAGGTGAGCAATATCGGAGGAGAAATCTTCTCAGGTGAAGGCCACGAAACATTACGTGGGGCATACTGCTATGTATCCCGTACTTTTTTTCCTCCTATTTCTTCCATTCCAGAAGAACTGCTGTTCACTGCTCCTCAATACAATCTTTGGATCGAGCTTTTGTATGAACCTACACAAGAAAAGGTTCTGCAATATGCAAGGAATGTGCTTACTCACGGAATGCCTCCTGGCGTAATTATGATTGATGACAATTGGCACGAGCCATACGGAACTTGGAAATTCCATTCGGGACGGTTTCCAGATCCCAAGAGTATGGTTCAAGAGCTGCATGCTATGGGCTTTAAGGTGATGCTCTGGGTATGTCCTTTTATTAGTCCAGACACTCTCACATTCCGCAGGCTAGAACCAATGGGGGTTCTCTTAAAGGAACGAGATGGCAAAACAGCCATTCGAAAATGGTGGAACGGTTATAGTGCTATTCTTGATTGCACCAATCCCCAAGCCATCAAGTGGATTCACGAACAGCTCGATTTCCTGCAAAACGAGTATGGGATTGACGGCTTTAAGTTTGATGCTGGCGATGTAGAATATTATGAGTCTGATGATTTGAGTTATGTGCCAACAACTCGTACTGGACATTGTGAGGCGTGGGCTAAGGTAGGACTGAAATATCGACTCAATGAATATCGTGCATGTTGGAAGCTTGCAGGACAACCCCTTGTTCAAAGGTTAATGGATAAGAACCACGAATGGCAAGGTAATGGGTTAGATGCATTAATTCCTGACGGATTAGCACAAGGGCTACTTGGCTATTCATATACATGCCCCGACATGATCGGCGGGGGCCAATATATGAGTTTCACGGCAGATAAATTGGATCCAGAATTATTTGTCCGTTATGCTCAGTGCTCTGCCTTGTTCCCTATGATGCAGTTCTCTGCGGCACCCTGGCGGGTTCTGGATGACAAGCACTTGCGATACTGCGTAGAGGCAGCCCAACTCCATGCGCAGTTCGGTTCAGAGATTCTGGACCTTGCAAAGCACTCAGCCATCACTGGAGAGCCGATTCTGCGTCACATGGCTTATGAATTTCCCGAAGAAGGCATGGAGACCATCCAAGATCAATTCATGCTGGGGGGCTCTCTACTTGTTGCACCCGTTATAGTAAAGGGCTTGAGGACCCGAAATGTGACGTTCCCATTCGGTATTTGGATAGGAGATGACGGTACTTTCGTGGAGGGACCAACGAACCTGCAAATTGATGTACCACTCGGTAGACTTCCTTGGTACAGGAAGCGTTAAATCATTGGCCTTCATACTAAACTAACGGGTAACGATAGTTCAATCAGACAGGGAGTAGACCGTCGCGGCAGTTGCTCCCTATTTTCATTTAAGTAACGGGCAGGTTAGTTTAATAGTATCATACAAACAAAATTAAAAAGAAAAAAGATAAGACTAGTATAGGACTAAACTGTTACCCATAGACTGGACACTTAGAAAAAAGGTGTTTAGGCTGTGGGTATCTTTTGTATACTAGATTAAGCATGGGGGGATGAAATGAGTAAGAAACTTTTTAATAAAGCAGATCAAAAACTTTTACTTAAGAACAAATTTATAAGGGAAATCAGTGAAAAATCAATCGCTTACTCCGATGAAACTAAGCGATTATTCATAGAAGAGCAAATGACTGGTATGTTACCAATAGATTTGAAATAAAGGGAAGTCAGTTATCGTTTATGTCCAAAGTCCGGAAGAAGTCATTAGATTTATTGAAACATATTAAATAAAGATTCTAGGGAGTGTTGTGGTTGGGAGGATATTTATTTGTATTATTTGTAGGATTGGTGGCAGGGGCTGTAAGCGGCGTTATAGGCACAGGCTCATCCATCATGTTATTGCCTGTTTTGGTCTTTACATTTGGTCCAAAGCAAGCCGTACCCATCATGGCAGTTGCTGCTGTCATGGCGAATATTTCAAGGGTTATTGCCTGGTGGCATGAAATCAACTGGAAAGCTTTTGCCGCATACTCGGTTACAGGTGTACCTGCCGCAGCGTTGGGTGCCCGTACTTTGTGGGTATTGCCAGTGCATATGGTCGATATTGGACTCGGCATTTTTTTTCTGGCTATGATTCCTTTAAGGCATTGGTTCGATGCAAAAAAAATACATATTCGCTTATGGCAGCTTTCCATCGCTGGCGGATTTATCGGCTATTTGACCGGCATCGTTCTTTCGACCGGCCCTCTAAGTGTCCCGGTATTTACTTCATATGGATTGATGAAAGGAGCATTTCTTTCTACGGAAGCTGTTAGCTCACTTGCACTTTATATTAGCAAGGTTGTGACTTTCCAAGATCTCGGGGCACTTCCGATAGAATTGATTTTACAGGGTGTTATTATAGGTGCTTCTCTCATGCTTGGCACGTTTGTTGCCAAGAGAGTGGTGCAGCGTATGAGTATTGTCTCATTCCGATATGTCTTGGATGTTCTGCTCTTGTGTTCCGGACTTTCAATGCTGTGGACTGCATTCGCTCTGTAGTTCAACATTGAGCGACACGCTATTAAAAGTAAAAAAAACCACAGACATGGGCATCAGAGTGTCGAGAAAGTTTCGTGGACTTTCCCAAACTATAATTTTTATATGAGGATACTTAACTTTCTAGACAAAAATCAATTTAAAACGATCTTAGATTTTATTAACTACAACAGCTATTTTTAACTCCTTGAAAAAAACAGGGGGCGTTAGCTTAACGGCAGACGGATAATATTAAACTAACGAGCAGGTTTGCGTGGTGAGTGTTACTTATATTTTGAGTTAGGAAAAAGGAATTGGATGGTCTCCTATCGTAATTGTAATAAAATGAATAGTGGAGGCAGGATATGACCCCTAAATTTGAGACCAATCGCTTAATGCTCCGATTATTTGAACTATCTGATGCACAAATGGTTCAAGCATTGGCGGGAACCGAAGAAGTTGCACGTACAACGCTCTCTATACCCCACCCATATCCTGATGGTGCGGCTGAAGCATGGATTGAACGCATCCTACAAGCGGCTCAAAAAGGTGAAATATTTTCATTCGCAATGGCCAAGAAAGAGGATGAGTTATTAATTGGTTGTATGAGCTTGCGCATATCTAAAACAGATAATGAAGCAGAATTGGCTTACTGGGTAGGTCACCCATTTTGGGGGCAAGGCTTTGCAACAGAGGCCGCCCAGACCGTAGTTGAATTCGGCTTTGAAGGATTGCAGTTAAATCGCATTTATGCCGCAGCTATGACGAAAAATCCAGCATCTTACAAAGTAATGAATAAAGTTGGGATGAAGTTTAAAGACATTCACCCTAAACATATTTTAAAGTCTGGGATTTCCGAAGACATAGTATTTTACGACTTGCACAAGTCAGATTATATTAAAGTTGGTTAAACCAACGGCGAACTATAGTTGAACAAAAAAGGAGCAATTTGCTACGTGGCAGTTGCTCCCTTTCTTTGTTAAGCTAACGGGCAGGATTGAGTAGTAAAATTATTGTACATAAAAACCAAGGAGAAATACTTAATATGAATGATTCTTTTGAACTGGAAATCATACCGGGGATAAGGGTAGGTAAGTTTCATTTAGGATGGGATATTGATGAGTTAATCAATAACATAGATTTTGAATATGAATTAGTTCAACATGATAAATATGAGATGACTGTTATCGAGAGTAATGATTTTTGGTTTACCTTGAATAAAACTAAGGGTTTGTACAATATTTATGCCAAAGGGAACTATCAAGGAATGTACAATAATCTTGTAGGTATAGGGTCAGTTTTAACTCAAATTCATGGATTGAATTATGAGATAGATGAAGAGTTCTTATACGATACTATGTGGTGGCGGTTTAAACCAACCAATGTGAAAGGTATTCATTTTGTACCTGATAATGAATGGGATGATAATTCACCTATTCATTCAATTCACGTATTTTTTGATAATGGGGAAACTAACCAATAATCAAGTTATTACGCTAACGGGGAACTAGAGCTCAAAAAAGATATGGAGGGTACTTATGAAAATCAGAGAAACAGGAATAATTCTGTTTTGTGAGGATTACGATTCGGCACTAAAATTTTACTCTGAAAAACTTGGCGGCAGCTGCTCCTTGTTTTATTAAAGTAACGGGCACAGGATAGTTTAATCATTTTCGCGAATAACTTCAATTAGTGGGTTCATAAGTATGTCCGTATCTCGGATCAAATTTGAAGGAGGAACAAATAAGCCGTATGGCTTCTTCTTTATAAATAACTTGTTGGGCTCAAACAAAGGAATCAATACATTTTTATTGTAAAACGATAAATAAAGTGGTAAAATCAAAAATGAGGTGAAATAGATGAAAAAAGAGACGCTCTTTTTAAAAGTTGTTCTGGTTGTTATGGCAATTCCTGCATTAGTGATGTGTTTTTATGGACTCCCAGCGATGGCGCATAGTATGATGCCGGATTTCCCGGATATTAAAGTTTATCTTTCCGCTTTGGCTGCGTATGTGGCGTCTATTGCGTATTCATTTACGCTACTTCAGGCATTTAAGCTTCTCAGGTACATCGATACAAATACCGCTTTTTCGCAAACCTCTGTTTTAGCGCTTAAGAAAATAAAGCGAGCGGCGGTTGTCGTATCACTCATGTTTGCATGTAATCTCCCGCTTTTCTACTTTGTTGCTGACGGCGCAGACGCACCAGGCGTCATGGTCATCGGGCTATTTATAACCTGTGCGCCAGTCGTAATCGCAGTATTTGCCGCAGTTCTTGAGAAACTGCTCAAAAACGCGATCGAGTTCAAAGAAGAACAGGAGTTGACCGTATGATAGTGGTTAACATTGACGTCATGCTTGCAAAGCGGAAAATGAGCGTTACTGAGCTATCGGAGAAAGTCGGCATTACAATGGCGAACCTGTCGATACTTAAAAACGGAAAAGCGAAAGCCATTCGAATCTCAACACTCGAAGCGATCTGCAAAGCACTCGATTGCCAGCCTGGAGATATTCTCGAGTATCGGCAGGATTGAATAAAATAAAAAAACCCGCCGTACGTCGCAGATGTAAGTAATGATGAAGAGTTCGAAAGCTATATCAATCCTAACGACTACATAGCCTTCGCCTTTGAGGCTAACGGCAATATGACACTATACCATAAGAATAATTCATCAATAATAATGCTTGCTCATGACCATTGTTTTGAGCACATTACACCCCTTGATGGTTATCCAAAATATACAATATACAGAATTAATGATTGTCCAAACTTGTTGCTTGGGTTGAAGAAGTTGCTAAGCAAGAACTAAGTAGATTGATAACACAATGAATGATTAAGCTCCCTCGGAGAATAAGGTTTTTCTCACGAATACTCGCGAATTCGCAGGATTTCACATATAGATTTAAATAGGAGTTTAAATGATTACATAAAATGGGCTAGGCAGTTCCGTTTGAGGGCATGCGGGAATAGAAGGTGTTGGTCTATTTACAACATCTTCCTGAGAAAGATTTGCTGCACGCCTCTCTCCACAAGGTCCTTGGGATTCACTCTCCCAAATCTCAACGGGTCTATGCCCTTACATTCCTTCGTCCTATCTATCCAAGGTGTGGAGTCCGATCAACGTTAACGGAACGGGTCTATGCCCTAAAGCGTAAAAATCTCGGTACTCCGTGCTTTCTTTGTGAAATCCTGCGAACGAGCTAATCTACGTATCTGGGTTGCGAATTTAGTCGTTAAGCTGCTAGTAGCGGTTGAGCCTTATCCGCGGAGAAAGTTTGTCCTTCTCGCGCCATGGCTACAAGCATTCGAGCCAATTTCCCAATCAACTTCATCATGGATTGCATTTTCGTCATTCGTTTTACTTCAATATTGTGTGCATGCACGGCTTGGAATGCACGATTGTGAGATAAGAGGTGAAACACTGAGAAGTACAAATGCTTCCGTAGTAATGAGTTTCCTCGTTTGGTTAGCTTAATGTGCCCCTTATACTTACCAGAACTACGTTCCGCTAAGTTTAATCCAGCCTTTCGCAATAACTGATTTCCGTGAGACAACTTAGGCAAGTCCCCGCCAAATGCGAATATGGCAGCCATAGCGGGAACGGAAACACCGACGGATCGAACGAGATCAGAACAGGGGATCTATTTACAAGATGCTATTTGATTAATTCCGAATATATTCAGGTGTAGCGCAGGGGCTGTCCTATTAGGTGGGTAATTCTACCTCATGGTCAGCCCCTTTTTTTTTGTTGTCGGGGCTACACAACTTTACAAACTTGCGTCATTTCTCACAATGATAAGTAGTTTGCCTTCCTGTTTGATCATGCCGGAATCGGCCATGCGGAAGCCCTGAAACTGTCTCGTGCAAAAAAATGCTATCGGCCAATTAGCCTATGCAGAATAGTGGATCATAGCAATATAAGAGATTTCCTGATCTGTTTTGTTGTGATACGAGTGGGGCTGGTTGGCGGGAAAGTGTATAGCATTGCCCTCTGTAATGTTGTAAACCTCATCGTTGAACTTGATAGCGAGACTTCCCCGAACAACGATAACGTACTCCTCGACGCCATCGTTATGAGGTTCGGACATATGATTGCAGCCAGGGGCCATATGCACTGTATAAATCTCAAATCCCTTTCGTTGATCAAATGGAAACATTGGGTAGACCCGATAATTACCGTCCTGTTCCAAAAAGGGTTCTATCTCATCTTTCGAAATGACCGATATTTTGGGGTTCTCTTCTTCGATCAACGATGTAAAAGAAATCCGAAGTCCGTTTACGATTTTCCATAGTACCGATATGGTTGGATTGGAATCACCGCGTTCGATTTGACCCAGCATGGCTTTACTGACACCTGTCAGTTCGGCAACCTGATCCAAACTGAACCCTCGCGTTTTGCGGATGGCCAAAAGATTTTTCCCTACTTTTTTATGTATCTGATCCATCATACCCTCCAATTGTACTTCGTAAATTTAGTCTTTTCATAGTATACCACTATATCACGGCAATTTTTTTTGGAAAAAGACATGTGCGTTAAGTTGTATTTTTGTATAGTATATTATAACTTGAAGTAAGGAACAGTTCAAAGCCTCCGGAAAAAAGATAAATTTATATTGTGCAATATAATATACAAATGTATACTATATTATACAAATACAAATTATCTAAGGAGGGGTTGTAATGGGCAAAACGATGATCGGGCTTGTGAAAGAAGAAAGAGGTCCAGGCGCGGTGTTGAAGCAAGTTCAGGTCCCGGAAATTGGACCGAACGAAGTGTTGGTACGCGTGAAAGCGACCTCAATCTGTGGGACCGACTTGCATATTTACAATTGGGATGCTTGGACGGAGAAAACGGTCGTCACTCCTAATGTGTTAGGTCATGAGTTTGCAGGCATTGTTGAATTAATTGGCGATCAAGTTACGAATGTGAAGATTGGCGACCCTATTTCAGGAGAAGGGCACATGGTCTGCGGTCACTGTAAGACGTGCCGTACCGGAAATGCGCATGTGTGCCCGAATACACGAAGTTTTGGCATTACTGCACCAGGATGCTTCGCCGAATATGCTGTCGTGCAAGCGAGTAATGTCATCCATAATCCGCCCGATATGCCGTTTGAGTTAGCCTGCCTGCAGGACCCTCTTGGCAATGCGGTGCAAACCGTTCTCTCAGGGGATATTGTCGGCAAATCGGTTGCTGTCATTGGTACAGGATCCATCGGTTTAATGGCTATTGCCGTTGCGAAAGCTTGCGGAGCAGGCAAGATTATAGCTGTCGATATTAACCCTTACCGGTTAGATCTGGCGAAAAAGATGGGTGCAGATGTGATCGTGAACAGCAAGGAAGTATCCATGGCGGATGCCATAAGAGCTCATACGAACGGCGAGGGTGCTGAAGTTGTGCTCGAAATGTCCGGCCATCCAGCGGCGATTCGCGATGGTTTCGAGGCAGCGGCTAATGCGGCTCGCGTTTCGCTGCTTGGCATTCCAACGAATGAGGTAACCCTTGATTTGGCCAGTCATATTATTTTCAAAGGGATTCGCATTGAAGGCATTACCGGTCGGCGTATGTACCAGACGTGGTATCAGATGAAGGGGATGCTGGAAAACGGGCGGTTAAACCTTGACGGGCTTGTTACTCATACTTTTACGTTGGACCGGTATGAAGAAGCATTTGAATTGATGAGAACGGGAAACTGCGGGAAAGTCGTTTTTATACATGAATAGGATGAGAAATGCACAAAGAGAGGATGGAGTACAATATGGGCAAGTTTGATCATTTATCCACTGAGCTGGAACAGCTCTATAACGAGGGAAGATATAGGCCCTTAAAAATATGGGATAGTGGATCCGATACTTGGATGGAGCTATCCGGCAGGAACATATTACAGATGTCCTCCAACAATTACTTGGGTTTGACGAACCATCCGGATTTACAAAAAGCAGCCGTCGCAGCTATTGAACAATATGGGGTAGGGAGCGGATCTGTCCGATCTATTACAGGCACCCTGCGTATTCACGATGAGCTGGAAAATGAGCTTGCAGCGTTTAAGGGAACAGAAGCGGCCTTGGTGTTCCAGTCCGGTTTCACGACGAATCAGGGCATATTATCTTCCATTCTAGGTCCGGATGATATCGTAATTAGCGATGAGTTGAATCATGCCAGCATTATAGACGGTATCCGGCTTACGAAAGCACACCGCAAAATATATGGGCACAAAAACTTGGAACAGCTGGAGGATTGCTTGAAAGCAAGCGCTTCCTTCCGGTCGCGTGTTGTAGTGACGGATGGTGTGTTCAGTATGGATGGCGATATCGCGCCATTGCCTGAAATTGTCCAGCTTGCAGAGAAATATGATGCCATTGTATATGTGGATGACGCTCATGCGAGCGGAGTGTTAGGACGTAACGGCAAAGGTTCGACAGATCATTTCAATCTTCACGGAAGGGTACATATTCAAGTCGGTACGCTTTCGAAGGCGATTGGCGCGGTAGGCGGCTATATGGCAGGATCGCAGCTGCTGAAAGATTATCTTATCCATAAAGCGCGGTCGTTTCTGTTCAGTACATCGCTTCCGCCATCTGTTGCCGCTGCATGTCTCGCTTCCATACGCGTGTTGAAGAACGAGCCGGAGCGAAGCGAACGACTGTGGAGCAATGCGCTTTATTTCCGCAATAAACTGCAGAAGCTTGGTTTCGATACGGGAGAGAGCGAAACGCCGATTATCCCGATTATTGTTGGAACTCCGGAGAAGACGAATAAGTTTTCGGACCGTCTGCTGGAGGAAGGGGTTTTTGCGCAGGGAATCGTATTCCCGACAGTGGCAATGGATAAAGGCCGGGTTAGACTGATCATTATGGCGAATCATACGATGGAAGATTTGAACTTTGCGCTAGACCGTCTTCAGCATGTCGGTAAACAGTTCGGGTTAATTTAACCCGAACTGTTTATCAATTGAATCCTATGATGAGATCATGGGTTTGGAAACAAAATGAACAGAATGAAAGCGTTGACATAAAAGCGGCGGCATTATAAGATAAACTCAGGATAACGTTTGGGTATATAACGGGAAAAAGGGGGTGCTAGCGCTTTGCCTACATTAAAGGATGTTTCTCAGTATGTCGGCGTATCCGTTTCCACGGTCTCGCGTGTCATCAATAATGATACTAGCAGACATATCAATGCGGATACTAAGGCCAAAGTATGGCAAGCGGTCAGGGAGTTAGGATACGAGCCGAACGAATCGGCGCGGCGTTTAGTAAAGAACCAGAAGGAAGAAGTAAGACCGACCAAGCAAATCGGATGTATCGTAGCGGGATCTCACTTAAGAGAGGATCACCCTTATTTTTCTCCCATCCTTGCTGGTTTTAACAAAAAGTTAACAGAACTTGGGTACACAGTTGCTTTTATCCATACTCCCGAAGAGATCGGAGATGAAGTACTTCTACGCAAAATGATTCAAGAGATTCGTATTGACGGCGTCATTGTGATTGGCTGTATCAACGAGAAGCTCCTGAATTACTTGAAGTCAACCAGTAAAGCCATCGTAGGGATTAGCGCTTCCGGTCATGGCATATCTTTGGTGGACTATGATCGGGTATCTGCGGCTAAAACCGCTGTAGATCATCTCATTGCTCAAGGGCATCGCAAGATCGGGTTTGTCGGCGGCCATGGGCATACAGGCAAATTGGATAGTGAGGAGAGATTTCAAGGATACAAATACGCATTGTTTGAAGCGGGTATGACATTGAACCCCTCTTGGATCATCAATACGAACTGGAAAGTAGACAAAAGCTTTGAAGACATGTCCGGGTTGATAGAGCATAGCGGGAGCGACTTGCCCACGGCTATGTTGTCTGCGAGCGATTTACTTGCCATTCCTGCCATGCGTGCGGTCATCGAACATCAATTACGGGTTCCGGAAGATATCGCTTTTATCGCGATGGATAATATTGAGCTTTCACAATACACGTCCCCTCCGCTATCCTCGGTTCATGTGCCAAAATATGAAATCGGTATGGTTGCGGCAAAAACGTTGGTCGATGAATTGCAGGGAGGTTACCCATTAACCTCCAAGATCTTACTGCCTTTTGAAATGAGAATAAGGCAATCTTCGAACTATAATAGATAATAGTTCTTTTTTTTCTCTTCATGGATAACGTTATCCAATTTGGCACCAACATTTTAAAACCAAAAAGGAGAATGTCTAATGAAACAGCTTACAGCAATCTTGATCGGTGCAGGGGCCAGAGGTGCGGCGTATGCGCATTATGCGCTCGATTATCCGCATGAACTGAAATTCGTATCCGTCGCGGAATCGAATCCAGAACGGCTGGCCAAATTCGCAGAGCAGCACGACATACCTGCCGAGCGTCAATATACGTCCTGGGAACAGATTCTCGAAGAGCCGAAGCTGGCCGATATTGCAATCATCTCTACACAGGACCGGATGCATTATCAGCCAACGTTAAAAGCGTTAAAGAACAAATATCATGTCCTGCTTGAGAAGCCGATGTCGCCGGATCCTGGGGAATGTATCGAGATGGAATTGGCCTCCAAAGAGAACGGAAGGCTGCTTACGATCTGTCACGTGCTGAGGTATACGCCGTACTGGTCGGCGATTAAGCGGCTCCTTACAGAAGGCCGTATCGGCGAGGTCGTTTCCATTCAGCTTAATGAAAACGTCGGCTACTGGCATATGGCGCACAGCTTTGTCCGGGGGAATTGGAATAACTCTGACAATTCGAGCCCTATGATTCTAGCTAAATCGTGTCACGATATGGATGTCTTATCTTGGCTGATGGATCAATCATGCCTGCGCGTCAGCTCCTACGGCTCTCTGAAGCATTTCCATTCCGGCAACGCGCCGGAGGGCTCTTCGGATACTTGCATCGGCTGTGAAGTGGAAGCAGAGTGTCCATATTCGGCGCCACGTTTCTACTTAGGCGAAGGAAAAGCTTGGGCGCGGCATTTTACCGAAGAGCTTACGCGGGAAAACATTGTGAAGGGCTTAAAGGAAACGAATTACGGTCGTTGTGTCTACAAGAGTGATAACAATGTAGTGGACCATCAAGTCGTCAATATGGAATTCGAGGGCGGCGCCACTGCAATATTCAGTATGTGCGGATTCACTCGACATCAGGAACGGCGAATTCAGATTATGGGTACAAAGGGTGAAATTCGCGGCGAGGAAGGCAAAATTACGGTTATGGATTTCGTTACCCACGAAAACACTGAGATTCAAATCCCAGAACAGACGTCAGGGCATGGGGGTGGGGACAGCGGCATTGTTCGCAGCTTCCTGAAGGAAGTGTCCGGCTACGATGGTAGCGAGAGCCTAACGTCTGCATCGGCTTCGGTACGCAGCCATCTTATGGCGTTTGCAGCAGAACAATCCCGATTAAATAATGGACAATCGATTGAACTTGATGATTTCTACAAGAAGCTTACCGTCCAGGTGTGAAATAATTAGTTGAAAACATAGTGATAGAGAAGGGGGACCCAGTCCGAACCATAGCATACGGAAATGTCCGTTACCGAGCAGCTGGAATGAGGCTTTGCCGCATAATATGCGTGCTAACAGCGATCATGTGGGTGTAGGCAGGCGGGTTTGTGGGCTCTGTAAGAACGCATACGTTCTTACAGGTGCTCAGACTAGTTAGTTTTGGTGCTGTAAGAACTTATGCGTGCTAACAGCGATCATGTGGGTGTAGGTATGAATGGGAAGGGTTGTCCAATCCTGACTTGTACCATCGACTCTAGTGTTTGGTATCGATTTCGAGGATTGGTATCAGAACGGATTTTGGGATGATCGCTCAATGAAAAAGCGGACGCCTTGGACTTGATATTCTAGTCCAGGGCAGCCGCTTTTATTTATATGAGCTCACAAGCCCCTATAACCGAATTTTAAACGATTTTTTCGTTAGCGGATAAAGCCATTTTACACCGCTTGGCGTAAGGGTGTCCGCGACGAGATGAGATAGATACCCGAGCATAGAAACGATTGCAATGCCTTCGATTTGAAGTTGATTTTCAAGTCCAAGGCCAATCGCTCCCCAAATAGGAACCGCCCATATTGTATGTGTCATGCCACGGTGCTTCAGCCAAGGCACCCAAGCGGAGAAAAGCCCGAAGCCGATGAGCCAGTTCATCTGATAATAATAGCCGGCGTACATGACGATACACCCAACTACGCTGGCAAGCACATTTCGAATGACGCCTTGCTTAGCAACAAGACCCAGTAGGAAGACAGCGGCAGCAACGCCAATGTACAGGGGTGAGGGCGAATGATCTGTGAAAAAATAGTAGGCTAAGATTCCGGCAAGCAGGAATCCCGACCAAAGCGTTAGCTCACGAATGAGCTTAGACAGCTTGCTGAGCTTGGTGCTGAGCATGCTGGGGCCGTCAAGATCGGCACTTAGTGCAGAGAATCCGGCTACTGCAATGTATATAGCAGCATGCTCCAAAGTAAAGGGATAATAAACAGAAGCGGCTGCGCCAACAGCGGCTCCGATTGCAAGATGGGTCTTTCCTGTCATATTTCCTCCTGTGACTGACAATGTGTATGCATGAAGTATGGCAGTCTATTATAATTGTTCGCGGTTAACCTGTTCATTTCGTACCATTTGCTCCAACTTTTCTACAAGGCGATCATGCGACGGGTCTTTTTTGCCAAACCCAAATAAGCGTTTCCGATTTTGTTGTTTGAGCAATTGGAGCAAATAGAGCTTTTCTTTCAAAGTAAACATGTGGGCACAGAACCTCCATTCTGCTTTGGACTATCATTAAATGTCACGCTTTCCGATAGACGCTTGGAGTCATACCGGTGCTTCTTTTGAACAATGCGTTAAAGGAATGAATATCTCTGTAGCCGACCATTTCGGCAATGGTACTGATTTTGAGCTGAGAGCTTCTTAGAAGCTCTTGGCTTTTTTGAATACGCAAATTTTGCAGGTAGCGGTGAAAGCTCTGCTTCGTATGCTGCTGGAAGAGCCGTTGCAAATGCCGCTCGCTCCAGCCGCTCATCTCGGCTAGCTTTGCAAGGGTCAGTTCTTGGTGGTATTGCTGATCAAGCTCATTTAATAGTTCGATAAACTCCGTTTGCTGTGGCGTCGGTGCCGGACTGCTGCTGACGATCGATCGTTGCAGTGCGATGATTAGCTGCAGCAGCAGCGTATGTAAATAATCGGAAGAGCCCGTTTGAGGCAGCACAAACTCCCTATGCATGGTCAGAAACAGCTTCTCGAATTGGTTATTCGTATCCATACAAGAGTAATAAGGAAAGTGTCCACTTTCCATATCATTAATAAATTGCACGCAGCGATAATCAGAAGCGAATGCACTAAGCTTATGCAGCAGCAACGGAGAAAAGACGCAGTTGAACACACTCAAGGGATTGCGGGCTTGGTTTGATGAAATCGGTCTGAACACATGAGAAATGCCGATGGGGATGAAGAAAACCTGTCCCTTGCGCACCTTGTGCACTTCATCTCCGATATGATGATAGCCGGTTCCTTCTGCGATATAGGCACATTCGAGAAAATCATGATCATGATACGGGCTCATGATGCTCTCGCTAGCGCGATTGATAAATAGCAGTTGGTTATTTCGAAAAAAATGCTCTCCCCGGAAGGTTTCTACCGGATGGTTCATCCTGAGCTCTCCCTGCCAATAGATTTTCATATTGTGAAAATGTCCGGATTACCGCATGATATTGTCTGCTTTACCTACCGTTTTTCAACCCTGCTTTTTTATAATTATAGTGGAAAGAAGTAAAGCAAGATAGGCGAACACTCAAAAAACGGCATTAATACAATCATAAACAAAGGAAAATAGTTAGCTATATCATTTTGAGGAGGATTACATCATGTTCAATATTAGCGAAGTACAATGTGAATATCAGCAAAATCCAATTGGAATCGGAGTGACAAGCCCTCGTTTAGGCTGGAAATTACAGTCCGATGAACGAGCGGTAAGTCAATCGTCTTACGAAATTGAGATTGCTGCGGATGAGAGCTTTGCGTCTATCATATGGCAATCGGGGCGTGTGCATAGCGAGCAGTCGACACATGTTGAGCTTGACTCGTTCGTTGCGGAATCTAGTAAACGTTACTATTACCGTGTTCGAGCATGGAATCAGAAGGGGGAGGAATCCGCTTGGTCGGTAGCAGCCTTCTGGGAAATGGGCGTGCTTAGTCCGAAGGAGTGGCTCGGTGATTGGATCGCTGCCCCGCTTGCGCTGCTGCCTATTGAGGCAGAGCCTTCCCTGTTATTAAGGAGAGGCTTCGAGCTTACAGGTAAGGTGAAAGAAGCGCGAATGTATGCGACTTCCTTGGGTATATATGAGCTTGAGCTTAATGGACAGCGGGTTGGCGACAGTTATTTTACACCTGGCTGGACGAGCTACAATCACACGCTGCAGACGCAAACCTATGATGTGACGCAACTGTTGAATCAAGGTGAAAATGCCATGGGAGCTTATCTTGGAAATGGCTGGTATAAGGGGAATTTGGCATGGACTGATCAGCGAGGTATATATGGCGATCGTTTAGCCTTATTGCTGCAATTACGTGTCGTTTATGAGGATGGACGTGAAGAGCTTATCATGACCGATGATAAGTGGAAGGCAGCGGTCAGTCAGATTCAACTTTCAGAGATCTATCATGGAGAAACCTACGATGCACGCCTCGAGCGGGAGGGCTGGAGTACAGCGGCTTATGAAGACAGCACGGAAGACTGGCATACGGTCGAAGTGCTTCAACATGGGAAAGAGATGCTGAAGCCGCAGGTGAATGAGACTGTCCGTAAGCAGGAACGATTGAAGCCAATTGCTCTTATAAAGACGCCGAAAGACGAGACGGTGCTTGATTTTGGCCAGAATATGGTCGGCTGGGTGCAGTTTGGAGTACAAGGCGAGGCAGGGGCTGAAGTAACGCTGCTGCACGCGGAGGTACTGGATCAGGAAGGTAATTTCTATACTGAAAATTTACGTGCTGCGAAGCAAGCGATTCGTTATGTGCTGAAGGGCGGCGAACGCGAAACCTATGAGCCTCGTTTTACGTTTCAAGGTTTCCGTTATGTGCAGCTGATTGGGTTTCCTGAGGACCTTTCGCTTGAAGATTTTACAGGTGTGGTGCTGCATTCGGATATGAAGGAAACGGGCAAGTTCGAGTGTTCTGAACCGCTTGTAAATCAGCTTCAGCAAAATATTAAATGGGGATTGAAGGGCAATTTCCTCGATGTGCCGACAGACTGTCCGCAGCGTGATGAACGTCTGGGCTGGACGGGCGATGCTCAAATGTTCATTCAAACGGCATCTTACTTATCGAATGTCGCTCCTTTTTTCACCAAGTGGCTGCGGGATGTAGAGGCTGATCAAGCGGAGGACGGCGGCGTTCCATACGTCGTGCCTCATGTGCTGGGAGAAAACGATAAGTCCTCGGCAGCATGGGGAGATGCGGCTGTTATTTGCCCCTGGACTCTATATATTTGTTATGGTGACAAGCGAATATTAGAGGAACAATATGACAGCATGCAGGCGTGGGTATCCTATATTCGGCGTCAGGGAGAAAATGAGTACTTATGGAATACAGGCTCACATTTCGGAGACTGGCTTGGACTTGATGCAAAGCCGGGTGATTATGTTGGAGCAACTGATCGTGAGTTCATTGCAACAGCCTTCTATGCGTATTCCGTATCGCTCGTTCAGAAGACGGCAGTTGTGCTGAATAAATCAGTGGATGCTGAGGAGTATTTGGAGCTGTACAACAAAATCGTAGCAGCGCTCCGAGAAGAGTATGTGACGGGCACAGGCAGGCTGGCTGTACCGACGCAAACGGCTCAAGTGCTTGCATTGATGTTCGGATTGCTCGACGAGACTGCTGAGAAGCGTGCCATTGCTAAGCTAGCCGAGCTGATCGAGCACAATAAATTTCACTTGTCGACAGGCTTTGTCGGCACCCCTTATTTGAACCATGTGCTTAGTACGTTTGGCCAGAACGAGGTGGCATACAAGCTGCTGCTCCAGCAGACGTATCCATCATGGCTGTATCCTGTGACCAAAGGCGCTACGACGATATGGGAGCATTGGGACGGCATCAAGGATGACGGAAGCTTCTGGAGCAAGGATATGAACTCATTCAACCATTATGCTTATGGGGCAATTGGAGATTGGATGTATCGGACAGTAGCCGGCATTCAAACCGTTGAAGAAGCTCCAGGGTATAAACGAATGATCATCGCACCGCAACCGGGCGAAGGACTAACCTGGGCGGAAGGAAAGCTTGAGACGTTATATGGCTCGGTTAGCTCAAAATGGTCCAAAACGGATGAGGGACTTTTCACGCTGGATGTAACCATTCCTCCGAACACTTCTGCGGAAATTCGGTTGGCAGGTGCAGCTGCTTGGTCGAGTGTGACTGAAAGCGGTACTGCATTAATCGAGTCCGCGGGGATCACGTCTGCAGTTGATACGGAAGCTGGAGTTATTGTTCAGGCTGGCTCGGGCAGTTATCGATTTGTTTGGTATGTAGGTTCTAGTACGGCGCATGCGGGCATTTGAGATTCACCCCATCAACTGAAACATGTTATAATGTGCATTAGGACGAATAGGGTTGGTGGGATGATGATGGATAATCAAGTAGTCGCAGCATGCGATGATTCGTGCGATGGCTCGGAAGTAAATATAGAGGATGTTAGAAGTAAAATGATCGCGGACACAACAGCTGTTCAACTGGCTGATTTGTTTAAGGCACTGGGTGATCCAACGCGAGTGAAAATGATCCATGCTTTAGTGCAATCAGAGCTTTGCGTTCATGATTTGACTGAGGTGCTCTCCATGGGCCAATCGGCGGTTTCTCATCAACTGCGGCTGTTGCGAAATATGCGCATCGTTAAACGTAGAAAAGTTGGGAAAACGGTGTTCTATTCACTTGATGACGATCATGTGGAGCAAATTTTTATGCTGACGCTTCAGCATTTGAAGCATGAATAATAGACCAAACAAGGCTACTCTGCAGGGTTAATATCGCGGAGCAGCCTTTTTCTTTACCGAAGTTAATTTTATTGATTCAGAAATATCGACTTGGTAAAATTGTTTATGCAAGAAGATTCGGCTGATCGGAGGTGGCATGTGTGTCATTGTTGCTAAACGGACAGAACGTATTGCCGGCTGTTCATAAGCTAAAGGATGTGGAAGCGGTACTTGCCTCCCCTTTTCCATATATGGTGCTGCTCGGAGGACATTTGGGACAATTAAAAAATATCGTTGATTTGGCCAGCCAGCACGGGAAAAAAGTACTGCTGCATGCGGATCTCATCGACGGCTTGAAAAACGATGAATATGCGGCGGAGTTTCTGTGCCAAACGATTCGTCCCGCAGGCATTATTTCTACACGTTCAAGCGTTATCGGTCGAACGAAGCAGAATGGACTGATTGCGATTCAACGGTTATTTCTTATTGATTCGGATGCTTTGGAGAGAAGTTATACAGTACTTGATAAAAACCGGCCAGATTTCATCGAGGTGTTACCGGGTGTTATCCCAGATATTATTAGTGAAGTTAAGCAGCGGAGCGGCATACCCATTATAGCAGGCGGGCTTATTCGAACAGAGGAGCATGTCAAGCAAGCACTCGAAGCGGGAGCATCGGCGATAACGACATCTCGAAAGGATCTGTGGAAATCCGGGAAATAGGGCTGCAGCTGATTAACGAAGGAGGAGTAACAATGGAGACCTACATATTATCGCTTGATCAGGGTACGACCAGCACGCGCGCGCTGCTCGTTGATCGGAGTGGAACGATTATAGATATGGTGAAAGAGGAGCTGCCGCTGCATTACCCGCATGCAGGATGGGTTGAAGCGGATGCTTTGTTTATATGGCAGTCAACGAAGCAGGTAATGACAGAACTTCTAGCCAAAACAGGTATTAAAGCAGAGCAAATTGCTGGGATAGGAATAACGAATCAACGGGAAACGACAGTTGTATGGGACAAAGCGACAGGTCAGCCGATTTATAACGCAATCATATGGCAATCCCGTCAAACGGCGGGCATTAGTGATGGGCTTAAGCAAGCCGGTTATGGGCAGGTGTTTCATGAAAAGACGGGTCTGCTTATTGATGCTTATTTTTCGGGCACGAAGGTGAATTGGCTCCTTGAGCATGTTGAAGGTGCTCGTGAACGCGCGGAGAAGGGAGAACTTCTCTTCGGCACAATTGATACTTGGCTGATTTGGAACTTGACAGGCGGCAAGGTGCATGTGACGGACGTCTCGAATGCGTCGAGAACACTTATGTTCAACATTCATGAACGGAGCTGGGATGATGAGCTTCTACACATATTGAACATTCCAAAAGCGATGCTGCCTGAAGTTCGGTCATCTTCTGAAGTATATGGACAGCTTGTCGATGAAATTCTAGGCTGCAGTATTCCTGTTGCTGGCGCGGCTGGCGATCAGCAAGCTGCCCTATTCGGGCAAAATGCCTATGAAGAAGGGGACACCAAAAACACCTATGGTACGGGCTGCTTTATGCTGATGAACACAGGGACAAAAGCGATTGTATCTGAGAAGGGTCTGCTTACGACGATTGCGTGGGAGATTGGCGGCAAGCTGGAGTATGCACTTGAAGGAAGTGTATTTGTTGCAGGTGCTGCTATTCAGTGGCTTCGAGATGGCTTAGAGCTCATCGATTCTGCTTCAGAGACAGAGGAGCTTGCGGGGCAGGTACAATCTTCGGATGGTGTTTATGTCGTTCCAGCCTTCGTTGGACTTGGTACCCCTTACTGGAATAGTGATGTTAGAGGCTCGATATTTGGGTTGACGCGGGGTACGACAAAAGCACATTTAGTCCGTGCAGTCTTAGAGTCATTAGCTTACCAAACGAAGGATGTTCTCTCTGTCATGGAGGAGGAATCGGGATTGCCGCTGCAATCATTGGCTGTTGACGGCGGTGCCGTTAGCAATAGTTTGATTATGCAATTTCAAAGTGATCTGCTCGGTGTTCCGGTGGAGCGTCCGCTTGTTAATGAATCAACCGCGCTTGGAGCCGCTTATTTGGCAGGGCTTGCAGTAGGTTTCTGGGAAAACCGCGAGCAGTTGGCTAAGCTGAGACAAGTGGATAAAGTATTTACACCATCGATGGAAGAGCAGCAGCGTGATGATTTATATAGCGGATGGCACCGTGCGGTGAAGGCGGCCATGGCATTCGCGAAGTAATTATGCTACACTGAAGGCAAGTTAATAACGGTTGGAGATTAGGAGAAACCACGAGGACCGCTTTCAAACCCTTTTTAGGGATTGGGAAGCGGTTTGAGTGGTTTTTTGTTTTTTAGATGCTTTTGTGTTTAGTGATCTGCAATAGGCAGAACAATAATAATAACGAATCAGGAGGAAATCATGATGACAAACAAAAATAGAGAAATTTTTTCTGCACAAAATAGAGAACAAGTATTGTCGGAGATGCAGGATACAAAGCTAGATGTACTAGTCATTGGCGGTGGAATTACCGGTGCTGGTATCGCGCTTGATGCTGCTTCGCGAGGGATGAAGGTCGCGCTAGTAGAAATGCAGGATTTTGCGGCAGGAACATCCAGCCGTTCGACTAAGCTGGTTCATGGCGGCTTGCGTTACTTGAAGCAGTTGGAAATAGGCGTTGTAGCTGAGGTGGGCAAGGAGCGGGCTTTCGTATACGAGAACGGGCCACATGTTACGACACCTGAATGGATGCTGCTTCCGCTTTATAAGGGTGGTACCTATGGAAAGTTCTCAACTTCGATTGGCCTGCGGGTCTACGACTTTCTGGCAGGAGTCAAAAGTAAAGAGCGCCGTATGATGCTAAATGTGGCCGACACGCTGGCGAAGGAGCCGCTTTTGAAGCGGAATGGCCTGAAGGGCGGCGGTTACTATGTGGAATACCGAACGGATGATGCGAGGCTTACGATTGAAGTGATGAAGAAAGCGGTCGAAATCGGTGCTTTGTCGGTCAACTATGCCAAGGTAGAGACACTTCGTTATGGCAAGGATGGTCAAGTAACTGGCGTATTGGTTAAGGATACGATTAGCGGTGATGAATATGAGATGAAAGCGAATAAAGTGATTAACGCTACGGGCCCTTGGGTCGATGATATTCGTGAAATGGACGGATCAAAGAAGGGCAAAACACTTCGTCTGACGAAGGGCGTCCATGTTGTATTCGATAAAAGCCGTTTCCCTTTGCGTCAAGCTGTCTACTTTGATACACCTGATGGTCGGATGGTGTTTGCGATTCCACGAGCCGGCAAAGCCTATTTCGGTACAACGGATACCAATTATAAGGGAGACACCGTTAATCCAGTTATGACACTGGAGGATCGCACCTATTTGCTGCAGGCGGTCAACTTCATGTTCCCAGATCTGAAGCTAGTTGAAGCGGATATCGAATCTAGCTGGGCAGGACTTCGTCCGCTAATTCAGCAAGAAGGAAAGTCGCCTTCTGAAATATCACGAAGAGATGAAATTTTTGTATCGGATTCCGGTCTAATTTCGATCGCAGGAGGTAAGCTGACTGGTTATCGCAAGATGGCTGAGACCGTGGTTGATAAAGTGGTCGAGCTGCTTTGGGGAGAAGGCAGCAGCAATAATTTCTGGAAAAGTGATACGAAGGCCATTACGATGTCAGGCGGAGACCTTGGCGGATCAAAAGGCTTTGAGCCGTTTGTTCAGAAGAAAACGACGGAAGGCGCTCAGTTTGGCTTTAGTAAGGAAGAGTCAGTCTTTCTAGCGCAGCGCTATGGATCGAACGTGGATCAACTATTCGCGTTAGCACAAAGCACAGGTGCTTGGGCCGAAGCCTTCAAGCTGCCGCTCGTACTAGCAGTACAGCTTCGCTACTCACTAGAAGAAGAAATGACGGTTAAGCCAACTGATTTCTTCATTCGTCGTACCGGCGATATGTTCTTCCGAATCGGATATGTGCAGCAATGGAAAGAGAACGTTATTGCTGCAATGGCAGAACGTCTTCATTGGAGCAAGGAGCAGCGTGCTGCGTACACAGTGGAGCTGGATGAGAAGCTTGTGGAGGCAGTCGAGCCGCTTCAGGGCTAAACTGCGATCGGAATGGAAACCAAATATAACATTGATCATAAGCTGAGGTGCAGAGATGCGCCTCTTTATTTTGTATTGCTGTTGCAGCAATTGTATTTATTACATATAATACATATGAGCATATGTTCATATGTTATTGAGAAATGAGATATACATTCATGAAATAGGTAGTGGAGTAGCAGACTAATAAGATCTGTTGGAATGAATTGGGGGAGAGCGGTATGAGCGGATCACATGACGAGAAACAACAGAAAAGCATGAAAACAGCCGTTAGCGGCGGGGGAAAAGAGCAGCATGAGCATGTTCACACTGGTGAACGATGCGATCATAAGCATGATGACAGCGAGCATGGGTATGAGCATGCTGCACAAAATCACAATCATAGCGGACATAAGCACTCACACGGCCATCACCATGGACACCATCACGGTCATGGTCATCACGGACACCATCACGGACATCACGGACATTCACATGCCCCAAATAATAAAGCGGGTCTGTTGATTGCACTTATGATTACTGCGGGGATTATGGTGCTGGAGTTTGTCGGCGGTTTAGTCACCAACTCATTAGCGCTATTATCCGATTCAGGGCATATGCTGAGCGATGCAGCGGCACTTGCTTTAAGCTTAGTAGCCATGTGGTTTGCTGTACGTCCGACATCATCGAAGCGAACTTATGGATTTCACCGTTTTGAAATATTAGCAGCCTTGTTTAATGGGGTTACGCTTTTTGTCATTGCGGGTTTTATTATTGCAGAGGCAATCAAACGATTTGGTGAGCCGCCAACTGTGGCGAGTGGATCGATGATGATTATAGCTAGCATTGGATTGCTGGCGAATCTGGCAAGCGCATGGTTTCTCATGCGGAAAGCCGACGTGAAGGACAATTTAAATGTACGAAGTGCATATCTTCATGTCATCGGTGATGCGATCGGTTCGGTAGGGGCGATCGTTGCCGGAATTTTAATGTCTTTATTCTCATGGTACATTGCAGATCCGATTATCAGCGTTATTGTTGCCGTACTTATTTTGCGCAGCGCATGGGGAATCATTACATCAACCGTCCATATTCTGATGGAGGGAACACCTGCTAATGTGGACGCCGAGCAGGTTAAGGAGTCGCTGCTTCGCATTCAAGGGGTCAAAGAGGTGCATGATCTTCATATTTGGACGATTACATCAGGTATTGATGCTTTAAGCTGTCACCTCATTGTTGAGGATGCAGTGGATTGCCAAGCGGTTCTTCAAGAAGCCATTCAACAAATGACAGACACATTCCAAATTGATCATTCGACGATTCAAATTGAGAAGTCACAGTTGAAGCATCCTGAGCTGAAGGTGTAGAGCGAAGCAAAAGTGTACATGTTTATGTTGACGTTTCTGCAGAAATAGATCTAAATAATAGACCTATGTCCAGCAAATCAGCCCTTTTGAAGAAAATAGATCTAGATAGTAGACTTAATGCTTCTCACTACCCATCACATGATCGGTAATGCGACGTTTCTGCAGAAATAGATCTAAATTATAGACCTATGTTCAGCAAACTTGTCCTTTTGAAGAAAATAGATCTAGATAGTAGACTTAACGCTTCCCGCCACCGACCAAATTGACCGGTAATGCGACGTTTCTGCAGAGCTTGTCTCCTTCCTTCGTTTCAAAGGAGCTACTTTCTTTCCAGTCTAACTGTGCTTGCTTGCCTGGAACTGTCTCAAAACGAACAGCAGGTTGCGAGTTGCTTTTATAAAGCATCTCAACCTGCTGTTTTTTTAGGTTAAAGATTACGATTAGGCTTCAACGGCTGATTTCATTTTGTACAATTGTGAGGCGATTAAGAAGGAGACGACACCCCATAGTGCCATGATCCCAATTCCTATCCAGAATGCGCTTGAATCGATGCCTGAATTGTAAATGAGACCATCCCGCATACCTTCTACGAAGTAAGTAAGAGGAAGGATTTGCGTAACGGGCTGCAGCCAAGCCGGCAATGCTTCGATCGGGATAAAGACACCGCTGAGAAACATCATGAGCATGCTGGCAATATTGGAAATCCCCATATAAGCCTCAATAGTTTTGCTGAATGATGAGAATAAATAGCCCATTGCATTAAATACCAACCCGCCTGCAAGGAAAGCTATAACCAAGCTGAAAACATTAATATGTAGATTTGCCCCAAATCCGAATACACCAATCAACGTTAAAATAAAAATTTGAAAAATACCGAGTATGAGCTTTACGAGCACTCCCGCTAAGCCATATAGGCCCATTTTGGCAGGAGTCATACTAAGCCGTTTCATGAGTCCCTTTCTACGCAGCTCGACAAGATTAACCATGCCGAACAATCCGCCCTGAGCAACGGATAACCCAATCATACCTGTGAGTAGGAAATCTGCAAAATTCAAATCCTCTGCACCGGATGAAATCGCGTTTTTGGTTAAGCTAAATGTTGGCGTTGCATTCGCAGCGGTCCAATTGGCCTGTTGAATAAATTGATCTAAAATGCCGGCAATCGCTTGAGTAGTAGCTCCTTGCTCATCCGCTTTGTTTACAACAAGCTGCATCGTAGTGTCACTATCCGACTCAGGTAAAATGATGAGGGCATCAATATCTTGTTTCTCGATAAGTGTGTTTCCAGCCTCCTTGGTGATCGGCTGCTCTTCTTTGAACTTAAATACTGGAATTTGACGAAGCTGCTCAAGCAGCATGCCTGAGGTCGCATTAGGATTCGCATCAACAACGGCAATGGTCGCCTTGAAGCTGCTGGATGAGCTGCCGCCGAAAATAACCATAAAAAACACCATTAAGATAATAGGGAAAAAGATGTTCCAAAACCAAACTTGTTTTTCACGAAACATCATTTTGATTTGAGCTGCGAACATTTTGGAAAATTGCTTGCCGCTATTCATTTAATCCCTCCATTCCTTGCCGGTGAAGGCAATGAATACGTCTTCCAGACTCATTTCACGAATAGAGATTTGCTCCACGCGAAAACCGCGATCTTTCGTAAATCCGAATAGCTCATATAATGTTTCTTCAGGATGTGTTGTCCATAGCTGTAGTGATGCACCATCACGATTCGTCCTGACGACTGCGGAATGGAGAGTCGCGACCTCCTCTGTCGCAATCGCAGCAGCATCACCGTCAAGAAAGGTAAGTCTGACCTCACGCTCCTTAGTGAGACGATCAATTAGAGCAGATGGCGTGTCTAATGTGACAATTTTCCCTTGATCGACAATGCAGACACGGTCGCTGAGCTTCTCAGCCTCCTCCATATAATGTGTCGTTAAAATGGTTGTTTTGCCGAGCTCCTTCAGCTTGAGGATGATGTCCCAAATATTCCGCCTCGCCTGTGGATCGAGCCCTGTCGTAGGCTCATCGAGGAAAATAATCGCAGGATCATTAATCATTGCAAGTCCGATAGCAAGCCGCTGTTTCTGGCCCCCAGATAGCTTCCTGACCTGCTTGCGGCGCTGATCAGTGAGATTAATCATTTCGAGCACCTCCTCCGATGATCTGGATTTCGGATAGAAGGTCGCGAACAAATCTAAATTTTCTTCCACCGTCAACAAATCGAACAATGCGCTGGATTGAGGCTGTACACCGATGGATATTTTGATTTGCTCACTATTTTTTGACCAATTCAAAGGACCGAACTCGATGTGGCCTGCATCTGGCGTTTGCAGTCCTTCAATCATTTCAAGCGTAGTCGTTTTGCCTGCACCGTTAGGACCGATGATGGTAAACACTTCCCCAGCATCTACAGAAAAGCTAATGCCAGCTACAGCGCTGACTGAACCATAGCTCTTTTTTAAATCACGTACCTCTAATACGGGCATTATTGACCCTCCTCAAAGTTTTGTGAAGCAAAACTTACTTCGTAAGCATAGGCTTAGTTTTGTGGAGCAATGGTTCCGCGTTTAATGATCTGTTACAATAATTTTAACCGTATCCATTTTATGAGAGTACGGTCTGAAGCATGCTTCGATCTCCGTCTCAAGAAGGAGAAACTGAATGATAAATGTTCTGAGATACTCGAGATAACATTAAATCTACAATCTGAAATAAGTGTCATAAAGCATACAGCGGAATTTACATCGTCGTGGAAAAAACGTAAACGGTTGAACATCCAAGAGGATGTTACTCATAACTATTGGGGAATGAATATCGCTTGTAATGAAGATATCATAGGCGGGTGGAGAAGGGCAGCAGCTTTCTTTTGCTATGGTTCATAAGAGGAGGTTTATGGATGAATATTATTATACTTGGTTTACCGGGAGCAGGGAAAGGAACTCAGGCCAAAATAATTACTGAAAGTCTACGTATTCCACACATTTCTACAGGAGATTTATTTAGAGCGGCATATAAACATAAGACTGAACTAGGTTTATTAGCAAACGACTACATGAGCAAAGGAGAACTAGTTCCTGATGAGGTCACGATAGAACTGGCATTACAAAGGTTGGGCAGTCCAGACTGTAGTAATGGTTTTCTACTAGATGGTTTCCCGCGGAACATCGTTCAGGCTAGTGCTTTAGAAAAACATCTGGATTCAGAAGCAAAAAAGATCGACCATGTCATTTATGTAGAAGTCGACGAAGATTTACTTTTGGAACGTCTGACTGGAAGACGAGTATGTCCCAATTGCGGGCAGACTTTCCACGTTGTAAGTAATCCGCCAAAGGTTAGCGGCCGATGTGACGTTTGTAACGAAGTCCTCATTCAACGAGGAGATGACCGAGAAGAAACAGTAAAAGAACGACTCAGAGTAAATGGTGAACTCACTAGCCAGCTCGTCAATTATTACGGGGAACGAGCACTTTTAAAAACCATTAACGGATCTAAAGATATCACAGAAATATCGCAAGATATATTATGTATTTTTAGAAAATGGTTACACAAATAATGCGGTTACTGTGAACGAGAGTTGAATAACACACCGTGTTGAGCAGGCTCTCTGGCAGCCTGCTCTTTTTATTTAATAAGGGGCAGAATTGCATAATCAATATATAACTTAAAACAATGCTTCTTCAAAATGGACGTCTTCTTTTTGTTCTCGGTATTGAGAGGGATTCATGCCTACCGTTTTCTTGAACAGCCGGCTGAAGTACAGTGAATCTTTATACCCGACTTCTGCTGCAATCTCTCCGATGGTTCGATTGCTGTTAAGCAGCAAGTATTTCGCGCGCTGAACGCGAAGCTGCAAAATGTAGGCGGACATGGTCAGGCCGGAATTTTTTTTGAACACATGGCACAAATATTCGTATTTACGGTCCAGCTGCTGCTCTATGATCTCCTTATTGATTTCCTTTTCAAAGTTCTCTTCCAAATAGCTGATGATATTGCGGTAGGTGATGAAGGACGGCGGATAGGAAACGTCCTTGTGTTGATGCTCAAGCAGATCGCTCGCAATCACTTCTAGAATATGGCCGAGCATGAGCGAAAGCCGCATCCTGAAATAACCTTGGGGACGGTTGAATTCATAAAGCAGATTCTCGAATTGGGAAAGCAATTTATACCGCCGCTCCGGTCGGAATCGTCGAGGAATTAGCATTTTATCGACAACCTGACTCTCATGAGTACGTAAATGGCTTTTGGACGTATGGACAAAAATAAGACTGTCGTTGGCTTCTGTCCATGGATGGAAATCACTCATCCCTGGATCACAAGCAAATTGAACCCAGATAAATGTGGATTCCTCGGCATTTTTACGCCAGCCGTAATGCTGTTCCCAAGGCCTGAGCAAGAAGGTCTCCCCTGATTTGAGTTCAAGCCGCTCCTGTCCTACCTGCAGATGAATAGGGCCCTCAATAACCATGATCAATTCATAATTGGGATTGGAATGAGTTTTCATATAAAAATCCTCATTGCCTTTAAGTATGCCTGCCCATTTGACGTCCAGCCGGGATAATCTCGAAAAGTTGAAGAAATTCACAGTTTCCTCCTTTTTTTCATGATCAGTAAACGGTAATCCAATCCATATGGCCACGTTTAGCCATGTGCTAACATTATAACATGAAAGCGATTTCTTATTGAGCTTAGTGCCGAGATACATACTCCATGGTTGATCAGAACGATGCGAAGCAGATGCTGCCGTATGTACAGCGGAAAACGGAGATCAACTGTCGGGGTACACTGAGTCGTTCACCGTAGGCTCCCGTTACATTCAATTGCATGCTATATATTCAGAATGGAGGAACACAATGAATACAATAATTGGAATAGGTGTATTGGGCTTTGCCCATGGACATGTCAATTCTTATTGCGAACAGTGGAAACAACCGGAGCACCGTGTACGTGTGATCGCTGGATGGGATCATGATCCCGCAAGAGTTGAAACGGCAGCTAAATCATACGGATTGGAGATCTGTCAGAGCGCGGAGGAACTCCTTTCCCGGGCGGATATTGGGGCGGTTGTGATCGCTTCTGAAACGTCCATGCACGCAGATCTGGTGGAACTGGCGGCTATACATGGTAAAGCTGTCGTACTTCAAAAGCCGATCGCGCTGACGATCGCCGAAGCGGATCGCATTGTGGAGGCTGTGCGGCAGCATAGCATTCCCTTTACGATCGCCTGGCAGATGCGGGTAGATCCGCAGAATCTGCAAATGAAGGCATGGCTGGATAGCGGAGAACTGGGTAAGGTGTTTATGGTTCGCCGTAGACATGGGCTGCCCATGGCTTTGAACCCGACATTCGCCGATTCCTGGCATGTTGACCCGGAGCATAACAGAGATATTTGGGCGGACGATTCCTCCCATCCAATCGATTTTTTCCACTTCCTGCTCGGCGTGCCAGAGACCGTAACCGCAGAGATTGCGTCGTTGTACAACCCGCGAATTCCGAACGATAACGGGATTGCCATATTCCGGTATCCGGGAGGGCCTATCGCCGAAGTTAGCTGCTCCTTCACCTGCACCGCTGCGGAGAACACGATGGAGATCATCTGCGAACGAGGGACGATCGTACAGAACTACGGAGATGTTCCCAGCTGCAACGTTCCACGGCCTGAAGGAGCAACGGGACTCAAGCGGTATGACGCGGAGTCTGGTGTATGGGTGGGAAGTGATATTGCAAGCCCGGCGAATCACGGGCACCGAATCAGCGGACTCGGCGGGCCGATCGCCCAATTCCTTCACGGTGAGCGGGGGCCGATGGCAACGGCAGAGGAAGGTCGAACATCGCTTCGCATGGTACTTGCAAGCTATGTATCAAAACGGGAAGGACGGCGCGTTGCCATCGATGATCCGTCTATCCGGTTTGTATAAGCATTTTTTTGTTAAGCTAATGGAAAAATTCAGTACAACAATCATCAAAGGCAGCCAATATTATTGGTTGCCTATTCCCTATTCACTGGAAGTTTAATGAAACGACATTTTAATATAAAATGCTCAATAACTGGAGGGGTTATTTGTTTAATATCGAAATGTGAACTATATTAAAAAAGAGAAGGATGCTGACCCTCTACAATTTTCTGATGTATACCGAGCGGGAATATTATTTTACATAAATAATTTGAAATAAATTGAATTATACTGACATAATAGTTCCTTAATAAGTTTATGGGAGGAGATGCGCTGATTGAAATCAATGATACAATTACTTCATTTTGGCTATCATCAGGCGATGAGCTGTATATTTCCTGTTGCAATCTTTGGAACTTTAGCACTCTCCAGCGTAATCGAGATACCTTTCATTTATCGTTATGATGCTATTCTACTTATATTGCTTGGAGTGCAATACTTCATGTACCGCAGCGGATTAGAGACACGTGATGAAATCAAAGTAATATGTATTTTTCACTTTATTGGTTTGCTGCTGGAGATCTATAAAGTATGGATGGGATCATGGTCATATCCTGAGCCTGGGTATACGAAGCTGCTCGGTGTCCCGCTCTATAGTGGATTTATGTATGCTAGTGTAGCAAGCTTTATGTGTCAGATATGGCGCAGACTGCGGATGGACATGACTGGCTGGCCGGGGCTTAAACCTGCGGTGCTGCTAGGAGGAGCCATTTATTTCAACTTTTTCACCCATCATTTTATTCCCGATTTTCGCTGGTGGCTAACGGCGCTTGTATTTATTGTTTTCTGGAAAACGTGGATTATATACCGGGTACGAGATATAACTTACCGAATGCCCTTAACGCTTGCTTTTATCATCGTAGGTTTTTTTATATGGTTGGCGGAAAATATAGCTACATTTTTTAATGCATGGAAATATCCTAACCAGCACGAAACCTGGCAGTTGGTTAGTTTCAGTAAGATCAGCTCGTGGTTCCTTCTGGTAATCATTAGCGTCATTATCGTGGCTCAACTTAAAAATGTGAAAGCTAGTCGAACAAGGAAAGAGGCATGAACTAACGAAGAATAATTAAGCTGCTATATTCAAAAGCAGCAGCTTAGGACTTTATTTAAAGTCCTAGGCTGCTTTTTGTATTATGAACGTTACAATTAATCGGATTTTACGGACGCATGAATGGTGATGCCTGAGGCGTCTTGAACAACAAGCGCATGTCCATGCGTGGTTACCTCAACACCCTCGATGCGAAGATGTTCCAGCCCAGTTTCACGGGAAGCGGAAGTTGGAAAAACAATCGTGAAGTAGGATAGACCTACGTTGTTAGCCGGCGGCAATGTGGCTCCTGCGCCTGCCCAAATGTTCATTCCGATATGGTGATGGTACCCGCCAGCCGAGACGAATACAGCTGCCATTTGTGCATAGTCGCCAACGACATCGAAACCCAGCTTGCCTTCATAGAATGCTCTCGACTTCCGCAGGTCCCCAACATGGAGATGGATATGTCCGATAACAGTGCCTTGGGGCAGGCCGCTCCATTCCAGATCATTGCTCTCGGCAAGCAGGCTTTCCCAATCGAGCGGGTCAGTCGCCATCACATAATTGCCATCCGAATCACGTTTCCAATCCTCTCGTGGACGGTCCCGATAAATTTCGATGCCATTATGGTCGGGATCTGAAATGTAGAGCGCTTCGCTAACAAGGTGATCAGCCTGCCCGATATGAATGCCGCTGTTGATCAAATTACGCAAGGAAAGTGATAGCGAACGACGATCCGGCAGCAATAGGGCAAAATGGTACAGCCCGGCATGAGATCGTTTTTTCGGAACGACAGCGTTCGGAACCTCCTCTAGAACTAACAACGTTTGCTTCCCATCAGCGGTGAATGAAGCTACTCTGTTATCCTCGTCATACTGCAATACCTTCAGTCCAACGATTTCCTCATAAAACTGGATCGAACGACTAAGCTGACTAACCTTAAGCTTCACTTCCCCGAGTGAAATATGTGGATCTAGAAATGCGGACATGATAAGCCCTCCTTTATATATGGTGGTGAGACTTGGTTGCTTCGAATATGCTGTACTTAACATGCAGCTGTCTATATCATGTGCGAAATTGGAAAATGTAATAATTAATATTAATTGTATAAATGGGTGTATTAAAGCTTAACTTGATGAAGTAGGTTTATAATAGCATACGTAATAATGAAAATAAAGTTACTTATTAAAAGTAATTATAAAGAAATAGAAGAGCCGTCCACGCTTTACAAAGCGATAGGACGGCTCTTGTTATTTAACCTTGAATGCTTGTTTGGTTTGGAGCAGCGGGCTGTTTCTTCTTCGTCGGAAGTGGACCGAACAGCACCCAATGCCACTTGATTGGTGCAGACAGAGCCATAATGGCCCATGGAATAAGAAGTGCGAGTACGAAGCCGCCTGCTACCCAAACATGGTATAGAATGGGGTCACCGCTGGCATTCGTCGTACGGTATAAATATAGGACGACGGGATGTACTAAGTAAATGCCAAATGAAGTGGCACCGATATGTATGAGCATGCGGACAACAAATTTGTTCAAATAAGTGTAAATCCAGAAGGAAACTTGGAGCAGCACAATAGCAGCGGTTACGCATCGAACTTCATCTACCAGCTCTAGCAAACTCGTATTAATAACAGAAATTCCTGTTAATCGTTTCTCATAATAGAAGTTAACCATAATCATGCTTGTGGATATGAATAGAGCCCACAGGACAAGTGTTGCTGCTATTTTTTGCGGAGTAGCATTTTTTCTCGTTAGATTGATCCAATCCGCAAGCTTCAAATAATAAATCCCGATAAACGCGCCTGCCGTAAAATAAAGCATATACGTAAATGCATAGCTGCCAGGGCTCTTAAGCTGATATTCCCGAACGATTTCGAAAATAAATAGCCACTGCACGAGTAATCCGATCCATACGATATGCTTGCTGAGTTTTCGAAACCGATTGACGGCGTACAGCATAAGCGGAGAAATTAAATAAAATTGAATAATAATAACGACAAAATAAAGATGGACATACGCTTTTCCGAAGATAAGCATTTTGAGAAATTTAGTCGTCGTAAAATAACCGATAAACGTCTGGATATCACTAAAACCGAATTGTGCAAGTCTTGTAAATCCATAATACAAGAATGAGAACAATATAAACGGAATCAAGACTTTATTCATTCGTTTTTTGTAAAATTGGCCGATGGCCTTTGCCGTAAATGGTTTGTCGTAGTAGTTGTAAAAAAGCACGAAGCCGCTTAAAAATATGAAGACGGGAACTGCGAATTTGGTGAATGTGTTTAGAAAGACGTAGAGAGGATATAGAGTAGCATTGTGATCGTAGTTGGCTACGATCGCTGATGTAGCGTGAATCATGATGACCGCTAAAATACCAAATGCTCTAAAAACGTCTAGCGCAGGTAAATATGGTCTTTTTATAGATTGTGCCATTCAAATCCCCTTATTTTTCTAGAATATTAGCGTATTTTTTTATGGCAGCGAAGATGCCTATATTTGTTATTATAAGGTGATTGCCACTTTCAGCCAATACTTTTATTTTGGCTATGTTAAATCTTGTTGTTGATAATTGATTAACTCCGAACGAAATTAAGAAACTCGCTGCCGCATTAAATGAAAGCGGTAAACAGGAACTTGTATATTTCTTACAGTCTCGAATGGAACCCCTGTCGGCTCCTATTCGTGCAATTGATGAAATCCAGGAACAAAAACATAAAGCTGGGCTTGTTTGTCCACATTGCGACAGCCATTTTGTTGTGAGATTTGGAAAATACATGATTAAGACGCGTACTGGAGTCGTCAAACGCCAACGTTACCGTTGCAAAGCCTGCCGTCAAACTTTCAACGACCTCACTAATACGCCTCTTCAACGCACCAGAAGACCTCATCTTTGGGTTCGGTTCATCGAATGCATGATTGAAGGTTTCTCGCTAAGGAAATGTGCCGAGCAATTGGGTGATGAGGTGCCGCATGTAACCTTGTTCTACTGGCGGCATAAGATTCTTTCCGCTCTAAAGCAAATCCCAACCGAATCGTTCCAAGGCATCGTAGAAATGGACGAGACCTATTTCTTGCACTCTGAAAAGGGTAAAAGGAACATCACTGGACGAAAGCCCCGTAAAAGTGGAGGCAAATCTAAATACCGTGGCATCAGCAATGAGCAAGTTTGTGTGTTGGTCGCTCGCGACCGTCAGAAGATGACTTTCTCTGGCGTTCTTGGACGTGGACGCATTCGGACTACAAAATTGGATGAAGCGATTGGCTGTCATTTATCATATTCGAACGTACTTTGTACGGATTCATGGCGGGCATTTAGTTCCTACGCCAATTCGAAAGGGTTAGATCATTACCGCTTTAAGTCCGACGGGAAACAGCGTGTGAAAGGTGTTTATCACATTCAGAACGTGAACAACTACCATAGCCGACTGAAACGCTGGATTGACCGCTTTAACGGTGTTGCAACTAAGTATTTGCAACATTATTTAGCTTGGTTTCGTTATTTAGACAGCAAGGAATATGAGAACACAACGTCGAATAAGAAAAATATGTTGGTCGCCTCGTGTCTGTTTACTGTAAATGAGACAAACAATAAACTTCGACTAACGGCTTCATCTTGCTGAACTATCGGGCAGTAGAGTGGAATAACCAAGACAGGGATTCTGTAAAATGTTGGAACTTTTGTGAATGCTGAACGTCTAATGATTAGCAGTTAATAAGAAAGGGGTAATTTCATGAGAAAATTTATATTCGTTGCGGTTTTAAGCATGTTTTTGCTGAGTGCATGTTCATCTCAACAAAAGTATACTTCCGTAAATGAAGCCGTGAAGTCCATCGAACATAACATTAGTCAAATAGAATCAACTGTCGAAACTCATCTTGATGGCATTCAACCTATTAGCTATAAACTGGTTAACAACGAATTCATAAGGGTTTATGATTTTGGCTCGAAAGAAAAACGAGACCTTGGAAATAAACATTTCGAAGAGAAAATACAGCTTCTCAGTTCCCACGCACCAATCGTTTATCAGTCAGGCAATTATTTAGTTCTTTATTACAGCAATGTTAACTCAACAAGTCGAACCCCTAAGCTGTCCGAAACGAAATACGGAGAAAAAATACAAAAAGCACTAAATATCATAGAATAGAGGATTGAACTAACTGGGAACGATAGTTAAATTAACCGCCTTTTCAAAGGGCGGTTTTCTTTTGGGGTTAAAAACAACATTAAAATTTAACATAGCCTTTATTTTAATAAGAGAATAGACATTACAGCCTGCCTAGTAAGGTTGGGGGATAAAAAAAGCCGCTTCATCACGAATCGTCGTGATGAGCGGCTGTTTGTTATTTCTTGAATATCCCGAATGGTTTACCAGTCGGTAGAAATACACGACCGAAGTGTACATTCAGAACGGCTGCCCCAGAACCATAGAAAGATAAAAGTGCGATAATAAGCTCAGAATAGGCAGCAAGCTTGTGAAAAAACTCGGGAGCAATTCCGAAAGCATTTAGAGCTAATCCGAGGAAAAGCAGATCGATAAATACGAAGATCGAGAACAAAACTTTGTTTGTTTCCATTGCACCAATGGTCATAAACATAGTGAAAATGAGGTAACCAAGAAAAGCGAAGCCCAATTGCTTCCCGTCAATGTTGGAAGCAAGCTCTGCTCCAAACACGCCTAGCTTGATTAACCAACATCCTGCAACTCCTAACCAGAAGAAGCCATATGCGCCAAAGGCAGTCATACCGAATGTGTTGTTATGCTTGCCATCTAGTATGGCAGCGAAGAGCTGGGCAAAAGCGCCGAGGAAGATAGCCCAAATAATGACGTAACTAAGGCCTTCAGTAATACCAAGTTTCTGAGAAGATGCAACTAGCGTAACAATAGCTAGTCCAAACAGTCCGATGGCGCTTGGATCTGCGGATACAATTTTGACATTTGAATGTGATTCATGCTGCATGATGCTGTATTTTCCCCCACTAATGTTATGTTTGTACTTGCCTAAGAAGATACAATACTGCTGATCTTAGAAGTATGCTGTGATATTATAACCAATTATTGCGTTTGCTACCATAGATAATAAATGGGATTTACGAACTTGAATTCATTTACACGCTGATTCTTCACATATATATAGACATGAAGGGGGATCAGAATATGTGGATGATCATTCTTTTGCTAGTTGGATGTCTCTCTGGATTTTTTCTATTCAAGAAGAACACAGAGCTGAGCTGGCTGCGTGGTGGAGAAGAAAGTTCAGTAAAGGCAGCTCATCCGATTAAATTTAAACGACTCTCGCGATAGTAGAATCTTTCTCGTTATGGGAATAGAAAGGTGAATATAGATTAAAAAAAGGAAGCGGTGTAGACAACCGCTTCTTTTTTGTTTATCGTTCATATAGGTTTGATTTAAGAAAGGGGCTATATTGCACTCATGTGGCTTACTTATTCGGTGTTCGCGGCCCTATGTTTTGGCCTCCGTGGCATTTTGTATCATTGGACGAGCCAGAAGCCGCTTAATCGTAATTTATTACTGTGCGGCGTGTTTACGATGGGAGCGATCGTAAATGGTATGTGCGCGCTTATTTTTTCCTCGAACTGGACATTGGCAGCACTTATCGGTATTCAGATGGGCTTGTTTTCCTTTGGTGCGAATGCAAGCATGTTCAAAGGATTTGCAGTAGGCAAAGCGTCGCTTGTTGCGATATTAACGGCGTTGCCTTCTGTTGTTGTTGTAGTGGTTGCTTTTGGTCTGTGGGGAGAGAAGCTGCACGCAATGCAGCTTGTTGCATTTGTCGTTATTATTGGCGGTGTACTTCTAGTTCGCCTATCGAATGACATCTCGCTGAGCAATTTGCAAGGCGCACAATGGGGACTGCTGGCGATGCTGCTGTTTGCAGCTAATGATTTGTCAGGTAAGTGGTCGACGATCATGGAGGCAGAGTTGTTTCCGACGATGTTTTTTATGTTTATAACTGGATCTGCATGTTTTGGTCTATGGTGGCTGCGAGATTTACAAGCCGAGCGAGCGAAGCAGGGGATAGCATTGATGCGTACATCGGCCCCAGAGGTACGTGTGTCGCAGAGTGCTGCTCTGGCGGAACAACCCTCGGCATGGAGCGGTAAACGAACGTTTCTAATTGGGTTAGCTGTCGGTACGACAAATGCTGTAGGTATGATGCTTATTATAACAGCGTTTGATCTCGGCAAAGCTGGGCTTGTATCTGCTGTGACGGCGCTCAATGTGTTGATTGTACTTCTCTATACACGCTTCGTCGTGAAGGAGAAGTTCACGAAGGTAGAGATAACCGGCATTTCACTTGCGTTCGCCGGTATATTGCTTATGAGATTGTTCGGATCATAGTTTAATAAACGAAGAAAAGCTATGCATGGGCTGAGGAATTGAGCCGGTGCATAGCTTCATCTATACCGTTATTACAGTTGTCATTATTAATCGGTTGGTTAGCTGGCGGGTGTCAGCAGAAAATAAAGTATTAGACTGGATGTCTTTATTCCACGCATATTTTCGAATTGTCATACCGTCAGACTCCATAAAATAAGTTTTAGACTGAGCCTAGAAATTGAAACAGCGACAGCCAAGGACGAGAAAATAAAGTCCTAGACTGTCGCTGTTTTATTGAACAAACGTGTCCCGTTAGATTAATCATTTTCTATTATTCTGTCCCCATAACATTTCACCGTAATAATCTTGCCATTCCGTTATACCAAAATAAGCATTTGCCAGCTTATGAAACATATGACTCGAATAAAAATGGCTCGTTAAATTTGGGGTTAATTTAATTGTTACAGCTAAATCTTGATTATCAATTACTTTCCATTCAAACGTATTTAAACGATTTGCATTTATCTGCACAATGCTTAGTATGTTATCCGTTAATACAATGTCATTTCCCTGATACGTTTCATTAAATAAGGCACATATTGCGCTAAACCTACTGTCTCGAATTAGTACTTGTCCATACGCTTTAGATTTATCATCCTCAAGAAGGAATGTAAAAACGTCACCTTCTTTCCACTTCTGTGGATTAGGTTTCACCCAAGCAGCCATAGCCTCGGTCGCGCCTAATATTGCCGTATCAGAAATATTATCAACTACAGCCAGTGCTTTTATTGTTTTTAGTACTCCCACCATACTTTCAGCTTTTGAGGCGTAAATAGCGCAGTTATCAGCTTCAGAATCAAAAGTTACTTTGGCGTCTGGTACATTTAACTTCAAATATCTTTGTATTTTTTTCTCGGCAATATAATTCTCTTCAACGCCTAATGGACTTGTTAGGTCTTGAAAAATGTAGTATTTATTTTGACTTGCATCTGGCAAATGGATAGTAACAAACCCGCAATTAATAGTAGTTTTCTGAACCCCCATGAATCTTCCCCGTTTCATTAAAGATAACTGCCAGTTAGCTTAACAAAGAAAGGGGCTACTGCCGCGTAGCAAACTGCTCCTTGTTTGTTCAATTAGTTTAGTACCTTAGTCTATAAATATGGTTTATATCTGTATCAATTACGAAATCAATCCGAATTCTTTTTTTGTTGTATCAGGTATTAGTTCAAATTCAAATAGTCTGCAAAAGATGGTTAAAAAATCATTTATGTTTGTGCATTGTCTTTTGGCAATATTGTACTTCTTTCTTAATTCTATGATTGAACATGTTTTGCCCGTAAGCAGTACATTCTCAAAGTAACCATCAATTTCGACTATCAAATCAATCACTGCTGGTTGCTAACCAGCCTATGTGCTCATAGTTTTTTTAACGACAGCCACTTCACCGGCTGCCGTTTATTCGTGCTTATTGAGCTATCGTACCCGTTAGCGGAGTTCCTATTTTTTGATCACGTCCGCCGACGCCTGAGCTGGATAGGATTGGTCTATCGCCCCGTTAGGGATATTTATGCTCACTTGGTCACCTACCGAGACAGCATTGAAACCTTTTTTGTCCACTGAAAGCCAGATTGCATTCGGCTGAGCGTCTTCCAATATTTCGTTAAGTGGTGCTTCAATATTATCAACCCTGTCACGCACCACCAGTACTCTACCGTTTTCTTTCGCAACAACAAAACCCTCTTTATGATTCCAACGCTCGTCTGATTCACTATTATTGTCGGGTGAACATCCTGTTGCCAGAACCAGCACAAATACGAGTAAAACAAACACTTTATTCAAAATGATCTCCCTCCAAGTTAAGTATTTACATAAATATGAACGAGTTGAGAGAAGAATTGGTTACAAACGAGAAGTGATGTAATAACAGGTTAAACTGCCAGTTAGCTTAATAAAATGAGCAGGCTCCCACAGGACCTGCTCATCGATGTATGCTATTCAACTATCGTTAAAGAGAGGGGAATTATGCCTATACCTTAACCTCAAAAATGGAATCAACGATAATGGGAAGATTGTCTCTCAATGAAACTGCCCCGAAGACTGAACGTGCATGAATACCCTTTTCACCAAAAACATCTAGCATTAAATCAGAACAGCCATTTAACACCTTATGATGTTCTTCAAAATTTGCATCTGCATTTACGAAACCCTGAATCTTAACAACTCTTTTGATTTTTTCCAAAGAACCTAAAGCTGAATTCAACACAGCCAGAATTTCAATCCCGGTCTGCCGAGCAAATTGATAACCTTCTTCGGTTGAATAATCTTTACCTAGCTTCCCACTAGGCTTACCAGTAGGTCCCTTTCCCGAGACAAACAATAATCCGTTCACTTCAACGAAGTTTGCGTATTTAGCCGCAGGCTCACTAGCATTTGGCAGAACAATTCCTAATGACTCCAATCTGTCGGTTACTGTTTGTTCAGACATGGTGTTCCTCCTAAAAATTATTAATTGGAAGAATTATACACCTTTACTCCGAAAGCAGTCAATTCATTCCTTCAACATAAGTAATGTAGAAATAGTATGAATGCCGCTTAATTAATCATTTCTTTTGTAATGCGAGGGGGTCATGCCTGTTAGTTTCTTGAACATGCGGTGAAAATGCGGAAGACTTTCGAAGCCGCATTGCTCGGCAATCTCGGCGATATTAACCTCGCTTTCCATTAACAGTTCTTTGGCGCGAATAATTCGTTTGGTCGTGACATATTCCGTGAGGTTCATGCTGGTCAGTTTCTTGAAGACACGGGAGAAATGGGCTGGGGTAACTGATGCGCGTTTTGCAAGCTGTGCCAGTCCGAGCGGATAGTCCGGATGCTCATCGATATAAGTTAAAATTGTGGTCATCCAGCTAGGCGCTGATGAGAATACAACTTGACCTTCTACTGAGGGAACGAGCCTGCGTCCGAGAAGCAGTAATATTTGCTGAAGGTGAAGAAGGACGGCTTGACGATAGCCTGGATGCTTGTCTAATTCCTCTATGCGTATACGATCAATTAAATCGATTATTTGTTGTTTCTCATAATCTGACAACGACGTCAGCTTATACACCTTCCTGCGCTTGGCTTGCTCGAAGCAGCGTAAATAGGAGAAGGAGTCACCAAGCGGGGGACTATGTACGAGTGAAGCATTAAAAAATAGAGCGGTCGAAGTCTTGGGATCATTCGAGTCCGGAAAGGAGCGATGAATCGTATTGCCGGGAATGAGGAAGATATCGCCAGGTACGGCATCATAAAACGTCTGATCGATAAAGAAAGTACCTTTGCCGCAATAAATATAAACGAGTTCATACCAATCGTGAATATGGTCAGGCAATTCGTTCTGCGCACTTTTGGTATCTCGATAGACGCATTCGAATGGAAATGGAGTATTGGCATCGAACCTTTTGCGATACGGATGCATAGATTTCATCTCGCTCTCATTTATGGATCAGACTGATTGTAGCAAATATCAAAAAAGAGTACAAATATGCATGTATTGATCATTTCAGTCGTCAATATTGTTTTTTATAATGAAGATGAAGCTACTCTATTGGAAAAGAGGCGGATGAGATGAGATTGGATGCGCATCAACATTATTGGAGTATGGAGCGAGGGGATTATGGCTGGATAACAGCAGAGCTTCCGGTACTTTACCGAGATTATTTGCCGCAGCATTTGGAGCCTCATTTAAATAAACATAAACTAGACGGTTCGATCGTTGTTCAGGCGGCGGCTACGCTTGCGGAAACGGACTATTTACTCGCATTAAGTGAATCGTCAGAGACGATATTAGGTGTCGTTGCGTGGCTTGATCTAGCAGATCCGGACTATCGCAATCATTATGAGCGCTTTGCGCAGCATCCGAAATTTGTAGGCTTTCGTATTATGATACAAGAGATGCCCGACGCAAATGCGATTCTTGCGCCTAACTTTGTGGAAGCGCTAACTTATTTTGCTGAGAAAGGTGTACCAATAGATTTGTTAGTCGTATCGCATCAACTCGCACCATTAGTAGAACTCCTTGATAAAGTACCCGGCTTGCATGCGGTTATCGATCATATCGCGAAGCCGCGCATAAAGGACCAAGCGATGGAGCCTTGGAAAAGCCAAATTCGTCAAATCGCTGCTCACCCTAACCTATATTGCAAGCTGTCAGGAATGGTGACTGAAGCGGATCATGAGAAGTGGCAGTTTGCGGATTTTAAACCATACATTGAGCATGTGGTTGAGGTATTTGGAAGCAAGCGGATCATGTTTGGCAGCGATTGGCCAGTTAGCTTGCTTGCAGCAAGTTACGATGAGGTTGTTGCTGTACTTGAGCAGGCTCTGCCTGACAATTGGACCGAATCGGAGCGAGAGCTTCTATATGGACAAAATGCGATGGAGTTCTATCGAATATGACTAGATTAAATGCTAGAGAGTTAAACGAGGAACAGACACGACTATATGAAGAAACGAAGCAGGCTAAAGTTACTGTATTGCAAATCGGCGAAGGCAACTTTTTGCGCGGCTTCTTCGACTGGATGATTCATCAATGCAAGAAACAAGGATTATATGAAGGAAGTATTGCAGTAACGCAGCCGCGTCCGGGCGGTAAGCCCAAGATCGAAGCACTTGCTGAACAGGATGGATTATATACGTTAGTCGTTCGCGGCTTGGAAAATGGAGCTAGTGTAGAGAGGACAGAAATTGTTTCGGTCTTCAGCAAAGTTTTTGATCCCTATTCGAATTGGGATGAATATCTCGCATTAGCTGAAAGCCCAGATCTGCAGGTCGTCGTATCCAATACGACGGAGGCGGGGCTTATCTACCGACCGGAGTCGTTGATCGAGGGACAGCCGATTCAGTCATTTCCCGGTAAGCTGACGCAGCTGCTTTATCGCAGGTTTATTCATTTTAACGGTGACCCGGAGCGCGGCTTAGTATGCTTGCCTTGCGAGCTGCTGGAACGTAATGGCGATGAGCTTCTTAGCTGTATTTTGCGCTATAGCGATGACTGGGGTTATTCCGAAGCGTTCAAACAGTGGGTCACTGGGCATAACCGATTTTTGAACTCGCTGGTGGACCGAATTGTGACAGGTTATCCAGACGAGGCGCAGGCTGAAGCTTGGTTTAGTGAATGGGGCTATTCCGACTCCATGCTAAGCACAGCAGAACCATATCAACTTTGGGCAATTGAGGCTGAACCGGAGCTTGATGATTTGCTGCCGCTGCGTAAGGCGGGTTTGAATGTACACTTTGTCGAGGATTTGAAGCCGTTCCAGCTTCGTAAGGTGCGTATCCTGAACGGAGCACACACGCTTATGACACCGCTTGGCCTGCTGCACGATATGGAGCAGGTACGTGAGACGATGGAGCATGAGATGCTCGGTTCTCTGGTGCGGGCTGCGGTAGAATCGGAAATTATACCTTCACTCACGATTGCGGAGGATGAGCTTCAGGCTTATGCGCAGGATGTGTACGAGCGGTTCCTAAATCCGTTTATTCGCCATAGACTTGCGGATATAGCGATGAACAGTCTTAGTAAATTTAAGGTAAGGCTGCTGCCTTCTTTACTTCATTATGCAGAAGGTGCTAAGGCGATGCCAAGCGGGCTAGTGCAAGGATTTGCCGGGCTATTGCGATATTACAAGATAAAGCAGACGGAAGCGGGCTTCGAGGGAAAAACGCTTAGCGGCGCTTCTTATACAGTACGGGATGATGCAGTGTTACTTGCGGTGATTGCATCGGTATGGTCGGAAGCAGAAGAGCAGCAATGGACGCTGGAGCAGACGACGTCAAGGCTGCTTAGTTTAGAGCAGATCTGGGGATGTAATTTGGCGGCTCAATGGCCGGAATTAGTGGCTGCAATTAGTGTTAACATGGCTGAAATGGAGCGAAATGCGAATGAATAGCTGGGTTAGATTGCATGAGAATGATCATGTCGTTATCGCGCTGCAGCCTTTTGCCAAGGGGGATGAGCTGACGCTTGAGACAGGTCTTGTGATCGAACTTCAAGGTGAGGTGCCGAAAGGACACAAGATACTGACGCGTGCTGTCCGTGAGGGAGAGCATGTGCTGAAGTTTGGTTATTCGATAGGGGTAGCGAAGGGAAATCTTGAGCCGGGCAGCTGGGTTCATACTCATAATATGGGGACTGGCTTGAAGGGCTTCATCGATTATTCCTATGAGCAGATTGCGCCTGAGCATGTGAAAGCAGCATCTCCGGGCGCTGGCCGTACTTTCCAAGGCTTCGTTCGTGAGAATGGCGACGTCGGCATTCGCAATGAAATATGGATTATTAACACGGTAGGCTGCATTAACAAAACCTGTGAGATTGTTGCGAGAAAAGCACATGCGCTCTACGAGGGACGTGTCGATGGCGTGTATCATTTTGCACATCCGTTTGGCTGCTCGCAGCTGGGCGACGACCTTGTTCACACACAGAAGCTGCTCGCCTCGCTTGTGAACCATCCGAATGCTGCAGGCGTTCTCGTCATTGGTCTTGGCTGCGAGAATAATCAGATCGATGCGTTCAAGCGGGCTATCGGCGAGCATAGTTCAGAGCGGGTGAAGTTTCTAAAGTCGCAGGATGCGGAGGATGAGATTGAGGACGCGCTGGAGCTGGCAGAGAAGCTTGTCCGCTATGCCGAGCGCTTCAAGCGGGTTCCGGTATCCGTGTCGAAGCTGAAGCTTGGTTTGAAATGCGGAGGTTCGGACGGTTTGTCGGGTATAACGGCAAATCCGCTCGTGGGTGCGGTATCCGATCGCTTAATTGAGGCGGGCGGTACTGCAATATTAACCGAGGTGCCAGAGATGTTCGGCGCAGAGACGATTCTGATGAACCGCGCAGCGAACGAGCACGTATTTCACAAAATCGTTCATTTAATTAACGATTTCAAGCAGTATTTTATTAAGCATGATCAAGAGATTTACGAGAATCCTTCACCGGGCAATAAGGCTGGAGGCATAAGTACGCTAGAGGAGAAATCACTCGGCTGCACGCAGAAAGGCGGACATGCGATTGTACAAGATGTTGTGCCGTACGGGGAGCGTATTACGAGCAGCGGTCTCAATTTGCTAGAGGCGCCTGGCAATGATCTTGTGTCCGTAACCGCATTATGTGCGGGCGGGGCGCATATCGTATTGTTTACCACAGGAAGGGGAACGCCATTCGGCGGTCCAGTTCCAACCGTGAAGATCGCGACGAATAGTGAGCTTGCCGGACGTAAGAAAAACTGGATCGACTTCAATGCAGGACAGCTGCTTGAAGACAAAAGTATGGAGCAGCTGACCGATGAGCTGTGGGAGCAGCTGATCAGCCTAGCATCTGGGGAGCTGCAAACACATAACGAACGCAATGGGTTCAAGGAAATCGCGATTTTTAAAGACGGGGTTATTTTGTAGCAGCTGTGATGACTGATGATGGCCGATGGCCGATAAAAAACGGTCGGAACCACATAATAGGAGTGGATATAGATGAAATATCGTAAACTCGGGAAGACGGGAATGGAAGTGTCGGCCCTCAGCTTTGGCGCTTCCTCGTTAGGTTCTGTATTTAGAGAGACGGATGATACGGAAAGCGTGCGTACGGTGCATGCGGCGGTAGATATGGGAATCAATCTAATTGACGCCTCTCCTTATTATGGCTTAACAAAGGCGGAAACCGTACTCGGGAAAGCGATCACAGAAATTGCTAGAGATCGGTTTATTCTGTCGACGAAGGCCGGTCGCTATGGGGCAGATCAGTTCGACTTCTCTGAGCAGCGCATTATTAGCAGTGTGGAAGAGAGCTTGAATAGGCTGCAGACGGACTATATCGATATATTGTTTTTGCATGATATCGAATTTGTACCCTTTGAGCAGGTTGCAGAAGGTGCATTCCTTGCACTTGATAAGCTCAAGCAGCAAGGGAAGATTCGTTTCTCCGGCGTCTCGGGACTTCCGCTTGCCGTGTTTGAGAAATCGATTGCCTATACCGAGCTGGATGCAGTACTTTCTTATTGCCATTACTCATTAAATGACACATCTTTGCTAGAGCTATTGCCGCTGCTAGAGCAGAAGCAAGTCGGCCTCATTAGCGCATCCCCCCTGTCGATGGGCTTGCTCGGCAACCGATCGATCGCTGATTGGCATCCCGCTGGCGAGCATATACGCGCCGTATGCCGGAGAGCAGCCGAGCACTGCACAGCTAAAGGAGAAGATATCGCCAAGCTGGCGATACAATTCGCTACGGCGAACGAGCGAATTCCGACTACGTTGGTCAGTACGGCCAATCCGGATAACATTCGCAAAAATATTGAATGGACAGACGAGCCGATAAATGAAGAGCTGCTGCGAGAGGTTCTTGCGATATTGGAGCCGGTTCATAACCTTAGTTGGAGAAGCGGGAGAGATGAATACAATGCGAGTATCGACGTATAAGGGAGTGCTGCAAAGTGCAAGCAATTGTATGTGAACAAATCGATCGGCTGAGTCTAGTAGAGCAAGTGGAGCCTGTCTTGCAGCCGGGGACAGCCGTCGTTCGTATTCGGAGAATTGGTATTTGCGGTACTGATCTGCATGCTTATAAGGGCAATCAGCCTTTCTTTTCTTATCCGCGTGTACTCGGGCATGAGCTGGCAGGAATTGTAGAACAGATTGATGAGCCGGAGAGCTCAATCAAGGTGGGAGATCAGGTTAGTGTCATCCCTTATTTGCACTGCGGGGAATGTATTGCTTGCCGTTATGGCAAAACGAACTGCTGTACAGACATGAAGGTGCTTGGCGTTCATGTCGACGGAGGTATGCGTGAGAGGGTGGTCGTACCCGCAACGCATTTGCTCGTCACGAACGAGCTGACACTCGATCAGTCAGCGGTACTGGAGCCGCTGAGCATCGGAGCGCATGCCGTCCGCCGCGCGGAGCTTCGGGCAGGAGAAACGGTGCTAGTTATTGGCTCAGGACCAATTGGGCTGGGTGTGATGGCTTTCGCTAAGCATTGCGGCGCGCGCGTCATCGCAATGGATATTCAAGAGGAGCGGCTGACGTTTTGCAAGCAATGGGCGAAGGTAGATGAGACGGTGAATGCTCTGCAAGGAGCGGAGGAACGGATTGCCGAGTTAACGAATGGAGAGTATCCGACTGTCGTATTCGATGCAACGGGCAACGTCCGATCAATGAGCGATGCATTTCGTCTCGTTGCACATGGCGGTAAGCTGGTATATGTTGGTCTCGTTAAGGCGGATATTTCCTTCAACGACCCCGAGTTTCACAAGCGAGAAATGACGTTAATGGGCAGCCGAAATGCGACAAAAGAGGATTTTGCTGCGGTTCAAGAAGCAGTTCGAAGCGGAGGAATCGACGTCGCAAGCTTTATTACGCATCGTGTACCGTTTACAGAGATGATCCACCATTTCGACAACTGGCTGAAGCCCGAATCGAAGGTCATTAAAGCGATGGTGGAATTATAGCCAAGGCATTTCTACTATTATAGAAAGTCCGGTCAATAGGCGTGGAGCCTGGGGCGGACTTTTTTTGCGTGTTGAACAATCCCCGTTCACGAACCCGACACACCTTTACGTCAGATAGAAAAGTCCATCCTCAAAAACAGAAAAGTCCATTCCGATCATTTGATAATCGTGTAATATAGGGAATGTTGCTGATAATGGTTATCAATGAGTGAGAATAAACATCAGCAATGTATTTTTTTTGATTATTAATGAGAATGATTATCTGTATCTGATAATATTCGTGATGATTCGAGGATTGAGTATGAAGCTATGTTATCTTTTCGTCGTTCTTATTGTGTTATCTATAACTTCTCTATTTATAGGGGTTAAGGACATCTCACCGCTGGATTTGCTCAGTCTAACGGATGAACAGCTGCAAGTACTGACTATTAGCCGTATTCCTAGGCTTATCAGTATTATTATTGCTGGTGTCGGTATGAGTGTTACTGGACTGATCATGCAGCAGCTTAGCCGCAACAAATTCGTATCGCCTACAACTGGAGGAACGGACGATTCTGCTAGGTTAGGTATTCTCGTCGCTTTGATGGTATTCCCGTCAGCTAGCACGATTGAAAAGATGCTGATCGCTTTTGTATTTGCATTAGCAGGCACATTCCTGTTTATGAAAATTCTCGATCGCCTTAAGTTTAAAGATACTATATTTATTCCGCTGGTAGGATTGATGTTCGGTAACGTCATCGGTTCGATCACGACTTTTTTCGCATATAAGAATGACCTAATCCAAAACATTTCTTCGTGGCTGCAAGGAAGCTTCTCGCTTGTTATGAGCGGACGTTACGAGCTGCTCTACATAAGCCTGCCGCTTCTGGTGGTGGCGTATCTATACGCGAATAAGTTCACCATTGCCGGACTTGGCGAAGAGTTTTCCACCAATTTGGGGATGAATCATAAGTTTGTTGTTAACATTGGACTTGGGATTGTCGCGCTCGTATCGGTTATCGTCATCTTGACGGTAGGAACGCTGCCGTTTCTAGGCCTCATAATTCCGAATATCGTGACGCTGTATATGGGGGATAATTTGAAGAAAAACCTTGCGCATACGGCGGTGGTTGGCGCAATATTCGTGTTGGTGTGCGATGTGCTAGGTCGACTTATTATTTATCCGTATGAAATTCCAATCGGCTTAACGATCGGCGTCGTCGGAAGCATTATTTTTCTTTACTTGTTGATGAGGAGAAAGGCATATGAAGCTTAAACTTAGTTTGCTTGCGGTGCTGGGCGTCGCATTAATTGCCGTGTTTTTGTTCATCGATCTTGGAAGCAATTGGGATTATGCATTGCCAAGAAGATTGAAGAAAGTGCTGGCGATTGTCGTTACCGGGGGCGCTATTGCTTACTCCACAATGATTTTTCAGACCATTACGAACAATCGTATTTTGACACCGAGCATTATCGGGCTTGATTCACTTTATATGCTGATTCAAACCTTTGTCGTATTTGCTTTCGGATCTATGAGCCTTCCGAGCACGAACAAGCATCTCAATTTTTTCATTACGATAGGTGCAATGATTTTGTTCGCTTTGCTGCTATATAAATTTCTGTTCAAAAGGGAAGGAAGAAATCTTTATTTCCTTCTATTAGTTGGACTAGTTATGGGTACATTGTTCGGCAGCATGTCAACGTTCATGCAAGTTCTTATTGATCCGAATGAGTTTCTGATCATCCAAGGAAAAATGTTCGCAAGCTTTAATAATGTAAATACGGATTTGCTGATTATTTCCATCATCATTGTTGCTCTCGTATCTATATATGGCATGCGGCTTGGCAAGTATTTGGATGTGTTGTCGCTGGGCAAGGAGCATGCAGTCAATCTAGGTATTCCATATGATTATGTTGTCAAACGAATATTGGTTATCGTCGCCATTCTGATCGCCGTTTCAACCGCATTAGTTGGACCGATTACCTTCCTTGGACTGCTCGTCGTCAATGTAGCTTATCAGTTCATGAAGACCTATCGGCACAGCTACCTTATTCCGGGGGCTATACTGATTAGCATCATTGCACTGGTTGGAGGACAACTGATCGTAGAGCATGTGCTTACGTTTGAAACTACGATTAGCGTCATTATTAACTTCATCGGCGGAGCGTACTTTTTATATTTGCTGCTAAGGGAGAAGAAAGCATGATAGAGGTTAAAAATGTTTCCAAAGCATATGGCGGCAAGTCGGTTATTGAGGATGTGTCCGTCAGTATTTCAAAGGGCAAGGTTACTTCGTTTATCGGACCTAATGGAGCAGGCAAGAGTACGCTTCTCTCCATGATTAGCCGTTTACTTGCTAAGGACAGCGGTCAGGTGCTTATCGAGGGGAAGGAAGTTAGCAGCTGGAAAAGTGCAGATCTTGCCAAAAAGATATCGATTCTCAAACAATCCAATCATATTAATCTTCGTTTAACGGTACGTGAACTCGTGAGCTTCGGCAGGTTCCCGTATTCGCAAGGCAAGCTTACAAAGGAAGATTGGAAGCAAGTAGATGAAGCGATTGCTTACATGGATCTAGTTGAACTGCAAGGCAAGTATCTCGATGAATTGAGCGGCGGACAAAATCAGCGGGCGTTTATTGCGATGGTTATCGCTCAGAACACGGAATACATATTGCTGGACGAACCGCTTAACAATTTGGATATGAAACATTCCGTTCAAATTATGAAGGTGCTGCGGCGACTTGTAGAGGAGCTTGGCAAAACCGTCATTCTCGTAATTCATGATATTAATTTCGCTTCTTGTTACTCTGATTACATCGTGGCGTTGAAGGATGGAAAGGTCGTCAAGGAAGGCTCAACCGAGTCGATCATCGACAGCGCCGTGCTTAATGACATTTATGATATGGATATTCCGATTGAGCTGATCAATGGCAATCGCATTGGCGTTTATTTTAAGTAATGATGCAAGACTAACTTATGATTATTCAAGCTTTTGAATATATAAAAATTGATTTAGGGGTGATTGATATGAAAAAAATGAAAAAATCTATACCTGTATTGGCTATTTTAGTAATTCTAAGTTTGGTGCTTGCTGCATGCGGCGGTAGTAACAACGGTAATAAAGGTGCGAACAGTGCAACTAACACACCTGCAACAGATGCTCCAGCAACAGAAATTACAGTTAAGCATCAGCTTGGTGAAACGGTCGTTCCGGTTAATCCTGCCAAGGTTGTTGTATTTGATTACGGTTCACTAGACACATTGGATAAACTAGGCGTAGAGGTAACATCATTGCCACAGGCTGGCGTTCCTGCTTACCTTGAAAAATATAAAGATGCAAAATACGTGAACGCGGGCAGCTTGAAAGAGCCTGACTTTGAGAAAATCAATGAGACTGATCCTGATTTGATCATTATCTCTGGTCGTCAATCGGATGCATATGAGGAGCTTAGCAAAATCGCTCCAACGATTTTTATGGGTGTAGACAACAAAAACTTCATGGAGTCGTTCACGACTAATGTGAAGACACTTGCTCAAATTTTTGGTAAAGAAGCTGAAGCAGAAACGGAACTTGCAACGATCAATGACTCGATCAAAGCTTTGAATGAAAAAGCAACGGCATCTGCTAAAAACGGTCTTATCATTTTGGCAAACGAAGGCGCAATCAGCGCTTATGGCAAACAATCGCGCTTCGGAATTCTCCATGATGTGTTTGGTATCCCTGCTGTCGATGAGAACATTAAAGTATCAACACACGGCGACCCTGTGACTTTCGAGTACGTAGCAGAAAAAGATGCTGATTATCTATTTGTTGTTGACCGTAATGCGGTGACAGAAGGTTCAGGCGATGCACATGCTTCTGTTGAGAATGCTTTGGTTAAAAACACGAAAGCTTACAAAGAAGGAAATATCGTTTATCTAAATCCTGATTTCTGGTACCTTTCCGGCGGCGGTCTTATTTCTGTAGCAGAAATGGTTAAAGAAATCGATGCAGCGGTAAAATAATAACAGCAAACATAGTTTGATAATGAATGCTGATAGGCGAATTTTCATTCAATTTTGAATGAGAATTCGCTTTTTTTATCGTTTTCTTCATATGCCTTTGTCGAAGACAGCTTAACAGCTATAATGTAATGGGAGTAGAAAGGAGGGGCGTTTGTGGAGCATATTTTAGAGCTGCAGCAGGTCGGGAAAAATCGTTATGGCGGAGAGAGCGGCCATTTATTCTCGAATGTAACTGCAACAATTGCAGACCCGATTATTATTTCCATTCTAGGTGTATCCGGTCAAGGCAAGAGTACATTGCTTCGTCTGCTTGCAGGGTTAGATAAGGCAGATGAGGGAGATATCCAATTACATAATGTTTCACAGAGAGATATAGATCCAAGGTTATGGAGAATGAAAGTATGCTACGTTGCACAGCAGTCGGTCATGCTGCACGGGAGCATCGAGCAAAATTTGAAGACGGTCAGCTTGCTGCACAAAATTCCATATGATGAGAAGCTCGTGCGACATTTGCTGCCAAGGCTGGGACTTGATCATCTTGATGTCAGTAAAAGCGCTGAGCAGCTGTCAGGAGGAGAGAAGCAGCGAGTATCGCTGCTTCGTTCATTGCTACTTCATCCTACTATCTTACTGCTCGATGAAATTACGGCGTCGCTCGATCGAGGCAGTAAAGAAATGGTTGAGCAGGTGCTGCGTGAGTGGCATCATCAAGAAGGTACGACCATGCTTTGGGTCACTCATGACTTGGAGCAATCGCAGCAAATGAGCAAATCGGTCTGGTTCATGGGCGAGGGAACGCTGCTTGAGAACAGCGACACAGCTGCTTTTTTTGAAAATCCGACAACCGAGCTCGCGCAAAACTATATAAAAGCACCGACAAATAAGGAGTAGCCATGTCCATCATAGCACTTAGCTTTACATTGTTATTCGTGATGATTACGATGCTCGTCTCCGTGTGGCAGAAGCTTGGACTGGAACGAGATATTGCAATTGGCACGATTCGTTCTGCGCTGCAGCTGCTGCTGGTCGGATACGTGCTGCAATTTATTTTTAATACAAGCAATCCATTGCTTATCGTCTTGATTCTCATGTTGATGATTACGGTAGCGTCTTATCATGCGGGTAAAAGGGGGGCGGGGCTGCGGGGCATCATTTGGAAAATCGCGATCGCCATTACATCGACTGAGCTGCTTATGATGGGGCTGCTGCTTGGCTTCCGAATTATTGAAGCTACACCGCAATATATCATTCCGATAAGCGGTATGACGATCGGCAACGCGATGGTCGTCGCGGGCTTGCTGCTGAACCAAATGAGAAGAGAGGTCGAATCCTCGAAAGGCGAAATTGAGACGCTGCTCTCACTAGGAGCGACAGCAAGGCAAGCCATTCAAGACGTTATGAAGCGGTCGGTTAAATCGAGTATGATTCCAACGATAGATGGGATGAAGACGGTAGGTCTCGTTCAGCTTCCCGGCATGATGACGGGCATGATTATCGCTGGAGCTAATCCGATCGAAGCTGTGCGGTATCAAATCTTAATTGTGTTTGCATTCGCAAGCTCGGCAGCCGTTACGAGTATTATTTTGAGCTTATTAAGCTATAAGTTATGGTTTACGAAAGATTTGCGCATTCAAAATATGGAGCAAAAAGGATGATGGCATCGTGAACGTATACAATAGCGGAGCGGCATTGGTGAAGCAAATCGTCGACACAGAGCTCCCTGAACATGGACTGGCGCTCTGGGCACTCGGCCAAGAGGGTTTTCTAGTCAAATGGAAGAAGAAAACGCTGCTGTTTGATCCATACTTAACGAATTGGGTGTATGAGCTCGCTGGTCCGCCATGGTCACGAGCATTCGAATCACCGCTTTCTCCGATGGATTGCCATAATGTCGATTATGTCGTGTGCTCTCACCACCATGAGGACCATATGGACAAGCAGACGTTGCAAGCCATCGGGAAATCAAAGAAAACACGTTTTGTTGTGCCGAAAGCTCATCTGCCTCTTATGAAGGAATGGGGTTTCCGAGATGAGCAATTGATCGGGATTTCTCACGGACAGTCAATTGAACTTGGCAGCGGCATCCGAATCGATGCTTTCGCCGCCAAGCATGAGCAATTTGAACAGGATGATTCAGGCGAGCACAAATTTCTAGGATTCGTTGCGAATTTTGAAGGTATTCACCTTTATCATGCGGGTGATACGATCGGTTTTCCTGAATTGATCACCTGGCTGCAGAGCAGGCGGATCGATATTGCATTATTGCCGATCAATGGAAGAGATTTTGTTCGCAATGAGCAGGGAATTGTCGGTAACTGCAATTATCGGGAAGCGGTAGAGATTGCGGTGCAAATTAATGCTGATCTTTTAATTCCGATGCACTATGGCTTATTTCCTCATAATGATGAGAACCCAGCCTATTTCGTTGACTACCTATACCGCAATTATCCAGCCCAAAAGTTTCATATGTTTGCTCCTGGCGAGCGGTTTATTTATATGAAATAATTTTTCTCGCAATCAGCCTAGCGGGTCTTCATTTCCAGTTACCAACTATTTCATCACTGTCCGGAGCTACATGTTTTTACGCGTAACAGGACAAAATGAATGGAGGATAAGGACTGGAGGTTGACTGAAATGTCCAACAGAGGACTTGTGACGGCATTGACTGCTGTTGGAGCAGCACAATTGCTTAAGCTGCCCCTTCATTATACGAAAACTGGCGTGTGGGATGTTCGGAAAGTCGTTGGTTCAGGAGGCATGCCGAGCTCACATTCAAGCGGAGTATCTGCACTTGCTGCATATACAGCGACGAAATATGGCGTCAAGACGCCGGAATTTGCAATAGCCACGATGCTCGGCATTATCGTAATGTATGATGCCATGAATATTCGCAGACATGCAGGCGAAATTGCTATGCAGGTAAATGATTTGGACGAGGATGTCGAGAAGCTGGCGGGCGAGCATCCAGGTATTTATCATAAGCGCAGACGTGTACGGCTTAAGGAAAGCCTAGGTCATCAACCCCGTGAGGTTGCAGCAGGTGCTTTGCTTGGAACTATTATCGGTTTCGTTGGCGCAGTTTCGGCCGTATCGATTCTCAAGAAATGATTCATTCCGCAATTGGGAATTTTACAGACAGACAGGTTTAAGCGCAGTTTGGCTTAAGCCTTTTTTATTATTTTTCTATACAACAGGAACTATTCTTGAAATAAGGGATTACTAATGACTGGTTAGAATTGTTAGTTATATAATGAAGAAGGACTTCTATTCATATGAGCTTGAGGGGGATCAATAAGTGACGGAGAAATTATTGTGGATGCACGGAGCGCCCTATGCGCTGGGGAATGCAGATGAGGATTGTCCAGCAATTACACCTTATCTTGTGGAAGGCGATGATCGACCTGTGGTTATCGTATGCCCTGGAGGCGGATATGGGGGGAGAGCTTTCCATGAAGGCGAACCAATCGCACAGTGGCTGAACAGCTTGGGTATTTCGGCGTTCGTACTGCGTTACCGGGTAGCACCCTATCAATATCCGTGTGCGCTGCTGGATGTGCAAAGGGCCATTCGTACGGTTCGTTTTAAAGCAGAACACTTTCGGATCAATCCCAAAAAGATAGGTGTTCTTGGATTCTCGGCAGGCGGACATTTAGTATCTAATGCGGGGACAAGTTATGATCTTGGAAACAAAGCTGCGGAGGATGTTATTGAACAGGTGTCTTGTCGACCTGACTTGCTCGTACTATGTTATCCCGTTATTACGCTCAAAGATTCTTTCACACATGTCGGCTCAAGAGAGAACTTACTGGGTAAGGAGGCTAAGCCTGAAAAGATTGAGCAGTTAAGCAGTGAAATGAATGTAACCAAGGACACGCCTCCGACCTTCTTATGGCATACATCGGATGATGCCGCCGTTCCCGTCGAGAATAGCCTAATGTTCGCCTCAGCTCTGAGCAAGCACCAAGTACCTTTTGATCTTCACGTATTTACAAAAGGACATCATGGGCTTGGCTTAGCTGAAGACGAAGAGCATACGAGGGAATGGACGGCTGCTTGTGCATCGTGGTTAGCGTTTAATGAGTTCTCATAAATCGTACATGTATTGTTAAACGCAAACGATGATTTGCCTTATGAAGCTGCCCTTTCTAGTGGTGCAGCGATCTGAAATGGTAAAGCCGGCATTTGTAATGAGCTCATCCATAGGATCAGCCGTTACGATAACGGCCTTGCTTGCGATACGACGAGTATGCTGGAGCAATGAAAACTGAGCCTCTGGCGTCGTACTAGAGAAGTGATTATAAGGCATATCTACAATGGCAACATCGTAATGGTCAGAGATATCGGCAATATCACCGCATACGGCATCCGTTACATACTCGAAATGCGCTAGATTTTCACGCGTGCCTTGAATGATAAAATGATTGATATCTCTGCCAACGATATCCATTCCCATCGATAGTGCTTCTACGAGTACCGTTCCTATGCCGCAGCATGGATCGATCGCTTTTACACCGCTTGGACTTGGGATAGCGATATTGGCTATTGCTCGCGCAATTCGCGTGCTGAGTGCAATGGAATAGCTGCGCGGTTTTTGCATGTGAGTAAGCCACACTGCTTTACTTTTTATATAGTTGCCGAAATACCAGCGTCCACCCCAGGTTAAAATGCCGAATACGCGATCGGGCTTACGTACATCAGCCTCGCCTTCAATATATACGCCAATCTCGCGTTCAATTGCACGCTGACCGTCGAAATCGATTTTATTCTCCGGCTTCAGGTCATTCATTTTCAAAAAAATCACCTTAAATGTAGCATCACCCAATTGGATTTGCTGTACCTGCTGCAAAATATCTTCAAGGTGCTCACCTTGATACAAAACCTCGATTCGTTCTCTCATAAACGGACTGCGATCGGGGTGAACATCTACGTTACTAAATAGCACATCTGCCTCCGATTGCTTGCCGAATAAAGAGCGCATTTCTAAGCGGCATATGTCTGCTTCTTCAATGCGATAGCCATAGGTATATACGAAAAGTGGTGCTTTGTTTATGTTTTCCAGTTTAGTCGCATCCTTTGTATAATTGACTTGAAGCTTCTATTATACTCCAAATGGATGGACAACTGTGATTTCGGTATTCGGAAGAATGCCGTACATCCGATGAGATCAAGTCATCCAATTAATGTAATAGCCTGCTGCTCGGCAAGCAGCAGACGCTCGCGCACACGGACAACGTCACCAATAATGATAAGAGCCGGATTGGCGAGCTTCATTGTTATGGCGAGTGTATGGATATCCGACAGTGTCCCTACGATGGTGCGCTGGCATGTAGTCGTTCCCCGCTCAATTAATGCAACTGGAGTTGATGCGCTCTTGCCGTGCTTCAAAAGCTCATCTCGAATGAAAGGAAGTTCGCTGACGCCCATATAGATCGCCAGAGTGTCGACGCTATGAGCAAGTAAATCCCAGCGTATTGGCGGTTTGTCACCATGACAGCGACTGCCCGTTACACAGGCGAAGGAAGCAGCATATTCACGATGGGTAAGCGGGATACTTGCAGCGGCGGCTGCGCCGATTGCAGAGGTTACCCCAGGCACAATCTCGAAGGGAATTCCACTTGAGGCAAGTACTTGCGCTTCCTCCGCACCTCTGCCGAAGACGAGCGGATCACCGCCTTTTAGGCGGACGACCATTTTTCCTTCCCTTGCATAGTTGACGAGGGCTTCATTAATTAGATGCTGCGGCATGGCATGCGATCCAGGAGCTTTACCGACGTAGATGAGCTCAGCGATGGAGCGGGCATAACTAAGCAATTGCTTGCTTATGAGCCGATCGTACAGAATCACGTCTGCCTGTTGAATCCGGCGCATGGCTTTAACCGTAATAAGCTCGGGGTCACCCGGTCCAGCACCTACAATATACACTTTGCCGGTCATTGATTTTCTCATAGGATGCTCTTGCTCCTTTCGCCAAATTAATTAAGCCAACCTCTGACTGATGAATTTACGCCATGCTCATTTCCTTTAGACGGTTACATAAATAGATCCGCTCTCATGATCAATTTCGGTCTTGAAGGTGTTGATGCAGCCTTCGTCAGGCTCATGGACATTCCCGCTGCGCAAATCGATTTTCCAATCATGGAGCGGACAGTGTACGGCTGTTCCGCACACCATCCCTTCTGAAAGCAGCCCCCCCTTATGCGGGCATTTATTTTCTACAGCAAGCACGCTGCCGTCAGTTAACCGAAATACAGCTATTTCGATTTCTTTTACTTTAATTCGCCGTGATCCGAGTACATCGATATCGGATAGGTTAGCTACTAACAGTTTTGTTGTCATAGATGTGTTTTCCTCCTTCAGGGTGTGATGCAGCAAGAATGCTACGTAAGCATAAGTTCTATAGCTCTACTGGCTGAGCGGCAGACAGCTGTTCGAAGTTTTTACGCAATTCACCCGTTTCAACAATTTCTTTCCATGGATCGGTCGTTAAGCTGAGCGTTTGCTCAATGCGTAATTTAAGAGCAAGGCGCTCTTCCGGTTTGTCGAGTGCGTTCTTAACATAATCGAGTCCGACGCGCTCGATCCATTGAGCCGTCCGTTCATTCCACTGCGCCTGTTCGCGGTATAGTTGTAAAAAGGCGGAGGACCATTCCATAACCTCATCTTCTGTTTTGACGATGCAGAGCAGGTCTGTAGCACGAACCTTCACACCGCCGTTGCCGCCGATATGAAGCTCCCAGCCTCCATCGATGGCGACTACGCCAAAATCTTTAATTGTAGCTTCCGCACAATTCCGCGGGCAGCCGGATACAGCTAGCTTCACCTTGGATGGCGTGTTGAGACGCTCGAACTTTTTCTCAAGCTTGATGCCCATGCCGATCGCGTCCTGCGTACCGAAACGACAGAAGGTTGAGCCTACACATGTTTTTACCGTTCTAAGCGTCTTACCGTAGGCATGCCCAGATGGCATATCGAGATCTTCCCAAATATTTGGTAGATCCTCTTTTTTGACGCCGAGCAAATCAAGCCGCTGTCCTCCTGTAAATTTAACCATTGGAACGTCGTACTTCTCGGCGACTTCTGCGATTTTCTTTAAATCGGAAGGGGTGGTTACGCCGCCGTAAATACGCGGAACGACGGAGAATGTGCCATCCTTCTGAATATTTGCATGATAGCGCTCATTTGTGATCCGTGATTCTTTCTCATCGACATATTCCTCCGGATTGATCATGCCGAGGTAGTAGTTAAGCGCAGGGCGGCATTTCGAGCAGCCCTCGGAATTATGCCAGCCGAGTACATTCATGACCTCGCTTGTAGTGCTTAGATTCATTCGCTTTATTTCTGACACGATCTCATCCCTGTTCAACATGGTGCAGCCGCAAATGCCTTCTTTAACGGGCTCTCCTACCGCATCACCAGCGTAAATTTGAAGCAGCCCTTCGACTAGCGGCTTACAGCCGCCACAGGATGCGGAAGCCTTCGTGCAGGATTTGATTGCGCCAACCGTGTTGCAGCCCTTGTTCGTAATTACATCTGCAATGGTTCCTTTCGACACCCCGTTACATCCGCATATGATTTCGTCATCGGCCATCGCTTCAAGTCTGCTACCGCTGGAGGATTGCCCGAGCAAATCGGATGAAATGCCGAGCAATATTTCCTTCTCGCGTCCCGCGATCGATTCTCCTTTCTTAATGGAAGCGAATAATTCAGCACCGTCTGTTGTATCACCAAATAACACCGCGCCAATTAGCTTGCCGTCTTGAATTACAATCTTCTTATATGTGCCTGCGATATCGTCTTGGATCTTGAGTGCGCGAGTGCCTGGCGCATCCACGAAGCGACCAGCTGAGAACACGTCAACGCCAGATACTTTAAGCTTGGTAGAAGTAACCGAGCCTGCATAACCTGCTGTTTCAACGCCTGCTAAATGCTTGGCGAGCACAGCGCCTTGCTCATAAAGCGGAGCAACCAAGCCGTAAGCAATGCCGCGATGCTCTGCGCATTCGCCGACAGCGTAAATACCAGGTATACTCGTTTGCATGAAATCATCCACAACGATTCCGCGATTTACTTCGATACCGGTTGCTTTGGCGAGCTCTATGTTAGGTTTAATGCCGACAGCCATTACAACCAAATCACCATCTACCTCGGTGCCGTCAGCGAAGGTCAGCCCTGCAGCGCGACGTTTGCCTTTAATGGAGGTTGTGCTCTTATGCAATAAAAACTGCATGCCTTGTGATTCCAACTCACGCTGCAGCATTCTCGATGCGGCTTCATCTAATTGCCGTTCCATTAAATAGTTGTGGATATGAACGACGTTTACTTCCATCCCGAGATGCAAGAGACCTCTAGCCGCTTCTAGACCGAGCAATCCGCCGCCGATTACGACAGCTTTTTTATATTTTTTGGAGGCATCGATCATGACCTCGCAATCATGAATATCACGGAAAGCAATTACACCTTCTTTGTCTGCGCCAGGAAGTGGCAGCATAAATGGATTAGAGCCGGTCGCGATAATGATCGTATCGTAATCCACCTCAACGCCTAATTGGGAGGTAATCTTTTTGCGTTCCGTATCAATTTTCGTTACCTTATGGCCAGTGTGCAGCGTGATGTTATTATCTTTATACCAGTCCCAATCGTTGATCACGATTTCTTGCATGTCAGCTCCGCCAGCTAAGACGGAGGATAACATAATCCGATTATAGTTGGGATGCGGCTCAGCGCCGAAGATCGTTATGTCATAGCTTTCAGGAGAAAGTTTTAATAAATGCTCAATCGCTCGAACCCCCGCCATGCCGTTACCTATCAGTACTAATTTCTTCTTAGCTGCAGTCATTTTGTTTCTCTCCTCTCGATCTCTGTCTGAGCGAAAATAATAAAAGCCCGCCTCGTCCCTAGGGAAAACGTACGTCTCCCAGGAAAAACGAAAGCAGGCTTCTTTGCCGCTTCAAACGAATACACCGTTGTATTCGTGAATGATATAGGAATGATAACGTAAATATACAATGAGGCAAGAGTTGATGTCAATATATATGACACAAAAAGAGGCGGATGACTTGGTTGGTGACAAAAATACCCTTTTCGTGTTATATATAATAACAATGATATAGATTTGAACTCATTTTTATAAAAAAGTCGAATAGGAGGGGGTGCTTCTACATGCGTTCTTTGTTAGTAGTCGACCATCGTGCAGCAAACGAGGCAGCAAAGCCGGACCCTCAATCAGATCAGTTTACCAAGAAACAAACGCCAAAATATTTACTTGAGATGTATGGGTACCAAGTTCTTCGAGCGGGAGACGAGAAGAATGCAGCGTTGCAAATGAGCAGCACAGACGCAGTCATTCTTCATCTGCCTCTCAATGAAGTAAAGCAATGGGGATTGAAGCTGATGAAGCAAAAGTCCGTCCCGATGTTATGGTGGTGCAGTCCGGCTTCCGCATCTTTATCCGCTGCATATTGCGAGGATGACGTGCCTGTGGATGGCATTCTAACACCTTCGATGAGCGAACAAGAGCTGCACTGGGCTCTTCATTTCGGCGCTAAGCAATGCATTGAGAGACTGCAATGGATGAACGAGCGCAAGCAGCTGGAGGGACGGCTTGAGGAGCGCAAGTGGATCGATATGGCTAAGGGGATTTTGTGCAAAATCAAAAATATTAGCGAAGCGGAAGCCTACGACGTGTTGCGGAAACAGGCGATGAATGAACGCAAACGGATGGTTGATGTGGCCATATCAATCGTAAAAGTATACCAAATACTTCAGGATCAAAAATAAGGGGGGGATTTGAGAGTATCTGAATCCGTTCTGCAAGGACGCGGCTATATTGCTTCTAATTAGGGGATGTCCCTGATGGTCATAGACCATCAGGGACATCTTCTATTTTTTTTGCCTAGAAAAACCAATTATTATCTCCATCACAAATAAGTGGTAAAATAAATAGATGAGGAAAGGGGTGATGGTACTGAAAATTAAAATGGCATGGTCTGTTGTGTTGCTTCTCATTTTTGGAAGCTGGGCCGGCAACATTTGGTATTTTCAGAGTGTACAGCTTAAGGAGGCGCTGTTTATCAAGCATGACAGCACCATAAATGGAAGCACTGGTGATATTCTTAATTTTGTATTTTTTGAAAATAAGCATGCGACGAACAAGGTGACAGGTATTCAAATAGAAGAATTGCCAATGCTTCGATTTCAAATTTATCAAAATAATACGTTAACTCATCAAGTTAGGATGGAGGCTTCTGCAGAATTCAAGCCGGATGAGACCAATGAGTACGACAAATTGCCATTTACAATAAGTGAAATTACTGTGTTTTATAATGACGGGACATCTAACAGAGTACCGATTGGCGCGATCGATGTCGTATGGAATAAACGAGTCAGCATACTGGACTTTGTTACGAGCATGTCTTCTTCAGCGGGAACCGGAGGGTATACCGTTAGTGTGGCAGAGGCGGCTATTTTAGAGAAAATTGAATATACGTTCAACGACAAGGTGAAGCCATGGTTCAAGCTAGATCTGTCAGGGGAATCGGTCGAGTCACTCGATTTACCTAAGAAGCTGTCTCAAGGCGACACATTGGCATTTGCTTATAAATGGTCTTTTCCAGATAATGAACCCGAAGCATTGAACATGTATAAATCCAAAATTATTATGCACTTCTTAATGGAAGATGGACGGCGTATCATTGAGGATATCCCAATTAATCACAACCTTTATATAAATGACCGGCAGCTGAAAGGTTTAGTCCGTTCTGGAGGTGACATTCATTGAATATCGCTTTGAGGCGCGTACTTAGAAGACTTGGCTGGGGCCTTGTTATTGCAATGATAGATTTAAGGATTGGGTTCTTTGATTTGCTGCCTGACATTATCGGTTACATGATGATTGCGTCAGCACTTCAACACCTTGGCTCCATGCACTCGGTATTTAAAAAAGCGAAGTACATTGCCATAGTTATGAGTGTTCTTACTATTCCAGTTCTGTTTATCCAAACGAATGTAACTATAACTAACTTCTCGTCCATACCGCTTACCGCCCATCTCTATTCACAAGCGCTCTTTGCACTTCATATTTTGATGGCGTATTGGATATTTAATGGCCTTATCGCAATGCTGCAGCAGGAGAGGAATATTCAGTTACTCGATTCTGCTATTAACCGCAGAAATATATATGTGGTGTTTAACCTTTCGATGGTTATATTTTACCCGTTTTTATTAAATGTTGAAGAGAGCTGGAGCTTGATATTAATCGTATTTGGCATATTTTTATTTATTATGGAGCTGCTATTTATTCGAATACCCTTTCGATACTCAAATGTTAGAGAGAAGCGGACGTTCGATTAGCAGAAAAGGAGGATTTCATGTCATTTGTAAAAAGATTGCGATGGTTTTTTCAGGATAGATGGGGAAGCTACGTGCTTGCTATCGGGATTATGGCGTTAGTCAGCCTGCTCTCTACAATACCGCCTAATCTTATCGGGAAGACGGTTGACCTCATTAGTGACGGACAGTTGACTTCAGCAGGGCTTACGAAGACGGTGCTGACGCTGATTGGACTCGCATTATTTCTCTATGTCATGGTCTACATATGGATTACAACGCTGTTTGGTAATTCGGCGCTTATTGAGAAGGTGCTAAGAGGAAGGCTGCTCGCGAATTTGACGAGGATGACGCCTGCTTTCTTCCAGCGCAACAGCACGGGACAACTTATGGCGTTAGCAACAAATGATGTTTTGGCTATCGGACAGACAGCTGGCTATGGGGTTATGACGCTCGTCAATACGCTTGTAGGCGCTTCGGTAGTTATTATTATGATGATCTCATTGGTGAGCTATAAATTAATGATTGCCGCTCTAATTCCGCTCCCCTTGCTGGCGGTCGTTATTAGCAAGCTCGGCAATAAAGTGAGAACTCGCTTTCTAGATGCGCAGGCTTCCTTTGGAAAAATGAATGAGCACGCGCTGGAGTCGATCTCCGGCATTCGTGTGATAAGGTCCTATGTACAGGAAAAGGATGATACCCTTGCATTTGATCAGGTGACCTCTGAGGTGATGCTCAAAAACAAACGAGTATCGATTCTAAATGCAATGTTTCAGCCCATAATTTCATTAATTGTCGGCGTGAGTTATTCAATTGGAATTGGTTACGGCTCTTATCTGGTGTTCCAACATGAGATTTCGCTCGGGCAGCTCATTTCATTTAATATCTATTTGGGCATGCTCATTTGGCCGATGATCTCTTTTGGCGAGTTCATTAACGTTTTGCAGCGCGGCAGCGCCTCAGCTGATCGATTGGACACATCGCTGACGCAGAAACCGGATATTCAGGATGCGGATAAACCCGTCAGTGTAAAAGTGCCTACGCGAATTGAAATGAAGCAGCTTACATTCACTTACCCAACAGCTAGTCAAGCTAGTCTGAATAACGTATCGATTCAACTTGAGCGCGGTCAAACGCTAGGCATCGTAGGCAAAACAGGGAGCGGGAAGAGTACGCTGCTTAAGCAGCTGCTTCGTCAGTATCCGCTTGAGCAGAATCGCCTGCTAATAGCAGGGATTCCAGTAGAGCAAATTGCAATAGACCAGATGAGACGGTGGATTGCCTATGTGCCGCAAGAGCATCTGCTTCTCTCCAAAACGATCCGAGAAAACATTGCGCTGGGCAAGCCTGATGCTACAGCAGAAGAAATTGCGCGAGCTGTACAGATGGCTTCTTTTACAGAAGATATTGCTCAAATGCCTGAGGGTCTAGAAACGGTCGTCGGTGAGAATGGTGTCATGCTTTCGGGCGGACAGAAGCAGCGATTAGCGATAGCTCGGGCACTGCTCGTCGATTCCGAAATATTGCTGCTGGATGATTCACTTTCGGCTGTTGATGCTCGGACTGAAAGTCGAATTCTTCACCATATTCGCTTGGAGCGCGAAGGGAAAACGACCTTTATTACGACACATCGCCTGTCTGCGGTTAGTCATGCGGATTGGATTATCGTGCTGAATGAGGGACGAATTATTGAAGAAGGCACCCACGAGGAGCTTATGCTGTTTGGGGGCTGGTACAAGGAACAGTGGGAGCGTCAGCAAATGGAAGCTAGCTTGGAAGAATAAGGAGGATTTAGAATGCCAAAACAATCAACGGCGAGAAGACTATTCGCATATGCTCTCGTCTATAAGTTTAGAATTATCGGCGCCCTGCTTATTCTTTGCTGTGCGGTAGGCGCTGAGCTCGGCGGACCATTTATTATAAAAACCATTATCGATAAGCATTTAGCGGTCGGCGGGAATGACATTATGCCTGTTCTAGGCATGCTGGCTCTTTACATGGGGCTGCTGCTCATCGCAAGTATCGGTAATTTCTCGCAATCGTACATTTTGCAGACGACAGCACTCCGTATTATCAAAAACATGCGTATGGATTTGATGCGCCATATTCAGCGAATTCCGCTTCGCTACTTCGATAATACGCCGATTGGACAAATCGTATCGAGAATAGCGAACGACACGGAGGCTGTGCGGGATTTGTTCATGAGCTTCATGGCGACCTTTGTCGTCAGCTTCGTACAGCTTATTGGTATTTTTACAGCGCTGTTCATACTAGATGTAAGGCTCGCGTTGTTCTGCTTGCTCTTGCCGCCGCTCTTCGCGGTCATTATGGTCATTCACTTAAAATATTCGAAAAAGTACATCACGATAATGCGCGCGCGTCTTAGTGATATGAATGCCATGATCAATGAATCGATCGTTGTTATGCCAATCATTCAAGCTTTTCGCCGCGAGAAGGTGACGCTTGAAGAGTTTGAGGTATTGAATGAGGATCGATATATTAACCAAATCAAACAGTTTAGAGTATTTTCCTTGTCCTCAAGAAACATTGTGGGTACCATTGGCAGCCTAGTAACCGCGATGGTCATTTGGTATTTCGGTAAAGCCTCGCTTGAGACGGTTATTCTTTACGGTGTGTTCTATGCGTTCATAGATTACTTGGGACGTATCTTTATGCCGATTATCGGTATTTTCGATCAATTGACGAATGCGCAGCGAGCGTTCGTTTCCGCAGAGAAGGTATTTGCGATACTGGACATGGAAGGTATGGAGGTCGAAGAGGTTCATCAGGTGAAGAAGCCTGAGGGCGTAGTGAAGTTCGATAACATCACCTTCGCCTATAAAGAGGGCGAAAATGTTCTAAAGCAAATCTCATTTGAAGCGCGTAAAGGTGAGACCGTCGCTTTAGTGGGTCATACCGGATCGGGCAAAAGCTCGATCATGAACCTGCTGCTTGGCTTTTATGAGCCGGATAAAGGGATGATCACAATTGATGGACGAAATATTTCGACGTTTTCAAAGCAAGAGCTGCGCAAACATATGGGCATTGTGCTGCAAGATCCTTACTTGTTTGCTGGCGACATTAAATTTAACGTCAGCCTTTATAATAAGGACATAACGATTGATAGAGTGAAAAGTGTACTGAAGGATGTAGGAGCGGCGGAATTTATCGAGCAGTTGCCTGGCGGCTATGATGAGCAAGTGGTTGAGCGCGGCAGCACGCTGTCCTCCGGTCAGCGCCAGCTGATCTCCTTCGCAAGAGCACTAGCTTTCGATCCATCTATTCTTATATTGGATGAGGCGACAGCGAGTATAGACAGCGAGACGGAAGGGTTAATCCAGCGAGCGCTGAAAGTGGTCAGTGAAGGCCGGACAACGCTCGTTATCGCACATCGGTTGTCTACGATTCGTGATGCTGATCAAATTCTCGTCCTGCATCGCGGTGAAATCGTTGAGCGTGGTAATCATGATGCCTTGATGGAGCTCCGCGGCAGATATTACAAAATGTATCAGCTGCAGAAGGGGGAGAAAGCCTCATCTGAGCCAGCAAGTGTGACAAGAGAGGCTTAAGAAAAGGAGAAATAAAAAATGGCAGCTTCAAAACCTGAAAACGGATTTCTTTCTCTGCTTGCGGCGCCGGCAAGACGAGCATTGGAACACAATGGAATAACTTCTTTGGAAGAGCTCTCAAAATATAGTGAAAAAGAGATCTTGAAAATTCACGGATGGGGCCCAAATCTTTACCTACACTTAGAACGGCTTTGGAGCAAACGGGATTATCATTCAAAAGCTAAATGACGAACATCTTTGAATGAAATAATAAGTGCAAAATAATTAAAAAGGAGGAGCTGAATGTACATATCCAAGTATGTGAAAAATGGTGAGTTTGCACTACATTACATTGACTCAGCAGATAGCTCTGAGCTTTCAAGGACGCCATTAGTTGTTTGCCCAGGGTTATCAGAAACGGCTGATGAATATATTGATTTACTTGAAGTTATGCAGCCCAGAAGAAGTGTTATCCTTTCGTTCCGGGGACGAGGAGAAAGTGAAACACCCAGCTCTGGATATAACCTCGACGAGCATATCTCTGATATTGAAGCGGTTGTGAAAGATGCTGGACTCGATCAATTTCATTTATTCAGTTACTCACGCGGCGTTTCTTATGCCTTAGGGTATGCATTAAAGCATAAGTCAAAAGTTAAATCGATTATGGTAGGGGACTATCCACCAGAGCACAGGGCAATGGATAAAGAATGGCCGGAAGATTACATAAATAACTATCTCGTTCCATTTAAACGAAAAGAGCAAATTAGACCGATAGCTGTTAGAGGGATACAAAGGGAATCGCAGCAAATCGATATTAAAGGGAATTTTGATATGCCTGTTTTAGTTGCACGAGGTCTACTTGAAGGTTCATTAGTTGCTGACTCAGATATCGAACGTTATAAGAGTATGTGTTCAAAATTAATTATTAAGGAATATGCAGCTTCAGGCCATGCTATTCAGGGGCAAGACAGAGAAAAATTTTATAATGATATTTTAGAGTTTATAAACAACATGGATTAAATCGCTTCCTTAGTTGAATAGACAAGGTACAATCTGTTAGGAATTTGGGTAATAGAAATTGGTTGAAGGTTAAGGGGTGCCATCAACATGGAAAAGAACAATTTATCACATAAATCACAGGAAGCAGTTCAGTCCATTATTACTGCTATTAAAGAGCGTCTGGTTGGACGAAGCAGACCTTTGGTTGTGTCTTTGGATGGCGGGAGTGGTGCAGGCAAATCAACGTTGGCTATTGAGGTGGCTTCGCACTTGGATGCAGAAGTCATCCAGTATGATGACTTCTTTGATGCGACTATCACGAGCGATGAATGGGACTCTTACACATCAGAACAAAAGTGTCGTCGTTGTTTCAACTGGAAGCTTATGCGTAATGAAGTATTGTTGCCGATGATTAGAGGTGAAAAAGCACAATATCACCCTTTTTCCTTTTCAACTAGGAATGGTTTGGCATTGCACTTAGTTACGAAGGAGCCTTCAAAAGTAATTATTTTAGAGGGAATTTATAGCACACTCCCTGAACTATCCGATGTTGTCGATCTTACAGTTCTCGTGGATGTATCCCCCGAACTTCGCCGCGAAAGGCATAATATGAGAGAGGGTTCAGACGATTTGGAATGGCATCTTCGATGGGACCCAGCTGAGGATTACTATTTCACATTCCTTCGTCCATCAACATCATTCGATTTAATAGTAGTTAACGATTAGGACACTGAATAACTAAAAATTTTTGTGATAAATATCCTCTATAAATTAGATAAAAATATTGAAATTTTCTTTATCGAAGGCTCATGTTACCATACCACTAACTGGAAAAAGGTGGTGTGTGATTTGGAAACGAGCGTACTCTCGGAGCGATTTAGAATATTTGCTGAAAGAGAATGTAAGGATTCCAGCAGTCTGTATGAACATCTTGCAGGAAACATTGCTAATGACCCGAAACTGCTTAAACTAGCGGCTTATTCGAGATCAGGACAGCCTGTTCCCAACCTCTTACTGGGCGCGGTTCACTATTTGCTATTAGGGGGAATTGAACACGAGTTAGCTGAGTATTATCCCAGCATAGTAGGTGAATCACGGGACTCATCGACAGCAATTAATTGTTTCATTGATTTTTGTAATCAGTACGAAAATGAGATTATTCAGATTCTAGAAAGCAAGCTTGTACAAACAAACGAAGTGAGACGTTGTGCATATTTGTATCCTAGCTTTTGCTACATTCATAAAATAACGCAAAAACCGTTAGCTCTCATAGAAATAGGAACAAGTGCGGGCTTTCAGCTCCTTTGGGATAAATACCGCTACTCTTATAAAACCGATAAAAAGTACGGATATGAACATTCGGCTCTAGAGATAACGGCTGAAATTAGTGGCGATAATATTCCATTTCTTCTGGAGCATAGCCCACCAGTAACATCAAGGATCGGTCTAGATTTACATGTGAATGATCTGAATGATCCTGAAGATTATCTTTGGCTGAAAGCGTTGATCTGGCCAGAGCATAAGGAACGTATTTCCTACTTTGAAAATGCCGCCTTATGTTTAAAGAAGCATCCTTTAGAGTTAATTGAGGGAGATGGCGTTTCTTTACTTCCGAATATTGTATCGAAGATTAGTAAGGACTCAACAATATGTGTTTTTCATACCCATGTAGCCAATCAGATACCTCACGAGTCTAAGATCAAGTTGTGTGAGCATATTCATAACCTCGGTGAAGAAAGAAACGTGTTCCACCTTTATAATAATATGTGGGATCAAGATCTCCATCTCGACTACTATATAGATGGCAATGGACATAAGGAAACGTTGGCAGAAACAGATGGACACGGTAGGTGGTTTCAGTGGAAGTTATGATTCACTTGACTAACGGGAAATGGTAGTTGAAGGGCAAAAGGAGCAGTTTGCCACTGCAGCTGCTTCTTTTCTTTATTAAGCTAACTGGCAGAAGTCTGTGGTGAAACGGCTATTTATTATTGCTCTCTCTTTTGCCAGAGTAACACATCCGCTTCACCTACAATATGATGAGTCTAGAAATCTAAAGAGGTGAGCCAATGGCAGTCGTAAAAGCAAGGCAACAGGATATTGATATGTTGGCAAGGTTGCTCCGAGCTGAAGCTGAGACCGAAGGCGAAATGGGCATGCTCCTTGTTGGCAATGTTGGAATTAACCGAATAAGAGGGAATTGCTCCGATTTTAAAGATATACGGACAATACCCCAAATGATCAACCAGCCGCATGCGTTCGAAGCGTTGCAACATGGTATGTACTATCAAAGCGCAAGAGACAGGGAACGCCGTCTGGCGCAACGGGCTGTGAATGGGGAGAGGAATTGGCCAGGCAAATACTCCCTATGGTATTTCCGTCCAGGAACGTTCGAAAATCCCGGACCATGTCCGTCAACTTGGTATAATCAGCCGTTCGTAGGACGATGGAAGAAGCACTGTTTTTATGAACCGACCGCGCAAGAATGTGAAAATATTTATAATACGTAATTTTATTAACGAAAAGAGCTCTTTAAGATCTCTTAACCTGACTTGTCAAACGGGACACTATAGCTTAACAATCACCAGAACGAGGCTGCCGGCATGAAACGGCAGCCTTGTTGAGCTAACTGGCAATTTAACGGGGCAAATACTGCTGAAGATTATGCACAGCTGGAAAAAGAAAATGAAAAACTAACTTGTTCATTATTTCACCTCCCTAAATCCCAATCGACCTCGGAAAAATAACGAGTTCCATTGGGATTCTTAACGAGAATCGCAAGGAAGCAGAAAAACTCTAGGGTAACGCCCGAACAACATAGTTTCCGGCTCTTCCGTTATCATGCTTGCAATAGGCACGTGTACCGTAAAACGGCATATAGTATATAGGCATCAAGTCAGGCGCTTACAAGGCGAAGCGCAATTTTTCGCGAAAATGAGGTGGGATGATGTCAAACAGCGGTGTAGTGTATTTCTCGGCAGAGTTCGGACTTGACGAATCTTTACCGATTTACTCGGGTGGCCTTGGCATATTGGCAGGCGACCATATCAAGGCGGCAGCAGACATGAATGTTCCGCTTACGGGCGTAGGCATATTTTATGGTAAGGGTTATTTCCAGCAGCACATCAACGAGGGCGGCTCGCAGCAGCATCTGTATACCGATATCGACCCAGAGGCGAGCTCCTACAAGGTTCGTCTCGTGCGGGATGCCAAAGGGCAGCCTCTCGTCGTCGACGTGATGGTGGGCGGCAGGCAGGTGTATGCGAAAGCGTGGTCCGTGCAGGTGGGCTCGGTCACGCTGTACCTGCTCAATACAGACGTTGAATCGAATAGCGACGAGGACCGCCGCTTGACCGACACACTCTATCCGAGTGATCAAGACGTCCGCATAAGTCAGGAGATGATCCTCGGCATCGGCGGTGCGAAACTGCTTGCAACGCTGGGCATCCGGCCGGACGTCTGGCATATGAACGAAGGGCACCCAGCGTTCCTGACGCTAGAGCGCATCCGCATGCTGTCCGCCGAAGGAGTGCTGTTCGAGACCGCACTCGAAGCGGTCAAGGCGAGCACCGTATTCACGACGCACACACCGGTTCCAGCCGGGCATGACGTCTTCTCCATCGACATGATAGACCGTTATCTCGGCGATTATTACTGGCAGCTTGGGACGGACAGGGAGCGGGTGCTGTCGCTCGGCCGAGTGGGCGACTCGTTCAACATGACACGGCTTGCCGTCAGCACGTCGTCGAAGGTGAACGGGGTGAGCAAGCTGCACGGCGAGGTGAGCAAGGACTTGTTCCACCAGTGGATGCCGCATATTCCGAGACAGGACATTCCAGTCGATTCGGTCACCAACGGCATCCATATCGGGACATGGCTGTCCACCGGCATGAAGGAGCTGTTCGACCGGCACCTCACGTCCGACTGGGCCGTCCGCACTGCGGAACCGGACGTATGGTCTGCTGTTCGGGATATTCCACCCATAGAGCTGTGGGAGGAGCATCAGCGGGCGAAATCGGAGATGGTCCGGGAGTTGGGCCTGCCGCTTGCCTCGTCCGGTGGAGGACCGTTGATTGTTGGCTTCGCCAGGCGGTTTGCGACGTATAAGCGGTCACTTCTCATCTTCCGCGACCTAGAGAGGCTCGCGCACATTCTGGGTGATCCGCAGCGCCCCGTGTGCCTAGTTTTCGCAGGAAAGGCGCATCCCGCGGACGGACCGGGGCAGGAATTGATCCGCAGAATAGTGGAGCTATCCCGGGAGGAAAGGTTTAAGGGCCACGTTTACATCGTGGAGAACTATGCGATGGATAAGGCGAAGAAGCTGGTCCAAGGCGTCGACGTTTGGCTCAACACGCCCGTGAAGCCGATGGAAGCGAGCGGTACAAGTGGACAAAAGGCGGCCATGAACGGCGTAATCAACTGCAGCGTACTGGACGGCTGGTGGGTGGAAGGCTACAACGGGCGAAACGGCTGGGCCATCGAAGGCGAGACGGAAGGCGACCTTGAGTACCAGGCGCAGCAGGACAGCGAAGCGCTTTACCGCTTACTCGAGGAAGAGATTATTCCGCTGTTCTACAAGCGGGGTGATCGCGCGGTCCCGACGGAATGGGTTAACCTAATGAAAGAGTCGATCTGCTCAATCGCGCCCGTCTTCAACACCCACAGAATGGTAAGCGATTATTGGCACAAGTTGTATGTTCCCACGACCTTACGGGGGAAGCGGTTTGCCGCTGACAACTTCGAGGTCGCATCGAGGGTTGCCGCCTACAAGCAATTCATCCGTGACAACTGGTCCGGCGTCTGCGTCCGGAAAGCGGACATTCTGGCCGACCATAGCAGCAGGATTGGGTTGAACAAGACGGCCTTCCGTGCCGAAATTCAACTCGGCGCCATCTGTCACAAGGACGTCCGCGTGGAAGCGGTCGGCTCCGACGGCCATCGTGGCATCTGGAAGGCGAAGCTGGAGCCAGTACAGCAGCAGGCCAAGGGACTGTACGTCTATGAGGGGGCTTCTCCCGACATCGCAATCAACATCTGGAAGGCTAATGTGAACGTGCGGGTCACGCCGATCAGTCCAGATTTCACGACCGATTTCGAGATGGAGCTGGCCGCTTGGGGATAACGGAAGAACGGCATATAAGACGGCGGAGCTTTGAAGGGCTCGGCCGTCTTGCATTCCCGAAGAATGGGGAGTTTTATAAGGTAATGAATAGGCGACCTGTACAGCTAGCTCTAACAGGAATCGAGACGGCGCAGGTTGTAGTTAAATTACGATTGTGATAAACTGTATGTAATTTTGATGATGGGAGTTGAACGAATACATGTAGAACTTTCTTGCTGTGAGATCGCGAAAAGAACGGACTCAGCTATCGGCTGTAGTTGGTTTATTTCGTCTCTGCAAGAAAGGTCTGCATTTCGTTTGCGCTCCCTATCCGGACAGTCATCCGGCCCCTTGGAATGGGGCTGTATTTCCTCGTATGGATTAGAGCCGCAAGAAAGCACCTTTCTTGCGGTTCTTTTTATTTTCCATACGAAAGGATGATCGCCATGCCCGCGATACAAGTATCCAATCTTACTTTTGCCTATCCAGGCAGTTATGACCATATATTCGAAAATGTTCATTTTCAAATCGATACAGACTGGAAGCTGGGGTTTACAGGGCGAAACGGTCGGGGAAAAACGACGTTTTTTAACCTGCTGCTGGGGAAATACGAATACAGTGGCACGATCTCCGCACCGGTCGCCTTTGATTATTTTCCGTTTCCCGTCGAACATCCGGAATATTTGACCGTCGACGCCATCGAAGAGATTGTGCCAGGCTATGAGCGCTGGAAGTTGATGCGCGAACTGAATCTGCTTAAGGTTTCGGAGGACGTGTTGTACCGGCCATTTGAATCGCTGTCCCAAGGCGAGCAAACGAAGGTATTGCTAGCCGTGCTGTTCATCCAGGACAATCGATTTCTGCTCATCGACGAGCCGACCAATCATCTCGACTTTCATGCACGCAAGCTTGTAGGCGATTATCTGAATACGAAACGAGGTTTTATTCTTGTTTCACACGATCGGGCATTTCTCGACCGCTGCGTCGATCATATTCTATCGATCAACAAAACTAATATCGAAATCCAAAAAGGCAGCTTCTCCAGCTGGTGGACGAACAAAGCTCGCCAGGACAATTTCGAATTAGCACAAAACGAAAAGCTGTACAAAGACATACAGCGTTTATCGACTTCCGTCAAACGTACGAGCGGCTGGTCTCACGAGATTGAAAAATCGAAAAATGGCACACGAAACTCCGGCTCCAAGCTGGACAAAGGATACGTCGGTCACAAAGCAGCAAAAATGATGAAACGCGCGAAATCCATCGAGCAGCGGCAAAGCGCCGCTGTAGAGGAGAAATCGAAACTGCTTCGAAATATCGAACAGTCAGAAAGCCTTGCGATCTCTCAGCTCGCGTATTCGAAATCAGAACTGGCTGTGCTGGATCACGTCACGATGTACTACGGGGAAAGACCGGTGTGCAAAAACGTTTCTTTGACGATCGAACAAGGGGATCGGATCGCAATTTCAGGTCCAAACGGTTCGGGCAAGTCTAGCTTGCTCCGCCTGTTGAGCGGTGAGGCGCTTCACTATACAGGCACGTTTCGGCGGGAGCCGCAGCTTCGCGTTTCCTATGTATCCCAAAGCACTTCTCATCTGCGAGGATCGCTTTCCGATTATGCAGCAGAGCACGGAATCGACGAAAGCTTATTTAAGGCCTTGTTGCGTAAGCTTGATTTCGCCCGTATCCAGTTTGAGAAGGATATGTCGGCGTTTAGCGGCGGGCAGAAGAAGAAGGTACTGATCGCGAGAAGCCTATGTGAAGAGGCGCATCTGCATATATGGGACGAACCGCTCAACTTTGTCGACGTGATTTCCCGGATGCAGATTGAAGAGCTGCTGCTTGAGTACGCGCCGACCATTGTGTTCGTGGAGCATGATCGGGAATTTCACGACCGTGTCGCTACGAAAACGATTGAACTCGGTGAAGGTTAGATTTATAAAAGGTTTAACAATAGCAGAACGAGGCTGCCGTTACATGTTGGCAGCTTAAAAAGGGCGGTAAACCGATAACTCATGAGAATCTTTTATGTAATATTGGTGATTATTATTTTAGTATTGATATTTATATATTTTCAAAAACGATTTAATATTAACAAAAATTTAGTTAGTAATCAGAATTCAACCAATGTAGGTCCAAAGGCAATGAAATTCGATTCGAATCCTGATTTGCCAGTTGAATTTGGTTATAAGTGTCAATGGTTTGCGGTTAAGACTAACGATACCCAAGCTGTTTTAGATGCAATAAAGCTGGAAAATATTCAAATCTCTAATTGGAGAACCGGAATAGAAGGAGCTTATGAAGGATACTATTTCATATCACCTCCAATTAATGGTTGGACATTAGTGATTAATTCGATTATGCCAGATTTAAGTGGAACAGAATCACTAAATCCATTAACTGTAATATCTGATCTGAGTTTGAGTTTCGGAGAAGCTTATTACTTCGGAACACATCGAGTTGTTGAGTACCATGCTTGGGCAAAATCTGTTAATGGCAAGCTAGTACGTGCTTATGGATATTTAGGAGAGACCGGAGAAACCATTTTTAATCAAGGTGAAATTAGTAAAGAAGAACTTGAAAATAATCTTATTTTTACGGAAATAGATGTTGATGAACCAAATTTAGCTGACGAAGAAGATGTTATATATATTGCAAAAAAATGGACTGTGGACCCTCAGATGGGAACTAACAATTTTCAGAAGGGGACAGGGTTTATTGGAATAAAATAAACGGATCATTCTTTTAGGCTAACGAAAAACGAGTGTTTAATGACCACGCAACATGGCTGCCGAGAGAACAGGCAGCCTCATAACTTCATAATGGTTATTTGAACTACAAGTAAACACCAGTAGGGTGGAGCCCTCCTTAAAGGAGGGCAAATCTCTCTGCCGAATCAACCGTATGCTTCAGAAGCGTAGCGATGGTGACCGGCCCTACGCCTGCAGGCACAGGGGTAATAGCGCTTGCTTTGGCAAGACAAGCCTCGTAATCAACATCTCCCACGTTTCCTTCATTGTAGCCGGCGTCTAACACGACAGCACCAGCGCGAATCCATTCTCCTTGAATAAAGTTCGGCTTGCCGACTGCTGCAACGACGATATCTGCAAGTCGAAGCATTTCTGATAAATTTTTCGTTCTGGAGTGACAGGTGGTGACTGTTGCATTGCGGTTCAGCAGCATTTGAGAAACAGGCTTGCCTAGTATTGGGCTTCTTCCAACTACGACCGCATGCTTGCCTTCAATTGGAATGTGATAGTAATCGAGAATCGCCATAATTGCAGCGGGTGTACAAGAAGGATAATTAGCGTAACCAAAGGCATTTTGGGCAAAACCGAGCGACGTTACACCATCGACATCCTTACGGATGCTTATCGCTTCAAATGCCGCACGTTCATCTATCTGATGCGGTACGGGGTGCTGCAAGAGGATGCCGTGAATAAGCGGGTCCTCATTAAGCTGAGTAATGACATCAATCAAGTCTTCCGTTGATATGTTTTTGTTCAAATGGATACGCTTGGAATGAATACCGAGCCGCTTGCATGCGTTGCCCTTCATTCGAACATAAGTTTCAGAAGCGGGATCATCCCCTACCAGTATCGTCGCTAAGCAAGGAACAATTCCTCGTTGGCTAAGTCTTTCAACTCTTCCTTTCAACTGCTCTTTCATAGAATCCGCGACAATTGTTCCGTTCAGTATTAGTTGTTCCGTCATCTTCTACCCAGCCCCTTCGAATCGTTATCGAAAAACATAAAAAGGCAAGGGGTATGTCCCCTTACCTTTGCCCAGGCGTACGGCTGATATTCTGCGCGCTTCCTCATGGGTGTGAAAAAGGGTGATGGATGCTATAATTGCTCTATCAAGAGGGAGCGAGCTGCGCTGCCTCTATATTTGCTATTGTACAAAATTGTTAGAGAATTGAGGTGTAACTTTGTTAAAGCTTACTAGATTTTTGAAAAAATATTGGCTGTCCGCTTTGCTGGCACCGCTGTTTATGCTGCTTGAGGTTTTCATGGATTTGTTGCAACCACGTTTTATGGCTTGCATTGTGAATGATGGCATTATTGCGGGTGATTTAGGGGCAATTGCGAGTACCGCTCCTAAAATGCTGCTGGCTGCGTTCATCGGTCTGATTGCAGGTGTAGGCTGCACCGTTTTCTCAACGATCGCCTCACAGAACTTTGGAGCAGATCTAAGGCAGGAGCTGTTTCAGAAGATACAATCCTTGTCACTGCGCTCACTAGACCGTTACGGTTCTGGATCAATCGTGACGAGGCTGACGGGTGATGTGACACAAATTCAGAGCTTAGTGCTGCTGCTGCTCCGCGTATTCGCGCGCAGTTCATTTATCATTATCGGGAGCTTAGTAATGGCTTTTGTAATAAGCCCTCGCTTATCAATTATTTTGCTGGCTATGATTCCGTTATTGGCCTTATTTCTCGTCATTACAACTCGGATTACCGTTCCTCTGTTTGCGATGATGCAGCAGCGGCTTGATCAAGTGAACACCGTCATGCAAGAAAATTTGTCTGGGATTCGTGTTGTGAAAGCATTCGTTCGGTCCGACTATGAGGAAGAACGTTTTAACGAAACGAACTCTAATTTACTGCAAGCAAGTCTCAAAGCGGCTAAGATTGCTGCACTAAATACGCCGCTTGTGTCGATCATTCTTAATTTCAGTATAGTAGCTGCTTTGTGGTATGGAGGAATGCTCTCAGAGCATGGAGCATTGTCCGTGGGCAGCCTTGCGGCATTTTTGACTTATATTACACAGCTGTTATTCTCTACACTAGGACTAGGTAATCAATTGATAGCGATTTCCCGTGCAAAAGCTTCTGCTGATCGTATTAATGAAATATTGGAGGTTCCTGCTGATAAGTGGACTGCTGTTCGTAAGCTGAATGAGCAGTCTAACAAAATTACGGATGGTAGAATTGCATTCGAGCATGTGCGCTTCAGCTATGAAGGCGATGTAGAGAAGGCCGTGCTTCACGACATTGATTTGGTTGTGGAGCCAGGGGAGACGATCGGGATCGTCGGTGTGAATGGCTCGGGCAAATCGACGCTGGCCAGTCTTATACCTAGATTCTATGAAGTGACTGAGGGAATGCTCCGCATAGATTCTCATCCCATTAACGAGATTGCTGCTGAGGAGCTGCACAGCCAAATCGGTATGGTGCTACAACAGGCGCATTTGTTCAGTGGGACCGTTCGAGATAATATCAGCTACGGTAAACCGGATGCAAGTCAGGATGAAGTTGAAGCGGCGGCCAAGGCGGCCGAAGCGCATGCTTTTATAATGAAGCTCGAAAATGGTTATGATACCGTGCTTGGACAGCGTGGCGTCAATTTGTCAGGAGGTCAAAAGCAGCGTTTAGCTATTGCTCGGACACTATTGCTGAAACCGAAAATCGTCATTCTCGATGACTGCACAAGTGCGGTCGATTTGAGAACAGACTTGCTTATACGGAAATCGCTTCAAACGATTATGAAGAACAGTACTTGTCTTATCATTGGGCAGCGAATTGCATCCGTACAGCAGGCGAATCGGATTATTGTGCTTGAGGACGGTCAAATAACGGCGATAGGCACGCATCGTGAACTGCTTGAACAAAGCAAACTTTACCAGCAAATGGCCTTTTCCCAGCAAGGAGCATAATAGATGAATCATACACTAACGACATTAAAAAGAATCGGCACTTATTTGCTCCATGGGCGGGCTAGGCTCGTAACGGTCATGCTATTAACAGTCGCTGCAGCGGGGCTTACGCTTGCAGGTCCATATTTCCTAGGCAAAGCGCTGGATGATTATATTATTGCTAAGCAATATGACGGTCTGCTTCAAATTTGCTTGCTGATGCTTGGAATTTACGCGGCAGGCAGCATAGTGGCATGGCTTCAAGCAATATTTTTGGCTGAGGTGTCGCAGAGGACAGTATGGAGCCTTCGTAAGGAGCTTTTCAATCATTTGCAAAAGCTGCCCATACCGTTCTTCGCAAGCAAAAATCACGGTGAGCTCATGAGCCGTACGACGAATGACATCGATAATGTGACCAATACGCTCAATCAAAGCCTGATTCAAATCATATCGAGCTTCATTATGCTCATAGGCTCCTTCACGATGATGCTATTCCTAAACGTTTGGCTAACCTTGGTTGCGCTGATTGTCATCCCGATTATCGTATTCGTTACGAAACGAATAGCAAAGATTACGCAGCGCCAGTTCAAAGGTCAGCAGCAGGAGCTTGGCGGACTTAACGGATTTATTGAGGAGACGGTATCCGGACAAAAGGTTGTCGCCCTCTTTCATCAAGAGGAGAGAATGGCGGAGCATTTCAGCGCTGCAAATGCGAAGCTAAAGAAGGTCGGAACAAAAGCACAGATTTATTCAGGTACGATGGGCCCATTCATGAATATGTTTGGTCACATTAGTTATTTGATCATTGCGGGTGTCGGCGGCTGGCTTGCGGTTCATGACCATGCGACGGTCGGTGTCATTATAAGCTTTCTCGGCTATTCGAAGCAGTTTTCGGGTCCGTTGAATGAGGTTGCCAACCAGTATAATATGATTCAGTCTGGGGTGGCAGGTGCGGAGCGGGTATTCGAGATGATTGATATTCCATCAGAGTTTGAAGCGGCAGATGCGGTGAAAGAGGTAGACTCAGTTGCAGGCAAGGTGGAGTTCCGCGATGTGCGATTTGAATATAAGGATGGAACGGCAGCGCTGAACAACATCAGCTTCATAGCAAAGCCAGGCGAGACGATCGCACTCGTTGGGCCAACAGGTGCAGGCAAGACGACGATTATTAATCTAATCGGACGGTTCTATGAGATTAAAGACGGTCAGATATTGATTGATGACGAGGACATTCGTGAGATGGATAAAAACAGCCTGCGAAGACAGCTTGGCATCGTACTGCAGGATGCTCATTTGTTCTCCGGTACGATTCGCGAGAATATTCGATATGGTAAGCTTGATGCAACGGATGAAGAGGTAGAGGCAGCAGCTGTTCAAGCGAACGCAAGCAGCTTCATTGCGAAGCTTCCGCAAGGATATGAGACAGAGCTGACGGTGGAGGGCGGCAACATCAGTCACGGACAACGTCAGCTCATCACGATTGCGCGTGCGATTCTTGGAGACCCTGCTCTGCTTATATTGGACGAAGCAACGAGCAGTGTGGATACGATTGCCGAACTTCAGATACAAGAAGCGATGAAGAAACTGCTCAGTGGCAGGACGAGTTTCGTTATCGCCCACCGCCTCAGTACGATTCGAAATGCGGATACCATTCTATTTATCAAAGACGGTGAAATCGCAGAGCGCGGAACTCATGAAGAGCTCCTCAATCGCAAAGGACTGTATGAGCAGCTGCATGGAAGTCAGTTTTTACAACAAGCATAGATCAACTCTCTCATAAAGCCGATATGAATGTGGTACAATGAGGACGAGCGATACAATTAGGAGATGACAAACGATGACTGAGGAATTGAACGAGCAAGAGCTTGTGAAGTATATAGCAAGCGAAACAAACGCGGATGAGAAGCTGATTAAGCTGGTATTAAAGCATGAGCATGCCTTCATCAACAGCGCAAAGGAAGATAAGAACGGCGAGGTAGATATTGACGGCGATGAGCTGGTTGATTACGTATTGAGCCGCCCTGATGTGAAATCGAACGAGTTGATCGTGGAATCGATTTTGGATGCTGAAATGGATTACTTGATGGACAAAGGCCTTGCAGGATACGTAGATTAAATGGAAAAAGACTCATGTCAGCTGGAATGCGGCAGGAGTCTTTTTTTTTGTTAACATGTATGCAAATGATAAGCAAAAGCTGCTCTTTTTCGTTTGTCGAGAAGTAGTTTTTTGAAAAAGAGCCTCTTTTATGATAAAATTAATGGATAGTCTAGGAACAAACGGAGGTTGAACTGTTGGCAAAGGCGAAGGCGCACAAGGGTTTATCATCTTTAGAAATTTTCAAACGGTTTATATTTATAACGATAGGCTCGATCTTAATGGGTGTTGCCTTAGAGCTATTTCTTGTTCCTAATAATGTTATCGATGGAGGCATTGCAGGTATATCGATTATGTTATCGAGTTTAACACCGCTTCCGCTCGGCGTTTATTTGTTCGTAGTGAACGTACCTTTTCTCATCCTCGGCTATAAGCAAATTGGGAAAACGTTCGCGATCTCGACCCTTTATGGCATTATCGTCATGTCAATTACGACATCAATGCTTCATCATGTTGAAGCATTCACCGATGAGAAGCTGTTAGCCGTACTGTTCGGCGGTCTCATTCTGGGAGCAGGTGTTGGTCTTGCTATTCGGTTCGGTGGCTCGCTTGATGGCGTAGAAATTGTATCGATTCTTATTTCGAAGAAGATGCGTATGCCGGTCGGACAAATTATTATGATTTTTAACGTTATCATCTTTATAGTTGCAGGCTTCGTGTTTGAATGGGATTCAGCCATGTACTCGATGTTTACATATTATATTGCGATTAAAATCATAGATATCGTAGTGGAAGGTCTCGATGAATCGAAATCAGTAACGATTATTTCATCGGAATTTGAAGAGGTGTCGCAAGCGATCATCGATCGTCTCGGTCGTACGACGACCTTGATTCAAGCGCGCGGCGGCTACTCCAAGGAAGATACGCAAATGATCTATTGTGTCGTATCTCGTCTAGAGCTCGCGAAGCTCAAGGCAATTGTACAATCCATCGATGAGAATGCGTTTATTGCCATCGAGCATGTATCTGACGTCATGGGCGGCGGGTTCAGCAAAGGCAGTATTCACTAATGATATAAACCCCAAAAAAAATCCGGCAACGACGTCAGTAGACGCAGAGCCGGATTTTTTTGTATGGATTCATAGGTTAGATGTAACCGTGGATTCGGATGCGCTTCTAGCAAGCCCTTTATCCTTCACGCTGAGAAGGAACAAGAGGGCGATAATCATGCCTCCAGATGAAGAGTAGAAAAGCACGGAGTAACCAAATAGATCAATCAAACCTCCCATAAGCGGAGGTGAAGCTATAGCCGCGAGTGAAGAAACTAAATAATAGATACCGGTACGGGTGCCTATGCTTTGTTCTCCTCCGAGCGCGATGATGAAAGGGTAGGAGTTGATGTTGATCATCGCCCAGAATATGCCGCCAATAATAAGTAAAGTACGTAGAGGCAGCAGAGCGTCGACGAATGAGATTGCAGCAAAAATAATAATAAGTCCTAGCACGCCTAGAGAGATAACAAGCTTCTTGCCAAAGCGGTTGCCGAGCAGTCCGCTTGGAATAGCGGCAACTACGAAAGCTAGTGAGAAGAAGGCAAGTGAGAAAGACGATTGACCATCGGTCAAATGTAAATGTTTTGTGCCATAAAGGGTGAAGAAGGCTTCAACGCCTTGATAGGACAGAAACCAGAAGAAAATTGCTCCGAGCAGGAAGATCGTGGGACGATTCCATTGTCCCTTAAACGAGACTGCTTTCTTCTCTTCAGCAGGGACATAGGCGATGGCATCCCTTTTTTCCTTTATGGAATACAAGAGAATAACTAGACAGATTAGTGTCAAAATAGAGGCAGACAGAAACGGGAGCGAGGCATGCTTCTCGTATAGAATAGCGCCCCCAGCGAAGGCAATTATCGAGCCAACGCCACCCATGAAATTGATAATTCCGTTTGCCTGCGTTCGCTTGCTGTCTTGTGTAATATCTGGCATTAGTGCAACGGTGGGTGAGCGGTATAAGCTCATCGATAGATTCATAAGTACCATAAACAATACGAGCATAAGCAAGGTGGTATGCCATGGGATCAGTGCGCCGAATACGGCTGCGAGCGGCATGCCGATGAGCAGATAGGGCATTCTTTTTCCCAGCTTGGTGTTCGTACGGTCGCTGCGGCTTCCAATCCATGGCTGCAAAAACAAAGCAAAGTAATTATCGATCGTCATCATGAACCCAATTAACGCAGTACTCGTCAAAAATTTATCTAAAAAAAGCGGGACGAATGCATTGTAAAGTGCCCATGTAATGCTGATGCTAAAAAAACCAAACCCGAGCAGCCATGTTTTTTTCATTCCGTTTGCGCTCCTCTCCGTTTTAGCACTTCTGCCAGCCGATCGGGGTAATCGGTAATGATGCCGGCAACACCGGCACGGATTAGCTGCTCCATCTCTTCCACCTCATTAACGGTAAATGGATTGTAAACGATGCCATGAGCGTCTGCAGCGGCAGTCCATTCAGGCAATACGGCATATTTGATGGGATGGAGTGCATCTGCTTGAAGCGTCAGAGCATAATCCCATGGACGATAAAGACCTTCCATGTACAATACACCAGTACGAATTTCGGGCGCAAGCTGCTTGCAAAGCACAAGCGAATAGTGGTTGAAGCTGGATAAGATGATCCGATCGGTCATTCGGTAAGCCCGAACCATATCGATAACCTTTTGCTCCAGACCAGGGTATTGGACGATGCCGTTTTTGAGTTCAATATTTAGAATAGTATCGTTATGACGCAGAAGCTCAAGAAGTTGTTCTAAAGATGGAACTCTTTCGGAATGGAAGGCGGGGTCGAACCAGCTTCCGGCGTCGAGCGTGATAAGCTCCTCGTACGTCATATCTTTTACAAGGCTGCGGCTTCCGGTTGTTCGTGCTAGGGATTCATCATGGATGACAACGATTTGACCGTCCTTAGTGAGTTGAACATCGATTTCAATTCCAGTAGCTCCTAGCTCTAGCGCTTTCTTAAATGCGGCGAGCGTATTTTCAGGACAATAGGCGCTTGCTCCGCGATGTGCGAAATTAACGATGTTTTCGATAACGAATCATCCTTTCTAGGCAAGAAGGTCTTTAAGCAACTATACAGAAGTAATATTAGTACAGTGTTAAACGAAGCGTTCATAAATGTGAAGGAAGGTCGGTTACGAGGATCGTAGCATATTGTCTTCTACAATAAAAGTGTCAAGATTGGAATAAAAAAAGAATATTTACATACCCCTTAGGGGTATGATATACTGAGTTCACGAAATGATACCCCCTGGAGGTATGAATGATGAGCAACGATCCAATAAATGATGGGAATCATGGGCATTCACACGATGATTGTTGTGATATGAATGGGCAGCGTAAGAGTCATCACTCTGCGCAGACAAAGGACAATTTAACGAAGCGCTTGAATCGCATCGAAGGTCAAATAAGAGGCGTAAAAGCGATGATTGAGAAGGATACGTATTGTGATGACGTGCTAAATCAAATCGCGGCAGCGCAATCCGCTTTGAACAGCGTCGGTAAGCTGCTCCTTGAAGGGCATATGAGAAGCTGCGTTATTGAACGTATTCAAGCGGGTGAGAGTGAAGTTATCGATGAGTTGCTGGTTACAGTAAATAAATTAATGAAATAGACGGAGAGGGGATTTTAATAATGGCAAATGTAGTATTGAAGGTTGAAGGTATGACATGTGGGCATTGTGTCAGTTCAGTTGAGAAGGCAGTCGCTGAAGCTGGAGCAGTAGGTAAAGTTGATTTGGCGAACAAGAACGTTACGGTCGATTTTGACGAGGCGAAAGTAACTCTTGAAGCTGTCAAAGCCGCTATCGAAGATCAAGGCTACGACATCGTATAATTAGTTGTATCCGTTTGAAAAATAAAAACGAGATAACGAAAAGGGGTCTGCCCTAAAAGTAGTACTAGCTACTTTTAGGGCAGACCCCTTTTTCTATGGTAAATTGATCATCAGTTATTTCCTGAATTAAATATTTATATTAAATGCGCTTCATATACTCTTGTCGATTTTAGCAACCCGCTTGCCAAGCGCATCAAACACTTCATCGAATTTATTGCCCATATCGTTAGCCTTATGACTTCATTATTTTTTTCGCTAGTGCAGATCATAATATTATCAAGTGTTATGCCTGCCGCACACGTCGTATTTGCTCTGTAAGCACGTATGTGCTCTTACAGACTACTAATCATGGTTACTTTGGCGCTGTAAGAGCACTGGTGTGCTTACAGCCATTCTTTCGCGTGACGCACACGTCGTATTCGCTTTGTAAGCACGTATATGCTCTTACAGACCACTAACTATGGTTACTTTGAGGGCTGTAAGAGCACTGGTTTGCTTACGGCCTTTCTTTCGCCTGCCGCATACGTCGTATTTGCTCTGTAAGCACGTATGTGCTCTTACAGACCACTAACTATAGTTACTTTGGCGCTGTAAGAGCACCGATGTGCTTACAGCCATTCTTTCGCGTGACGCACACGATGTATTCACTCTGTAAGCACGTATATGCTCTTACAGACCACTAACTATGGTTACTTTGGCGCTGTAAGAGCACTGGTGTGCGTACAGTCATTCTTTCGCGTGACGCACACGTCGTATTCACTCTGTAAGCACGTATATGCTCTTACAGACCACAAACTATGGTTACTTTGGCGCTGTAAGAGCACTGGTGTGCTTACAGCCATTCTTTCGCGTGACGCACACGTCGTATTTGCTCTGTAAGCACGTATGTGCTCTTACAGACTACTAATCATGGTTACTTTGGCGCTGTAAGAGCACCGATGTGCTTACAGCCATTCTTTCGCGTGACGCACACGTCGTATTCACTCTGTAAGCACGTATATGCTCTTACAGACCACTAACTATAGTTACTTTGGCGCTGTAAGAGCACCGATGTGCTTACAGCCATTCTTTCGCGTGCCGCACACGTCGTATTCACTCTGTAAGCACGTATATGCTCTTACAGACCACTAACTATAGTTACTTTGGCGCTGTAAGAGCCGATGTGCTTACAGCCATTCTTTCGAGTGACGCACACGTCGTATTCGCTTTGTAAGCACGTATATGCTCTTACAGACCACTAACTATGGTTACTTTGGTGCTGTAAGAGCACTGGTGTGCTTACAGCCATTCTTTCGCGTGATAGAAACAAGATGTCTTCATTCTGTTCATAGACGGTGATACGCGCCTCGGGGTATAGTTTATTTGGGAGAATCGCAGCAGTTCCTTCATCTGTGCAGCCTATAACAGCAATGTTTATCGTATTTGCAATTATTTTGTATTAGACTCTTACGTAAAGTATGAAATAGCTGAGGAGGAATTTAATATGAAATTAACCTATGATGATAAAATCGTACTTATAACGGGAGCCGGAGCCGGTATTGGTCGAGCGATTGCGCTTGCCTGTGCGGAGCAAGGCGCAATTCCTGTTTTGGCAGATAAAAGTGAAGAGGGACTAGAAGAAACCGGCATGCTGCTGCAAGAGGCTGGTTATGATTCGTTATCCTTAACTGTTGATATGAGCAAGCCTGAGGAAATTACGAAGATGCTGCAGGATCTGCAAACGATTGTGGGGAAATTGGATATCGTGATCAACAATGCAGGCTTTGGCATTTGGAAGTCGCCTTATGAGCTATCGATTGATGAATGGGATAGCGTTGTGAATACAAATTTGCGTGGGACTTTCGTCTGCTCGCGCGAAGCAGCGAAGCTCATGCGGGTGAATGGCGGAGGTGCGATTGTAAACATTTCATCGACTAGAGCGACGATGTCCGAGCCGAATTCAGAGGCATATGCGGCATCCAAAGGCGGGATTCTCTCGCTCACACATGCGATGGCTGTGTCACTTGGTCCTGATCGGATTACTGTTAATGCGATCTGTCCGGGTTGGATTGAGACGGGCGACTACAGTAAGCTGCGCCCAGAGGATCATGCACAGCATCCGTCGCAGCGTGTAGGCAAACCGGAAGATGTTGCAGGGGCATGTCTTTACTTGACCAACCCTCAAAATGACTTTTTGACCGGAACTCACATTACTCTAGATGGCGGTATGACGAGGAAGATGATTTATGAGGAATAGTTGCGCTAGTTCTACAAGTCATGATTTACTGATCTCAGAGCAAGAGAAGAGTTAATTCAAGCATAGCAATTATCCATACCGAACATAATAGTCCAAACGACGACTATGAACAGGTCAGGAGTATTGCCATATGTTTAATGAAGCAGTATCGATTGTGGATCATAAAATAAAAGTCATTGAGAGCGAAAAAGGGACTATATATTTGGTTGGACCTATTCAATTGCCCGTCAAGTTGGATGAGGGAGAGGTTGTCTTCCACTGGTATTGCTGGCTGCTCTGTAAAGAGAAGCTGGACGATGTGGAGCAAATCATTAAGAAGCTGTCAGCGATTAATTTAGCCGAAATGCAGCAATCAAGCGTGCTTGTCTATGGTGACTTTGAGCAGGCTGATGAGGCGTGGATTCGGATGCACAGCATTTGTCATACTGGAGATATTTTTGGGAGCAAACGTTGTGATTGCGGTTATCAACTGCATGAATCGATGCGTATGATTGTGGAGAAGGGAACTGGCGCCTTATTTTATCTCGCGAATCATGAAGGAAGAGGGATCGGTCTGTTCAGTAAAGCGATGGCTTATTTATTGCAAGAGCAAGGTTATGATACGGTAGAGGCAAATGAGGAGCTTGGATTTGTTGATGATGCCCGCAATTATGGCGATGCAATTCGCGTACTGCAAGCACTTCGTGAGAAACCAGTCTCACTCATTACTAATAATCCGAAGAAGCTAGATGCACTGCAAGCGGCGGGGCTTGATGTGAAGGACCGTATTCCGCTTTGGGGAGATCGATCAGAACATAATGAACGGTATCTTGCTACCAAAATAAACCGTTCGGGCCATTTTGCAGCAGGCGCGTGTCCTAACGAATAAGTAGTGAAAATTGGATAGGGCTGTCCGATTAGCACATAAATGTGCTAATCAGACAGCCCTTATTTGTATCATATATTTAACCGGACCTCTTCCTATAGAAAGGCCGTATGGAATCCCCTTGTTAACAGCAAACAGCATGTGTACTAAGTTGTCCTAAACTTGCATCCTAAAACAACGAAAGCCCTACCTCTCTTCCGTCCTCGCGGCTCCGATGACCGCGCCAGTGTGAATCAGAAATACATCACGTAACAGGTTTGGAATTAACAGCAAAGAAATCAAAATCTGAGGAAATCATTGAATCTTACTGGGGATTATATGGGGTTAAATATTATACATTTCTATTATCATACTACATGTACGGACAAAATGCAACCATGAAATGTAAGGAATGACTTTTCCAGTTCTGGATACTCTAGAAATGGAAGGGGGAAGTTAAATGCCAAGTTGGTTTGAAATTGTTCTGCGGACATTAGCGGCAATCATTATTTTATTTGCCCTTACGAAAGTACTGGGCAAACGCCAAATATCACAGCTGTCCTTGTTCGAGTACATAACAGGTATATCCATCGGTAATATTGCTGCATATATCTCGCTTGATCTCGACAATTTATGGTTTCTAGGGCTAGTATCATTAGGAGTATGGGTTAGTGTTTCGGTAGCTATGGAGTTTTTAACTATGAAAAGTAAAAAGGCACGTGACTTTATTGATGGAAAAGGAACAGTATTGATTAAGGATGGGCAGATGCTGAAAAAAGGGTTGTATAAGGAACGATTGACTTTAGATGAAATGCTAGAACAATTACGAAAAAAAGACGTGTACCGTGTAGCAGACGTGGAGTTTGCTGTCATGGAATCAAGCGGTGAAGTTAATGTTATGCTGAAGAAGGCCTATCAGCCCATAACGGCGGATTTACTTGGTTGGAAGGTTCCAAATGAACGAGAAGCAATGACCGTTTTGATGGACGGGGATATTCAGGATGAGGTGCTTGCAAGCATTGGACATGACCGGCAATGGCTGCGGCATGAACTGGACAAGAGAAATTTGAAAGAGTCAGAAGTGTTTATTGCTCAAATAGACGGCAATGGTGAACTGCTTATCGATACTGGGGAAGAGAGTAAACAACCACAAAACAGTCAATCGAAGCCCAGAGAACGCGTTACGATGTTAATCGAGCAATTTGAGGCTGAGCTGCTTCGCCTTGAACGTTTGTCTCGAAATGAAAGCGATCGACGAGTTTATCAGACAGCGATCGATCGCTTTCAAGCTAGTACAAAGTCGCTGCCCGATGATTTGCTGAAGCATTAGCCTATGTCCATCTAGCCGACCAGAGCTTCATTTCTTTTAAAATATGATGTAAGTCCTCGCCTTTTGGTGTCAGCGTATATTCGACCGTAACAGGTACGGTTGGAATAACCTTGCGTTCAAGCACGCCCTTGTCCTCGAGATGACGGAGCGTGCTTGTTAATGCACGCGGGCTGACAGCAGGAATAAGCTTCTGTATTTCTCCGAATCTTTTGGTACCACAAAACAACTCCCTCAGTACTAAAAAGGCCCATTTTCCCCCGATTACGTCCAAGGTTTTCTCGATATTACAATCGATGTGTATAGGTTCCTTCGGAATGTAATTATGTGCACTCATAGGCTATACCCCTCTCTGTTGGCTGCTATGACCAAGTATAGTATGTATAATAAAGATAATAAAGTGAAAAAACATTCACTACTTTAATAATAAAACGATCAAGTGCTTACACCGGAATTAGTGAATGGAAGCTGAGTCGATTTTAGCTGAAATGAGCAGCTTCTCACCGATGCGTTCAATAGGAATAAATAAAATTAGCAAAAAAAAGACTCTTCAAGGGAAGAGTCTTTTTTTTGCTATATATAATAGAAGCGATTTTTTTTATTGATCCATTTGGGTCTCTGATGGGCTGTTGATGCCGGGTTGTGTAATTGGAGGGGGCATGTCCTTGCCGCCAGCAAAATGGTATTTTACAACTGTATTGAATTTGTCGATCCAAGGCATTAGAGAGCGTCCGCCCCAAGCCTCCTTGGCAAAATCATTAAAGTAGTTTACGAACTCCATATTTGCTGAAATGTGTACCTCTTGTACGGCTGGAGCAAGTTCCCGTACTTTAAGTGCTATGGTTTGCTTAAGTTCATCCGACAAATTGTTAATATCGTTGACTGAAAAATAGGAATTGTAAGGTGATACGAGCATGCGGCTGTTGCCGTAAGGACTTCCTGTGTCATGGTTATAAACGCCTTCATTCGTGCCTGTATTGTCTTGTTCCGTTTTACCGCCGTGATTGCGCGTGCCGACAGCAGTCCAGTCAAGCATTAAGCCAACATAAGCGTTCTTGTCTGTTAGCATGACGATTGCGGAAGCAACGCCATTAAGATCGGTTACTTTTCGAGAAATGACGGAGCTGTATTCAAAAAAGGAATTGTCATGCTGATGCGGATTGTTCGACGTCGGTCCATAAGCTTTGCCTCCGAGCATCTTAGGATCATTGGCCTGACGACTGCCATAATCGGTGTCGCTGCGCTCGGCATTCTGTTGGTAGCTGCAGCCGGCAACTGTTGTTACGATTACAATCGACAGGAGCAATGCGGCTATTCGTTTAACCATAAAGAGCGAACCCCCATTCATGCGATAATGGCTTTAGTTTTTGCCTAGGCTACTTAAATATACGTTTTCACAAGCATACATAATTGACCATGGGTTTGGTGCACAATGTAGGATAGAGAGAATGCCATGCAAAGGGGCTGTACAATATGTTCATCATACGAAAAAACGTAGTGCTGATGCGAATTTGACAGCTTTGAGAACAATTTGTGAACTCTCTGTGGAACATTGACAAATAGGGGCTTCAACTTTATATTTAATAAAGTGATTTAAGTACAGGAGTTGGAAAAACATCTGTGAAACACGCAGCCAGCCGCATGCCACGTGAAAATTAGGCAGCTGCGAAAACGTCAAAAGTGGGGTTGATTAATGATGAAACGGTGGCGATTTGTAAAACGGCTTGCGCCGCTAATGGCCATGATGGTACTGGTACTGGCGGGCTGTGGGCGGAGCGATTTGTCGACGCTGAATCCTCAGGGACCTGTAGCGGAAGAACAATTCGGCTTGATGAAGCTGGCAATTGGGATCATGTTAATCGTGATTATTGCCGTATTTGCAATTTCTTTGTTTGTAATTATTCGTTTCCGCAGACGTCCGGGAGACAAAACAATTCCTAAGCAAGTGGAAGGAAATCATAAGCTTGAGATCATTTGGACAGTTATTCCAATCATCATGCTTATCATTTTAGGGGTTCCAACTGTACAATCCGTATTTAACTTAGCAAAAGACTACAGTAAAGATCCAGAAGCGGTTCAGGTAATCGTTACTTCACACCAATATTGGTGGGAATTTGAATACCCGGATTATGGAATTAAAACAGCTCAAGAGCTAATTATTCCAAAAGGTAAGACGATTTCCATCACAGCGAAATCCGCAGACGTGCTTCACTCTTTCTGGATTCCATCGCTGGCAGGGAAAATCGATACGAACCCTGGTGCTAACGTAAATAAAATGTACTTCTCGGCTCCAAAAGAAGGCGTTTACCTAGGTAAATGTGCCGAGCTTTGCGGACCTTCACATGGTTTGATGGACTTTAAAGTTAAATCAGTGGACGAGTCTTCATTTGATCGCTGGGTAGCAGCGCTTAAAGAGCCGGTAGCTCTTCCAAGTGATCCAGCAATTGCTAAAGCTTTCGAAAGCAAATGTCTATCTTGCCACGCTGTGGGCGACCTTGGCGGACCAGCTTATCCTAACTTAACAGGTATGGGAAGCCGTGGAACTGTCGGAGGTATACTTGTCAACACCGATGACCCGCAATATTCCAACGAAGGTTCAGTATACGATAACTTACACCGTTGGATCAGTAACCCGGATGAAGTTAAACCGGGCAACCAAATGGGTAAAATCGAAGATTTGACTGAACAAGAAATTGAAGGTATTGCTAAATATTTATCTGAATTGAAACTTGACTACGAACAATAATTTATCGGTGATTGAAGGAGGTACCTACTTTGGCTCATGCGCATTCGCATAAGGTCAAACGTTACAGCGGTCTAATGGACTGGCTGACAACGGTTGACCATAAAAAAATCGGAATATTGTATATGATTGCCGGCGGTTTTTTCTTCCTTGTCGGCGGTTTGGAAGCGATTTTGATTCGTGTTCAACTGTGGAAGCCGCTAAATAACTTTGTTAGCGCAGATACATACAATGAGCTATTAACAATGCACGGCACGACAATGATCTTTCTTGCGGCCATGCCACTTTTATTCGCTCTAATGAATGCGGTTGTACCGCTTCAAATTGGCGCACGCGACGTAGCCTTTCCTTTCGTTAACTCATTAGGCTTCTGGACATTCTTGTTCGGCGGTATCTTGCTTAACGTAAGTTGGTTTACTGGCGGCGCACCTGATGCAGGCTGGACATCTTATGCGCCACTCGCCGGAACGACCTATAGCGGCGATCATGGCGTAGATTATTATGTACTTGGCTTGCAGATTGCAGGTATCGGAACACTAATCGGGGGGATTAACTTCCTCGTAACGATTATCAACATGCGTGCTCCAGGCATGACGTTCATGCGTATGCCGATGTTCACATGGACAGCGTTCATTACTTCAGCGCTTATTTTGTTCGCTTTCCCTGCTTTGGCAGTTGGTCTAGCGGCGCTAATGTTCGACAGATTGTTTGATGCAAATTTCTTTGATCCTTCTGGCGGCGGTAACGCGGTTCTATGGGAGCATATTTTCTGGATATTCGGGCATCCTGAGGTTTATATCCTCATCTTGCCGGCCTTCGGCGTTATTTCCGAGGTAATAAGTACATTCTCACGTAAGCGTTTGTTCGGTTACAGCTCAATGGTATTCGCTACAATCCTGATCGGCTTCTTGGGCTTCATGGTTTGGGCGCATCACATGTTCACAGTAGGTCTGGGACCTGTTGCGAATGCGTTGTTCTCGATTGCAACGATGCTTATTGCAGTGCCAACAGGTATCAAAATTTTCAACTGGCTATTTACGATGTGGGGCGGTTCCATTAAGTTCACAGCAGCAAATTTATTCGCTGTCGGATTTATCCCGACCTTCGTAATGGGCGGCGTTACCGGCGTCATGCTGGCAGCAGCACCTGCTGACTTCCAATATCATGATTCTTACTTTGTCGTAGCGCATTTCCACTATGTTATCGTAGGTGGTTTGGTACTAGGTATATTCTCAGGTCTTCACTACTGGTGGCCAAAAATGTTCGGACGTGTGCTTAATGAAACACTTGGTAAGTGGACATTCTGGACATTCTTTATTGGATTCCACTTAACATTCTTCATTCAGCATTTCCTTGGCTTGCTAGGTATGCCGCGTCGTATTTGGACATATCTTGACGGACTTGGTTTCAATGAAATGAACATGATTAGTACAGTAGGCGCGTTCATGATGGGCTTTGGTACGATTTTCTTCTTGCTAAACGTTGTTATTACAGCGTTTAAACCACAAGATGCACCAGCAGATCCATGGGAAGATGGTCGTACTCTAGAGTGGACAATTCCATCTCCGCCTCCTGAGTACAACTTTGCACAAACTCCGCTAGTACGCGGATATGACGCTTACTGGAAAGAAAAAACGGATGGCCACAAAGGCATGACGCCTGCGGAGCCAATTGGTCCGATTCATATGCCTTCTCCATCGATCCTGCCTTTCTTTATGGGACTTGGATTGTTCATCGCAGCATTAGGATTTATGTATGCTCCAGATTGGGGTAACTTGTTCGGTTCATTCAACGCGGGCTATGCTGTCGGTATTGTTGGTTTGGTGATCTTGTTCGGTTGCATGTTCTTGCGTTCAGTAATCGATGATCATGGATTCCACATTGAAGAAGAAGAAATCCTTAGAGATTTGGGGGGGAAAGCATGAGTGCGCATTCGCATGTAGAGGGGCAATTGCCTCATGAGCCCGAAAAGGCGACCCTCGAGGGACGCAATAAAGTATTAGGCTTCTGGCTTTTCCTTGGCGGAGAGACCGTATTGTTTGGAACGTTGTTCGCAGCGTTCCTTGCACTACGCAATCAAGTGCTAGATGGACCGCCAGCACATGAACTGTTCCAGCTTCCACTCGTTGCACTTGCGACTGCATTATTGCTTACGTCAAGCTTAACGAGCGTGTTCGCTGTTCATGCGCTGCACACTAACAGAGTGAAGGCGCTAATCAATTGGTTGATTGTTACCGTAGTTCTCGGGGCTGCCTTCCTTGGTCTTGAAATTTATGAGTTCGTGCACTATGTACATGAAGGCCACGGTTTTACAACGAGTGCATTCAGCTCCTCGTTCTATACACTAGTTGGTTTCCATGGAGCACACGTAGCTTTCGGTATTACGTGGATCACATTGATTATCATTCAATTAGCAAGAAAAGGCTTGACTGTAGTGACAGCTCCGAAGGTATATGTAGCTGGTATGTACTGGCACTTTATCGACGTTGTATGGGTATTCATTTTCACCGTCGTTTACTTGATGGGAAAGGTGGTTTAATCCATGGCAAGCAATCATACAGCTACTGAGGAAACCCCAAAGCGTCATAGGGTAGAAGGTCCTAAGAAGCACATCATCGCTTTTCTATTCTCTGTCTTGCTTACATTCATCGCTTTCGCGACCGTAATAAGCGGAGAAATAAACAAAGATTTTACCTACATCATATTAATGGGATTAGCTGTATTGCAAGTATTCGTTCAAATGGCATTCTGGATGCATATGAAGGATCGTGGTCATACATTCGCAATCATTGGGATCTTGACAGGTGTTTTCATCGTATTCACTTGTGTCATTATGGCTGAATATTGGGCTTGGTGGTAAACGGTTAGTCCATTGGAGGAGGAGGGTCCCGAGGCTTGGGTCCCTCCTCTTTTGCAAAAAATAGCTGGCGTAATTGAAAGGAGCTTCCACGATGCTTGGCTTACAATATTTTCGCTTCGAGGAATTGTGGACCCCCATGTTTCTATTCGGAATGGCCGCAATCGTCATTCTATATTTCTATTTAATTGGTCCTTGGCGTGAGAAGCATGTTCCTGAGGCAGATGCAGCAACAACACTTCAGAAGACGATGTTTGTTTCGGCTGCTATTTTGTTTTATATGGTTCACGGTGGACCTTTCAATCTATTAGGTCACCTTATGTTTACATTTCATATGGTCAATATGTCGGTGTCGTATTTAATCGTCCCGCCTCTAGTTTTACTTGGAGTGCCAAGCTTCCTTTGGCGTAAAATGTTCTCGGCTCGTTTTTGGAAAAAGCTGAGTTTTATGATGAATCCCATTGTTTGTCTAATCCTGTTTAATATGTTGTTTTCGGTCTATCATGTTCCAATTGTCCATGACTATGTGATGACGCACTTCTCTGTGCATCGTCTTTATTATTTTATATTGTTAGTAACTTCGTTTATGATGTGGTGGCAGATTACAGATCCTGTACCGGAGTGGAAAAAACTAAGCGATGTGAAAAGAATGGGGTATGTGTTCGCGAACGGTATGCTGCTAACTCCAGCTTGTGCATTGATTATTTTCGCGAAAACTTCCATGTATGCGATTTATAGCGATCCAGACGTTTGGGTAACAGCGATGGGCTACTGTGTATCGGGTGACCCAAGCAGATTGCTAGAGAGCTTCAGCGGTCCGCAATTTTTTAATTTGATGGACGTTGTCGAGGATCAGCAGCTGGGCGGGATCGTCATGAAGTTTATACAAGAAATTATGTATGGACTCATTCTGGTGTACATCTTCAAGCAATGGTACAAGCGCGAGCATAAGGATGATGATATGCCGAATACGAATCCAGGAACGGCTTAATACCAAATATTTTACGAACAATAGGTGGGGTAAAATTGAACAGTTATACTATTATGCCGACAATCAGCACTTTCTTCATCGTGCTTAGCGCCGTGCTGGTCGCAATAGGCTGGAGACTCGCAATCAAGCGCAGGCTGGAAGAGCATCAGAAGGTCATGTTCTATGCAGCGGTATCCGCAACAATCTTCTTTATCATATATTCAACTCGCACGATATTTGCAGGAAATACAGCATGGGGCGGTCCTGATGAGTTAAAGCCTTATTATCTTGTTTTCTTATTATTTCATATTGTGCTTGCGACAGTTGGCGGCGCATTTGGAATTACAACACTTACGCTTGGTTATAAGAAGAAGTTTGTTAAGCACCGCAAGTGGGGGAAAGTAACCTCGCTCATTTGGTTTGTTACAGCTATTACTGGAACGATGGTATATATATTGCTGTATCTTATGTATCCAGGCGGCCATACCGAACCTGTCATCAAAGCTATTTTCGGATAGGATATTTCTATTTATAAAGTGAGAAGGCTGTGCTTTCGAAAGAGATAACTCTTTTGAAGGCATAGCCTTTTTTGTATATTTAAGTGAATTGCTTATTAAATTAGACGGATTTTTATGATGCTGGTGCATTTAACGTTAGAGGGAAATCTCCTTCATAAATCTTTTTATGGAAGTGCTTGACAACTATGTATACAGTGAATATACTGTGTATAAGGATATATACAGTATATATACGATATACGGTTGAAGGGAGTATATGGCATGGGATTATGGAAAGGTGCTTGGTATTTAGCGAAGCATGAGATCGCTAATGATGGCTGGAAGTGTCTCTTCACATTATTGATTGTCGGTTATTTATTGTTATTCACTGTACCATTGTTAGGTGAAATAGCTGACGGGGAAGACATAGGGATGATGAGCTGGTCTACGGATTTTATATATTTAAGTTTCCTTCCCATTCTAGGCTTTGTTTTCAATAAAACGATGATGCGTTTTTGGAGGGAAAATACGTACACAAGAAAAATGGCGTTATGGCGCACATTACCGATTTCCTCCAAGCAGATTGCGCTCGGACGTATTATTCATCTAACGATTGTATTGCTTGTTGCACAACTTATTTTTTTCATCCTGCAATTTATTTTATTAATTAATATGGGAGTGGAGTTGTCTATTAGCTCCTTCGCTTTGTATGGAATATTCTGGTTTGGCTATTCGTTATCGATTGCTATAGCGTATGTGTACTGGGAAATTGGTCATTCCGGAAAAATTTATTTCTTCTCCAATCTGTTTTATATCATCGTAATTTTAATCATTTCGTCATTCATGGCGTTCTTAGATATAGGAAATGTTGTAGTTACATCTTTTCAGGCAATTGATAAAGGATTCTGGTGGATGCCTGTCGCTGCAATCATAGTAAGCGGAATTGCAGTAGTCATCGGAGTTAATCGAATATCAAACAGGCTTGAGAATCGCACCTACAGAGCATAGATATCGGTGAATGGAAGAAGGTGAAGTCCATGCGGCTTCCAATACAAATTAATGAGCAAAGTGCAGAGCCGCTTTATCATCAGATTGAAGTACAATTGCGCGCATTAATTGTCAGCGGTCAGCTATCAGAAGGGATGCTGCTGCCATCGATACGCGAGCTTGCACAAACGGTAAAGTGTAGTGTCATAACAGTAAAGAGAGTATATAACGATTTGGAAGCGGAGGGTTTGCTGCGAACGCGGCAAGGAACTGGCACCTATGTCGCACAAGTTGGAGAGCTTGACCTGGAACGACATCGCTTTGGAGCAGTAGTAGAGGCATTGGAGCAGGCGGTTGTTGCCGGTAAAAGAGTGCAATGCACGGCAGAAGAGCTGGAGACGATGTTTAAAGAAGCGATGAGTAAACATTTTGAATAAAGGAGGGACGTATGATGAGTGAGACGATGGCGATTCAGTTAGACGGAGTTGTGCAAAATCGTACGAACTTCAAGCTAGGACCAGTCCATATGAGCATTCCGCAAGGGTACATTACCGCTATTGTAGGACCGAACGGGTGCGGCAAAAGCTCCACATTTCGATTGATGCTTGATCTGGATAAAGCGGATGAGGGCAACATTCAAGTGCTTGGTCATCATATCGGGCATGGCATTGACATAGAGCTAAAGAAACGAATTGGTTATTTGCATGATCAATCCTCCGCGCATGAGGATGACATGAAGGGAACTGCAAAGGCGGAGTTTCATCGCTTATGGTACGACAAATGGGATGTGAATCGCTATCGCGAGCTGCTGCACATTCTAGAAGTCGATGATAATCAGCTGCTTGGCAAAATGTCGAAGGGGATGCGCCGCAAATTCGAATTTGCGCTGACGCTCGCACATAGCCCAGAGCTTCTTTTGCTCGATGAGCCATCGTCTGGTCTAGATCCACTCGCATGGAAAACGATGATCGAGATTCTTCATCGGTATATGGATCGAGGTGATCGTACTATTCTGATGACCTCTCATATCATCGAAGAAGTAAAACGACTTGCAGATTTTATCGTGTTTATGGCCCAGGGAAGAGTACTTGGCATGTATGAGAAGGATGAGTTATTCAGCAGTTGGTTTACGCTATTTATAAGCGGAGAAGAGCTTAGTGCGAAAAAGGCAGCAAGCATGCCGGGGCAATGCGGCGTGGAACACGCAGGCGGCACTACATATCGCATTACGACGAACAAAGCTGCAGATGCAGAAGCGTGGTGCGCAGCGGAGGGTTATCAGATCGTCAGCAGGCAGGCGCTCGAGCTTGATGAAATTATGAGTGCGTTTCTGCTGCACGATCGGTTAAGCAATCGATTAAATTAATGAGGGGAGCAGACAGATGAATCCATTAAAGGTAGAGAAGGTTGTCAAGCAGTATGGGGACAAAACGGCGGTAAACGAAATTAGCTTGGAGGTAAGCGAGGGCGAGATTTACGGTCTGCTCGGGGCCAATGGCGCCGGCAAAACAACGACGATGCGGATGGTGCTTGGCTTGATCTATCCGGACCAAGGGCGAATTCTCTACAACGGAAAGCCTTACAGCAATGAGCAGCTTAGCCTGCTTGGGTATTTGCCGGAGGAACGGGGACTCTATCCGAAGGTGAAGATCAGCGATCAAATCATCTATCTGTCGCAGCTTAGAGGAATGTCGAAAGCGGATGCCGACCGCAATCTGAAGCAATGGCTGGAGAAGTTCGAGGTGCCGGAATATTACAATAAGAAGGTCGAAGAGTTGTCGAAGGGGAACCAGCAGAAGATTCAGTTCATCGCGGCCGTCAACCACAAACCACGCATCGTCGTCATGGACGAAGCATTCAGCGGGCTTGACCCTGTCAACGTCGAATTGTTGAAATCGACGGTGAAGGAGCTGCGCGACTCCGGCTCGAGCATCCTGTTCTCGACGCACCGGATGGAGCATGTCGAGGAGCTGTGCCGCAACATTACGATTTTGCATCGATCGAACACGGTCTTGAAGGGCACTCTGAAGGAGATCAAAAAACAATTCCCGAAAGAACGTGTCATCCTTGGGGCCGACAAAGAAATTAGCGGTCTCGATCGGCTGGCCGGCGTAACCGGTGTCACGCGCACGGAGCGCGGCTACGACATTTCCATCTCCTACGAAGCGGCGGGCGCAGACATTCTGCGTTTAGCGATGGAGCAGGCGAGCGTGAATCATTTCGAAATCAAGGAACCGACGCTTAATGAAATCTTTATTCGAACGGTGGGTGATCGTCATGAATAGTTTCTGGACGGTAGTAGGGTTTACGATCCGGAATAAGGTCAAAGGCAAAGCTTTCGTCATTACGACGTTGATTATCGCGTTAATTATCAGTATCGGCATTAATCTTCCTTATATCATTGAACAGTTTGACAAAGGCGACAAAGCAACAAATATCGGCTATATCCAGTCGCAGAGCGAACAAGCGGCAAACAGCACGGCAACAGGCGACAGCTTGAAGGCGTACTACGAGAAACAAGAAAATTCGAGCATCGTGATGGTTCCTCTTGAGGACAAAGGCGATGCCTCGGCGAACGAGAAGCAGCTAAAAAAAGCAATCGACGAAGGGAAAATCAAAGGCTACCTTGAGTTCGGCGATATGACGGACAGCGGTTTCCCGCAAATGACTTACAAGTCCGAGAAGCTGATGGAATTCAGCATGACGGAATCACTGCAGGGAGCACTCTTACAAATTCGCCAAACAAACGTGCTGCAGGATGCTGGCCTCTCGGCCGAGCAAATGGCGCAGCTGTCGGCTCCGATCGAGATCGGCACCGTTCAGATTTATACAGGCGAAGGTTCGGGCAGCGGCAACACGGGCAGAACGCCGGCGGAGCAAGGCGTCAACATGGGCGTCATCTATGTCATGATTATTTTCCTGTTCATGGCCATCATAACCTCCGGCAACATGATCGCGTCGGAGATTACGGCGGAGAAAAGCTCGCGCGTCATGGAAATCCTCATTACGAGCGTATCGCCGCTGAAGCAAATGTTCGGCAAAATATTTGGCATGTTCGTTGTTGTCATCGTGCAGGTCGTATTCTACGTCGCCGTCATCCTGATGAACGTATCCATGCCGCATAACAAAGGCGCATTAGGCAATCTCGACATCGACTTGTCGCTCGTCGATCCGATCCTAATTATCTATGCTCTGCTGTTCTTCCTGACGGGCTTCTTCCTGTTCGCGACGCTGTACGCGGCGGTCGGTTCGATTGTGAGCCGGACGGAAGACCTGGGTCAAGCTGTCATGCCGATGACGTTCGTCTCTCTGGCAGGCTTCTACATCGCGATCTTCAGCATCAGCGCGCCGGACAGCATGCTCGTGAAAGTGACGTCGTTTATTCCGGTCTTCTCGCCATTCGTCATGCTGCTTCGCCTCGGGCTGACGGACGTGCCGATGTGGCAGACGCTTCTCTCCTTCGGCATCCTGCTCGTCTCGATCTACGCAGCGGTCTACCTCTCCGCCAAGATCTACCGCACAGGTGTACTAATGTACGGCAAGCGCCCTAGCTTGAAAGAAATCCGGAAAGCTATGAAGGCGTATAAGATCTAAAAAAATATTGATCTTCGATAACGTTGATTGGAATTGACCCCATAACGTGAGATAAATTAAAACACCTTTAAGTTGAAATTACGAGTGTTGTAAAATACTTGTACAACTTGGAGGTGTTTTTTACGTTGGGACAAGGGTCAGTTACCCAGTAGAGGTGAAAGAATTAGTAGAGCATTTAAGCTTGGATGATCATCACCTGCACTAAGTGAACGGAGTTAGATAGTTTTGCCTCGGAAATGATGGATGAAGAAAGGATACCATGTTCGGCATACTCTCTTTATATTTGGCGTGCCCAGAGACACGGATCATCTAATTAGTGAAAGAGCAATTCTTGAATTACAATAACTTGGTCAAAATCGTTGGATAAACACGAATGACGGAACAACACTAGAAACGGAATGGAAAATATTAAATAAGGTGGATGAAACCGAATTTGAGCCTGGGAACAAAATTTTATTAAAAGCAGGCGATAGCTTGTCCTGCTAGTTTTTGGACAGTCTATCATGATTTTAAATTGAGGGGGTGAAATATACATTCTTTAATATAGTTTCTGCAAACAGACTGTGGTTTATCGACGGTCTGTTTATTTTTTTATTGAATGCAATATATGTAATTTTCTCTTCGAGTTTATTATCTTCCATTAAGGGTATTCTAATAAAAGATAAGAACACACGTTCCAGATTACAGTTGTTTATTCATAAGCTCAAAGGAGAAGGTGCTATGCTTGAGATAATTGAGGATGTTGAAACGAAAATTAGGGGGCTTCAAGCACAAATTAAAAATAGAAAATCCTGTGACAGATTTAATTTTAGTTATGAATCAGATAACCAATGTAAAATTTTTTCTTTAACATTAGAGCTTGAAAAGTGGGAAGCACTATTAAAGTTATTGTTGGAATATAAGAATAAAAGATGCATTCCACTAATAAGAAAGAGTAAAGATTTCGATAATACGATTAAACTCCAACTCTCTGGCGTTCCTGGATCAATTAGAAGGGAAACGTGTTTTGCAATGATTGAATATATGAAACAATTAGAATGGAAAATTGAAAATATAAATGATTTCCCATTAGCCGGTTCTGGGCAATAAAGTTAGATAAAAACGAATAATAGTCACTGAAATGACCCCGTGAGTATACAAAGAAGCGCATTTAATGGATATGCTTTGGTTATCGTACAAGCAGGACATACACCAAGTGAGATAACGTTATTTGCTTCTATTGAAGGACTTCAAACAGCTACGGTACATATAATATTAAGGTAAGTTATAGAAATCTTGCATGTCAAAGACACCAGTTAAGACCGTTCATGTCTCAGAAAACCTTGATGACCAGATACCTTGGTCTATCAAGGTTTTTTTAAACATAACTATCGTTGAAATTTTGCGATTTGAGGAAACTTCAATTTACAATGATATGTATTATTTTTACGAATCCATATACTTTCTTGTGTGAATCACTTCATATTACGATATAATACCCATGATATAATGAAATTGATCTTATAACATCTAACGGAGAACCAAACTCAATGAAATATTACCAAAGAGTACAATCCAAGATTATCACTTACCTCAGGATGATTAGTATCAAGAAGCGTCTCGCCATAAGCTTAATGTGCTTATGTATCTTATGTAGCTTGACTGTGGGAGGACTAAGTTATCAAATTTCGTCACAATCATTAAAGAATACGATGGTTGTCACAACCTCTCAAAATCTCTCAACATTGGAGCTTGCGCTTTACAGCCAAATACAAACGTATGAGAACCTTATTGATCAAATTGTATACTCTGACCAAGTAGAGCAGGTTATACTTAGCTACACAGCAGATCCTCAACCTGATCAAACAACAGAAAAACGCTTGATCCATGAGAATATGTCTAAGTTCCTTACATCCAGTTACTATCGGCTATTCTATACAAAGGATATTCAAATCTATACTGAGAGTGGGAATTCAGTTTACAGTAGTGGATTTGTAACGATTAAAGATTCATATATAACGAAGATCCATAACAGACTTGCGAACAATAGCAGTACCGTGTTTTTACCATACAAAACCATGTCGCGAGACTATTTACTGATTGGTCGAAATCTTAACTCTATAACTTCAAAAAAAACTATTGGCTTCATTGTAGTTGCAGTAGATGCGCAATTCTTAAAGGATCTGTACAACACTACAATTGTGCAGAATGGCTCAGATATTATAATTGCTAACTCGGATGGAGGTATTCTTTCATCTAGTTCTGCAGAACATCCATTCTCTGAACAGATGGAGATTGAGGATTACCCGAAAGACAAGAAATCATTCAGTTATAAAACATCAGGTAAGAACGGCAGTCTATTTACCGTTCGCTCATCACCTATGCAAGGAATTTATCTCATTTCCCAGACGCCAAATGCTATTATTGATTCCGAGTTATTCACATTAGGTAAAAATATTTTCCTTATTGTAATCTTGTTAATATTTTTATCGCTCATTTTTTCATTATTGATTTACAAAAGTATCGCAATACCTCTGAATAAACTTGTTGGACATTTATCGCGTATACAAAAGACGATCACTAATGAACATGTGATTATTGATTCTTCAAAAGATGAGATCGGTTATCTATCGAATACCTTTAACAAGTCTTTACATCAAATTCAGCAACTAATAGAAGAAAACAATAAGGAGCAGCAGCAAAAGCATAAATACCAACTTAAGATGCTTCAAGCTCAAATTAACCCACACTTTCTGTTCAATACACTTAATTCTTTGCGATTTGTCGCGATGATGAGTAATGTTCCACATTTGAGTGGAGGTCTCGGCAGCTTAGGCGCATTGCTGCATAGTAGCATTCTCAACAAAAATGAACTAGTAAATCTAAAATCAGAGCTAGAAAATCTGCAGCATTACGGTGTAATCCAACAAATTCGCTATGGGGACACCTTCGAAATCATCAATAAAGTAGCAGAACAATTTCTTGAATTAAAAGTTCTTAAATTGCTCTTGCAGCCTATTGTCGAGAATTGCATCCTGCACGGAATGGATTCGGACAGAGGAAAAATAACTATTATCGTTAGTACTTATACAGAAGGAAGCACACTAGTTATCAAAATAAGTGATAATGGTAAAGGATACGAGCCGAAAGATAACTTGCAACAAAAGACAGGGTCCTTCTCAGGAATTGGGATAAGCAATGTAAATGAACGTCTGCAATTATACTTTGGAGATAAATATTGTCTTACCACAAATTCGATCATTAATTTTGGAACCGAGGTCACCTTAAGAATGCCAATCATCCATGAAGGGGCTGAAATTAACTATGTATAATGTACTCATTGTAGATGATGAACAGATCGTAAGAGTAGGATTGAGTACTATGATTGATTGGAGAAAGAATGGATACCATCTCCTTTCTCCTGCTAGGGATGGGATAGAAGCTCTTAAGCAAATAGAGTTGAATCACGTGGATATCGTCATTACTGATTTACAAATGCCTGTCATGCACGGTCTCGATTTCATTATGCAATTGAAAGATCACCATCCTCATATACCAATAATTGTACTAAGCAACCATGGGGATTTCGAGACCGTACATCAAGCTATGAATCTTGGGGCTTTTGATATATTACTAAAGGTAACCGTTACTCCTAATAAATTACTCGAGATGTTGAATAATGCAGCACTTACAATACCTAAAAAAAATGAAAATATGCAGAGAGAGCCTGACTATAATAACTCTGCTGAACAAGTAACTGACCTTATCCTTGACATCTGCTGTAATCAAACAAAGCATGATGCTCTATTTCAAAAGTATAACCAGAAGGGCATAATCAATCAGTTAGTATACATTCAGCTGGACTCAGTGCTTCTTCTCACGAACAAGGAACAGATTCCTAGTGTTACCTTCTTGCATAATTCATTATCGATGATGGCACGCGAAATCTTTTGCTTAATAGATCAGGTATATTTGATTCAATTAAAACAAGAAAGTTATTTGCTTGTTCTTTTCGATCACGGAATGGATCAATCAACAGTAATGGAGAAGTGTGATCAATTGATCACAAATGCAGAACGCTATACCAATCTCACGCTTTATGCGAATATAAGCAAACATTTCGAGGATAGTGAGAGTTTTTATCAGCAGTTCAAATCATGCGTAAATACAGCCGAAATATACTTTTATAACTCAACATGTAAGATTACAAATGCAAACGATGAATTATCTATTTTACCGTTAGATCGACAATTTATTGAGAGTATGCAAAAGCAAATATGTTTTAGCATACTAGATTATAATTATGAATTAACTCGAGATCTGTTTGAAACATTATTCAAGCATATTAAAGATTTTAAACCATACCCAGATCAAATCAAGAACGATCTAGCTCACTTTGCTAGAACTTTACTCCATTCTATCAACTATCCGCTTAATGATAATTCACAATTTTTGAAATCTTTTCATGCTTTATCTTCATGCTCAACCTTAATCAGCTATAAAGAGAAATACTTAGAACTCATTGAAGAGCTACTTAAGTATGTCATACCGCTTCAATCCAATACTTATCGACAAGAAATACGTGAAATTATGGATTATATTAACATAAATATCACTTCGAAGCTTACATTACCTATGATTGCGAAACGAATAAATATGAGTGAAACCTATGTAAGTCATTTGTTCAAAACTGAAACTGGCACTACGTTGATGAATTACATTAATACTATGAAAATGCAGCAGGCAAAAGAGCTTCTCAAAAAATCATCCATGCTTATTAAAGATGTATCGAATGTGCTTGGCTTTGATAACCAATTTTATTTTAACAAGACCTTTAAGAAATACTATGGAATTACACCAAGTGCCTTTAAGAACGAACATATTAGCATGCTGTATAAGAACTTAAAATAGAGCTAAACATTCGCATCAATTCGTTCACCGCCCTCCTCTTCTGAAGGGCGGTGATCTTGCAGTTGATTCTGCTAAAGGTGTTAACGCAAGTATTTCGCCCGCACCTTCTTCCTCAACTATTGTTGCCGGAAAGATAGGAAATGCGTTAAAGTTTGCAGGCACTGCAAATAGTCAACCTAATATTTTGGTTGATCAAAATGCTCTTTATAATGAACAAAACTATACTATCGAAACATGGTTTAACCCATTAAGCTGTACACTTATCCAGTAAAAACGGTAAAAGCTTTACAGGAACGGCTCCAGCAAACTCTGTTTCCTTAGACACATGGAATCATTTTGCTATTACAAAGCAAGCAGACACTGTTATATTATATTTGAATGGGACCGAATTCTATTAAGTACGGTGCTGCTGAGGAAGGAAATCAAGATGGATTGTATGCGATCGGCTCCAAAGCATAAAGACGGTACGGTAGATATTGTAGACCTGGCGATCGTAGCCAAAGCGATTTTGCAATAATAGAATCGCATTTATAGGCTTAATAACGAGAAAGGGGCTGAAATGGAGGATCCATTTCTGCCCCTTTTGTTCTTGAATACTTCGAAAAATAATATATACACCTCCCAAGAAAATGCATGTTGGTACACTAAGGTAATCTATTAAAATATATATCTAAGCTTTAATAAATACTAAATCATATGAGGGTCAATTAGGAGGGGAAATTATGAAAAAAAGTTCTATTATGTTATGTAGTTTGGTGTTAAGTATGAGCTTATTTGCAGGTTGTGGGGGAGAGAATAACGGTTCTAATTCACCTAGCACTACTGATCCTGTTACTTCGCCTAGTGCTGGCACAGAAGTTAAGAAGCTTGAAGGAGAACTGAATATTGCAGTATTCGAGGGAGGTTACGGCAAGGAGTATTGGGAAGCTGTTAAGGTAGCATTTGAGACGGATTATCCGAATACGAAAATCAATATCTCATCCAATCCGAAGATTGGGGATATGATTCGACCACAAATTTTAGCAGGTAATTCACCTGATTTTATTTATTTGAATATAGGCGATTCATCTGGTGTACCGAGAGCGCTAGTAAAGGATAAAGGACTTCTTAATCTGACTGAGGTATTTAACGAGAAGGTTCCAGGTGAAGATGTAACACTAAAAGATAAGGTTATGAATGGTTTTACAGAATCCAGAGATGCAGCTCCTTATGGTGACGGAGAAATCTATATGGCACCATTATATTATGATGTAACTGGTATGTACTATAACAAGAAATTACTAAATGATAATGGCTGGGAAGTTCCAACGACTTGGGACGAGTTCTATGCACTTGGTGATAAGGCTAAAGAAAAGGGAATTGCATTATATACTTACCAAGGAATTTATCCTTCTTATAATGATGCAGCGATTATGCCAATGTTAGCTACTGCAGGTGGAGTAGAAGCTTTGAATGCGGTATACAACTATGAAGATGGCGCATTCGAAAGCGATGCAGCGAAGAAGATGGCGACTGTATTTGAAACAATCGGAAAACAAGGCTATCTAATGGAAGGTACAGTTGCCTTGAACCATACTCAGGCTCAAACTGAATTTCTAAAAGGAAATGCGCTATTTCTCCCTTGTGGAACATGGCTTGAAGGTGAAATGAAGGATGTTATCCCAGCAGACTTTGAGTTTGGCTTTATGGCATCACCTGCATTCGAGAAAGGACAAACACGTTATGTAAAAACAAGTGTTCAACAAATGTATATTCCTGCAGCCGCTAAAAATCCGGAGTTGGCAAAAGAGTTTTTGAAATATCAATATACGGATAAAGCAGTTAAGTTAAATGCAGAAAAGGCAGCCGCAATCGTTGCAGTAAAAAATGGAGTAGAAATAGCTAAAGAATATATTCCAGCGTCTGCTTACGAAACCTATAATGTATTCTCTGAAGATGTTCTTCCCGCTATGGGACAATACTTAATTACAGAGGAAACTGACATCCCACTTGATAAAGCTTTGTTTGATCCGCTTGGTGAAGTTGTAATGGGTAAAATGACAGCAGATGAGTGGATGGCAAGTGTAGAAAAAGTATCTGATAAGTTAAGAGAACTTGTGATTAAATAATTTTGTAACGTTCAATTAAGTCGAAAGACTATAATATTGGAACTATTAACAAATGGTCATCAATGTTATAGTCTTTCATTATTTAAAAATACAGGAGACTGGTAGAGAAAATGAAAAAAACACAAAGAAATCTCTTCATGGCTGTTTGTACAATTCCTACTATTATTCTTTTTGTTTTCTTTATTGTCGTGCCAACTTGGAATGTTTTTAAGATGTCATTGTACAAGACAAGTGGGCTTTCTCCAGAATCGACATTCGTGGGATTCAAAAATTTTGAGAAGCTATTCCAAGATAGCACTTTCTGGATTGCACTGACCAATAGTTTATTCTTCATAGTAGTGGTAACCGTAATCACCATGAGTTTATCTATGTTTTTGGCAGTAGTCTTGACACAAGCAAAGATAAAAGAAAAGAACTTTTACCGTACCATTTTCTTTTTTCCGAACATTTTATCTTTAGTCGTTATCTCGATCTTGTTTATTTATATTTTTGATCCTTCCATCGGTATACTGAATTCATTCCTTGACATTATTCATTTAGGTGAGCTAAAACGTGCGTGGCTTGGAGAGTCTGAAACAGTACTATGGGCAATTGCGGGTGCTATGGTATGGCAAGGTGTTGGTTATTACATGGTCATGTATATGGCAGGTATTGATGGCATTCCAGCAGAGCTATATGAAGCGGCAACAGTAGAAGGGGCTGGGAAGGGAAGACAATTTTTCTCGATTACACTTCCACTGTTATGGGAAATTATCCGTATTACGATTGTATTTTTTATTGGTTCGACGATCAATATGAGCTTTATCTTTGTCAAGGTTATGACCGCAGGTGGTCCGAATGGAAAGTCAGAGGTATTGTTGAGCTACATGTACAGGCAGGCATTTGAGCAATCTAACTTTGGCTACGCAATGGCTATTGCAGTCATTATATTCATATTCTCCCTTAGCCTCGCCCTATTAAGCAATAAGTTGACCAAAAGAGATGCAATCCAGTACTAGGGGAGAGAGGGAGCAATTATGAAATCAACAAAAGTGAGAAGCAAGCCGATAAAAGATATGATTCTGAAGCAGATATTACGATTGATTTTACTTATTTTTACAGTTATTGTTGGTTTTCCGATTATTTGGACTTTCTATACTTCATTGAAGACGAGTAAAGACTTTTTATTAAATCCTTGGTCGCTCCCAAGCTCGCTGCATTTTGAGAATTATTCCAACGCATTTGAGAAGGCTCAGATGGGAGACTTGTTTTTCAATTCGATCATAATCACACTAGGGGCATTGGCTCTGCTATTGCTCTTCGTTATTCCGACAGCGTATGTTATCGCAAGATTTAATACGTTATACTCAAAGATTTTGCAACTTGTTTTTATGATTGGGTTGTTTATTGGCGGTACGAATACCATTGTGCCTTTATTTATCCAGTTGAATCATTTTAATATGATAGACAATCGTTTAGCTTTAACTGTACTTTATGCTACAACACAGTTTGCGTTCTGTATTTATTTATTAATTGGGTTTCTTAAAGCGCTACCTCGCGATTATGAAGAAGCAGCTAAGATTGATGGGTGTAATGAATTTCAAACGCTATTCTATGTTATGATGCCTCTGATTAAACCAGGTGTTGTAACTGTTAGTTTATTTGCATTTATGAGCTTCTGGAACGAATATATTTTAGCATTTACACTAATTTCTACACCAGATAAAAAGACATTACCTATAGGGATTGAGAATTTGATGCAGGTGGCAAAGTATGCAACAGATTGGGGTGCTATGTTTGCGGGCCTCGTGACCGTCATGCTTCCGACAATTATTATTTATTCCTTACTGCAGAAAAAGTTAACTGAAGGAATAAGTATGGGTGGAATAAAGGGGTAAGGTATGTTTGCTTATATGAGAATACTTTTTATAGACATTTATAGAGTTGTCGGAACACGTTATATGTACTAATGTCACAAGATATATAATATTTTGTCACTGAAATGCCCCCCGTAAATATACAGAAATCCTGTATTTACGGGGTTTTTTCGCTTTTTGATTTGATAAATTGTACAGACTCTTCTATAAAAAGTAAATTTAATGTAGGATTAGATTGGCTGTTAAAAGGTGTAAAGAATATTGCTATCGCTTGATAGAAATTGTCGTTGGAATACGCAAAATTTAAATTTAACCGATATAAATGAATCTAAAAATATGATTCATTGTACTAGAGTGAGTGGATTAGAAAGCGTTTGCAAAGGCGGTGGTCTACGTTTAATATCGAGGTTGTCCGATAAAGCGCATACTGCTCCATAATCCGAAACTAAATGGTTGTGGATTTTTTTCTTGAAAAACTGTGTTTTTCAATCATGGATGATATTGAAAATTTGGAGGGGAATCTCATTGTACAAAATACTGCTGGTCGATGATGAAGCGGTTGTAAGGGAAGGGCTTCTGCACGAAATAAATTGGGAGGCGAATGGCTTTACGGTTGCGGGCACGGCGGAGAATGGCAAGGAGGCAATGGAATTGGCTGAGCGACTGGAGCCGGACGTTGTCATTACAGATATTCATATGCCGTTCACGGACGGGCTGCAACTAGCTGAATGGCTGAGGCAGAATCAGCCGCTTACAAAGATTGTAATACTGACTGGCTATGATGAGTTCGATTATGCCAGGAAGGCCATTCGGCTTAGCGTGGATGAATACTTGCTTAAGCCGTTCTCAGCTGAGAGCTTAACTGAACTGCTTAGTAAAATCAAGAAACGGATTGAACAGGAAGTTGCAGAACGAGAGGACATACGGCAGTTAAAGGAACATTACCGGACAAGTTTGCCACAACTGCGTGAGACGTTTTTGGCCTCGCTGGTTATGCGAAAACTGCCGCATACGAAGATCGAGGAGAAAACAGTCAATTATGGGCTTCAACTGAAAGGAGTACATTTTATAGCGGCAGTCATTGCGCTGCATCCGGCTGAAGGTACAGTAGAAGAGCTGTCAAAGCATTCACTTCGGCATTCGGGAGATATGGATTTAATGCTTCATGCGATACTAAACATCGCCAAGGAATTGTGGGAAGCGGCGGGAATGGGAAGCGTATTCATACACCAGGATAGTATAGCGTTACTCGCTATTGATGTGGATGGTGACGTGCAGGCGTTTTTAAGCAGGGTACAGGAGACACTGGATAATATACTTAAGAGCATTGTTCATTTTTTGAAATTGTCAGTGACAATTGGAATTGGTTCCGTAGTAACGGAACTTGCCGAATTAAAGGACTCGTTCAGCGATGCACTCTTGGCGCTCGATTACCGGTTCGTTCTCGGCTCGAGCAAGGTGATTTTCATTCGAGATGTAGAAGGTCAGCGGGGCCGGAAATTGCGCTTTGATGAATTGAAGGAGCAAGCACTCGTCCGAAGCCTCAAGGTAGGGACTGCTGAAGAGTTGGCCGAGGTCGTGTCGGAAATCTTTGGAGAATTGAATGATATGTCCTATTCGTACAGTGATATTCAGGTGTATTTGCTGGAGGTGGTAACGGCCTTACTGCATACGGTTCAGGATGTAGACGCGGATATAGATGAATTGTTCGGGGCTGGCTTCCAGCCACATGCTGAAATTTTCAAATTTTCCGGTCTATCTGAGGCGCAGCGCTGGTTCCAGGAACTTTGCCTGCGCATCATGAAGCATATTTCAAGTCGGCGGCAGCATTCGTACAAAGATATCGTGGAGAAGGCGGTGCAGTTTACCAAGGAGCATTACGGCGATCCGGATATCTCTATACAGCGCCTGTGTGCTTATCTGCATATTAGTACGGGATATTTTAGTGGAGTATTCAAGAAAGAGGTCAAAATGACGTTTGTACAGTATTTAATGCACATCCGTATGGAAGCGGCCAAACATCTACTGCGGACAAGCGATTTGAAATCCTTCGAAATTGCGGATTGCGTTGGCTTCGCTGATCCAAATTATTTCAGCTTTTGCTTTAAGAAGCAGGTCGGCATCTCGCCGAAGGAATACCGCAGTCGCTTGTATGAATCTTCGGAAAGCGCGGCGGATATATGAGATCTGCCATTCGGCGTCAACTGAAGCTTCAGGCGCGTAGCATCCGGTCGATTATTATGTTGTCTTTTTCCGTCTGCATGTTGATTATTATTATCATTGTTGCGGTGCTGCTATTTAACAAATTCTCTATGACAGCAGAACGGAATGTGTTCTTAAGCACGCAGCAGATTGTCGATCAAGTGAGCTACAACCTGGAGGATTACATAGAAGGTATGGCTCAACTGTACCGCACGATTGAGGAGGATATGCTGTCCGAAGGTCAATGGGACGACCCGCAGGTGACTAAGCAGTTGAATACGCTCATGAGAAGTCGTGAAGACCTCGTGTCGATTGCTCTGTTCGACGAGCAAGGTGTCATGCTGCGCAATCATCCGCAAGCACAGGTCCGCGAGAGCGCGAAGGTAACTGGTCAAAGTTGGTTCCATTCGGCCATGCGTGTACCGAACCATCTCAGTTTTTCTCTGCCACATGTTCAGAACCTGTACGATGGCACGTATAAATGGGTCGTATCCATGAGCAAGGGCATAACGATCGAGCATGAAGGGAAGCCGATGCATGTCGTGCTCCTCGTGGATATTAATTTCAAAAAAATTGATGAGCTTAGCAGTCGTGTGAGCCTAGGCAAGCGTGGTTATGTTTATATCATTGACGAGGGCGCTGGCAATATTGTTTATCATCCCCAGCAGCAGCTCATTTACCAGAGGCTTCGCAATGAAAGCGTGGAGAAGGCTTTGACGACTAAGGACAGCTATATCGATGAAGTGTCAGGCGTTAAGCGGCTGAATACCGTTCAATCGGTCGTCAATATCGGTTGGAAAATCGTCGGAGTCTCTTATTTGGATGAGATTATGACAACTCGTGAGGAGATGAATCGTTATTTGGTTCAGGTCGTTGCTATCGTTCTAATGTTTGCTGTGTTGATGTCAATACTGCTGTCATCAATGATAACGCGTCCAATTAGACGTATAGAGAGGACGATGAGGGCGGTGGAGCGTGGCGATTTTGAAGTTGAGCTTCCGCTGAGCGGACCGCTTGAGGTCGTTCAATTGTCCAGTCGCTTTAATCTGATGCTGAACAAGATCAGACAGTTGATGAATCAGATCGTTGTGGAGCAGGAGTTGAAGCGAAAATACGAATTAGAGGCGTTGCACGCGCAAATCAATCCTCATTTTCTTTATAACACGTTAAACTCAGTAGTTCGGATGGTAGGTATGAGCAAGAATGAGGAGGTCATTAGGATGATTACCTCCTTATCGAAGCTGTTTCGAATCAGCCTGAGTAAAGGCAGGACGAGCATTACGGTCGGCGAAGATATTGAGCATGCGCGGCATTATTTGACGATCCAGCAAATGCGATTCAAGGGCAAATTCGATTTCTCTATTGAAGCGGATGAATCCATATTGGGCTGTTACACGCTGAAGCTGGTGCTTCAGCCGTTGATTGAAAATGCTATAGTCCACGGTATCGAATACATGGTAGACGTTGGCCATATCTGGGTCAGTGCTAGGGAGCGGGAGGGAAAGCTTGTGCTGGAAGTGGCCGATAATGGGGTAGGCATGACGGATGAGAAGTTGCAGCACCTGCTAGAGGTAATCGGTGTGGGCAAGGCAAGTGCAGAGAGCGATGCGACCGGTCTTCTTGATCCGGGCTTCGCAGCCGATCTGGGCGGAACCTCTGGAGCAGATTCACGAACAGGCTCGGGTGTGGCTATCCGTAACGTCCACGACCGTATTCGACTTTATTATGGTGAGCCGTATGGACTGGAGATCGAGAGCGAGTTAGAAGAGGGAACGAAGGTCCGGGTGAACATCCCGATAATCAGACGGACAGTGGAGGAAAGCGAAGCATGATGAGTAAACTTTGGAAGGTTGCAATAACGAGCAGACTGGCTTACTTCTTGCCATTGTTAGCAGTGGTGGGACTGACGGCATGCTCTGCTCCGAAACTTGGCATCGACGATGGGCTTTCTAGGCGAATCGTCCTAGTAGCACCGGTACATGCATCGGAGCAAGGCGATGCTATGCTGCTAGGTGCCCATGCGGCGGCTAAGGAGTTCAGTACCACGCTCGATTATATCGCTTTTGAGCAAGACGAGGATGCTGACGAACAATTGGAAGCAGCGCTTCAGGCGGTGGAGGAGGGAGCTTCCGCTGTATTGATTGATCCGGCAAACGAGAAGGTGCTGAAGGAATTAGCCGAGCGTGCGATGACTTCTGGCGTACCCGTCGTTGCGCTCAATGATGTGAGCAAGACATTCGGAGTGTTGGGTAACATTGCAATTGATAACGAAGAGGCAGGGAGAAAGGCTGGAAAAGCACTTGCGGAATTGTTAGGTGGGAGTGGAACAATCGCGTTGCTCCGTTCGGACCGTAGCGATCCGAATTTTGAGCGGCGCGATGCGGGCATTAGGGAAGCTCTGGCCGAATATCACGGCATCCAGATCATAGACGGGGGTACCTGTGGCAACCTGCGAGATGCATGCTGGCAGGCGGTTAAGCAACTGCTTGACCATGAAGCGGTTAACGGCATTATCGCGCTGGATATACAGGCTTCGCTGGGCACGGCGGACGAAGTACGGCGTCGCGGAAAGCAGGGCCTACTAAAGATAGTCTCCTTCGGCAATGAGCTGGAACAACTCGAACTGCTGCAAGATGGCATAATACATAAACTGGTCGTACAGAACGATTTCAGTATAGGTTATCTTGGTGTGAAACAGGCAGTGGAGCTACTGATGGGAATGAATTCCGGGGAGCCGATGCTGTTAGAGACGAGAGTGATCGACGCGGACAACATGTTTTGGATGGACAATCAGAAGATGCTGTTTCCATTCGTCAAATAGGTCATTTATAGATGTAATCCGGTGAAAGTGATGAGAATTTTCATAGAAAGCATGAGAATATTGAATTCGAATCGTCGTGCGAATAGGCGATAATTGCAATACACGATGCACGCAGCGAAGCGCTGAAGAACATCGAATTCCATTTGATCCAGGGGGGCCACTCAGGTGAAAAAGAAATCACATGCAAAAAAAAGTTTGATGCTTGTGCTTATGACAGGAATTGTGCTGACGGCTGCATGCAGCAACAATGCGAACAACGGCTCAAACAACAGTGCAGCTAGCAACGGAAGTGCGGCTAATAGTAAAAATCCTCAGATCGGGGTAGCGATCTATAAGTTTGACGACACGTTCATGACCGGCGTGCGAAACGCGATGTCGGCAGCAGCGGAGGGCAAGGCGAAGCTGGATATTGTAGACAGTCAGAATGCTCAGCCAACACAGAACGAAAAGGTCGATCTGTTCATCTCAAAGAAGTACGATTCTATGATAATTAATCCGGTTGACCGAACGACGGCAGGAGTCATTATTGACAAAGGACAAAAGGCGGATATACCCGTTGTGTTCCTAAACCGTGAGCCGATCGCTGAGGACATGAACAAGTGGGATAAAGTTTATTACGTCGGAGCAAAAGCAGAAGAGTCCGGCACAATTTCCGGCCAACTTATCGTGGATTACTGGAAAGCGAATCCTTCGGCCGACAAGAACGGCGACGGCAAGCTGCAGTATGTAATGTTACAAGGTGAGCCGGGTCACCAAGATGCTGAACTGCGAACGAAATTCTCGGTGCAGGCGATCCAAGATGCGGGTATCGAGGTGGAAAAACTTGCTGAGGATACGGCCTTGTGGGATCGCGTGAAAGGGCAAGAGAAGATGCAGGCTTTCCTCGCTTCACACGGTGACAAGATCGAAGCGGTGCTTGCGAACAACGATGACATGGCGCTCGGAGCAATTGAAGCACTTAAGGCATCGGGCTACTTTAAGGATGGAAAGTATTTGCCAGTTGTCGGTGTAGATGCGACAGCTCCGGCGATTCAAGCATTGCAGGATGGCACAATGCTCGGTACAGTGCTGAACGACGCTAAGAACCAGGGCGCGGCTTCTGTAGCGATTGCAACAGCTCTTGCGAATGGCGAAACGCCAACAAAGGACAACACAGGCTTTGACATTACGGATGGCAAATATGTCTGGATCGCATACAAGAAAATCACTAAAGATAATATCGATGACGCGAAATAAGTTTTGAGCATAAGGGGCAACGGCCTACAACAGCGTTGTCCTTTTATTTTCGCCAAAAGTGAGGGGATATGGAAATGGCGGAGCAAAATGTGCTGGAAATGCGGGGAATATCTAAAGCTTTTCCCGGTGTTCAGGCGCTCAGCAACGTATCATTAAAGGTAAGACCGGGAACGGTACACGCGCTTATGGGGGAGAATGGAGCTGGCAAATCGACATTAATGAAATGTCTGTTCGGCATATATAAGCCTGACGAAGGTGAGATTTATATCAACGGAAGCAAAATGACGATTAACAATTCGAATGATGCGCTGAGCAGCGGAGTATCTATGATCCATCAAGAGCTACATCCTGTTCCGCAACGTAATGTTATGGAAAATATATGGCTCGGGCGTTTCCCGACGTTCGGCTATGGACCATTTGTGCTAGTCAATGAAAAACGATTGTATCAAGATACGATTAATCTGTTTCGAGAGATGGATATCGATATCGATCCGCGCGCCCGCGCCGGGTCGTTGTCTGTCTCGAAAGTCCAGTCGCTGGAAATAGCGAAGGCCGTCTCTTTCAACTCGAAAGTCATAGTAATGGATGAACCGACATCTTCGCTGACAGGAAACGAGGTTGAGCATCTGTTCGCTGTCATTAACCGCTTGCGCAAGCGCGGAGTATCCATTATTTATATATCGCACAAAATGGAAGAAATATTACGCATATCCGATGATGTGACAATAATGCGTGACGGTAAATATGTCGGCACTTGGCCATCGTCAGAATTAACGACTGATCTTATCATTACTCGTATGGTCGGCCGTGATCTGACAGATCGTTTTCCCGAACGGACGAATGTGCCGGGCGATACGCTGATGAAGGTTGAGGGTCTAAGCTCGCCGAATCCGAGGTCATTCCAGAACGTATCGTTTGAGCTGCGCAAGGGCGAGATTCTTGGTCTCGGTGGACTCGTAGGCGCACAGCGGACAGAGCTGATCGAAGCGCTATTTGGCTTAAGGTCAATCTCATCCGGTACAATCTCCATTCATGGTAAGACGGTTCGGATTAAATCGCCGGCGGACGCGAAGCAGCACAATATCGCGCTGCTCACGGAGGAACGCAGGGTGACGGGGATTTTCCCAGTGCTTTCCGTATATGAAAATACAATAATAGCTAATTTGGGAAAATATCAAAATAAAGTTGGTCTGCTGAATGAGCGCAAAGGAAAAGAGGAGGCTAGGCAGAATGTGGAAAAGTTGCGAACGAAGACACCGTCGGTCAATACACAAATTCGTAATCTGTCAGGAGGAAATCAGCAAAAGGTATTGCTAGCTCGCTGGCTGCTGACCGATCCAGACATTCTGCTACTGGACGAACCGACACGGGGGATTGACGTCGGAGCCAAATACGAAATTTATTCGATCATTACAGAACTCGCTAAGCAAGGAAAAAGTATTATTATGATCTCCTCTGAAATGCCTGAGTTGCTCGGTATGTCCGATCGGATCATGGTCATGAGCGAGGGCCGCATGACGGGCATCATACAGGGCGGCGAAGCGACGGAACAGGAAATCATGCGATTGGCTGCACAGCAACGGTTGGCAGACACAGGAGGGGGAAACAGATGAATACGCAAGCTATCAATAGAGTAAAGGACTATTTAACACAACGTGCAATATTTGTAGTATTGATATTGCTGGTCATTGGAATCGCTATTGCAGATCCAAACTTTTTAGCGTTCTCGACATTGCGTGACATTATGCAGCAATCATCTACAAGACTAATCATCGCTCTAGGAGCGGCCTTCATTCTCATTACGGGCGGGGTGGACCTATCCGCAGGTCGTGTCGTCGGTCTGACAGCAGTTATATCGGCTTCAATGCTCCAGATTGACACCTATGCTAGCCGATTCTTTCCGGATCTGCCACAGATATGGGTAGGCATTCCAATAATAATTGGTATCGTCGCAGGTTTGCTGGTAGGTCTGATTAACGGCGTAATTATTGCGAAGCTTCACGTGCCTCCGTTCATCGCGACACTTGGCACGATGGTAGGTATCTATGGTGTCAACTCAATCTATTTCAACATGGAGCCGAATCAGTCGCAGCCGATAGGCGGTCTCCGTGCTGATTTCACTAAATGGGGCACAGGCTTTATTGATCTCGGAGGAGGCTACTCGATACCGTATATCGTCATTATTGCTATCATTGTTGCTTTTATCTGCTGGGTCGTCTTCAACAAAACACGTCTTGGTAAAAATATGTACGCCATTGGTGGAAATGTACAGGCGGCGCATGTTTCGGGTATAAAAGTAGCTCGCAACCTGATGGCGATCTATGCGATCTCTGGAGCGCTCTACGGATTGGCAGGTGTGCTCGAGGCGGCACGTACTGGTGGGGCAACGAACAACTACGGCAACATGTACGAATTGGATGCAATTGCTGCTTGCGTTGTTGGCGGCGTATCCACAGCGGGAGGCATCGGTACGGTTCCAGGCGTCATGGCAGGCGTTCTTATTTTCGGTGTCATTAACTACGGCTTGACGTTTATCGGAGTAAGCCCATACTGGCAACTTATTATTAAAGGTTTGATTATCGTAGCGGCGGTAGCGTTCGATATTCGCAAATATATAGCGAAGAAATAATAGGAGGAATAATGGCCGCAGGACGAAAATCCGGCGGCCATTATTTATAGATTGGTAGGGTGATAGATGTGGTATAATATCCATGTTCTTACAATCACCAGAAGGAGATCGGCAAAATGAACTTAGATCAATTGTGCGAAGGTATTCAGCTCGATGAGGGCGCCCGTCAGACGATCAATCGGATTCATATTGATGATAATAGCTATAATCAACTAAAACAGCAGTTTATAAGCGATAGGTTTGCCTTCTTTGACAGCGTGAAGCAATCGCCGTCTTACCGTGAGACGTTCTTGGCCCTATTCGCAAGATTTGCGGTGGATGCCTATGAAGAATATAGGGCCCGAGGCATATCGGACGATATTTATTACGACACATTCTCTGATCTGCAAATATGGTGCATGAAATGTTACCAGGATTTCGGTGTCTATGGCATCGAAGAATACGGGTGGCTGCAGGAGCACGTTCAACTACGGTTATTTCGGCTAGGCCGGCTGCAATTCCAGCCTATAGCGCTGGATCAAGACGTGAAGGCGGAAGGAAGAAAGTTCGGCAAGGGAGAACTGGCGCTCAACGTTCATATCCCGGAAGGCGGACCGCTGGATGGGCAAAGCGTGGAGCAATCGTTCGAGATGGCGAAAGCGTTCTTCCGGGGCAATCCTTCAATCTTCGTATGCCAGTCGTGGCTGCTCTATCCGCAGCTTAGCGAAGTGTTGCCGCCGAATTCTAACATCCTGAAGTTCCAGAAGAACTTCGTCGTCTATGAAGTGGACCGCGATGCAAAGCAAGCGGAAGAGAGGATATTCAACCGCGTGTGCGAAGACCCTTCGCTTTATGAAGAGCGAACGTCATTGCAGCAAAGCGCAAAGGCCTATCTGATGGCCGGTAATCAGTTGGGGAACGGTTATGGAATAATATTTTAATAGTGAGAGAGACCGCGAGCCGTTTGACCGTTTCTGTACGGGCAGCGGCTCTTTTTCATTCAAGGAATTACGAGACGTCAATGAGCATCTTTATATTGCTTAGGCGAAAGCCCCGTATGCTTTTTGAAAAAATGTGAGAAATAAGTGTTATCGTCAATGCCAATGGCTTCGGCAATTTCTTGAATTTTCATATTGCTGTTGATGAGATAGCTCTTGGCTTTTTCAATTTTTTTTAGGTGAATCGTGTTCATGATGGTGTCACCTGTTTTCTCTTTAAACATTCGGCTTAAGTAGCTGCTGTTCACATTAATATGAGTGGCTATTTCATTGAGTGTAATATTGCGTTCAAAGTTAGCGTTAATGTAATTAAGCGCTTCCAAGATGATATTGTTTTTTCCACGCGTTGCCTCATAGATTAGATCACAGGTTTTGGTTACGATTTGTTTAAGCCTATGTGCATATTCACTGAAAAAACGACTTTCACCGATGGTATCGGCATGACCTGCAAGATCACTGGCATTCACATTCGCTGTGCTGGTACTTGCGGAACTGTAAGCAGAGATGAATTTTTTGCAATTGCTTTCTATAATAAGTCCGGTATATTTAATATCTTTTTCGCTGAAGGAGTGCAATTGTTGAATAAGAAGAAGCTGTTCAAGGTATTGCAATGCGGTCTTGGTTAAGCCCTTCTCTATTTCTTGGATGATTTTTTCTACTAACTGATCGTTTTGTGCGGAGTAGAGAGGCGCTGCAGGATCAAGTGAACTATAGGAATAAATCTTGCTTGTTTCATTAAGAAACCGATCAGTGATCGCTGATGCAGCCTGCTGATAAGTTTCATACAGCTTTAAGATAGAATGGCTGCTAGGACTAACACCAATATAAACACTGTAATTATTGAAGTTTTCAATAGTGATCAGAACTTCCTGACAGATAGAAATAATTCGCTGGGTGTTATCTGAAACGAGCCCATTAACGACGACGCACAGCATTTCCCTACTAAGTGGAATAACATAAGTGGAATATTCGTTGAAAGCTATTTTGAAGAAGTTGCTTATTTTCATATAGAGCTGTGATTTATGCAGGTCCTCTTCTTCGATTGAATCTAATTTAATGGCTAGCACAACGTATTTTTCTAGGTTGATCTTATATTTTTCCGATGAGCTCAGCATTTCTTCACGATTAAAAAGCGAGCTGTCCAGAATAGATTTAAGCAAATTGGTTTTCAGCAAATCAAGATTAACCGTATTACTTTCCGAACGCTCACGCTCAATGAGCACCTTCGCTTTCTCTATAGCCTCAATTATACCCTCAAGCGCTCCTGTTTTGGTCACATATTCAACAACACCATATTTAATGGCTGATTTGGCATAAGAGAAATCAGCATAGGCTGTGAGCAGAATAAATTTGGTTTTTATTTGATTCTCCCAAATATATTGCGCCGCTTCAATTCCGTCTACTCGCGGCATCTTCACGTCACTAATAATAATATCTGGCTGATATACATCTAGATTATCGAGAAGATCACGACCGTCAACCGCTGCATAGCTTAATTCACAACCGATATCATGCCAGTTGATCAAATGGATAAACCCTTTACGAACCATCGGTTCATCATCGGCAATCATAACTTTATACATTGTTCTCTTCCTCCATTTTCGGGTCTTTACGATCGAATGGAATTTGAATTGTTGCCGTAGTTCCTTCATCTTTTTTGGTGTATATATGAATTCCATAATCGTGACCGTAGAAATATTGAATGATTTTGTAGGCGTTATTAAGCCCCACATGGTTATGCCCCTTCTTATGATCGACGGTTTTAAATGGAAGCTTTACTTGCCCCTCCATATTTTGAAAGCCAATCCCGTTATCCTTAACATCGATAAACAAACGATCGTTCTTAGCATGAATATGTACTTCAACAAAGCCTTCTCCCGGCTTAGGCTCAATGCCATGCATAACTGCATTCTCCACTAAAAATTGAATGGCAAGCTTAGGCACGTATAACTCTAATAAGTTCTCATCTTCACAAATAATACGGTAGGTTAGCTTATCTTCGAATCGATAGCTTTGTAAATACAAGTAGAATTCAACGTAAACAAGCTCTTCCTTAATCTGTACTTTTTCCATGCCTGTGCGAAAAATACTGGCTTGTATAAGTCCGGAAAACGAGCTAATCATGCGGCTTACTTCATCATTGTTGTCCATTTTGGCTTTCAAGGAGATCGTATTCAGCACATTAAACATGAAGTGTGGATTGACCTGTGTTTGTAGAAATTTGAGTTCAGATTCTTTAATGATCAATTGCTTCTTATATACATCTTGGATTAAATAGTTGATTCTATCCATCATCGTGTTGAACACTTCGCTCACATGGGCAAACTCACGACTTTTAAATTCAGGCATTTTAATTTCAAATCTGCCCTTGCTTACGAGTCTCATGCTAGAGGCGACTTCCTTCAGCGGCCTTGTTATCCGGTTAATGAAAAATATCGTAAATAGGATCACAAGGACGATTATGAAAATAAAAACATAAACATAAGCCTTGATTGAATTAAACAGCAAGGTAGAAAGCTGGTTGCTAGGAATAGCAATCACACTGTTGAAATCCATATTCATTCTTTCGGTATAGACGAGATATTCCTTAGTTCCTATCATTTTCTCATAGGCGTCCTGCTGGTAAGTGTTTATAATCTGTCGCTCTTCATCAGGCGAAACCTTATCAGCATGATTCGATAAAATAAGTTCGCCCTGGCCATCGAACATAAACCAGAAGGAGTCGTTATAGTTACCTATATCTTGCATAATTTCATGCACGCTGCTTTGATTGATGACGAAAATAATCGTTCCAATAGATCGCATTGAATCGGAATAGAGGGGGAATAGGAGATGGATATGGTCATCCTCTATGACGAAGCTAACTTCTTTCGTACTTTGAATGAATTTCTTGTACATTGAAGTATATTTTTTGTCAAATTCCTTCATAAGCGACTTTAGAGGCTGGTAATAAAAGGCGTTAAAGGCTACTCCGTTGTTATCGAATAGATATATTTTATCCAAAAAAGGCTGCTCCAGCTTGACTGTATTTTTATCTGAGTATAGATTGGCAGACAGCTCGAATTGCGTTTCTACCTGCGCATAGAGATCATTGTCAGCTTTACCTATTGTGACCGCCTCGCCGGCTTTGTCCGCTACATTGGTTAAGTAATCTGTAATAACCGGGTTGTTCCTAAAGCGCAGCAGTGTGTCCTCCAAAAGCTCCGTTTTACTCTGAAAATTAGTATTGGTTTGCTTGAGGAAGAAAACGGTGTCATTGCGAATGTAGTCAGTCAATACATTGAAAATCAGGGTAATTAAAAGAAAAGTGCATAATATGAGCGGAATGAGAGTTGTTGCAATGTCAAATAAAATGATTTTTGACCGAAGAGACTGCTTCTTATTTATTTGATCAGTAGACAAAACATACAACTCCAATCAAACGAGGCTATTGTCATGTATATTAAATTGATGATAGCATGAAAGATAACGGTGAGGGAAGGTGTGTTCGTTTGAAGCTGTGGAAGATAGTTTTGAGAATGGGGCTTTGGAGCCTGACATTCATCATGGCGATGAGTTCGGCGGCATGCAGTAGTACACCAGAGAGAGAAGTTATTGAGATCACACTTATGCATGGATATGGCGGTTCTTCTCTCGATCATGTGAATATGCGGAAAATATATGAAGATTTTTCATTGGAAAACCCAGATGTTAAAGTGATTTTGGATTCATCACCTGATCTTCCCATTATAATTAATAAGGCAAATGATAAACTGGCTGCGGGCAGAATGCCGGATATTATATCTACAAACGGTGAAAGCCGCTTTCTTAGCAACGCGATCATTCGAGGAAAGGCTTTGAATCTTAAGCCATATATAGATGCGGATGAACAATTTAGAAATGATATTCACCCGTCGATTCTGGAAGCATGGATGAAGAACGACGCTATCTACACGCTGCCCAATGTGCTCGAAATTGTAGGCTATTGGTACAATGAAGAGATTCTAAGGAAAGCGGGTGTTACCACCGACGGTACACCTTACACAGAAGTGAAGCTTCCGGCTACATGGGAAGAGTTCTGGGAGGCATGCGATAAGATTGAAAATTGGGCGGAAGAACAGCAGAATGGTGTATATCCGATCATGATGGGGAGTGATCAAAGCTTGAACTTTCTTGGCGCTAGAATTGCGGGAGAGAATAAAGCGGGAACGGAATTTATGAAAAAAAGAACGATTGATTTCAATACCCCTGAGTTTATCAAAGCGATGGATGCACTGCGCAAAGCTTATTCCTATAGCGACCACTCGCTAGTTAGTCGAAATGACATTTTTCAGCAGTTCAAAAGCTCTAAATTGGCTTTTTTCTTTAGCGGAGTGTGGGAAAGCAATGATTTAGCCCAATCCAAAAATCATGAACAGATCAAGTATGCTGCTTTTCCTGGATATGACGGCTTAAAGGTTTCATATGAATCGCCATCGTCAGGCTATGTGATTGGCAATACAGGAGATCCAAAGAAGATTGAGGCTAGCGTGAGGTTTCTCAAATATTTGCTGAGCGATGAGGTTCAGATGCGAATGGTGGAGGAGACGTATCAAGCCCCTTCTAACCCTCATATCGATCTGAACTGGATTAAGCAGGTGTCGCCTATGCTAGGAATGGCGCTTAGTGTTGCAAGAGAATCTGAGATTCATATATGGACACTGGAATCCTTGTGGGATGAGAAGGCAATAGAGATGCTCAAAAATAATCTAAATCGTGTTATTAATAGAACGATGTCGACACATGAGTTATCAGAACTGCTGCGTCGTTAATTATTTAGTCGTGGAGGAGCAAAATACGATATGCTTAATTATCTCCAAAAAATACACATTTTCAGACGGTTTCTATTATCGTATATTTTGATTCTCGTGATCCCTTTAATCGCAAGTTTTATCATATATCAAGTGAGTCTTAATAAAATCGTAGATCATGCAACGACAAGCAGTACAAAATTGTTGAAAGAAATGATATCCGCGATCGACCAGAAAAATATTGAAATCGAACAGTTCATTTATCAGCTGCATTTTAATCAGGATATCAAGCAATTAATGCATCGAAAATCTGCTAGCGATACGCTTGTTGCTTATGATATATACAAGGTTCGTGAAAGTCTTGAACAGCTGGTGCATACAAACACGCTTCTCAGCAGATTTTATATTTATTTTAATCAAATTGATACGATTGTAACTCCTAGATCTGCTTATGTACGTCCGGAAGATTTTTTCAATAATTATACTTATGATGAAATGAGTTTTGAGAAATGGAATACCGATATTAACCAACATTTTTACTCGAATATGTACATTCCCGCTGCGAACGTAACTATGGAACGGGGAACCAATACCGTGAAAGAATCGGTTATTACCTATGTACAATCGTTGCCTTTAAATAATTCATTATCGTCAAAGGCAAATGTTGTCTTAATGATTAATGAAAGCGAATTCACATCCTTATTAGGCCCGATTTCGGCTCAATATAACGGGTTTACGTATGTATATAATCAAGAAGGGGATATTCTCTTTAGTGATGATTCAACTGAAAATACGGCTATACGTAAGGATTCCTCCGGAAAACCTTTTGTTGATGTGGAAAATGGGCAATTTATGTATATAGAATTGAAATCCGAACTTAATGATTGGACCTATGTAGCGGCAATTTCTAAGGACAAGCTGCTCGCAGATGTTAATCATATCAAAACGATTAGTATGCTAACCGCTTTAATCTCTATTTTGGCAGGACTTTGTATTGCGTTTGTTTTCTCGTTTAATAACAGCATTCCATTAAGTCGCCTATTACGTATTATCCCGCTTTCAGAAACGAAAAAAATAAAAAACCCTTATGAATTTTTACATAGTAATGTTGAGGATATGATTTCCAAAAATGCTGATCTAAAAAATCAAATTTTGCAACAACAACCGATCCTGCAAGATTCTGTGCTGCGCTCTGTCGTTATGGGAGAAAGAACATCTATGAAGGATGCAGGTGTTCTGCTAGAGCAGGCTGATATCCGATTGAAAGGCGATATTGGATATGTTGGTATTATTCAAGTTATTCATTTCTCCAACGAACTTGATAAGGAAATGTTGGATGAAATCAATGTTGCACGTCTGATGATCCAAAATGAAATGAAGAAGAAGTTTCATGAATATATTTATCTCTTTCATTATGATGTGAATCAAATTATTTTTCTTCTAACCTATTCCGAAAATGACCTTATCCATGATGAGAAAATGGATAAGGAGCTTAATTTATTCATAAATCTATTAAAAGATAAGTATAGTTTACAGGTTACTATAGGAATGAGCCAACAATTTCAAGGAATCAGGGGAATTTCGAAAGCATATGAAGAAGCGAAATCCAGTCTACCGTTTATACTATCCATGGATCAGCAAGCGACTTTGTATAGATATACGAACAAACCGGTAGAGCAAATGAATGTTTATTATTATCCGATCGAATTAGAGATCAGACTCATTAATTCTGTTATGAACGGTGAAGAAACAGAGGTCATAGAATCATTTAATAAAATGCATGACGAAAATGTTGTAAAAAGAAGGTTAACCCAGCAAAATGGCACCCAACTAATTGGCGCATTACATGAGACAATGATTCGAATCTTATCAAAGAATACCGGAAATAATCATATCATCATGGAAGATATTCAAGACAGGCTGGAAAGAGTGATGGGTAAGAATAGCATCTTTAGTAAAGACTTTGACCAAATAAAGTGGATGATGATCGATATTGCTCGAAGGATACAAAAACAAAAGCTTGCCGGAAACCAGCTGCTGATATCAAAAATAAAAGAATACATCAAGCAAAACTTTCATGACCCGGATTTAACCCTGTACCAATTATCTGAAGCAGTCGGTTATCCGGAAAAAGGAATTCCGATCATTTTTAAAAATAATATCGGAGTTAACATTTCTGATTATATTGAGGAAATTAGAATGAACTATGCAAAATTAAAACTCACGCAATCGAATGATTCGATTGAGGATATTGCTATTGCTTCCGGATATAATAGCAGCCATTCATTCAGAAGGGCGTTTAAACGGATTACCGGTTTATCCCCTACAGAGTATCGAACGATTATTGAGAACTCATAAAGTGCATCAATAAATTAAATGTACCCTTCTAATTTAATGTACGGTTATAGGTGCTGGACATAGAAAAACCCTTGATAATAAAGGAGTTTCTTGGTGTAACCTGCAAATGAATTGTCCCTTTTCGTATTTCCGCAATCATAATATGATAGCGCTATCAACACAGAATATCACCCTAGAATTTGTTCGGAAATATGATAATGAAAGGGGAATGAAATGGAACTGAGAGGAGTCAAACAACCTGGAATTCAACAGACAAGCAAAAAAAAGGTGAGTGTGAAAAACAATTCAGCTGCAAAAAAAATCAAAAGGCATTGGCAACTCTATTTATTAGCAATTGTTCCTTTAGTATTTTTATTTACCTTCAAGTATATACCAATGGCCGGAATCGTCATTGCCTTTAAGGACTACAGCGTCACAAAGGGGATCATGGGAAGTGATTGGGTAGGTTTGCGCTACTTTAGTTACTTTTTTGAAAGCCCGAACTTTTCCCTCTTGATGAAGAATACGCTTGGTTTGAGTCTTTATGGGCTGATCATCGGATTTCTTTGTCCAATCATTTTGGCACTAGCATTAAATGAAGTAGGTAATGCCCGCTTCAAGAAGCTAATACAAACCGTTACCTACGCACCGTTTTTTATCTCGACGGTCATTATGGTATCGATTATTATTTTATTCCTATCTCCAAATGCAGGATTAGTTAATAATATTCTCGAGTTGTTTGGCATCGGGCAAATTAATTTTATGGGTATACCGGCATACTTTAAATCGATTTATGTATGGTCTGACGTGTGGCAAAATACTGGTTACGCTGCAATCATTTATTTAGCGGCATTGGCTGGAATTGATCCAACCTTGTACGAAGCGGCAAAGATAGATGGTGCCAGTCGATTGCAGAAAATCACTTATGTAGACCTTCCCGGGATTACACCGATTATTGTGGTACTTCTTGTGTTAAGCATTGGCAACATTATGTCGCTAGGTTTTGAGAAAATTTATTTGATGCAAAATGATTTAAACACAAGTTCAAGTGAAGTGATTGCCACATACGTTTATAAAATCGGATTACTAGGAGCAAATTATAGTTTTGCAGCGGCTGTTGGTTTGTTTAATTCCGCTGTGAACCTTATCTTGATCATAACGGCTAATACGATTTCAAAACGATTTTCGTCGTCAAGTTTATGGTAAGGAGTGTAAGGAGGAGGACAATGAACGGGAAGCCATTCACACAAGGTACGAATAAAACGAGAATAAGAGAATCGGCGGTTGACCGAGTGTTTCTCGGAGGTATTTATTTCTTTCTATGTCTGATCTTAGTTTGTGTATTATACCCGCTTATCTATATTGTAAGCGCTTCCCTTAGTGACCCGTCGGCGGTAACTTCCGGTCAAGTATGGCTGTTTCCGGTTAATCCTACGTTAGAAGGGTATACGACCGTGTTTAAAAACCCGCAAATTATTCAAGGGTTTTCCAACTCGCTTTTCTATGCGGTTGTCGGAACGCTGATCAGTGTAAGCATTACGGTTATGCTCGCCTATCCGCTTTCAAGACGAACCTTTTACGGCAGAAGCATCATCATCATTTTGCTTGTATTCACCATGATATTTGATGGCGGCTTAATTCCAACATATCTCGTTGTAAAAAATCTTCATTTCATCGATACGATTTGGGCACTATTGCTGCCTTCGGCATTGGCGGTGTTTCAGGTTATTATTGCTCGAAGCTTCTTCCAGACAACGATTCCGGATGAATTAGCTGAAGCGAGTGAAATTGATGGTTGCAGTGATTTCCGTTTTTTTTGGAGCGTCGTATTACCGCTGTCCAAACCGATTCTTGCCGTTTTAGTTTTGATGTATGCGGTTGCGAAATGGAATATGTATTTTGATGCATTGATTTATCTGAAGTCCGAACAACTATATCCTCTGCAGCTTATCCTGCGAAGTGTATTGATATTGAACGCGGATCCAAACGGAGATGTTATGCAATTATTGAAGGCACAAGGATTAAGGGAATTAATGAAATACTCTCTTATCGTTATTTCCAGCTTACCGGTCCTTATCATCTATCCGTTTGTGCAGAAGTACTTTGTGAAGGGTGTATTAATTGGCTCATTAAAGGGGTAACGAACAGGTGACAACAATTTATTAATGAAAGGGATAAAAATATGAAAAAACTAAAGATGCTAAGTATTATGCTATTCATCATTGCTTTATTATCGGCTTGTGTGCCTTCGAAGGATGAACCGTCCTCAAGTAAGGAAAGCGGAAACACTGGTGCAGGCGGTCCGATTCCAGTGACGATTTTCACACCCAAGCTGTCATGGGATGGTGAATTCGGAGCCGACGTCAATGAATTTACAAAACATGTGGAGGAAAAATTCAATATTAAAATTACGTGGGAGTTTGCTCCCCAGGATGTAGCGAAGGAAAAACAACAATTATCTCTCGCCAGCGGAGACTATCCGGATGCATATTTTGCAGTCACATGGCTAGATGGGTTTTCGAAAATAGATGTACAGAAGTATGGAAAAGAAGGCGTATTTCTCCCGTTAAATGACCTAATTGATAAATACGCACCAAATATCAAGAAGGCAATGGGAGAAATCGATTATTTGGAAGACGGGATAACAGCGCCTGATGGCAATATTTACGCCTTGGCATCTATCAACGAATGCTACCACTGTTCTAGGTATGGTAAAATGTGGATGGATACGGAGTGGCTAGAAAAACTAGGTTTAAAGATGCCTACAACGACAGAAGAGTTTAAAAATGTGTTACGCGCATTTAAAAACGATGATCCCAATGGAAATGGAGCAAAAGATGAAATTCCATTAAGCGGAGAAACTAGCGAAATAGGAAACAGTCCGACCATTTTCCTGATGAATGCCTTTATCCACAATAACGGAAAGGATTTTATTAACGTAGAAAACGGGAAGCTGGCTTTGGCGGCCATGAAACCGGAATGGAAAGAAGGATTGAAGTATATTCGCTCCTTATATGAAGAAGGATTAATAGACACAGGTACTTTCACTCAAAATATGGAGGCTCTCAAGCAGATGGGGACACGTGAGGGGGATTCCATCCTTGGTGCTTCAGCAGCAACTCACTTGGCTGTCTTCATGGATTTGGCTCATGAAAAATCGGGAGCGTTCGATGTTGTACCACCGTTAAAAGGGCCGAATGGCGTTCAATTAACGACTGCTAATTACGGAGCTGTAGACACACTTACATTTGCGATTACTGAAAAAGCAAAAGGTGAAAAGGCAGAAGCTTTAATTAAACTGGCAGACTATTTATATAGCGAGGAAGGAACGATGTTCGCAGCCAGAGGAAAAGAAGGCGTTAACTGGAGAAAAGGTGAACCAGCGGATATTGACTTAACCGGCAAACAAGCGAAATATGCGATGATTCCAGCTGATCCAAAGGAAGAAGAGAAGGAGGAAGCAGAAAAAACGTATTACTCTTGGGGAGAAAGAGGCCCAAATATGTTAACGAGAGAATTGAGAGATTCGATTGCAGCGCCAGAAGATGAGTTCTCACCTGAAGGCTATGAAAGAAGACTTTTCAACGCAACTTTAAAATATGATGGATTTGAGCCGAAAGATACATTCATCGCTAAAGGAGCTTGGATTGATCCTACAGAGGCGGAAGAAGTCTCGCTCTTGCAGATTAATATCAATAAATATATTAATGAAAACACAGTACAATTTATTACAGGCGCAAAAGACATTGAAAAAGAATGGGAAAGTTACTTGAACGGTTTTGAAAAGCTGAATGTCAACCGTTATCTGGAAATCTATCAAAACACATATAATCAGTAATACCTTATAGAATCTATAATAGGGCTTATGGGACGTGTGTCTATTAAGCCCTATTCTTTTTGGATCATACCCCGATGCAGGAAAGTGATTTACATATTGATGAGGATCAGGTGATGTTACGATGAGGAATTGCGAATTGTTATATAGAAAACCGGCTAACACTTGGACGGAGGCTCTGCCGATAGGGAATGGAAGAATGGGTGCAATGCATTTCGGTGGCGTTGAAACCGAACAATTCCAGTTGAATGAAGACACATTGTGGTCCGGTCCGCCGCGTAAAAATAAGTCATATGATGATAGAGAATCGTTAAAAAAAGTAAGACATTTAATCGATGAAGAGAAATACGGCGAAGCTATAAGCGAAACGAAAAATATGTTTGGTCCTTATACACAAGCATATATGCCGTTCGGAAATTTGAAGCTGCAATTTCTGCATGGGAATGTAACCAGACACTATGAAAGAAAGTTAAATATCGAGCAGGCCATATCTAAGGTGAACTATGCAGTCGGTAAAGTAGATTTCACGAGAGAAGCATTTATGTCACACCCACATCAAGTATTAGTGATTAAGTTAGCAAGTTCAGTTAGAGGAATGTTAAACGTAGCTATAACCTTGGATAGTCCGTTGAAATACAATGCTGTTCATTCTACTGAGCATAATTTAATTATTCAAGGGGTTTGTCCTGAATATTGTGCTCCGAATTATTACGAAGGAGACAACTCGCTTCCCATTATTTATGGACAATTTGGCGAAACAGACGCTATTCATTTTGAAGGAAGAGTGGGCGTAGATCAGAAGGACGGACAAATCGAATCAGAGAACGGAAGACTCGTCATAACCAATGCGACTGAAACGATCATCTATTTATCGATGGCTACTTCTTACAATGGTTATGACCAATTACCGGGTAAGAACTTCGATGACCTGTCTCAAAAAAATGAAGCGATATTAACCGGTGCTATGGGTATATCTTACGAAGAGCTGAGAAGAGCGCATATACTGGATTACCAAAACCTATATCGCCGGGTTGACTTCCAATTAGATAAAGAACAATCGGAAGAAGAGGTTGATACGGATAAAAGGATACGATTATCTGGTCCGAAAGATCTTGGAATGATTGAACTTCTATTTCAGTATGGGCGATATTTGTTGATCGCATCATCTCGAGAGGGTTCACAACCTGCTAATTTGCAAGGAATATGGAATGATTTAACGCGCGCGCCTTGGTCATCCAACTATACATTAAACATAAATACGGAAATGAACTACTGGCCTGCAGAAGTGACGAATTTGGCTGAATGTCATCGTCCTCTGTTACAAGCTATCCGTGAGCTCTCTGTAACCGGCAAGGAAATGGTGAGTGAAAGGTATGGATTGAAGGGGTGGACGGCCCATCATAATACAGATATTTGGAGGCATGCTCATCCTGTCGGCGGTGATAGACATGGTGATCCGAGTTGGGCTTTTTGGCCAATGTCAGGGCCTTGGTTAACTCGTCATTTATGGGAGCATTTCACCTATTCACAGGACAAGGCGTATTTGGCGGAAGTGTTCCCTATTCTAGCAGGTGCTGCGGAGTTTTGTTTAGATTGGTTAATAGAGGATGAGAACGGCTACCTCATTACATCGCCTTCCACATCGCCAGAGCATCGTTTTATTGCAGAGAATGGAGAGGTGGGCTCCGTTACAAAAGCGTCAACGATGGATTTGCAAATCATATGGGATTTGTTCTCAAACTGTGTTGCGGCTGGAGCTGTGCTCGGTATCGACAATGAGTTTATTAACCAAGTGAAAGCAGCAAAAGAACGCTTGCACCCGCTGCAAATCGGTAAGTATGGACAACTGCAAGAGTGGTTGATTGATTATGAAGATGGTGAGCCACATCACCGTCATGTATCCCATTTATATGGTCTTTATCCAGGGTGCCAGATTACAGATGGTCCAATCATAGAAGCTATTCGGCAATCACTAAATAGAAGAGGGGATGAAGGAACAGGTTGGAGCCTCGGCTGGAAAATTTGTCTTTGGTCCAGGCTAAAGGATGGCGAACGAGTACATTCGTTACTTCAACAGCTATTTAAGATTGTCGAAGAAACGGGTGAAGTTATGAAAGGCGGCGGACTGTACCCGAACCTGCTTGGCGCACATCCACCATTCCAGATTGATGGAAATTTTAGTTATACCGCTGGTGTGGTCGAGATGATTGTCCAATCGCATAAAGGATTTATCGAATTGTTACCGGCACTTCCTTCAAATTGGATCGCAGGTTCTCTTTCCGGTGTGCGTGTTCAAGGTGGGTTTGAAGTAAGTATAAAGTGGGATAGGATGCGGGTAACGGAAATGACGGTAAGCCATAAATCGAGTCAGCCCTTTGTCTATAAATCTTCAGAGCAGGTACTTCTTCGTGAAGAGGGAAAAGAGGATCGAAGAGTAGACCCAGTAGATGGATATGTTACGATTTCAATGAATTCAGACAAGCCGTATAAACTGTTGTTTTTATGATAAAGGGGTGGAGAAAATGAAACAAGTAAGAATTGGAATTTTAGGAGCAGGTGGAAGGAGCTCTATTATCCAATATTGGCATAAGCCAGGTGGCAATTCTGTTGTCGTGGCAGCTGCCGATATATCGCTGACAGCATTAGAACAATTTCAACAAAATGTGAATCAGGAAGCATTTGTGACAACTAATTACAAAGAGATGCTTGCAAGGGAAGACGTTGATGCCATCGCCATCTTCACTCCTGATTACATGCATGAAGAACACGCAATAGCAGCTTTACAAGCCGGCAAACATGTATATTGTGAAAAGCCGCTAGCTATCACAGTTGAAGCATGCGATCGCATTCTAGATGAATGGAAACGGTCAGGAAAGCATTTAATGATTGGATTTAATATGCGTTACATGGGCATGTACCAAACCATGAAGGAAATCATCAAATCAGGGGTAATTGGTGATATAAAAGCAGTCTGGGTAAGACACTTTGTTGGACTTGGCGGGTATTTCTATTATCATGATTGGCACGGTACAGCCCAAAATACAACTTCATTGCTATTACAAAAAGCTTCTCACGATTTCGATGTAATACATTGGTTGACAGATCGTTATACAACGAAAGTATCTGCTTTTGGCAGTCTTGATTATTACGGAGGCAATAAGCCAAATGACTTGCATTGTCCTGAATGCGATGTGAAAGATACTTGTCCGGATGTAAGTATGTCACGGCTGACGCAATGCGCATTTCGAGAAGAAATTGATGTGGAAGACAACAACATGGTTATTATGGAATTAGAGGGTGGAATCAAAGCATCATATATGCAGTGCCACTTTACCCCAGACTATTCCCGTAACTATACGTTTATCGGAACAAAGGGTCGAATTGAAAACGATGATGTAAATGATAAAATTCATGTGAAAACACGAAAATCCGGTTCATGGCAGGAAATGAGCGATATTACCTATGATATGAAACAGCTTCCTGGAACACATGGCGGGGCTGATCCGCGTATCTGTGAAGACTTCGTCAATCTGATTTTATATGATAAGCAACCGTTAACGACCCCATTTGCAGGACGAATGAGTGTAGCGGTCGGTTGTGCAGCAACAGAATCCATTCGTTCCGGCGGTAAGGTTGTAGCTGTTGATCAGGGAAAACATAAAGAAGCTGGTGCGAATTTATTCGATTTGAGGACAACGTAAGCGTATAAGCCTCAAACTCTTCCCATTTCATTCGGATCTCTTATCTGCCTATGAAAAAATCCTCCCTTGATTGAATACTGGGAGGATTTTTTTATGGGGATTTCGCAATTCGTATGTACGAAGAGTTTGGTAGAAAAATATCAACAATGACAAAAAAACACAATGTTTTGTTGGATTTTTGGACAATAACCTCAAATGAAAGCGATTCAACAAAAAGGACACAAGTAGAAGTCAATATAGCTTATTAATTTTAAATGCCTTTATTGTGATAATAGCATCAAGCAATAGTAACTAGCTATTCTAATCACAAACAAAGGGGAATGAAGATGAGAAAACTACTAACGAAGGGTATCATGCTAAGTGCTATCACTGTACTAGCTCTAACAGGTTGTTCTAGCAACAAGGGCGGAGAAGCTGCTCCAGGGGAAAGCTCTTCGCAGCCTGCAGGTGAGAAGCAGACCATTACATTTTATCATGGTTATTTCCAGGATGATTGGCAAGCCGCCGTTGAAATGAGAAAAATATATGATGATTTCGCTGAGCTTCACAAAGATGAGTTTACTTTCAAACCTGTTGCTTTGGATACTGGCGGAGAAGGCGTATACAACAAAGCAATTCAAGAAATAGCAAGAGGCGAGTTCCCTGATATCGTGGATGTAGGTGGTTGGAATATTATCCCTGTTGCATCTGAAGCTGGTGTAATTGTCGACTTGAAGCCTTATATTGATGCTGATCCAGTGTTCAAAGAAGGCGTAGGCATTAACTATGAGCAAAATAATATTGATGGAAAAATTTATTCCGTTCGCGAGCAATTGGAAACAATGGGCTTCTGGTATAACGAAGATTTATTTATTAAAGCTGGTGCAGTAACACCGGACAAATGGCAAACCTGGGATGATTTCAGCGCTGCGGTAGATAAGCTTGGCGCATCCAAAGATGTGAAAACGCCATTTTCTATGAATCAAGGCTGGCCGACTGACATTTTGTTCAATGCTCATTTGATCGGTACGCAAGAAGGACGTGACTTTGCTTCGCAGCTTCCAACTTCGTTCGATAATGCCGCATTCAAGAATACGACTGAATTTATTTCAAAGAATGCGCTCGGCAAGATCAAGACGCAATACTTTGGCGCGGCGGATTCAGAGTCCTATCGTGATGACTTCATGAACGGAGATTCCGCAATGTTATTCAACGGCGTATGGGAAGCAGGCAGCTTCCTAGAGTTGGAGAAAGTGAAGCCAGAGCATATTAAGCCGGCGGTGTTCCCTACTAATGAAGCTGGGAAGAAAGCGGCTCTAGTATCTGCATCGCCTGGTTATGTAATTAGTAATAAGCAAGGTGACGAGAAGATTCAAGCAAGCGTAGAGTTCGTTAAGTATATGATGAGTCCGGAAATTGCGGAGCGTATCTTCACAAAAGTGTTAGCTATGCCGGCTTATAGCGGTTTGGATTATGAAAAGTATATCAATGGCTCTGATGCTGGATTGAAAAAGCTTGCAGAAGCTAGCATGCTGGCAGCTAATGCAGATTATAAGACAAAGGCGCTTGGAGCGAACTGGAATCCGGATATCGCTGGTGCGCTAAGCGGCAAATATGCAGCAATGCATAATGGCAGCAAAGATGTCGAAGCAATTGTGAAAGAATTGAACGAAACTTTGCAATAGAGCTTAGAAGCAGTACACGACAATGAGGTTCTCTTGAAATGAACCTCATTGTTGTTTTGACAACAGGAAGGAGCGGAGAAGCTGATGCAAAGCTTAAGGAAAAAAGGATTTATAATTAGTTTTTTATTGCCGGCTATCGTGATGTTCCTGCTCATCTACGCGTATCCGCTGGCTAATATCTTTTTTACTTCTTTTAGCAAATGGGATTTTAAAAACTTGAACAGTCCTGAACTTCTAGGATGGACCCATCTGTTCGATAACTATATTAAGCTTTTTACTAATGATTATTTTTTTAACACGGCGTTGTTCAATTCACTTAAATGGGTCGCACTTGTTCTTCTTATACAGATTCCATTCTCATTGCTCGTAGCGCTTGTGCTCTCTCAAAAACCTCGAGGCTGGGTGCTGGCTCGTAATGCGTTTATTATTCCTAACATTATTTCGTCCGCTGCTATTGGATTGATATTCGTAAATTTATATGATCCTGCTCGCGGATTAGTAACCGAAGTGATTAGGAAGTTCAATCCCGATGTGAACTTGAATATTTTGGCCGATACTAGTGCTTCCTTTTGGGGTGTAACGTTTGCCTTTATTTTGTTTGGCGGCGTGAATAGTCTGCTGCTCATGACGCAGCGATTCTCTATCTCCAATGATATTTATGAAGCAGCCAAAATAGATGGAGCCAACGTTCTGCAATCAGAAATTCATATTACGCTTCCACTCCTTAGACCAATGATCGGTACGGTAGCGATATTAGCTACAAACTATAGCTTATTGTTATTCAATGAGATTGAGTTGATGACCAAAGGCGGTCCGGATAATTCGACGTACAGTTTAAGCTACTATATCTATCAAACCGCAATGGGTAGTACGAAATTGAACTTTGCCTTGGCTAATACCGCCGGTGTTATACAGTTCATTCTAGGAATTTTATTAGTCGTATTCATTTCTCGCATATTCCGAGCGAATGAAAGTTATTAACGCAGGAGGCAGACCACATGAATCAAATTCGTAAAGACAGTGTATGGCAAACAATACTTGCTGGTTTGCTTAAATATAGCTTGATCCTTATCGTCTTATTCATCTCCGTATATCCCGTACTTTGGGTGTTCATTTCCTCTTTCAAAGAAGTTCCAGGAGGGCTTGGCTTGCCGGAGGAATGGATTTTCAACGGCTATATTACGATATTTACGAAGCTAAACATAGCTTCTTACTTCTCGAACAGCATTATGGTATCGGTCTTGTCGACGATTGTGAGTGTTACCTTCGTATCCATGGCAGCCTATGTGTCCGCAAGAATTCAATTTAAGGGAAAAAACCTCATCACGCTTATGTTTGCTTCAACTTTGTTCATACCGCCCATTTCGATCAGCTTTCCTATTTATCGGTTAATTAACTTGATGGGACTGTATGACACGCGAACAGGTCTAGTGCTCATTTATTCAGGTCTTGGCATTGCGGTCACCTTTTTCGTTATTCGCAATTATTTCCTAACGATTCCTAAGGAGATGGAGGAGGTTGCCTTAATCGATGGCTGCAGCCAAGTCGTTACGTTCTTCCGGGTTATCCTGCCGCTGGCTAAGCCTGGAATTGCTACGGCTGCCGTTCTTTCACTTCTAAACAATTGGAATGAATTTTACTTCGCAGCTTTGTTGCTTGAGAGCAAGGATCACATGACGATTCCAGCATTGCTAGGTCAATTTAGAACAGCGTACGCTAGAGACTTTAACGGTATGTTCTCAGCAATTATCGTATCTGTTGTTCCAACGATATTGTTATTCAGTTTTACATCTAATCTATTTATCAAGAGCCTGACTGCCGGTGCGGTTAAAGGATAAGGAGTAAGGGATATGTCAAATTTATTCAAAAGAACAGAATGGTTTCGCCATGATCGTTTTGGAATGTTTATACACTGGGGGTTATACGCAATACCTGGACGCGGGGAATGGGTAATGAGTGAGGAACGAATCCCAGCGGATGTATATAAGGATTATTTCGAACAATTCAATCCGGTTGATTATGATCCTGTTGTTTGGGCGAAAGCGGCTAAAAAAGCAGGCATGAATTATGTCGTGTTGACTGCCAAGCATCATGACGGCTTCTGCCTATTCGACAGTGCGCTCACAGACTATAAATCGACAAACACCATTTGTAGGCGAGATCTGGTTCGTGAATTCGTGGACGCTGTGCGTGCGGAGGGCCTAAAGGTAGGCTTGTATTATTCTTTAATTGACTGGCAGCATCCGCATTATCCGAAGTATGACGATTTGATGCATCCAATGCGCGGGAATGAAGCCTATAAAGATGATGTGATCGATTTCGATCAATATTTAACGTATATGCATGGTCAAATTAAAGAGTTATGCACGAACTATGGGCAAATTGATATTCTTTGGTTCGATTATTCCTATGAGCATATGCGTGGCGAAACATGGCGCGCTAAGGAGCTTATGGAAATGGTACGTTCTCTGCAGCCGAATGTTATAGTTGATAATCGCTTGGAGGCGAGCGGTGAAGGCGGCGGCAGTATTATGACCGCTAATCCAACGGAATGGAGCGGAGACTTTGCAAGTCCGGAGCAGATTATTCCGCCAGAAGGCATCAAAAATGAGCTGGGTGTCCCGCTGCCTTGGGAATTATGCACGACTATGAATAACAACTGGGGCTATGCTCCCAACGATTTGAATTATAAGCCTTCCTCGATGTTGATTCGAAAGTTGGTCGAGTGCATAAGCAAGGGCGGCAATATGATACTTAATGTTGGGCCTGATGCTAGAGGAACGATTAATAATCAGTCGATGAAAATTTTGGAGGAAATCGGACAATGGATGAGCCTCAATTCGGAGAGTATTTACGGATGCGGCTATGCTGAGATTAATAAGCCGGAATGGGGTCGATATACACGCAACGGCAATAAAATTTATGCTCATGTGCTGGAAGCCCAGATTGGCCCACTCGCGCTCACTGGCATACCCGCGGATCAGGTGAAATCAATGTATCGACTGGCTGACGGTGTACAGGTACAGCGCGGGGAGAGCTGGATTACGAAAGCTTATGAAGGCATATTGTTTGCTTGCCTAGGTAGCATTCCCCATTTCACTTATCCTTTGCCTGATGCGGCGGATACGGTAATCGTGATTGAGCTGAAGGAGTAAGTTTGTTGATATGAAGGGAGGTGCGGAGATAACCTGTTTTCTCGTATTGAAAGTGTGACTTGCTATCCTTTTATCTTATTGTAGTTTCAGAACCAACAGAGTGGAAATTAGAAAGGTAGGGTGCATTCATGAAGAAAAGAAAAGGCATGTGGAATAAGTACTTTAGTTCTCTTCTAGCTTTATCGATGATAATAGGGCCAAATGCAGCATATGCGCAAGATCATGCTCAGGCCGATGTTTCCGTTATTACTGAAGCACAATTAACGAATGTTGCGTTGAAAGGTATTGCAAGCGTTAACAAAGGAGGGAGCACCGACCGACCAGCCAGCATGCTGAATGATGGTATCGTTGGTACAAATTCGAATGTTAACTATGCAGAAACAGGAAGGGATATGGCTCAGACCAAGGCAGATCCGTATTATGTGCAGATCGACTTGGGTAAGAGCTATGATTTGGAAAAACTGAATTTGTGGCGTTATTTTAATGATAACCGTTCGTATGAAGACACCATTATCTTCCTATCAAAGGATGCTAATTTCACAACTGAGGATATTGTGTACAATGCAGATGAAAGCGGTTTCTTCGGTTTTGGTGCAGGTACGGATAAAGCTTATGCCGAATCCTCTGCAGGTAAAGAAATCAGATTCTCTGCTCCGATTACAGGGCGATATATCCGCGTAATCAACAATGGACACGATACAGGAGGGAAAAAGGGAGGCCATTACGTTGAGTTGCAGGCTTGGGCAAATGCAGAAACAACAGAACCAACAACAAAGCTGCCATTCCCAAATGCAGAGAATCCTCTTGAATTAGGCGATATTTTCACAGCTAACGGTAAGCAAAAAGGGGAGACGCATCCCGATGTGCTTTATTTTAAAGACGGCTGGAATGGCTACAAATACTGGATGGCGACAACACCTAACCAATCTGGAAACTCACAGTTTGAGAATCCATCGTTGCTTGCTTCTAACGACAATGTGACGTGGGTAGCCCCGATAGGTGTAAGCAATCCTTTGACAGGTGTTAAGGAAGAACCGCGTCCATATCATAACTGTGATGCAGAGCTTGTCTACAATCCAGAGAACGACTCCTTATACTTCTACTATAACTGGGCAAAAGATGACCCTGGACATGGTGGCAATGGATTTGCGCCTTCAGAAATTAGATTGTTCATTATCTCCAAAGGAGATAACGGCACAAGTGTTGCAACTCCACAATACCAAACCGTAATTAAGACTACATATCGTTATGATGCTCTTTCTCCTTCGGTGGTCCGAGGTGAGAATGGCATCTGGAAGATGTGGTCCGTAAACACAGGAGATCGAGGCTATAATAATCAATCCAACCGTATCGACTACAGATTGTCCAAGGATGGTATTCATTGGAGCGAGCCTGTTTCACTGGCTGATACCTTTGATCAAGCTAATTACCAAATCTGGCATATGAACGTTCAGTACATTCCAGAGAAGAACGAATACTGGGCGATCTACCCTGCATACCCTGACGGCGGAAGTTCCGCGCAGACATACCTTTTCTTCGCTAAGTCAAACGATGGCAAGGTATGGACGACATATGATAAAAAGATTATGGACGTTGCGCAAGGCAAGTGGGACAGCAGCTTCATCTACCGATCAAGCCTGATTTATGATGCTGCAACAGATAAAGTTAGAGTATGGTATAGCGGTGGCACGAATGGTGTTCAAAATGGCTGGAGAACCGGGTATACAGAAAACACATTCGCAAACCTGAGTCTTTATCTCGGTCAAGGAAGCACACCAACTACCGCGCCTCCAAGTGATCCTATTATTCCTGACAAAGAACCAGATGCTGAGGCAACATGGCATGATGTTGACGCCCTAGGTAAAGATATTGTCTATGACGAAGGCTGGGGCAATCTGGATAGTGAAGGAATCGCAGTTTCTTCAGTAAAAGGTGCAAAAGCTACCTTAACATTCTATGGTACAGGTATTCGCTGGATCGGTCAGAAGGATGTAAACTTTGGTATCGGCGAAGTATGGATCGACGGTGTAAAGGCAGCAACTGTGGATACCTATGGACGCGGGGCCGATGCCAAATTTGGATATACACATTATGAGAATACCAATCTGAAGCCAGGCGTTCATACGATCAGTATCGTACCAACGGGAACTAAGAATCCAAGTTCATCATCCAATATTATCGACATCGATAAGCTTGTTGTAAAGTACAGCGATACAGCAGTAATTGGTATCAACGATTTCACACTAACTCCTGCTACGGCAGAAATGTACAAAGATGAGTCTATTCAAGTCATCGCAAACGTTCAGCCATATAATGCCAACAATAAATCCATTGCTTGGTCAAGTTCCAACGGCAGCGCAGTCAGTGTTTCGAGCACGGGATTAGTGAAAGCATTAACAACAGGAGAGGCTGTTATTACAGCTGCGTTAACGGGTACAGCTCTCACTCGCACCATTAAGGTGAAAGTGAAAGAATATCCTGCTGGTGTTCCGCTTCGTATGACCGTTAACGATGAGAATCCATTATTCCTGCATCATCTGTATCGTCAGGTTAACTCTAGTCTGCCTGGACCACTGCAAGGCGGAAAGAGTATTCAAGGATTCTGGGATAGCATCGAAAATGGAGATATCAACGGAAACCGAATTCGTGAGGATCTGGTTGATAATCAAGTCATCATCATTCATGCCTCCGGCAGCGTGAAAGGAACCGCAAGTACCTTGGCTTGGTACGAGGACCGATTTGCTGAAACCTTGAACAATACACCGAATGATACGAGCGATGATATTCCATTCTTTATCATGGTATCCAATTCTGGCACATCCGACGATGGAGAATATACGCCTCCTTCAATCGAGTGGACTAGAGAAATGTATGAGCAATATCCTAACATGCGAGGTGTTCTCTTCTCTGAGAATCACAACGCAACAGCAGGATGGCAAAGAACGGCGCGTTCCGAATATATGAAACTACAAGTTTTACTTGCAGCTGAACAAGGTGGCTATGTGGTTTATTCGGATATGAACGACAACAGTGATTATGTCGAAAGTGTTCTGGATCATGCAGGCTTGTTTAATACACTGAAAGAGTTTAAACAGAATTTTATCCTGCTCGCCAAAACAACAAGCGCATGGAGTAATGTAAGTTACAACTCCCATGAGAGCGTTGTTCAAGGCGCATGGATGGCAGATATTGCTGGCAACTGGGGCTCACTGATTGATTCTTGGATGTGGTTCATTGAAGGCTTCGGACCACTGCACGGCCATGATACCTTTGGTGTGATGGGCGGCGCAGAAGAGTGCAGAGGACCATTCACATTCCCAGAACTATTCGCGCCAATGCGGATGATCCAGCAGGCCAGAGTAGGAGCAACGGTATTTTCTTACGAGCATCCGGATCACATGACATCCATTGCAACGAACAATGGGGCGAACAATCAATTTACGCCAGCATTTACAGAGGCAATTGCGAAAGCGATGGAATATATGGAGGATTACGATATTCCAACGAAGGATGAAGTTATCGCGAAGACGAAGTTCGCTTACTCCGCGGAAAAGGGAACGCTCGATAGCCTTTCACGGACGGCTACAGGCAATCTCCTGAACCCACTGTATGGCGATAAGAACAATAATGGATACAACAATACGACGATGATGACGTACTTCACAGGCAGATACGGCACCATTCCATCATTACCAAAGCGTACGGGCGAAGATGTGAAATCCAAGTTCCAGTACGTTTATGATAAGGAGCAAGTTGTTAATATTCTCAAGAATCAAGCAGGTATCAAGGCCTTCTTTAATGAGCTGTACCCTGAGACCTATGAAGGAACCGCTTATGCGCATGAATTGAATAACACGTGGTTCCTATATAACCATAACTGGAATATTGACAGCAGAGTGGACGCAGAGCTTGATGCTACACAATTCGCAAAAGTAAGTTTGAGCAACAACAGTGTAACGGCGAATGTGGAATTTGCACCGTACACGTATGTCATGATTGACGACCAAAAGCAAGGTGAATTATCTTTCAATTTCAACAATTATTTGGTGGATAAGAATGATGTCTGGGATGGTTACATTCCTGGTAATGGTAGACCGGGAGATGGGTCAACTTGGCACTGGGATTCGGATAATGATCGTCAGTTCTATGATTATGTATTAGATCATTACATTCCGGATGCTGTAAGAAATGATGACAGATACAGAGCGGCGACGATTACGTTGAAGGGATTTTCTGAAGAGCCGACTTTGGAGATCAAGCAAGGTTTGACGAATAACGACGGTACGCATCAATATGAAGAGCCAGTTACCTCATGGGATGCTGAAACAGGAAGCTTCACGATTCAGATCCGTGCTAATGGCTGGGTGGATTTCGTTGTGAAGACGGACGATTCCGCTCCAGAGACTCTGGCAGGCGCATTCAACGGCGCTGATGAGGTACAGGCGGGTAAAGAATTTAGTCTTATTTATGGACTGGAAAATGTTACAGATGGTATCAATGCTAAAGATGTAACGTTTGAGTATGATCCAGCTCTTCTGGAATTGGTATCCTATCGTTCTCTGCATGAAAACTTTAAGATTGTGGAGGCAGTTGAAGCGCCTGGGAAACTACGCATCATTGCAGCCGGCTTAGGAAGTGAGGGCAGCATTTCCATAGATTGTGATGTCCTGCAACTCAATTTCAAGGCTAAATCGGTTACAGAGACAAACAGAACTTCGGTTCAAGCGAAAAATGGGGTTGTATCGAATGCTGATGGGGTAGAAACAACCATAGCGAATACCACTCTGGATATGGTCATTAAGAATACGACTCCGAATCCAGATGTAAATGGCGATGGCAAAATTTCCATTGGCGACTTGGCAATGATCGCGGCTGCATACGGAAAGGCATCGTCTGATCCAGATTGGACGAAGTATGCGATGCTCGATATCGTGAAGGATGGCAAAATCGACATTCAGGATCTATCAGCAGTAGCATCTAAGATATTGGTCGCTAATTAATGTAAGCTAATAGAAACATAGGGGGCACCTCATCCCATTGTAAAGTGATAGGGTATTTGATCACTGTCATGTTGATGAGGTGCCGCTCTATTATAATGGAGGATTTACAGATGAGGAGAAGGTCATTATTTAATCGCTTTTCATGTACATTGCTCGCTATAGTTGTCGTTGTATGCGGTACTGTTTCGAGTATAGGAACAGTTGGCGCCGAATCTGAGAGTCGGCTTATACGGTTCGAAGCAGAAGAGTCTGATAATAATGCAGAAATCCAGATGAACCGTAATGCATCGGGCGGGATAACGCTTGGGAATTTCGATCATGTGGTTGGCAGATATGTGGATTTCAATGAGCTTTATGTGCCAGCTGCAGGAAGCTATGATTTGAACATTGGATATTTTGCTCCATCGAACACCACATTCTCGCTTCAAGTTAATGGGGATGCGGCAGCGAAAAGCGCTAAAGGCAAGGGGAATTGGGATACACCAGGCACGGAAACCTATAAGGTAGAGTTGAAAGCAGGGGTAAACTCCATTAAGTTTGTGAGTGTAGCTGGAACGGTGATGGATGTCGATTATCTTGAAGCGGTTGGTGCAGCTGATGCTCCATTACAAGCAGGATGGACTGAGGCCCCGGACACCTCGAATCTTATTACCTATCAAGGACAATGGAGCACGGTAAACAAGAGCGCAAGTAGAGGGGGGGCAGCGAAACAGACAACTCAGGTTGGGGCGAGCGCTTCTTTTACATTTACAGGAACTGGTATGCAATGGATCGGTAAGAAAACTCCAAATTTCGGTTCGGCAAAGATCTATTTAGATGATCAACTAGTTGATATTCAAAATGTGAATGGCACAACCAAATTTCAACAAGATCTGTATACGCTTATCGGTCTTCCACTTGGTGAACATACCGTCAAGATTGAGAATGCAGGTGGTTCAGGCACGAGTGGAAATGGTATTGAAGTGGATTCTTTAGCATTCACAGCAGATACAACCCCAATTGAAGCAGATTCGCTTGTTGTTACACCAGTGAAGAGTAGAGTCAAGATTGGTGAGACTAAGCAATTGTCTGCGTCAGCTATGAGTGGTTCACAGCATGTTTATGGTGGAGATGTAACGTATAGTTCTAGTGATGTTCGTGTTGCAATAGTAGGTGAACACACGGGTTTGATAACTGCCGTTGCAAGCGGAACTGCGATCATTACAGCTTCTTACGGCAGTTTTACAACAACAGCGACAGTTATAGTTAGCGAGCCTCTGAGCGGTGGTAAGCGAATGGAGGTTGATAACGATCATCCTCTATTAATCATTCCTGTATACGGAAAGGAATATGATCCTGTTGAAAGCACTTTCCAATGGGAAGATACACTTCTGGGCAGATGGGATTCGATTCCGGATGATGTAAAGCCATACGCGGTTATGGAAATTCATGCAGGAAACATCGGCATGGGAAATGAAGCCGAGATGAAAGCCTTCTACACACAGCAGATGGAGATTGCGGAAGAGAATAACATTCCGGTTCTTTTGTTGACCATGACGGCTGGAAACAAGCCATACTATACAGGGGTAAGCAGTCTAACACCGGCATGGGCACAGTCGATGTACGATCAATATTCAAGTTTAGTAGGTTTAATGTCATCAGAAAACTACTGGATTTATGATGATAGTCTTGCAAGCTTGGCGGCAGATTACATTAAAGTATCCGATGATAATGGTGGTTACTTCGTATGGAGTGAACAAAATCAAGGCAATACCATTGAAAAAGCAATCAGCAATGCTAAATTTCGGAGAGCAATGGAAGATCACGGGGATAGCTTTATCTTTACCTTCAAGAACACCCCACAAAGCGGTGGGACTAGCGCTGAAACGATTAGTTATATGGCTGGATTATGGTTAACGGACCATGTCGCTCAATGGGGCGGTATCATTGATACGTGGACATGGTGGGAACGTAAAGATTGGAAGTTATTTGAGGAATCGAGATTACCGGGTCTTGGAAATGGCGGGGAAGAAGACCGTAGTGTAGCTACGTTCCCGGAAGCGTTATTATCGATTCAAATGATGAACATCTACCTGAATGGCGGGAATGTATACAACTTTGAGCATCCGGCATATACGACGGGTATTGAAGATAAGACTACGCCGGCATTCGATCATGCAATTATAGACTTTATGCGTTATGCAATTGAGCACCCGGCACCAACGAAGGAAGAGATACAGGCAAAAACCAAGATTGTGGTGCACGATAATATTAGCAACCTAGGCGGTAAAAAATTGTATGACGGATTGAATGTTGAAGATGCGGAAACCACGACATACTCAACAGGAAGATATGGAATTATTCCCGTTGTTCCTGCATTAATGTCCAGAACTTCTGTAACATCAGCATTTCCTGAAGCTGCAATATTAACAAGAACCTCACCAGAGATTTCATCACAGCAGCAGAAGATGGATTTCTTTAATAGTGTATATCCAGCAGATTATACGGGAACAGCTTTCGCACAGGCCATCGATGACACATGGTATTTGTACAACCATCTAGAGAATATTAATGTGAATCAAACGGCTAAATTTAAGCTTTCAGAAGCTGACACAACAGTTGACGCGCTGCTTGAGCCACATACCTATGTCATTCTGGATGATAATAAAGGTTCGGTTAACGTTAAGCTGAACAACTATCGGGTAGATAAAGACAACATCTGGGAGGGCTACACAGCATCCACAAAGCGCTGGAATACAGATGTGAACAACCTATTCCAGGATTGGATCAAGTCAGAGTACATGACCAATACTCGGGATAATGTGATGAGAACAACAACGCTGACATTCGATAATCTAACAGCAGCGCCAAAGATTGAAGCGCTAACGGGTCTTGCTGAGCAATATGAACAGCCAGAGGTTGCCTTTGATCAAGAGACTGGAGTTGCAACGATAACGATTTCTAGTAACGGATACATGAGCTTTAACATTGTGACTGAATCCCCAGAGCCTGGTCAAACTGGGAAATTGTCAGGTGTACTGCAGGGCGGCGAGGAAGTTCAACTCGGTGATGATCTAACCGTTGTTTACGGTTTGCAGCATGTGAAAGACCAGATCTCTGCCAAGGATGTTACGTTTACTTATGACGCAAGCAAGCTTGAGCTCGTTTCCTATGAGTCGATTAGACCGGAATTCAAAATCGTAGATACCATTGAAACTCCTGGTAAGCTTCGTATTATTGCCGTAGGCTTGGGTAGCGAATACAGCATTACTGCAGACGGTGATGTACTACGTCTTAAGTTCAAAGCGAAATCAGCTACGGATGAAGCTGGAACGAAGGTTCAGGCTGTCGATGGAGTCGCCGCGAATGGAAGCGGCATAGAGACAGAAGTCGCTGATGCTGCAATGAATATCATCATTAAGGTTTCAACTCCTGGAGATGTAAACGGAGACGGCAAAATTTCGATTGGTGACTTGGGTCTTGTCGCAGCAGCATACGGTAAGACAACATCTGATCCAGATTGGGCGAAATACGCTAAGTTTGACATCGTTAAAGATGGTAAGATTGATATTAGTGATCTTGCCACAGTAGCTTCCAAGATTGTAGCTGCTCCTTAAGGATGTAGCATGGATTGTATATTGCTATGAAAAAATCCTCCTCAGTATCCAATCTGAGGAGGATTTTTTGTATACGTCAAATTACGCACACTTTAAACTATCATTTCATTTTCATGATCTATTTCTTGTCCCAGCTGCAGTCTGTATTCACTCAAGGACATGCCAAAATGCTTTTTAAATCGCGTGTAAAAATAATTATTCCGCTCTAGTCCGACCTTTTCAATAATGGTTGTTAAAGGAAGCTGCGTATTTCGCATATATTCGTCCAGCTTTTGCATTCGCCAGTCGAAAATATACTGCGCAATAGACTGCCCATGTGCTGTTTTGAATATATGGCCGACATAGTTCGAAGATAGCCGTAGTTTTTCGGCGATAGAGCTTAGGCATAATTCTGTGTTGGAATATTCCTGATCGACAATTGCGACAATACGTTGTATCAGATGGTCATTACTATTGGAAGTATTCCTGAGAGCTTCCACCTTATTGCACAGCTTCTGTAAAAACGCATCTATCACGTTGTCCATATCTGTACTCACTTCTGCATTTTGTATCCCGCGAAAAAATCCCTGTAGAGTTAAATTCTGGCTATCCTTTACAGCAGGCATCTTGCTTAACACACTGGAGTAAATGCTGTAAATCAAATGAACAATGCAATACAAAATTTCGTCGTACGTGTATTGATATAGCATGGGTCTAATACTTTGATAGATTGCAGCAGCAGCTTCATAATTGCCCTCGAGCACTTTCTCAACGAGCTGCTCCTCTTTCTTGACGGGTATGTGGAAATTATCCGTGTTGATTTCATCCATCATGTAAGGAGTAATAATACAGCCATGTCCGTAGCGCATCTTCAACAGAATTGAGCCCTTCATATTATTATACATGCTGGGCAAATGCTCAATCCCCTGAAACATCGTGCTGTACGCCATAGATAAAGAAATACGGAGATACTTAAGTGTATTACTCTGTACCTCGCGTAAGTAACGCTCTATTTTCTCCTGCAGCACTTTATATTGGTTTACTGTGGAACAATCCATAATGACTACGAATTTATCGGGCTCACTGCTGAATATTTCGCACGCACCATAGTCCTCTGCCAGTTCTGTTGCAATATTCACAATAGCATAGCGTAGTGCCCATCGTTCCTTCTGGCTATTCACAGATACAAATTGGCTGTAATTATCGATTTTTATGAGACACATACACAGCTGACTGGTGGCGATATAATCCAGATTGATGTCATGCAGCTTCTCCTGCACTTGGTCTATCGAGTGTGTGGTACTATCGCTTAATAGTGCATTAAGAAAATCTTGTTTAACAGCATAACCTGCTTCATGGATTATTTTATCCAGCTGTTGATTTTTCTCCTTCATCGATTCGAATACAGACAAAATATATTGAAACTCTTCCATTCTCGAAACGACTACATCGTTTTTTTCATGAGCTTCGCCGTTAATAATTTTCGTAATCGTTTGAATCGGATGAGTTAATCTGCGAGCCAAGTAAAGACAAATGATTGCACAAATTATGAATACAACAACTACGATACCCAGAGACACAATTGATGCTTTAATGACATCCTTAAACGTTTCTTTTACAGGAGTAAGTCCCATAATGTACCAGTTGTTTGCGTTGCTTTTGCTGCTAGATACAAGATAGCTGATTCCCCCAATTTCTCGTATCTGATTATTGCTACTAATAAGTTCATTTGCTTGTTGGCTTAATCCGCGTACTTCACTCATATTATGCTCAAACTCCGGTGTGAGCGTCTTACTTAGAATAGAACCGTTTGAATCAACGACTAAAAAAGAGGATTTCGTTTCAGGGTCATTGCCGCTGATGGCTTGAATAGATTCTGTAAGCGCTTTTGTCCGAATGTTAACGACAATAGCGTTTTTCAAGCCTGATGAAGTCTCCCCCGGTTCAAATAAAATATAGGAGCATATACCGGCCGATTGCGTTTCTTCTTCTACAGATGTCACAATAGGTCGACCACGATACTCTGCTACAAAATTTTTATCGGTTAGCATCGCTACTATTGCCTGATCTGAAAAGGTTGAGGCTGATTGGCGTTCGCCGCTCCTTGAGGAATAAAGAAGATCTGCCCCCGCATTGTAAAGGTAAACGCTCTCAATATCTTTTAGTGTCAAAAAGTGCTTGTCTATAACCATGCTTGCCGAAATCGCCACGAGCTCATCATTTTTCTTCATATTAATAAATTGGATGATAGCTTTATCGCTGTACAGCGCATTTCCTAATTTTTTTGCAGTCTCATCGAGGTAGGTAATACTGAAATTGTAATGTTCAATCAGCTCATGATTGAAGCGGTTAATCATCGAGATACTCGTGCGTAAATAAGTAATGGTCAAGAAAACAGTAAGCAACACAGTAATGAGGATCGTAATAATCAGAAAGGAGAAGAAAGATTTGCGTAGAAAGCTCGTGCTATTTTTTTCTAATATTCTCGGTAGCTTCATAGTGACCCCCTAGTTGATGCGATTTCGACTTTTTTTGTTTATACAATTAACACAATAATAGCATAAGTATGCATGTATCATAACAACGATTAAAGACTCTTTGTAGATTTCATTATTTTTTAGAGAAAACTTCTATCGAAAAACAAAGAGAATGATGGTTTTTTTTGTTGAGGAAGCCCCCACCCTCGCTCTACACTAAAAGCACAGAAATACATTTCATGCAAGGAGAGGGGTGAACTAAATGAAACTAATTGCAAAACCAACTCATAATAGGACATTGCGCAGCGTACGTACACAATTTCCTTTCTATCTAATGATGGCACCCGGACTGCTATTTATTGCCGTCATGTGTTATATCCCAATGGGCGGTGTACTTATCGCCTTCAAAGATTACAACCCTCGTGACGGTATATTGGGAAGCCCATGGATGGATCCGCTGTTCAAAAACTTCGAATTTTTCTTTAAATCCGAAACAGCGAAAATTGTTACGTTCAATACACTTTTCTACAACATAATAGAAATGGTTACCGTTACTCTCGGTGCACTAATATTGGCTATTCTATTAAGCGAAGTGAAAAATAAAGTTATCTCAGCTACTTATAAAGGTTCGATATTGCTGCCAGTCTTCCTATCATGGATTGTAGTCCAGTATATTGTGTTCGGTATGCTCAGTGTAGACCGAGGCATTGTCAACAGTATGATTACGTCTAATGGCGGAGAAGCCGTTCAATGGTACAGTGAGGCTGCCTATTGGCGCTTTATCCTTCCCTTAGCCTATCTGTGGAAAAACATCGGCTACTATTCCATTTTGTATGTAGCAGCAATCGCAGGGATTAATACTGATTATTATGAAGCTGCCCAGTTGGATGGAGCTTCGAAGTGGCAACAAGTCAAATTCGTTACACTGCCGCTGCTGAAACCGATTATTATCGTCCTTACTCTGTTATGGGTAGGTAAGTTGTTCAATGGCGGATTAGGCGACTGGAATGGATTCTATACCCTTTCCAATGATTCAGGAGCACTATATGGTGCAACGGATGTTATCGACACCCTTGTATTCCGCTCTCTGAAAAAGCTGAACGACTACGGCATGTCGTCTGCAATTGGTCTGTATCAAGCAGTAGTTGGTTTCGTTCTTGTCCTGATTTCCAACTATATTATTAAAAAATCAGACCCCGACAGCGCCTTATTTTAATCGATCAGCGTAGAGAAAGGGAGGAAGTGCTATGGTAGTAAGAAATTTTCAAATATCAAAAGTCATAATTCATCTCATTTTCATTGTATCAGCTCTTGCCTGTATCCTTCCGCTGCTATTAGTTGTATCGATATCATTTACAAGTGAAGAGTCGCTTATGATTGACGGATATAATCTATGGCCCAAAGTGTTCGATACTGCTGCTTATCAATTTGTATTTAGCGGAGCTGGTTCGATTGCCAATGCGTACGCCGTCACTATCTTTGTAACTGTTGTCGGTACGCTGCTGCATTTGTTAGTTACTTCGATGCTGTCGTATTCGTTGACGCGCCCTGAAGTTACTTATCGCAATGCACTCACTTTATTCGTGTATATTCCAGTGCTGTTCAATGGCGGACTTGTTCCATCGTACATTTTAATTACACGATTTTTGCATCTTAAAAATACGATCTGGGTACTCATTATCGTATTCCTTGTGTCAGCAATTAACGTGCTGATTATGAAAAACTTTTTCAAATCGATTCCGAATTCCTTGTTCGAGTCTGCACGCATAGACGGATCAGGCGAAATTCGTACTTTTTTCAGTATTGCACTTCCGCTTTCTAAACCATCACTGGCGACGATCGGTCTGTTTACAGCGATTTCCTACTGGAATGACTGGATGACCGTTGCGTTGTTCATCGAATCGCCGAAGCTGCACACCTTGCAATATTTGCTGCAATCTTTAATGAACAACATCGGCTATTTACAAGCCAATGCAGCAGCCTCTAAATCTATCGAATCCGCTATTGGCATGCTTCCTAGTGAAGGAGCACGGATGGCTACGTGTGTACTTGCCATCGGTCCGATTATATTACTGTATCCTTTTCTACAAAAGTATTTTGAGAAAGGCTTAACAATAGGTGCTGTAAAAGAGTAATTTTACAGCACTCTAGTTGAGAATAAAAAAATTTTAGGGGGATATCAATGAAAAAGTTTCCTATGATGTTGATCAGTTTAACTGTGGTTCTCACGACGATCCTGTCTGGATGCTCGAAGGCTACACCAAACACGAACGGCGATCCTACGGCTGCACCAAGTGCTACTAATAATGAAGTCAAAGAAAAAGAGGAACTCGTAGAACTTAACTTCTACATGATGAATGGACCTGTCAATGAGTCTGACCGCATCATGAAAAAAGCAAACGAAATTATTGGTGAAAAAATTAATGCCAAATTGAATTTAGTTGCTGTAGATAGTAGTAGTTATGCAGATAAAATGAATCTGATGATCAATTCTGGCGACGACTGGGATCTTGCATTCACTGCATTCTGGGGTGGAATTAATTTCTTCGAAAACGCTAACAAAGGTGCATATGCAGACCTTACTGACCTTCTGCCTAAACTTGCGCCAGAAACGTATGCCCGTATCCCTCAAGGTCTATGGGATGGCGTGAAAGTAAACGATCGTATTTACGCATCTGTCAATTATCAGCAATGGGGCGTTGCCAAGCGTAACGGCTTTTACTTCCGCAAAGATATTGTGGAAGAATTAGGATTTGACTGGCAAGCTGTTAAAGGCAAGCCAACGATAGAAGCTCTCGAAATGGTAGGACCTTTCCTTGGCGAAGCGCGAGCTAAGCATCCTGATATGATCGGATTTGAAACCAGCTCTAATTTTAGCTTTTTTGCCAATGAGCCGCTTTACTGGGATATGGAGCCTGTAGGTGATTTGACAACACCAGGCTGGGTCAATCTTAATGATCCAAACAAAGTTGTCAACCAATTTGAAACTCCTGAGTTTGCCAAATACGCAGAAATTATGCGCGACTGGTACAATAAAGGCTATGTGCGTAAAGATGGTGCAACGGTTAAAGATACGACTCCTGATCGTAAAGCTGGCAAAATAATCTTTGCGGCAGGTTATGGCTGGCCTGACAGCATCGATCTTCCAGGTCAAGAGCTAGGTATGTCCATGAAAACATACCAAGATGCCCCTGCTGTAACGGTATCGACTACTCGCACATTGATTTCAGCTGGAGCTGGCTCCAATGCAGCAGTTGCTGTCAATTCAGGTTCAAAACACATTGAAAAAGCTGTACAGTTGATTGAGCTGCTAAACACTGACGATGAGCTATTCAAACTAATTACATTAGGTGAAAAAGACGTTGACTACAAATTCGACGAAGCTGGTAACTTTACTAATATTGAAGGCAAATACAATTTCAATTGGAATGACTGGCAAATTGGTCAATCGTACAGCCCAACGTTCAACCGTGCTGAATATAGCCAAAATGCAGCTGGTGAAAAGGGTAAAGAAGCTATGTCCATCGTTTATGAAAATGATAAAACAGCAGATGTTTCACCATTGTCAGGTTTTGTATTTGACCCGACTCCTGTAAAAACGCAAATCGCGAACGTTTCTTCTGTTACTACGGAGATGATTCCGGCTATCAGTTCTGGTTCGATTGACCCGACTACATCCGTGCCTAAGTTCCTTGAGCGTTTGAAAACTGCTGGCGTAGATGACATCATCAAAGAAAAACAAGCTCAATATGACGCTTGGAGAAACAAATAATCTCGAACTCTATTGTGAAATCCGGTGTATGTCTTAATAGCGTACACCGGATTTTTTACTTAATAATCAAGCCGGCGTTAATGGAAATACGAACAGAATATCTGTAAATGCTGATATAGGTCGCATCTAGCTATGACATACTTCTATGAAAAAAAATCTCAAAGGAGTTTATCGATCATGCAAACGAAACGAAGACTTTTATCCATTATTCTTACATTATGTTATTTGGTCGTAACACTAACGCCTACACCATATGCTGCTGCAGCGGAGGCAACAGGTATCCCAAAGGGAAATCTTGCCTATAACTCCAACGTAACGGGGTCCAAGTATGATTCAAGCGGCCAGAGCTCCGGTAATTGGTGGGGAGGTGCCCCATTTTCACTCAAAAACATAACAAGCGGCACATTGAATACAGATTTATGGGTTGCACCGGGCGCAAATGGTACTCCCGGAACTCCTGGTAATACGGCCTCCAGTTATCTTCTCATCGATTTAGGAACAGAAAAGACGATGAATGTTGTTAAAATTTGGAATTATTTTCGCAATCATTCTGCATCAGGATTAAGAACGTATCATAACCAGATTGTTCAGCTTTCGACAGACGGCAGCAACTGGGTCAACGTATTCAATCAGGATGTCAACAATGTCGCTCATCAGGATCCAAAGGACTCGAACAAGACATTTGCAAACGACACTCTTGTAAACGGAACCATTACCGGTGTTTCGGCCGGAAAAGACGCCGAATATCAGGAGGATACAACTGCTGGAGGTCATCAGATTGAGTTTGAACCGACAACTGCACGTTACATCAGATGGTGGGTTGGAGGTATGACCGGCGAAGTCTCCAACAATAACATTCCGCAGATGGTGCAGTTACAGGCGTACTACATGAACACCATCACCTATGATTATAATGACGGAATTAACCCTTCAACTACTGTAAAAGCGATCAACGATACTGTATTAACAAAGCCGAGCGACCCTGTTTCCCAAACATTGGGCCAAGTTTTCGACAAGTGGACAGTGAATGTTGCCGGCGGAACAGCTTGGGATTTCCAACAGCCGGTAACAGGTGACATGAAGCTTGTGGCTAATTGGAAATCCGTTCCAGTATATACCGTTAAATTTTCTTCCGGCGAGAATGCGGAACCAATAAATGTAGAGGTCACGAAAGGCGATACGGTGGCCCCTCCTGAAGGTCTGATAAGAGATGGTATGATTTTGGTAGGATGGGAGCTTAACGGCGTACCTTTTGATTTCTCCACTCCTATTACAAGTGATATCATTCTGACAGCGATATGGGTACCTGTGCCAAGTGCAGATGCTTCTGTAATTCCAGCAGGTTTGTTGAATATCGTGCTAAACAGCGCTGGTCAGATTACGAACCTTATCAACACTCTTGATGGTACCGACTATGCTACAACCAGTCCAGACGGCAAGACGTCTTATCTGATGTCCTTAATTGTAAACTATGCTCCGCATTATCCAACTGCGGTACATTATGCAAAAGGGAGCGGGAAATTAACCTTTGATTTTGCTTCTATAAAGGGCAAGGCAACCGTAAATGTTGAGGAAAAAGGCGGCTATACCACCTTTACACTGACAGATTTGAAATTACCGTCGGAATTGTCGGCGCAGGCAGTATTATGGGGTCCCATCAAGGTTGACATAAAATCAGGCGGTCAGGTTGCAGGTGTTGCTTACAACGACAATTTCGGACTCGGAATTCATAGCTTGAACAATAAGACCATCGGCGGTTGGCCGGTTGAGTATAACAATTTAAGCTACCCATCGGATCTTCCGAACGTTAACGGATACCCGCATCCTCTTAATACAAGAGGTTTTAATAATATCGCAGCTGCTTTCAACACATGGGGCAGTGCGTTGCAGGCATACACCTGGGATTATACGAAGCCAACCAAGCGTAAGATTCAGGAATGGAATGCCGCTTCACCTACGCGCACCATTCCCGCGCTTACTGGTGATTACGCGGGCGATGCGAGCATGATAGGCTCTTCTATTGCCTTGTACGGGACAAGAACTCCCAATATTTTAAACGTTTTATCCAACATAGAGGTAAATGAAGGCTTGCCGCACCCAACGATTAACGGTGAGTGGCAAAAGACCTCTCAGGAAACAGCACAGGATTTCCTAGTATTTACCGATAATATGTACAATAATATTGACAATGACTCCAAGATGGCCCTCGATTCAGGTATTAATTACATCTACGGGCAATACGGCGCGTCAGGTCCATGGATTACAGACGGTGGATACCAGTTTAACGGCAACTTCGGCGGTTCCGATGCGGCGGCAAAACAGATGGTAGACATCGCGGCAAGCTACGGCATTAAGGTGGGTGTTCATACTTTATCGAACGAGATTTCCCCTGGCGATCGGACATACATGAATCCACTTGCTAATGCCGGGCTTGCAAGTGCGGGCATTGCGAATCTGACAAGAGCGATGTCAGATACCGACACTACCGTATATATCGATAACGGTAAGGAATTCTCACCTGATTTTGTCAACGCAGCAGGCTCAAACAGTGTTCTTATCGACAATGAAATAATTGCTTTTAGCAGCTCTACTAAAGTGAGCGACAACGAATGGCAATTGGCAGGTGTTGTGCGCGGATATCGTGGAACTACGGTAAGCGCTCATGATGAAGGAACTTCTGCTAAGCTGCTTTTCTTCTATTATGACAGATATATCGCGGATCTAGAATTGAATAAGCAGATGACTGGCCGTATGGCAGATATATTTAATAACTTAGGTGTCCATGCAATGTCCTATGATGCACTTGAGGCAACCAAAATGACCACTTACGGTGCTCTTAATTTCGGCGCATTTCCTATCTCCGTTTATAATGGAATAAATGCAGCCAATAAAGACGGATTTATTACTGAAGCAAGTGATATGGGCTCAAATTTATGGAATGTAACATCAAGAATCAGCTGGGGAGAATCCGATACACCGGTTAATCTCATTAATAATTATTTGGAGTTCTACGGTCAGAATTTTTTCCCGAAAATGATTGGCTGGACATACACCCACGGAGGTCATGGAGCTTCCGACGAGCCTAACCTGCTTATGAACCTTGCTATGAAAGCGGGTTGGGATGCTGGAACCGGTTGGTATGTTACTGCAAACACATTTAAACAAAGACCTTACATGGCAAAGGAAATCAAGCTTTGGAACAATGCGATAAAACATGGGGCGTTTGTTGTAGGTGGTGAATTCACTTCTGAAGTGCAGGCTGATATGAGAAAAGCTTGGTCTAACGGGAAGGCGTGGAAGCTGACTGAGGTTGTAGCGGATCAGCAATGGACCTTGCAACAGGTTACCAAAGACAATAATTTCACACCTATCGGAAACGCAATAACCTTGAATGCAACAAACGATATTAATGTTGTGCAATCTGCAAACGGTGATATTGCTACAAGCACAAGTCTTAACTATTCAAGGGCGCACAGCGGAGACACTGTGACTATTTACCCTCAGGCATATTCAGGCTTTCAGCTTGACGAAGCTGCTTTGACGGTAATAGGAGCGGACAATATCGTATATCCGATCACGGCAAAGGGTGACGGTACTTACACATTCCAAATGCCGTCGCAAGAAGTTACGATTACGGCACAGTTTAACAAAGAAATACAGAACGGAAATCCTAAACTAACTGCTTCGGGAGCCGCCAGTGTCATTGTTGGTCAATCCTTTGATGTGACTTACGAATTGAGCGGAGTTACAGAAAGCGTGTACGCGCTGGACCAAACGATTCATTATGACCCGTCCCAACTAGAAATCCTTTCTGTGGATGCTCTGAAAAGTGGATTCTCGGTCATCGGACAAAAAGAGGATTCAGGCCAAATACGAATTCTTATGGCAAGCTCTGAGGTGGGGGGCGCGATAACGGACACGACAAATGTTTTGAAGCTGCGCTTCAAGGCTAAAGCTGTCGGACAAAATGTAACGAGCTCCGTTTTCTTGAGTGACGTAGCTGTCTCGGGTGCAAACGGGAACGAAATAACGGTCAACAATGGTGAAGCATACACGATTCAAATTATTGCCGCATCAGCAGCTGGCGACTTGAATAAAGATGGTAAATTCAGCATTGGTGATCTCGCTCTAATCGCAGCTATTTATGGAACGACTTCCACTGATTCGAACTGGAATCCGCAAGCGGATATGGATAATAATGGTAAAATAGACATTGTTGATCTTGCAGCTATTGCTAGATTGATACTAGGTTAACTCCAAATTGAGGGGAAGGTGTAATGCCTTCCTCTTTTTTTTGATCATGCTCAGTTTTGCTGGTTATATCAACATATAGGTGGAATTTAGAGAAAAGTTATTAAATAGTAGTCGATTAGTATTACTTTTTTGAGAAATGCAGTTTTTTTATTATTTTCAAAACGGAACAATCTATTTAAGCTGATATTAACTAATAATAGGTAAGGAGCAAGTAGGATATGAAAAAAATTACTGCAGCATTAATCGGAGCCGGACAAAGAGGGGCGGGGGCTTACGCACCCTATGCCCTGCAACACCCAGAGGACATTGAATTCGTTGCTGTTGCGGATGCCGATCCTGAGCGAAGGGAGCGATTCCAAACAGCTCACGGTGTAGTGGATGAGAATTGTTATTCCAGCTGGGAGGAACTGCTTGCAGGACCGAGACTAGCCGATGCGATTCTCATATGTACCCAGGATAAAATGCATTTTGAGCCTGCGCTGAAAGCATTGGAGAAAGGGTACCATGTGCTTATGGAAAAGCCTATGTCACCCGATCCGCAAGAATGTTTCATTATGGGGGAATATGCTAAGAAATATAATCGGGTGTTTTCGGTTTGTCATGTACTTAGATATACGGACTTTTTTGCGACGATCAAACAGATTATTACGGATGGAAAAATTGGCAAACTCGTTTCGATTCAACATACGGAAAACGTTGAACATCGTCACCAAGCTCATAGCTTTGTAAGAGGAAACTGGAGAGATTCAGAAGTTTCGAGTCCGATGATTTTGGCGAAGAGCTGTCATGACATGGATATATTGCAGTGGCTTGTTGATGCAGATTGTACTAAAGTTTCATCCTTCGGCTCATTAACTCATTTCCGCAAAGAAAGTGCGCCGGAAGGCGCGCCAAAGTACTGTTTGGACGGATGCCCCGTACAGGACAGCTGCCCTTATTATGCACCTAAAATGTATATTGAACGAGATGATTGGGTGGGGGAAGTGCTTCGTACTGTTGTTAGTAACGACACAAGTGACGAGGGGGTACTTCGAGAACTGAAGGAAGGACCTTATGGAAGATGCGTGTATCATTGCGATAACAACGTGGTCGATCATCAGGTAGTGAACATGGAATTCGCAAATGAAGTAACTGTTGCGTTCACCATGAGCGCCTTTACGTATGAAGGCGGGCGCTCGTTGAAGCTGATGGGCACTCATGGTCAGATCAGAGGCGATATGGAGAAGAATGTCATTGAAGTGACGAACTTCGTTACTAGGGAGACAGAGACAATCAATCTGGAAACGGATTTGGCGGGTCATGGCGGCGGCGACACAGGTATAATGAGAGATTTCGTGCGTCTTGTTCGCAGCGATGGGAAGGAAGAAGGGCTTACAGGTGCAGATGCCTCTGTAAAGAGTCATCTGATTGCTTTCGCCGCAGAAAAATCGCGTTTGGAGAGCCGAGTTATTTTGATGGCTGATTATATTAACGAATTAAAGAATAGTAAAGTTGAAGTATAGAAGAACTTAGATGCTAATAGAGATAATAACCAAACAGTGTTCAATAGACTGTTTGGTTATTATTTATTTATATGGTGTTAATCAATTTTTTATTTACTTGCTTTCCAGGCGTCGATTTGCTTCTGCATTTCAGCGACAATTTTGTCGGCGCCCGCATCTTTCATCTTGCTCAAAAACTCATTATATTTACTTTCATTGATAGCACCGAGCTCAATGCCTCTGTAGAATTCACCAAAAACGGCGGACAGCAGACTTGAGCACCGTTACGACTTTTTATCTTAGAGATTCTTTATTTTTTGTTACGCCATTTAAGTGAATTTTGGTGTTTTATTATTTTTTTGTTGTTTAGTTTTGTGAGGTTATCAGCCTATACTAAGGCAAACTGTGAGACAAGCCTAGCAAAAAGTTAGGTATGCTAGATCGACGTTTTTTTCTCGGAAAGTTTGTACTGCGTAAGCGATATACCGAAACGTTTTTTGAATAACGTATAGAAGTAGTTTGACTCTTCCAATCCGCATTGTTCTAAAATTTGCTTGGTTGTTAAGTTACTGTTATCGAGCAAATGCTTGAAATGAGTCATTCGAATATCGGTAATGTTCTCTGCTACGGATTTGCCGGTCGCTTCTTTAAACAACTTCCCCAAATAGACGCTCGACATTTGGAATTCATCCGCGATTACGCGCAAGTTCAGGTTTTTGTCGCGGTATTGATCTTCGATCAGCTTCATGATTCTTGTTTTGATCGAAGTATGTTTGTTTTGTTTATTCTGCTCAATGACTCGAATGATGTTAGAGAATAGGGATGAAAAGAAGTCATGGATTTCATCTAATGTTTCATATTGTTCGATATTTTTGAACAAGAGTTGAATTTCGTTCGATATTTGAAGATCGTGATTTTCCAAAATAACGTTAAAGTTCGTTCGCACCATAAAGATGAGCTGCATGATCGACGAAAGCAAGTGTTCATAGGTCGTTTCGAGAAGCATGCTAATAAAGTCTTCATAGGCCTCATTGCTTTTGTCGAGACTGCCCGATTTCAAGGAATCGATCAGTATCTTGGCTTTACTCTCGGGAAAGGTTACGGGCATATGGTTTTTCGACTCCCGGTACGAAGGGGTCAACAAACTTCCATGGCCTTCCAAGATGCGATACAAAGACAGCGCAAGCGTATCCGAGTACGCCTCGTTGAGCTGCAGATTCGAGTGAATAGGCAAACTCAGGGTAGCGGAGAAAGAGAGTTTTAAGTTATCTCGCACAGCGGCTTGCGACATTTCGATAAGCCGCTTGATGACGGCTTCCGTCATTTCCTCGTTTTCCGAAAGGTTGATTTCCAATAGAATCACAAGTTGGTCGTTCTCGAGATAGATTACTTCCGCTTTATATTCCTTTGAGACGATTTCATTGAGGATATTGGCAATCCCGAATTTCAACAGCCAACGGTCTTTTTCATTATATCGGTCGAGAAATTCGCGGTAATAGTCAATACGGATCAGAAGCAATCTTAGCGGTCCGACCAGATTGACGTGAATGCCGAACTCTTCTTGACTAAGCAGAAGCTCCTCTTGGCTCATATACCCATTGCCAAGCAGCATATCTTGCAGCCATTTGTTTTTTAGCGGACCGAGCTGCTCTCTTTGTTTATGTTCCCATTCATTGCTTTTGGAAATCATATCATGGAAAACGTTTTGCAAAAAATGAATTTCATTTGACGGTTGGTGCGAGGTCGAAAAATGTTCATGAACGGTTTTGACCAATTTGCCCATCGGCAAATATAGCGATCTAGACATGGCGAACGAAAAAAATAAACCGAGTCCGAGTATGCCAATGCAAATCCAGATGGTAGACGTTTTAATCTTTTCGGCCGCGCCTACGAAAGTCGAATAGGAAGTTAAACTCATGAACGTCCATTCGGGCTTGTCGGAAGACACGTAAGTCACTTGATAGTCGCGACCGTTCAAATGGGTTTTGAAGCTACCGGAGGCTTCACTTGCTGCAAACAACGTTTGGGCATACGGCTCTTGGAGGACGCTTTTAAGAAACATCGATTCCGAGGCATGGTTCATAATCGTACCGTAGGAATCTACCACGATAATTTCGTTTCCAGTGCTATCCGTTTCGTTATTTAAGGATGCAATTAAACTGCGTAGCACTCTTGCATCAATGTTGACTACAACTGCTACGCGGGCAGAATGAACCTGTTCCAGAGAATCAGGAAAAATATAGGTGTATACATTGGTGGATTCCAGACCATGGGTCGCTTGCGACATCGATATTTTTCTTGCTACAGGCATTTTGGAATCAGATATTTGGTTCACCGATTCCAGCAATGTGAAAATACCTTGATCGTAGAAGCTTTCTTTTGTATAAAAACTGCCCGTCTCCGTAGAAGTAATGCGATTCATTTCGAGATTGACCGTGTATACCGAGTGCACATAATCATTCGGAAGCGTGAGATTATCCAGGTTGTGCAGCGCTTCCCCCAGCCTAAACATATCGCTGTCCCAAGCGTGCAGAAGAACGGAGGTGCTCGGACTCATGATAACGGCGTTCATGAATTTGCTGACCGCTGTATTCAAGTAGTTCATACTGTAGCTTGTTTGCGATAAGATGGATGTGTTCATCCGATTCACATTATCAAGCGAAACGGCGAAGAAACTTTTATATAGAAGCACCGATAGCACGATGGTAAGGGAAGTAACGGTGATCGTCAAAGTCAGCAAAAGTTTAGAAAAAAAGCTTATTCTAGGAGATTTAAGGAAAAACGGCATCAAAGGGCTAACCTCCATAAATAGAATCGTAATACGTTAACCTCTTCTCTATTTCCCTTCACTTATCCTTCTTTACTATTTTAGTAAATGGGAATTTCGAATGTTTATGTAATATTTAGTTATGATTTTAATAGATTTTTTTTGTTATTATTTGTATTTTGGTTGAGGGGGTAAAGAGATCATGGGAACGGAGTTTTGGCGGCCAAAATTGACATTAACCATAATGCTCACAGTAACCTCATTGCTTTCGGGATGCGCTTATAGCAAACCTGCGGAGTTATCGGGAAATACAAATAGTGAAAACCCGAAGAAGCTTCCGTATGTGGAGCTCAATTATTACTTTCCCGCGCCTCCCCAAAAGGATTTGCAGGCAGTCAACGATGAGCTGAACAGGTTGATTAAGCCCCAAATCAATGCCACCGTGAAGTTAAATGCGATCGATCTGGGTAATTATGATAAAAAGATGAGCTCGATTATCGCTTCAAGAAAAACGTTCGATCTGGCGTTTACGTCGACATGGATTAATAACTATTTTCAAAATGCGGCCAAAGGAGCTTATATCGAGATTGACGAATTGCTTAACCGATATGGCGCCCGGACGAAGGCGGGGGTGCCGGCTAACATTTGGGACGCTGTTCAAATAGACGGCAGGCTTTACGGGGTCGTCAACTACCAAAACATGGCGACGAGCTATGGATTTGACGTGCAGAAAGTGATAGCGGACAAATATCGTTTCGATTGGAAAAACGCGAATACTCCAGATGACCTGGAGCCTCTGCTGGAAGCCGTGAAAAAAGGTGAGCCGGACAAATTTCCGCTTGAGTATTCAATGACTGCGGATATTTTTGTAGGGGCGGCGCCACTATACGGCTTCGACATTATCGGGGATCAGAAAATGCCCGGCTGGGTCCGACTGAACGATAAAAACTTAAATGTCGTGAATCAGTATGAGTCGACGGAATTCAAGGAGTTTATCGCCCGTTCTAGAAAGTGGTATGAAAGAGGGTATTTCCGTAAAGACGCTTCCACGACGAAAGAGATTGCGGCCGACAGGAAGGCAGCCAAATATGTAATCGCGATGCCGTCTTATCAGACGTTCGATTCGACGGAAGATTCTTCCGTGCTCGGAGGACTAAGATCGATTACAGGCGTCGATTGGTACAGGAAGCGTTTCACCAAGCCGATCATAACGACGGACCGCGCAGCGGCTGCGATTACGGCTATCTCGAACACATCCCCGAACCCGGAGCGGGCAATGATGTTTCTTGAGCTATTGAACAACGATCCGAAAGTTGCCAACTTATTGAATTTCGGGATCGAGGGCATTCATTATAAGAAAATAACTGATACGCGTATTGAACGTTTCAAAGATAGCGGATACAATCCGAATATTCCATGGGTGTTCGGGAACAATTTTATTTTATGGAAAACGGAAAACGATACGGACGATTCGACTGAGAAATGGGATCGATTGAATAAAACTTCTGATGTATCTCCGATCTTGGGTTTCACATTTAATCCAAAAGCCGTCAAATGGGAAATAGAGCAATGTCATATCGTGATTGATCAATATTTGTCCGCATTGACGACGGGGACGGCAGACCCGGACAAGATCTATCCCGAATTTATCAGCAATTTGAATACTGCCGGCGTCCAAAAGGTGATTTCAGAGAAACAGATACAACTGGACGAATGGCGTATCGCCAATGGAAAGTAATTCGAAAGGAAAAAAAACCTTCAATTCCACGCTTCGACAGGTGGTATCGAAGGTTTTTTTTGTCGTCGTTTTATTTATTATTCGCAAAAGTACATTTTTTGGTGAATCTGTTATTAGGAATTGGTAGTTTTATCGTTTTTTTGTAGTTTTTATTGGATGTTAGAGATCGTAAGATGGGCATGAGGCAACCATACTGCCAGATACAAAAAGTGCGATTGAAAAGGAGGAGAATGACATCGATATTGCCGACCATGCGGCGCAGTGAAACACATGGCGGGTGTGGAGTCTGTTTGTTATCAAGCTAATCGGAGGTGGGGATAAATTATGCCAATCATTTTTTTAGATTCACCTAACTTTTTGTCAGCTAGTTTGGTTCGATGCGATCGCTCAGCTGTGCACCGATTTATTCCGAATCCACACACAAGTATCTTTTTTCTTCAAGAAGGGCGCGGGGAGATCTATTACGACAACCAGAAGCTATCGATCTTGGAAGGAGATTTATTCGTCATTCATCCGCACTCGGAATATCGCTTGAAATCAACTGTGGGCAGCTGTCTTCAAGGAATTATCATCTCTATCAACAGGTTACATATTTCTGGGTTGCCGCAAGGGGTATTGCTTGAACCTCAAATGCTGCCAATATTAAGTATGGAGAGAGGGTTCGATCATTTTAATCGTTTGTTTTCGGATATTTATGAAGAAGCCAGTACTTCCGCCATTGGATCTGCGGAGATCATCGCGTCCATGCTTCGAACCTTACTCATTTTGTTCTACAGAATCACGGGGCATTGCAAGCGGACATCAACGATGTCTATCTCTCATGTTGTAAGAGATTACATCGATATGAATTATTCAAAAGATCTTTCATTAATTGAATTGGCGGGAATTGTATATGTTAGCCCCTATCATTTGGTTCACTTGTTCAAAGATGAAATCGGAACGTCCCCTATTCAATATATGATTAAGTGTAGAATCGATAAAGCAAAAAAACTTCTTATAGGGACCAATCTTACTGTAAAAGATATCTCTTTGAAGGTTGGTTATCCAAATGCCAACTACTTTAATCTTTTGTTTAAAAAAATAACGGGTGTATCGCCTGGAAGGTTTAGAAAGATGCCATCAGATCGTGAAAGACATGCCGAAATAGCAGTTTCCTCGCATAATTCGTATATCGCTCTTGATTAGTATATTCATTGAAATGAATACCACAAGAAACTATAACATTTTCCTCAATTTAGTTAATTGTTCAGACCAACTGTTTCCATTACATTAATTTTATGCGTTTTGCTTAGCCATACGTTGCACGAATTATGAAGGCGCTGTCAACGGAAAGAAACTGTTGTTTATATAGGATTCTTTTTGGAAGGGGGGATAGCGAAAAGTAGAATTGTACAATTTTGAAGTTAGGAAATGAGGTGGACGAGCAACACAACCTGTACTTAAACAAAGCATAATCGTTTTTTAACAGCTATATAGGAGGTTAATGAAAAAATGAGACAACGACGTTCGATTATATCATCATTTTTGTCTGTTGTTATATTTTTGTCAATGGTCCTGTTGCCAATTAGCTCTGTAATTGGTTCTGGAGAAGCATCCGCACACGAAGGTGAGCTTCACAAGAAGGTATTGGTGATTACGAAAACAACTGGTTTTCGACATGCGTCCATTGATCAGGGAGCTAAAGTGGCATTGCCAGAGATGGCGAAAAAATACGGTTTTGAAGTCGATTTCACGGAGAATGCCGCAGACATCAATGCCGCTAATCTAGCGAAATACGATGTTGTCTTTTTTGCAAGCACGACTGGTAATTTTAGAGATTGGGGTTTAACAGAGCAGCAAAAGCAAGATTTCATGGATTTTATTAAATCTGGAAAAGGTTATGTAGGCACACACTCCGCAACCGATACCGGATATGATTGGGCGGAATACGGCGACTTGACAGGGGCTTACTTCACTAACCATCCATGGACGCAAAAGGTAACCTTCAATGTGGAGGATGAAAACCATCCGGCGACATCCCATCTAGGTCCATCATGGGAAGCGCTTGAAGAAGTGTATTACTTTAATGAAAGTCCCCGTACCAAAGGGAAGCATGTTCTCTTAAGCTTGAATATGACTAGCAACGGTGTTACAGGCAGTCCGTTCGAGGATCATCCGAATGCTTGGTGCAGTCCTGTCAGCGAAGGAAGAATGTTCTATACAGCCTTGGGTCATCATACGGAAACTTGGTTTAATGAAGATTTCCAAAAACATCTTCTAGGTGGACTCCAGTATGCATGGGGTGAAGCAACCGATACGGATTGCGACGAACCATCACCGAGAGTGGGCTTGCAAAAGCTGTCCCTCACCAACACGATATCAAGTCCTGTTGGTTTGGATATCGCCAAAAATGGCACGGTCTTTGCTATCAGCTTGCTTGGCAAAGTCTATGAAGTATCACAGGATGGGGATACAAAAGAGATATTAAATATCCCAACCACCCTTGAAGGTGAACACGGATTAATGGGAATTGCCCTTGATCCTCAATTTGATGAGAATAATTACATGTATTTGTATTATACGGATCCTGTGAAAACAGCGAATAACAAACTGATTAACCATCTTTCACGGTTTACTTACCAAAACGGAAAGCTCGATGCAGCCTCAGAGCAGCTCTTATTGGAGGTTCCTTCGGATCCGGGTTGTTGCCATCAAGCCGGTTATGTCGCATTTGGTCCGGATGGAAAATTATATTTGACGTCTGGAGACAATGGTTTGCCAACAAGTGGCCCGCAATTAGGCGCTTTGCAGACATCCCAGAACTTAGATGATATGCGTGGGTCCATTCTGCGCATTAATAAGGACGGTTCCGCTCCGGGAGACAATCCATTCTATACGGACAACAATCAACGGGATGCTCGAGATTTCATTTATGCATACGGATTCCGAAACCCGTACCGTATTTCCTTCGAGACAAAGTCAAACGGTAAAATGATCATTTATGAAGGGGATGTTGGCCCAGATGGAACGTTTAACGGGGGAGTTAACGGAGACTTCGATGAATTCAATGCCGTAACCGCTCCTGGCCAAAATTTCGGTTGGCCATACGGAATTGGCAACATAGCTTACAGCAAAGAAACACACGGAAATAGCAACATCGACACTGCTTTATTTGCAGAAAAGTTTGCCCAAACCAAAAAGCCTATTGCATTCTATCCATATGCCAATAAAGCGCCTTGGGGAGGCGGAGGAAGATCGGCAATGGCAGGTCCGGTGTATAACTATACGGGGCCCAATGCGATTCCTGGCCTTCAAGGTAAGTTCTTGGCATACGATTTTGCCCGCCAATGGGTTAAAGCTGTTTCCACAGATGATAACGGAGAAATCACAAAAGTCGATGATTTCCTATCCGGATTGCTTCTCCCGATTGACATGAAGGTTGGCCCGGACGGTGCGCTTTATGTCGCCGAATTTGGAAGCTCTTGGAACGTTGATCCTAACGAATCCATTACAAAAATTTTCTATGGAAAAATGGAAAGAAAGCCGGTAGTCAAGGCTAAGGTAGATTCGACATCAGGACGCACGCCGCTAACTGTCCATTTCGATACAACAGGAACTGCGGATCCGGATGGCGATGTCATTACTTATGCGTGGAATTTCGGAGACGGACAAACATCAACGGAAGCAAACCCAACACATACGTATACGGCAAACGGGGTTTATAACGTCGTATTGACTGTAACAGACAGTACCGATAAATCTTCCGTTTGGAACACAAGCATTACGGTAGGCAATACCGTCCCTAAAGTGAAAATCACCTCACCTGAGAACGGACAATTCTATACTAACGGGCAAACTGTCACTTTATCCGTAGATGCATCTGACGAGGAAGATGGAGAGATCCCGTGTGGAGAAATTGAGTGGTCTGCGTTGCTGCTTCATGACAGTCATTACCATCCAATGTCTCCGAAAACCGGTTGTCAAGTTGAATTCACCTTGCTGGACGAAGGACACGGACCGGAAGCGAAAATCGGATGGGAAATCATCGCGGAAGTAACCGATAAGGGAGCGGAAGGTTCAGCGCCGTTAAGCGCGAACGATTCCATTACGTTCAGGAATAAGCGCGTTCAAGCTGAAGACTTTGATGAACAGCAAGGAATCCAGCTTGAGGCCACATCCGATGTTTATGGCGGTGATGCCGTCGCATATATCGATGCTAATGACTGGATCCTATTCAAAAATATTAACATGAAAGACATCAAAAAGATGTACTTCCGATCGGCATCCAACAATGCCCAAATGAATATCGATGTGCGCTTGGACAGCCCGACTGGCGAGAAAGTAGCGACAGCTACAGGAACAACCACCAACGGATGGCAAAAATGGACAACACTTACCGCCCATATCAACCGAACAACATCAACCACAGCCGAAAGCAGTGACTTTCATGATGTTTACCTTGTTTTCCCGACGGGTGCTTTAAACGTAAATTGGATCCAGTTTGCGTTTGCTGGAGATGCATTCCCTTCAGAAGCATGCAGCACAACCTGTGTTGAGCCGCCGAACCTTAGCGGCGCAATTAATAGATCCGGTTGGACCGCAACGGCTAGTGATTCAGCAGCGACAGAACAGACATCCAAAGCGTTTGATGGCAATATTGCGACCCGTTGGACAACTGGAAAGGTTGCAAAGCCGGATATGTGGTACCAGCTCGACATGGGTAAAGTGCAAAAAATTAATCGTATCTATGCCGATCACGGGACTAGTACCGATTTCTTCCGCGGCTATGATTTGCTTGTTTCTACGGACGGACAAACGTGGACTAAAGTAGCAAGCAAAGATACAAACTGGAGCGGCGGATCTCAAATGGACGAAAGCTTTGAGCCCGTTGATGCGCGCTATGTTAAAATCGTGAATAAGGGAGCAAGCTCTAGTTGGTATATTTCCATTCATGAATTGTATGTATTCGATGCGGCGAGCGCTAAGACGCTTAATAGCATAACAGTGCCAGCACCGATAACGGGAGTAGCCAACGGAACAGCAAAGACGGCAGCAGACCTTGGCTTGCCTTCCAGTGTAGAATTGGTTACCGATACTGGAAAAGTGAATGCCGATGTAACATGGAATGTTGGAGCTTCAAGCTATGACCCAGCTCTAAAGACTGCACAAAACTTCACTGTCAATGGAACTGTAACTTTGCCGGCAGGGGTGGCAAATCCGAACAACGTGGCATTGACAACGAGCATCAGCGTAACTGTACTTGCTGCATCGCGCCCGGCATTGTCCGTTCAGATCGAAGCAGAAAGCTTTGATTCCAAGTCAGGCAGCATTACCATCGAGAATAACACCCAGGATACAGGCGGCGGACAGCATATGGGATTTATTAAAGACGGAAATTATTTAGTATTTAAAAATCTTGATTTTGCCAGTGGTGCTTCGGAATTTAATGCAAGAGTATCTGCAGATCAATCTGCAGGCGGTACGATCGAAGTCAGGCTGGACAGCCCGACAGGTACAGTAGCGGGAACGCTTACTGTCAGTGATACGGGTGGATGGTTGAATTTTAAGACGCTAACTACCCCAATTACACCTGTTACTGGTATTCATGACGTATACCTTGTGTTTAAGACTTCAAGAAACTATGTAGCTAACTTAAATTGGTTTAAGTTCGATGTGAGCAGCAAACCTCAATCTACTTTGACAGGTTCACAGCAGGTGAGCTCTGGACAAACATTCGATATAACGATGGGGTTAAGCAACGTTACGCAAAGTGAACACCAGGTAATGTACGCTCAAGATTTGACGCTTCACTATGATCCGGCGAAATTGCAGTTCGAATCGGTTGCATCGCTGAAGGACGGATTCCAAGTTATCGATAAAAGGGAGTCTGTGCCGGGACAAATTCGGATTGTGGCTGCAAGTGTGAAAACGGATCAAGGGGTACTTGGCGTACCTACACAAGGTGATTTGCTCTCATTCAAATTTAAAGCTAAATCTGCAGCTCAGTCGGCCAATACGACAGTTTCCATAGACCAGGTCGCTATTGCCAACGGACAGGGGATAGAACTGACCGTTGATGGATCTTCTCACGAGATTAAAATCAGTATAGCGGTAGATAAATCGCAATTGAATGCGTTGATCGCAAGCGCTCAGGCTAAGCACAATGCAGCAGTGGAAGGAAATGAGGACGGCTTGTATGTGGTTGGATCTAAAGCGCAATTGCAGTCGGCAATCGATGCGGCTCATGCGACAGCAAACGATCCAAGTGCCACTCAGCAGCAGGTAGATGATGCTAAAGCTGCATTGGATGCGGCAATTCAAGTGTTCGAATCCATGATAATTACCGCAGATATTAATGGAAAAAGCGGTATCACGATCGGAGACTTGGGTATTGTTGCAGGGGCATACGGTAAACAACCAGGTGAGGCTGGCTGGAATGCGAAAGCGGATGTTAATAAAGACGGTAAGGTTGACGTAATAGACCTTGCAATCGTAGCTAGAGCGATCTTGAAATAACACTAAGCCGCACTTTAGCGATAGTTAGAGCAGATCGGTAACGAAATGGGGGGGGAGATCTATTATTCTCCCCCTTATCTTTTGGAATGAGAAATTTTCTAATTCGCTAATCATTTGGACATGAACAAAGGAATAGGTGAGGCAGCATGAAAAAAAATTATTGGCTGGTGTGCGGCAGTGTGTTGCTTATTCTCATTTTATTGGGGATAAGGAATTATTGGTACGATAGAACAACAACTGCGATTGACGAATCGCAGGTTGGTCTTAATGAGATGAAAGGAACGGTAGAAGAGGTTAGCACCCGGCTAATGGACACTATCAACTCTGATGTGCAAAGTTTTATCTACTTGTATGAACCGAATTGCAAATTATGCAAGAAGATGGAGCCGATCATAAATGCGTCGGCAGAGAGAAATGGAATTACGCTTCAGCGATTGAATCTCCATAAAAACAAGGATGTTCGAGGCCTAAAAAATGAAAAGGGAATTCCTCTAATAAACTTTTATAAGGAACTTCCTGCAGTCGCATACTATAAAAATGGTTGGCTGATTGCTTGGACTGAGGGTGACCAATCGGAAAAAATATACGATGAATACTTTGAGCATTTTCGCTTTGGTGACGAAGACGAGCACGAATAATGAACATGAATAATAGGTAACAAGAGCAGGGACAGTTCTGCAGTCATTTTCACGGCTGCGGGGCTGTTCTTTATTTTATTCATTTATTTCTAATAATCACAAGAATCTATAACTTGTCCTCAATTTAGTTAATTGTTCGAGCCAACCTATTCATTTACGATTGGACTATACCTTATTAAATCATCAGGAAGCAGGTAGAGAGATGCTGCTGGAAATGAAGGGGATAACGAAGAGCTTTTTCAAAGTGAATGCGCTTAATCAAGTGCAACTACAACTCGATAAGGGAGAGGTCATTGCAGTAGTAGGGGAGAACGGCGCCGGCAAATCTACTTTGATGAAAATACTTGCCGGCATTTATCAGCCGGATGAAGGCGAAATCTATTTGCGCGGAAAGCCGGTGACGATCACCTCGCCTAACGATTCAAAACGGCTTGGAATTTCCATTATTCATCAAGAATTGAATCTCATCCCTCAGATGAGCGTGGCGGAAAATATATTTCTTGGACGAGAGCCAAGGAAAGGCGGCGTCTTTTCCGATTTTGGATCGATGGTGCGCGAAACGAAGGTTTTATTGGAAAGGTTTGATTTGCAACTAGACCCGCATGCGCTTATAAGCAGCCTGAGCATAGGTGAACAGCAGATCGTGGAGATTGCCAAAGCGATGTCAATGAATGCGGAAATACTGATCATGGATGAACCGACCGCTGTTCTTGAGGAGAACGAAGCGCAAAAGCTGTTTGAGCTGATTCGTCAGTTTAAAAGCAAAGGGGTGGCCATCATCTATATTTCCCATCGTTTAAACGAGCTGAAACAATTTTGTGACGCGATCACCGTGCTGCGCGATGGGCAATTCGTGACCAGACTTCCAATGGAGGGGTTATCAGAGAGCGAAATCGCAAATTTAATGGTAGGCCGTGAGCTAAGTGATCTTTACCCGGACAAAAGAAATCGATTTGGCGATGAGATCTTAAGGGTCGAGCAGCTTACACGAAAACCGCATTTTGAAAATATCAGCTTCTCGGTGAGGAGAGGCGAAATTGTTGGCTTCGCTGGATTAATCGGTGCCGGTCGCACAGAGCTCGTAAGAACCATATTTGGCGATTGGCGGCCGGATGACGGCTCCGTTTATTGGAAAGGCAAGAAAGCAGCCTTTAAGAGTCCGTTAGATGCGGTGCAAGCAGGTATCGGGTTCGCTACCGAAGATCGGAAACGGACAGGACTTTTTCTGGAGCTGGGGGTGATGCAGAATGTATCGGTAACCTGCTCGGATAAAGTAAGTAGATGGAGCTTTATCCGTCGAAAACAGGAAAAGAAATTAGTAGAGCAAAAGGTAAATGAACTAAACGTCAAAGTGAATAAGCTAACAAGACCTGTCAAAAATTTAAGTGGCGGAAATCAACAAAAGGTAGTTTTGGCGAAGTGGATAGCTTCTGACAGCGAGTTGTTTATTCTGGATGAACCGACCCGGGGAATTGATGTGGGAGCCAGAAAGGAAATCTACGAGATGATTTCCAAATTGGCAGATGATGGGAAGGCTGTGATCGTCATATCATCGGAGCTGCCAGAAATTTTGGGATTATGTAACCGCATTCTTGTTGTGCACCACGGCAAAATTAAAGGAGAACTCGATCATACCGTGGCTAATGAACAAAATGTTATGGCATTAGCTACAGGACTTTAATGAAATAAAATGAGAAGGAGTATAATGCATGCCAACTGCAGCAACAGTCAAAAAAGAAGTAAAGCAAGATCAAAGCTGGATTAAATATGTATGGGATCAATACAGCGTGTTATTCGCACTTATTGTGTTAGTTGTTGTTGCTTCCATATTAAGCGAACACTTCTTGAGCGTTGCCAACATTACGAATATATTGAGACAGGTTTCCATTATCGGGATCTTATCACTAGGCATGACGTTTGTGATCATACTGGGAGGGATTGACTTATCGGTTGGTTCCATCTTAGCTTTATCCGGCACCGTCGTCATGACTGCTCAGGTGAATTTCGGTTCCTCCATTATCGTGTCGATTTTACTGGGGTTATTGTGCGGCCTATTCATCGGTCTAATTAACGGTTTGATGGTGACATACGGAAAAATAACGGCATTCATTGCTACTTTGGCCATGATGACGATCGCAAGATCTTTAGCTCTTTATTATGCAGACGCAGGCGCCATTTCGGGTATGAATTCCACTTATGCCAAGATCGGGAACAGCTATGTATTAGGCATTCCGATTCCCGTTATCATTTTTGCAGCGATGGTCATTCTAGCTTACATCGTGCTTGAGAAAACGGTGCTGGGAAGACATATTTATGCTGTTGGAGGCAATTCGCAAGCAGCGCGTCTATCCGCCATTTCGGTATTCCGAGTCACTATCATATCGTATATGATTTGTGGATTTACAGCAGCTATCGGTTCGATTATTGAAACTTCCCGTCTTAACTCCATTTCTACTTCAACCTCAGGAAATATGTATGAATTGGATGCCATTGCAGCTGTTATTATTGGCGGCGCCAGCTTGGCCGGAGGAAAAGGTCGCATTCTTGGCACCTTGTTTGGCGTTCTTATATTGGGAGTTTTAAGTAATATTATGAATTTGTTAAATATTTCGCCGTACTTGCAGGGAGTAGTTAAAGGCTTAATTATTGTTGCGGCTGTCTTACTTCAAAAGAGAGACTAACAACAAAATATTATATTAATTGGAGGGTCAATCGATGTTGAAAAAATTATGGGTAATGCCAGTGGCTTTAATGCTTGTTTGCGGAACTTTGATTTCAGGTTGTACGGTGGAGAACGCCGGCAAGCCAGCAGTTGCAAACAATACAGAGAATAAGAATGAGAATTCAACTACGGATACGGAAGCAGCAAAGGGTTCTTATACGATCGGGATATCCCTTCCTTCTGCGGATCACGGATGGATGGGCGCATTGGTCGCTAACGCCAAAGCGGAAGCGGAAAAGCACAAAAATGTGAAATACCTCATGTACACAGCGAAAGATCCGGCAAAGCAAACTTCCGATATCGAGGATTTGATCACCAAAGAAGTCGACGCTATTGTCATGCTGCCGATGGAATCGGCTGCTTTAACTCCGGCAGCTGAAAAAGTAGGCAAAGCAGGAATCCCGCTTATCGTCGTGGACCGTGCCGTCAATACGGAAAACTATCGTACTTATGTTGGTGGAGACAATTACGGCATAGGTTATGGAGATGCCAAATATTTAGTAGAGGAATTGAAGGAGAAGAATGGTAAGCCTGCGGGTAAAGTCATCGAGATTTCTGGTGTGCCGTCTACTGTTACCGATCTCAGATCAAAAGGATTCCGCGACTATATTAAAGATTATCCGGAAATTGAAATTGTGGCCACTCAGCCTGGTGATTTCACAAGAGAAAAGGCGCTGAAAGCAACAGAGAACATTTTGCAAGCGAATAAACAAGTGGATGCCGTCTATTCGCAAGATGACGACATGACAGTAGGGATTGTCCAAGCGATTCGCGATGCGAAACGTGATAAAGAAATGTTTATCGTTAGTTCCGGCGGAATGAAAGAAGTTTATCAAATGATGAAAGAGAAGCAATCCCCCGAGGTTATCGTATCTCTGACCTACTCGCCTACAATGGGAGGAACTGCCGTTAACTTGGCAGTAAAAATTATGGAGAACAAAGGTCTGGAAGGATTCTGGGAACAATCAGTGCCGCATCACATCGTACTGGAAGCAACTCCGGTTACTCCGGAAAACGTAGATCAATTCATTAAAGAGAATGCCAACTATTGATTCGTTGAAAGTAGATTTGAATTTGAATAATCTGGTTTGTTATTAGGAGGTTCATATGCGATACGCGATCAGCAGTAATGCTTATACTCGCTACTCTTTGATTGAAGCTATTGACAGCATTCATAATTGCGGGTATTCGGCATTGGAGATTCTCGCCGACTTTCCTCATATTAGTCCTCTAGATATTCCTTATCATGAGGTGAAACAGGTAACGCGCAAGTTGGAACAAAGGGGAATGTCAGTAAGCAATATAAATGCCAATACTGCGGTTTGTGTATATCCAATGGCTCAGAACTGCGGAGAGACCATATTTGAACCTTCTTTATGCAATCAAAAAGAAGAAGTGCGTCTTCAAAGAATTCAGTATACCGAAAGATGTATAGACCTTGCCGTGGAATGGGGGGCCTCTTGCGTCAGTATTACATCCGGCAAGAGTCTAGCTGGGAATCATCCGGATCAGGCATATGTTTTGTTGGTTGATTCATTGTCCCGAATTTTGGAATATGCAGAAAAAAGAAATATACGGATCGGCATTGAATACGAACCGGGATTATTAATTGAAAATGCAAATGAAGCCATGCGGGTCATTGAAGCATTCGATTGCGACCTGCTCGGCGTAAATTTGGATATTGGACACGCAGAAGTTGCTGGCGAGCCGCTCGCAGGAACAATAAAACGATTTGGCAACAGGATTACTAATATTCATCTTGAAGATATTCGCGGACGCAAACATTATCATTTAATTCCAGGGGAAGGCGACATTAATTTTGAGGAAGTTTTGGATGCGCTTCAATCGATTCAATATGATCGCTTTATAACGTTTGAAATTTATTCGTACTTCCAGGATCCCGACACGGCGGCAAGACAAGCACTTGCTTACATGCAAAATTATAATATTACATGCTAAGGGGAGATAAAGAATATGCAAATCATTGATCCACATGTCCATATGTATTCGAGAACGGTAGATGATTATGAAAGAATGTCAATAAGCGGTATTGAAATGGTCGTTGAACCTGCATTCTGGCTTGGCAGCGAACGGACATCGGTTCATACGTACTATGATTATTTCAACCATATCTTGAACTTTGAACCAACAAGAGCCAAAAAGTATGATATTGAGCACTATTCATGTATCGCCGCGAATCCTAAAGAAGCAAACAATTTGGAACTTGCCCTTCAAGTCGTTGAAGGAATGGAGCCATTCCTAGAACACCCGAGATGTCTGGCGATCGGCGAAATCGGATTTGATAAAATTACGGATGCGGAAGAAATAGTGATGCGCCGGCAGATTGAGCTGGCTAAGAAAAAAGATATGCTTGTTATGGTTCATATCCCGCATGTTAATAAACGGGAAGGTACGATAAGAACGATTGCAATACTGGAAGAAATCGGAATTCGACCTGATAAGGTATTGCTGGATCATAATATTGAAGAAACCGTTGACCTTGCTTTGGAATACGGCGCCTGGGCTGGTATGACCGTATACCCGGGAAAAATTACACCTGAGAGAGCGATTGCTATTATGCAGCAATATGGAACGGATCGGATGATGATTAATAGTGCGTGTGATTGGGGACCGGCTGATCCGCTCTCTGTTCCTCGCACTTGCAAAAAAATGAAAGAAGCCGGATTTTCACAAGAAGAAATTCAAAAAGTCGTTTGGGACAATCCATATCAATTCTATAAAATGTCTGGAAAATTACAGATTCAGAATCATAGGTTCGAAACAGTAGGAGGAATCTAGATGAAACTGGGTTTCAGCGCAAATGCGTATAAAAGATTCGATTTACGGACAGCAATCGATACCTTGAAAGAAATTGGTTTTGAAGGAATCGAAATATTATGTGACATCCCGCACGCCTATCCACCCGATCTAACCCAATCCCGAAGACAAGAAATCAAATCAAAAGTCGAACAAAACGGCATGGAAATATGCAACTTGAACGCATTCATGTTATATGCTCTTGGGGATTGCTGGCGCCCTTCCTATATTGAACGGGAAGCAAGCGAGAGACGGAAAAGGATCAACCACACCTTAAGCTGCATTGATTTGGCTGCAGAGTGGGGGGTCCCTCATCTCTCCATTGAACCAGGAGGACCGCTTGACGGAGCGAAGGAAGATTGGGCATTGGATATATTCGAGGAAGCGATCCATGAAATTGCCGAACACGCAGAAAAAAAAGACGTAATTGTTATGATTGAACCTGAACCGGAGCTATTGATCGAGACGTCCACGCAATTTCTAAAGTTTATGGAACGTATCTCATCACCCCATATCGCTCTTAATTTTGATATCGGTCATTTCTACTGTGCAGGGGAAGATCCTGTACAATTGGTTCGCCAATTGGCGCCATATACAAAGCACTATCACTTAGAAGATATTTCGACTTCAAGAATACATCATCATCTCGTTCCTGGCGAAGGGGGGATTGACATAAGAGGCGTACTCTCCGAAATTGCAAAAACAAATTATGAGGGTTTTGTTACGATCGAACTTTATCCTTATGAAGAAGATCCGATACCTGCGACAAAAAAAGCATATGAGTATGTCTCATCAATCCTCCAAGAGCTGGACGATGCAAAAACAGTAATTAAGGGTTCATGATGAAAGCTTATTTACAACTTCTTCGTGTTCCCAATTTAGTAACATCCGCAGGCGATGTGTTGGCTGGGGCGTTCATTGCCGCAAGCCTTGCTTCAGGATTCTACGATAGGATGTGGCTGTTGCTGCTTTCTTCCATCCTGTTATATGCGGGAGGCGTTGCTCTAAATGACGTAATGGACGCCTCTATTGATCAAATGGAACGACCTGAACGGCCTATACCATCCGGGAAAATTAGCAAGGGCGTTGCGGTCTTTTTGACTTGTTTGTTATTTTCAGGAGGTATAATCCTTTCGTACGCTTTCAGTCCATTAAGTTTTTATGTGGCTCTGACCTTAGTTTTGTTCATTGTTATTTATAATACATGGGCCAAAAAGTACGGCATTCCGGGCGCAATGGTAATGGCAATATGCCGAGCGCTTAATTTATGTCTAGGATTTTCATTTTTGCCTGAATATTTTTGGGATTTTGCGTTATTGGGGTTATTTCCTTTCTTCCATATTATCGGTGTAACGGCATTGAGCCGCGGGGAAAATTACGGGTACGCAAGGAAGACTATTGTATGTATTGCGCTGATTCCACTCGGCATTGCTGTAGGTTTGTTCAGTTTATCGATGATAAAAGATTCTGTATGGCCAACACAGCTGCTTTTTATTGCACTTTATTGTTTTTTTGAAGTGTTCGCTTTATATCCTGCCATTCGAGATCCTAAACCTTCATTTATTAAGCGTGGAGTGAAATATGGCATCTTGTCACTGCTGATTTTAAATGCAGCGCTCGTTTCTATATTCGATGGCGGTCTTCATGCATTAATTGTAGCTTCTCTAATTATCGTATCATGGTTGTTGTCGCGATCCATATCCATGACCTAGTGAAATCAGAAAGGTAGGAGAACATCTATGATCAAGAAGGCAAAGCACGTAGTTGTGCTCGATTTGGTTGGCTTAACGCAAGCTCACCTGGCAGAAAAAGAATTAACACCAAACCTAAACTCCATTGTTGCAAGAGGTAGTGTATCTAACCTAAGACCTGTTTTTCCTGCAGTTACAGGATCGATGCAAGCGACATTAACGACAGGCGTTGAACCAGTTCGCCACGGGATTGTAGGCAACGGTCGCTTTGACCGCAAGTCAAGAGAGGTTTTGATGTGGGAACAGACGATTGCTCCGCTAGAGGCAGAACGCATATGGGAAACGTTAAAACGGCTTGATCCTGATTCGACAACTGCCGTTTTATTCATGCAGCATATAAAGTATGACAGCGCAGACTTTATCGTTACCCCGTCGCCCATGCATCTGGAACAAGGAATGGAAGAGTGGTATTTCTCCAATCCTCCAGGGTTATACGAAGAAATCGCAGAGAAGCAGGGGCCTTTCAAACTGCATTCCTTTTGGGGGCCGTTGGCAGGTGTAGCTTCGAGCGAGTGGATCTCGAAGGCTGCCCTCCATATTTTTGAAAACCATAAACCAACATTAACATACGCCTATTTGCCAAATATGGATTACCAAGCTCAGCGGTTTGGCCCTGACAGCAAAGAGCAACGACAAGCGGTTAAGGAGATTGATCAGATCGTCGGACAGTTTGTAGATTCGCTTGAGGAAATGGGAGAATTGGATGATACGGCAGTGCTTATTCTTTCTGAATATGCGCTTCATCCCGTGGAGACACCCATTTATTTAAACCGTGTTCTTAGGGAGCAAGGTTGGCTAAAAGTAATTGAACTTAACGGAAAAGAGTATTTGGATACTTATCATAGCCAGGCATTTGCCGTAGTAGATCATCAAATAGCTCATATTTATATTAATGATCTTGCGATTATCGATGATGTTAACCGAGTGTTACAAGCAACAGACGGGGTTGACCAAGTGCTTGGCGATTCCGGTAAAGAGGAATGGAGCTTAGGCCATCCAAATGCAGGTAAACTCGTAGCCATTGCCGAGCGAAATGCATGGTTTACCTATTACTGGTGGAATGACCCGGAAGCAGCTCCGCCGTATGCGACAACCGTTGATATCCATCGCAAGCCCGGATACGATCCGGTAGAGCTGTTCATGGATTTTAAAACGAAGTCAATTCCTTTAACGCCTGAACGCATTCGGGGCTCACATGGCGTTCTTCCTGTAACAGACGAAGATTTAGTAAGTCTTATTGCTATAGGTCCGTCTCATGATATCATCAATCAATCGCGCGTATGGCAGGCAAAAGATATTCCTTCAATTATCTTTAATCTATTAGGCCATGATTCATAGGGAGGACAAAGCTATGAATGAAATGAATCGATTGCCATTTAAGCTGGGAATAACCTTATCCTCCAAGAGGCTGGATGTTATTTTTTCCAAGCCAGAATTGCGTCAAAGCGAATTTGAATTGTTCCGCAAACATGTCGATTGGTTAAAAGAAATGAATGGCAAATACGTTATCGTCCGTGAAGTGGGGGGCTCCATTCATTGGGATCCGACTCGTTCAAATAGAGAGAAAGAGGTTACCCGGCTAACGGAAGAACAATGGGGCTATTTGGCAGAGAGTTTGCATCTTGCAGGCGAAATTTGTAAAGAGAACAATATGCTGCTTGTTTATCAGCATCATGTCGGTACGGTTGTGGAGAAAGCAAAAGAAATCGGGAAATTAATGGAAGTGACGGATCCGAAGTTAGTACATTTACTGCTGGACACCGGACATGTGTATTATTGCGGAGGCGATCCGCTTGCGCTGTTAAATCACCATTATGAACGTATTCGATATATACAACTGACAGATATCAGACAGTCCGTCTTGAATGATGTAAGAGAAAAATCTGTTGACTACGTTGCTTCTGTTAAACAAAGGGTATTTGCGTTACCGGGAGACGGTTGGATTAAGTTTAAGCCTATTCTCAAAAAAATAATCGATCGAAGGTTTGATGGATGGGTAATGATTGGGTCGGAGTCGGATTCGACTGTAGCTGATCCATTCGTTTACATCGATAAATCTAAACAATATATCGAGGGAATCGTGTCTAGTATCGAAGGTATGGGTGATATAGATTGGAGGGGTAATCATTTACCAGAGACAGATACAATTCGGTACACATCATTATAATTTTATTATAGGCGAGGGAATTCTGGGTCAAGTCGAGAATTGGCTCACTCCTCTCGAGATTGATAATTATATTATTATATGCGATAGTGGCATTCCAGAGTCAATTGCTGCCATAACGGTAAATGCATTTGAAAAAGCGGGAACGACTCATCTGCTTACCTTTCCTCGAGGAGAAAAAAATAAAACTCTTTCTACCGTTCAAGAGTTATGCAAAAAGGCGCTTGCTCTAGGGGCGGATCGACGTACGGCCATTGTAGCTCTTGGAGGCGGAGTTGCAGGTAATATTGCAGGAATGGTCGCCGGGCTGTTATTCCGTGGGTTACCTTTCATTCATATTCCAACAACGTTAATTGCTGCTTCGGATTCCGTATTATCGTTAAAACAAGGCGTGAATCTGGCTCTTGGAAAAAATGTTCTCGGCTTTTTTTACACTCCCAAATTTGTTTGTGTCGAACTCTTATTTCTGCTTCATTTACCTGCAAGAGAAATCCGTTCCGGACTTTGTGAACTAGTGAAAAATGTATTGGCGATTCTTCCTCATGAAATTGAGACGTATAAAAAAATGTTAAGAGCATCGTGTAAGTACAGTATGGATGAGCTCCAACAATTTATTGTGTTTTGCATTGAGGCAAAGATGACAGTCATGCGGGATGATCCATATGAGAAAAATGACGCGATTGTATTGGAGTATGGCCATACGATCGGACATGCGGTGGAATTGATTGGCAATGGAGAATTTACCCATGGAGAGTCTGTCGCTTTCGGTATGCTATGCGCTTCAACAATTTCCAAACAGTTGGGCCTCCTGACTCAGAATGAGGTGGATTTGCATCACGAGCTCTTGGAGCTAATCGGCGCTAACGCCTCTCCTCCAGTCTCATGGATTTCAGAAATTGTGCGATATACGCTGCACGATAACAAAAAGGGGTATCGTCAATCTGTTCCAGGCCAAACAGGCCTTGTACTATTAAACGGATTGGGAAATTTGAATAAACAAGCTGGTTCCTGCATTACATATGTGGATGAAGCGCTTGTTCGTGAATCGATTCGTTTTCAATTGGAATCGCCAAGAGTTGTCCATTAATACGAAACATGCAGATGGTTGGACTAGGTAATATACCTGTCTAGCATTCTGCTTTTTTTTTGGGAGGACATATATGATGGCTTCTTTTTTTAATGGGTTACGATTTAAATTCTTACTTACCTTTCTATTTGTGTCGTTTGTGCCTGGTGCACTCTTTTGCATAATTACTTATAGTGCCCTATCTGATAGAGCGATTGAAGAATCTATTTCCGAAGCACATCTGGTATTGAATCAGATTAATAATACGTTGGATACACATTTAAGTGAAATACAACGCGTTGCTCTTATTCCTAATTTTGATACGAATATTCAAGAGGGATTGCTTAATCCCAAAATTACGATTACGGATCATACGAAACCAAGTGATAGTCTCTATTCGACGATGAATTTATTTGCGCAATTTAATTCGTTGCCTTATATTTCGGGGGTTTCTATTTTTCATACAGATGGGACCTTATATTATTCGCAATATTACGCAAGTCGAAGTTCGCATCTTCTAAGCCCTTTGTTATTCGAACCTTGGTACAAGCAATTTTCCGAAAGTAGGGAATCTGCTAAATTCTTAACGAAACGAGAAGAATGGATTGATTTACATGCAGACAATACCGCGACTAATGGCTATTTCGACAATTGGTCCTTTTCATATGTTCAGAAGCTTTACTCGTATCCAGGGAGAGTTTTTAGTGGCACGCTTGTGATCGATATAACGAAAGATATGTTTGCACAAATCTTTGACGGAGTGAATCGCAGAATTCAGGCTCAGTTGGTTATTTATAATCCTGTTCAAAAATTGGTATTGTACCAAAACTCTAATCAAATCGCGATCAAAGAAGTACTTAGCTCATTCGAAGCAAACAAGAAAAAATGGGGAAATCAGACACAAACGCCTGCTTATCGAATCATTAATGGGAAAAAAATATTGATCTCTCAAGAAACTTCAGAGCGTTCCGGTTGGATTGTGATGTCGATGGTCTCGAAAGATGAAATTGTGAGGAAAGCAGATGTTATTTTGTATACGTTTACAATTGTTCTTGTGATATGTCTCCTACTGACCATCGGGTTATCGATCTCTTTTGCCAAGCGCCTGACGAATCCGATTCTACAATTGCAAAAATCGATGGAACGCGTGGAGGAAGGAGATTTGCAAGTTAGATACCAGGGAAACCGCAATGATGAAATCGGATATCTGGGAAAAAGTTTCAATAAAATGTTGGAACAATTAGACAAATATTTGTTTAAATATTTTACCCTAGAGGTGTTACGTTCACAGATCAATCCCCATTTTTTGTACAATTCATTAGGTACGATTGCAGCCATCGCTAAGGTGAGGGGAGTTTCGGAAATTCATATTATGGCGATTTCCTTGGCAAAGCTCTTTCGCTACAGTATTAACCAATCCGGACGCGTCATGGTGACCTTTGAAGAAGAGATGGATATTCTCAAGTCTTACATTGATGCCCAGCAAATTCGATTTGGATCTAACATCGTCATAGAGTGGGATGTGGAGGAGAGCATCAATCCCCGTAAGACCATTAAGTTGACCTTGCAACCCATATTGGAAAATGCATTTGCACATGGTATTGAACCCAAGGGCGGTGGTATCATTCGAATTCAAGGTAGAGAGCAGCAAGGGTGTATTCGATTCGAAATTCAAGATAACGGAATGGGGATCGAGGCATTTAATCTATTACAGATTCAAGAAAACCTGAGTTTACCGCTATTGCATCACGATTATTTGTTGCTTGAGAAAAAAGGTATTGGAATTTCCAATGTTCACAAGCGGATAGTACTCACCTTTGGACAGCCATATGGTGTTCAGGTTAGGAGTAAGTATAAGGAGGGTACAACAGTCCTCTTAGAATTACCCATTATAGAAGATTAAAGGGGTGGGGTCAGAATGTTCCGTGTATGTATTGTGGATGATGAAATGTGGTTGCGTAAGGGAATTATAGCTTCTCTATCATGGGAAAAGTATGGGTTTACCATCGGGGCGGAAGCCTCAAATGGTGTTGAAGCGTTAGAGCTAATAAAAGAGGATCCCTTTCACCTGCTGCTAGTGGATATTAGAATGCCTCATATGGATGGGCTAGAGCTAATGAAGCAACTTAATTTGCGTGGATGTGCGATTCCACTGGTGATCGTGGTGTCAGGCTATGATGATTTCCGTTATGCCCAACAGTGCATCAAATTAGGTGCCATCGACTATATTCTTAAGCCTGTGGAAACAAAGGATCTTCTTGAAGCGGTCTTGCACGTGAAGGATTCACTAATCATGTCTGGATATCACGAAGTAAAAGAGCCAGAAAGCTTTAGAATCCATCAAGAATTATCAGAGGTCGTTCAAGAAGCCAGAAAATTTATTATGGCTAACTTCGAACGGGAAATTTCGTTAACTATTGTGGCGGAGCAAGTGCAGATGAATCCTACCTATTTTAGTTCATTATTTCGGCAAGAGATGGGATATACATTCATTAATTACATCACGTTGCTGCGACTAGCCAAGGCCAAAGACTTGTTGAAAAATACGAAGGAATCCATCACTCATATTGCCAATCAAGCTGGTTATTTGGATAGTAAGCATTTCTATAAAGTTTTTAAAAAGTGGGAAAATAAAACGCCTTTAGAATATAGAGAGGGTAAAGATAACTGAAAAATAGCCACCAAAATATAAAATAATGAGAATATAAACTGAATCCCTCCCAAGTTATAGTTAATATATCAGTTGGAAGCGCTTTAAAGGGGGGTGAAAGGAAGTCACAAACAAATGATCAAAATAAAAGCTTGGCTCCTTATAGCTGCCTTCCTTGCCCTGCTGACTAACGGTTGTTCTAAGCAGCAAATACCTCTGTTAAAAACGAATGATGCGCTTCCTTCACCAACTGCACCGGTTGTTTCTCACAGTACGCTCAAAAGTAAAGATTACTATATTGAGATTTCAGCCTTGAACCGGTTGGATTACTTCAAAAATCACAAATTGGGTATGAGACTGGCGGGAGAAGCTTTAGATGTTATAACGGAATATGTGGGGCCGGAGGAATATGATCTGGATGCAATGAAAGTCGAATTTCACAAAGCAATTGATCGCAAGCCTGCAGGCATTGTGGTCATCGGTTTCGACAGCAGCTTGGACCCATTGGTGAATGAGGCGGTACAAGTAGGCATTCCTGTTGTCACAGTAGACTCGGATTTACCTAGCTCCAAACGGATGGCATTTATCGGAACTGGCAATCATCAAGCTGGATACGAAGGTGCATTAAAATTAGCGGAATTAATCGGTGGGGTTGGTCGAATAGCCCTCATGAGTTTACCGGGACAACCTAATTTGGATGAGCGCGTTCAAGGATATAAGGATGCGCTGCGAATGTTTCCGAAGATTGATCTTGTTGCGGTGATTGATACCAAATCTGATTCTGAGGTAGGAGCTAATGAATTAAAGAAAGTGTTAAAACAATACCCAGATCTTACCGGCATCGCTTGTGTAGAGGCATCGGGAGGCTCAGCGGCAATAAAAGTAATGAATGAAACCGGTAAAAAGGGGCAAATCAAAATCGTCGCGATGGATAGTGATAAAGAAGTAATCAGTGGAATTGAAAGCGATATCATATCAGCTACAGTTGTGCAGCAAACCGCTTTAATGTCGTTTTATGCAGTTCAAATTTTGTATAACTACAATCATGGTCCACTTCTAGCCAATATGGAGAACTCCCAGCAGAGTTTGGGGACACCGATGATGATTGATACCGGTGTATTAATTTTAGATAAGAAAAATTATAACAAAATACTACAAAATAAATAAAGTGGGAGCTGCTCGGATGAAAAAAGCGATTTTGATGTTAATGATGGTTATGATGATAGCTTTGGTAGGATGTAGTAATGGCAGTGATACACCAAATACAACGACAAAAGCAACAGGCGATACAGGCACTAAAGCAGCGGGTGGATCTGACCAATTATATGTCGAAGTATCTGCTTTAGGTAATTTGGATTATTTCTATGATCATAAAATGGGTTTGGAGCAGGTGGGCAAGGAGTTAGGTGTTAAGACGGAATACGTAGGTCCAGCCGAATATGATATGAACGCCATGATAGCTGCCTTTGAGCAAGCGATTGCGAAAAAGCCTGCTGGGATTGTTGTTGTTGGTTTTGAGGATTCATTGACCCCGATCATAGAAAAAGCCGTGGAAGCGGGAATCCCTGTCATAACAGCCGATGCCGATTTGCCTAAATCCAAACGTGTAGCTTTCGTTGGTACAGGGAATATTCAAGCAGGAATTAAAGGCGGAGATGAGTTAGCTAAGCTAATAGGAGAAAAAGGTAAAGTGGCAATTATGACCAAACCGGGACAATCGAACTTGGAAGAACGCGTAGCGGGTTACAAACAAGCGTTAGCCAAATACCCGAATGTTGAAATTGTTCAAGTCGTTGATACTCAATCAGATACCAACGTTGCGGCGCAAGGAGCTGCAGCTTTATTGCAAAAGTATCCGGATCTAGCAGGTATTGCATGTGTGGAAGCGGCCGGTGGAACTGGTGCAGCTACAGCGGTTAAAGAAGCGAATAAAGTTGGAAAAGTAAAGATTGTAGCGATGGATCGTGGGAACGATGTCGTGCAATCGATTAAGGACGGAGTCATCTCCGCTTCCGTAGCCCAACAAACGGCATTAATGCCTTATTATGCGGTGAAAGTGCTGTATGGTCTTAAGAACAATTCGATTCCAATTACAAGCAATAATGGCGAGGCAGGAGTATCAGGTTCACCAAATATGATTGATACAGGTGTTGTTATTGTGAATAAGGATAATGCGGATTATTTCCTTCGTGAATAGCATCGTGGCTGTTTGCAAGCTATAAAAAATCGTTTATAAAATGGTCTCCAATTGGAGGCCATTTATTAAAGGAAGGAATGAGGGAAGGCATGGGACCTATCTTACAAATTAAAGGAATTTCCAAACGATTTCCCGGTGTAAAAGCGCTGGATGAAATGAGTTTTGATCTTCACCCTGGAGAGGTTCATGCAATTGTAGGCGAGAACGGTGCGGGCAAATCCACCTTAATGAATATATTGGGGGGCATCATACAACCCGATGAAGGCGAAATTCTTTTTAACGGGAAAAGCACTCACTTAAAGGATGCATACACGGCCTCTTCATTAGGGATAAGCGTTGTCTTTCAAGAGCTAAGTTTAGTTCCTAATCTAAGTGTTGCGGAAAACATATTTGCCAACAGACAGCCCGTAAATCTGTTTAACTTTATCAAAAGCCGTGAATTGCATGAAAAGACGCAATCCCTTCTATCCCTGTTTGGTGACCATGAGATTAAGTCTAGCACACTCGTTAAGTTTCTTTCAGTCGCTAAACAACAGGTAGTCGAGATTTTAAAGGCCGTTTCTTTTATGCCGAAGGTATTGATTTTAGATGAACCGACTTCTTCTCTCACACACGCTGAAATTGAAAAATTGTTCCAGACCATTCATAGATTAAAAAAACTTGGCACTGCAATCATTTATATCTCACATCATATGAGTGAAATTTTCGAAATTGCCGATAGAGTGACTGTCTTAAGGGATGGAAAATATGTTACCACGGAAACTATTGATCAATTAACAGAGGATAAAATTGTGCGTTTGATGGTAGGACGTGAGCTCCATAACATGTATGGGGAAAGATTAGAATGGTCACCCATAGGGCCAGAAATATTCAGTGTGAAAAAGTTCGGGTGCAGAGGAAAATTTCATGACATTTCGTTTTCCTTACGAAAAGGAGAAATCCTTGGTTTTGCAGGATTAGTGGGAGCAGGAAGAACAGAGGTTGGGCGAGCTATTCTAGGTGCAGAGACGGCAGAATTCGGAGATATTTATTTAAATGGTAAGAAGATTTTCATACATTCACCGAAAGATGCTATCGAGCATGGGATCGGCTATTTAACTGAGAATCGCAAAGAGCAGGGTCTCTTTCTGGATATGTCCTTAAAAGACAACATGATATCGCCAAGTCTAAGGAAATTTACCGATAATGGATGGGGATTTATTAATGAGAAAAAAGCGAGATCAGAAGCACACAATTATTGCGAGCAATTTAAAGTGGCAACACCCAACATTGGGCAAAAAATTGGTAGGCTGTCCGGCGGCAATCAGCAAAAGGTGCTTTTATCTATGTGGGTAGGTATTGAGCCCAAAGTATTAATCATTGATGAACCTACGCGAGGCGTAGATGTAGGGGCAAAGAGTGAAATTTATGCACATTTACGGAATTTAGCCAATAAAGGCGTTGGCATTATTGTCATTTCATCGGATTTGCCAGAAGTGATGGGGCTAAGCGACCGGATCCTGGTCATGAGACAAGGAGAGGTTGTTAAAGAATTGGATAAAGAACAATTTAGTGAAGAACAAATCATTTCCTATGCGACAGGAATTGCTATCTAAGGAGCGGATTACGCTATGGCTTTTATTAAACGAATGCTTTATGTTCGCGAGTTTATGATTTTATGTATTGTCTTACTACTAGGCCTATGTTTAACCTTCGCCTCCCCGTTTTTTCTGACTACACAGAATTTGTTAGCTGTTTTGCTAGGGTTATCCGTCGAAGCTATCATTGCTGCAGGAATGACGATATTGTTGGTCTCCGGAGGATTTGACCTCTCGGTTGGTTCTATTTTAGCATTCGCTGGTGCCACAACAGCGTTAGCTTTGAAATATGGTCTTCCAGTTCCCATTGCGATTGTTATTGGCATCATTGGCGGAGGGCTTATAGGACTCTTTAACGGATATATTATCGCAAAACTGCAAATCAACCCATTCATTACAACCTTAGGAACCATGTCGGTTGTAAGAGGATTAGTACTAATCGTAACGGGCGGCAAAAATATTTCCGGATTAGACCACTCCTTTACAATACTAGGACAAGGGAAAATATTCGGCGTACAGTCGTTAATTATTGTGATGTTAGTGATCATTATCATTGGAGATATTTGGTTGCGGAAATCACGGGTGCTCAGACAAACCTACTATATAGGTGCAAATGAAAAATCTGCTATTTTATCAGGGATAAACGTAAAAAAAGTAAAGCTTTGGATTTACGTCTTAAGTGCGCTGCTTGCATCGATTGCTGGCATTCTCATGACATCACGACTTGGATCCGCCTCTGTAACCGCGGGAACCGGTCTCGAATTTCGAGTCATTACGGCTGTTATTATTGGTGGTGCAAGTTTAAAGGGGGGAGAAGGTACCGTTATAGGCGCATTTCTTGGCACGCTATTGATGGCTTTAATCACAAACGGACTTAATTTACTTGGGGTCGATGTGTATTGGCAGTCTTTTGTTATCGGTTCGACACTTTTAGTAGCGGTAATGCTGGATCAGTATACCATGTCTAGGAAGTCAAAAGTTTTGACGGAAGCTTAGATAATAGAAGCTCGGAATCTTTGATTCCGAGCGTCTTAAAATCTGGTAAAGGGGGTGGCTTGGTTTGTAAAATAGGTCTGAAAAGATGGTTAAGATGAATCAAAGGAGGAAAAGACAGTGAATTCATGGAAAAGGAATCCGAATCGTAGTCATCGTTATGGTGGCAGTAAAATCCGAAAAACCTTTATTCTATCTATTTTGTTATGTTTAGTTACTCCTTTTTTCAGCTTTTATCCAATGGCTAACCAAAAAGCCTCAGCTAGTGGTTCAGGTCAGATTATTGTTGGAGCCAATGCTCCGAGTTTAGAACAATATGCGGCTAAAGAGCTGCAAAGGTACCTTTATGAAAGAACAGGAACCCTGATCCCTATTCATAACGATACAGCCGCAGTTGATCAGCCTACTTTCGTCGTTGGACAGAAAACAACAAATACGAAAATGAACGATTTAGTTACTGCGGAATTGCTTACAGTAAGCGGAACTGACCCCGGACCACAGGGGTATGTGTTGAAAAATGTTACATATAATTCGCAATCGGTTATCGCTATTGCGGGTAGTGATGCAGAAGGCTCCATGTATGGAGTATATGGACTTCTTGAGGATTATTATGGAATCGGATTTTACTTAGGCGGGGATGTCATTCCGGATGACCGGATTCCTTTGTCCATGGTTACTGTGGATGAGAAAAAGGCACCGCGTCAAACAATAAGAGGCGTGCTTCCTTGGACTAACTTCCCACAATCGGCTACCGTTTACAATTTTGAGGATTTTAAATCCGTGATCGACCAAATGGCCAAAATGCGGATGAACTTATTAAACATTCATAACTATAACGGTGAACTTAATCATAACGAAATGTTTCAAAATTTTACGAAAGATAATTTCACATCCAGAGTTTTTTTTCCTACCTCGAAAACCGGACACAATTGGGCAATGCCAGGCTGGGATCTGAATGAATATCGTTTTAAAGCGGGTGATTTGTTCGATGATTCGGTAGCTGGGTCAGAAGCGACCACACATAATGTAACCCTTGGAAATATGGATGTATTTAAGAAGGGCTCTTCCTTATTTCAACGTGTATTAGAATACGCTCATTCCAGAGGGGTCAAGATCGCACTGGGACTGGATATTGATCTTATCCCATCTATCTATGGAGCTCAGGCAACAGACACAAGTATCGTTAAAGCCAAAACCGATCAGATTATCAATGATTATCCGAACCTGGATTACCTGATCGCATATCGTTCTGAAAACGCGTCTGATGCCTATATAAAGATGGTTTGGCGGAAAGTTTTCGATCAAATGTATAATCAAATCAAAACAGAAGCGCCTCAAATTCGCATAGGGGTGTCCGGTTGGGGATTAAACAGCGATTTTGTAAATCCACTACCTCAAGATGTAATTGTAGCGCCTATATCTGCTTACTCGGCTTCGTTTGAAAGCGGCAGCAATTATCCTACCCGTGAATACTGGGGAACTCCTTGGGTGGAAAGGGATGTTGATTCTTCGGTATATTATTATCCATATAACATGCATCTTTCGGACACGATCAATGCTTATTCGTCCCGGGCATCAAATATGAAAGGGTTTCAGACGCTTACTTGGCGTATAACTGATGCTGTTGATCCGAAAATTTCTTATATTGCCAAAGCTCCTTGGGATACGCAAAACAAATATATAAACTCGCAAACGGTATACGATGAATATGCAGCTAAAAATTATGGGGCAAGTACAGTAAGTACCCTTGGTCCCATCTTGAATCAAAATGAACCCTTTGCAACGAATGAAAGCGAATGTTGCAATAGAAATACGAAATTTAGCGGAAAGGACCGATCAGTAGATATTCAAAAAGCCAATAGTCAATTGGCACTTATTGATTCTGCGATTAGTACGGCAAATGCAGGAGAAAAAGCGCGGTTGAAACTATTTAGAGCCCGCATTGACTCTGTGGCAGCTTGGGACGAATTGGATCAAAATTTCCCTTCCTATTCTTGGGAAAATCTGCCGGGCGATTTCGAGCGGTGGACAAAAGACTTTATAGATAAAGTCGTCGACATTTCATCGTTAGGTAATATCGTCAGCTCTCAAAATCGTATGGTGCAACAGAGATACGTAGTTTTGGAAAATAATCTAAGAAATCAGCAAAGTGTGAAGTCACCCTCCAATGTGGTTGTAAGAGGTACTTTAGATGGTGCAGTGATGACTTGGAATAACGAAGAGCCGGGCGTTTCCGGATATAACGTTTATCGAAATAATGTGAAAATTAATGCGAGCCTGATTCCAAGCGGAACAACAAAGTATACGGATTCCTATAACGGGAACGCCAGCTATCGTATCAGCGCTGTAAATACGATCAATCAAGAAAGCCCGAAGTCCATTCCCATGACGGTTTCTGCAGGTAATGGGGACACTAATGAGCCGCGCGTAGTAGTGATATCACCACCAAGCTCTCAGCTGAATGGTCAATCAGCAGACATTTTAGCGAGAGTGATTGACGATCGAGATTTCAACTCCGTAACGGCAACTTTATACTATCGTGCGTTAGGATCGGCCACCTGGATTTCCGTACCGATGGAACGAAGAACAAAAGCTATTTTTAATGGTAGAATACCTGGCAGCGCAGTAACGGATTCGGGGCTGGAGTATTACATTGCCGCATCGGACGGCACCAATACAGGCTATTATCCAGCGTCCGCGCCAACAATCACAGCTTCGATTGTAGGAGAACAAAATTCTTCGGTTGCTCCTGGAGCCCCAAGGTCTCTTGGTTTGAAAGACAAAACCTTATCTTGGGGAGCTGCAAGCGGAAATGTTATTTGGTATAAACTATATCGCAGTGAAACGTCCAATTTTGTGCCTAGCAGAGCGAGTTACGTTACCTATGTGCATAAGGATACAACAAGTTTTCTGGACAATGATCTGGACTTTGCGGGTAAGCGTTTAAATGGAATGTACTACTATAGAGTTACTGCGATAAATATGTTAGGGAAAGAAAGCAGCCCTTCTTCACAAGTTGCTATTTCGTATACAGGCAATTTCAATCCATATGCGCAAAACGAGGCGATGGATTATGACGCGAATTCTGGAACTCAGCTTGCTTTTTGTCCTGAGAATAGATGCGTTGGTTTTATTAATAATGGAAATTGGCTGGAATACAAAGGGGTGGATTTTGGAGAAGCAGGCGCAGCCAGTTTACAGGTAAGGGTTTCTTCCGGCGGTAGCGGAGGAAATATCGAAGTCCGATTGGGCTCTCCAACAGGTACGTTAGCAGGGACGTGTACAGTTACAAATACGGGGAACTGGGATCTGTTTGTAAATCAAACATGCGGAATTACCGGTGCACAAGGCATCCAAGATCTGTATTTGAAATTTACCGGTCCTTCGGGCTATCTCTTTAATTTATCGTATTTCAAATTTACCTCCCAACCCCCGGCTGTAACGCCTCAGACTACATTGACTGGCTTACAGCAAGTGGTCCCTGATCAAGCATTCAATCTGACGATGGGATTGACCGGCGTAACAGAAAGTGTATACCAGCAAATGTATGCCCAAGATTTGACTCTGCATTATAATCCAGTAAATGTGCAATTCGATGCGGTTACATCGCTGAAAGATGGATTCCAAGTCATTGAACAAAAGGAGACAGCGCCGGGTCAAATTCGGATTATTGCTGCCAGCGTGGAAGCGAACCAGGGGGTACTTGCCGAAGGCGATTTGTTGAATTTCAAATTTAAGGCTAAATCTGCAACGGAGGCAACGACAATTAGTGTCGACCAAGTTGTGATTGCCAACGGACAGGGGAATGAGTTGCAGATCAACGGAGCTTCCCATGAAATCCAAATTAGCATATCTGTGGATAAATCACTCTTGAATGCTGCGATCTCTAGCGCTCAAGCTAAGCACAATGCAGCAGTGGAAGGAAATGAGGATGGCTTATATGCTGCCGGATCTAAAGCGCAATTGCAGTCTGCTGTTGATGCGGCCAGCGCGATTGCAAACGATCCGAATGCTTCTCAGCAGCAGGTGGATAGTACGAAATCCGCATTAGAAGCGGCAGTTCAAGCATTTGATAACAAGAAGATTAGTGCAGATGTTAATGGACAAAGCGGCGTCACGATCGGAGACTTGGCTATTGTTGCAGGGGCATACGGCAAAGAACAAGGCCAAGAGGGCTGGAATGCGAAAGCCGATGTCAACCATGATGGAAAAGTAGATATTGAAGATCTTGCAATCGTAGCTAAAGCGATCTTGCAATAAAGTAATTTCAAACAATAGTTGTCCATAAATAAGATTCAAGAGGGGATTATTCTAGATAAGCGAAGTGTTCGCTTTATCGGAAGAATAATCCCCTTTCGCTGCGAACAGGCAGACTTCCCTTAGAGGGTATTTTCGCCTTCCTTTATTTTTCAGAGAAATGTTTTAAAATCATAGTCAACCCACGCCTTAATTCAATAAAATTGTTGTTATTCAAAGTCGCGTTAACTCTTCGATCGTGTTAGGGTGAAAGCGGGAAGGGACGAAGCCGGCAACGGGGAGACTGCGCTCGAAATGCTGCAGGATAAGTCGGTCGACCTGATGTTCGTCGATTTGACGATGCCCGATAAACGTTGAATTCCGCCAAGACTTCAATAAATAACAAAGGGGTAATACCATGACCACCATCAAAAGAGTGCATGTCATTTTTAAAACACATCTGGATATCGGTTTTACCGATTTGGCGGGCGACGTCTACGACAAGTACATGAATAGCTTTATTCCGCAAGCGTTGACGCTATCGGAACGGTTGGCGAAAGATGACGGAAAATCGAAATTTATATGGACGACCGGGTCCTGGTTGATCCGGGAATACTTGACGAAGGCAACGGAAGAGCAGCGCAAACGAATGGAGCTGGCGATCGAACAGGGTCATATCGTTTGGCACGGAATTCCATTTACGACGCATACAGAACTCATGGACGAAAAGCTGTTCGAGTTCGGCCTGTCGCTTTCCCGAAGATTGGACCGACAATTCGGCAAAACGACGATCGCGGCGAAAATGACAGACGTACCCGGACACACGATCGGCATGGTGCCTATTATGGCGAGAAACGGAATTCAGTATTTGCATTTGGGCGTCAATCCGGCTTGCAAGCCTCCGAGCGTTCCGAAGGTGTTCATCTGGCGCGCGGCCGACGGTTCGGAGATCGTCGTCAATTACGCGGCAGATTACGGCGAATCGCTCCAGGTGGAAGGGCTCGAGGACGCGCTTTATTTCGCACATACCGGAGATAATCTAGGTCCTCCTTCCATCGAAGAAATTGAGCGAATGTACGAGCGTTTGCGAGATACGTATCCGGAAGCGGAGATCTTCGCCTCAACACTCGACGCCTTTGCTGAGAAGCTGCTTGCCTGCAGGCCATTGTTACCTATTATTTCGGAAGAAATCGGGGACTCGTGGATTCATGGAGTCGCTTCCGATCCGAAGAAAGTCGCGCATTATCGGGAGTTGCTCCGATTACGGGATAAGTGGGTCGATTCCGGGCTGCTGGATACCGATAGCGAAGCTTATGAAAGGTTTTGCAGCCGTCTGATGTTGATTCCGGAGCACACTTGGGGATTGGACGAAAAAAGCTATTTGGCGGATTACGCGAATTACGGTGCGGAGGAATTCGCTGCGGCTAGAGCGATGGATGAAGTCGAGAATCTTCCCGTGAAAAATAAATACGATAATTTGTATGCCTACTACAAAAAGCGCAGCTACCGTTTGCTCGAAAGCTCCTGGGAAGAACAACGCTCTTATCTCGATCAAGCTCTCTCGGTGCTAATTCCGGAGATGCAGAATGAGGCACGGCAATCGTTCGAAAAGATGCAGCCGGAAAACACATACGGTGAGGAAAGCGCCGAAACTCTGGAGGCGAACAGGAGCTACGAGCTTGGGAAATTCCGCGTAAGCTTCGCAACAGACGGCTCGATCCGGCAATTGGATGACCACAACGGAAAGTCGTGGGCAAAAGATGAACAACGGCTAGGCTTATTTCAGTATGAGACGTTCGGTAAAGAAAATTACGATCGTTTCTACAAGGAATATGCCAAAGACCTTGAGACTCATTATACGTGGGCGGAGCCCGATCTCGGCAAGCCGGGTTTGGAATATACGAAGCCGACTCCCGAGCATAAACGGTACACGCCGGTCTTAAGAAGCCTGCGGTTGGAGAGGCAAGTGAACTGCGCCATCGTCCGCGCCAACTTGGAAATGCCTTCCGACGCTTGCCGGTATTTTGGAGCGCCCAAAAAACTAATGATTACCTATCTTTTCAAATCCGAAGAGCCGATCATCGATATCGAGCTGCATTGGAAGGACAAACCGGCTTGCCGCTTGCCGGAAGCCGCGTGGTTCTCGCTCGTTCCTGTCGTCGACAATCCTAACCGTTGGATGATGGACAAACTGGGCGAGCGGATTTCGCCTTTGTCCGTTGTGAAGGACGGAAACCGGAACATGCATGCCATAAATAACGGCATTTACTATGAAGGCGCAGACGGAAAGTTGACCATCGAGACGCTTGACGCCCCCGTCGTTTGTCCGGGCGAAGCGCGGCTGCTGCAATTCGACAACACGTTCGCGCCGCTTGCCGGAGGGTTTCATTTCAATTTGCACAACAACGTTTGGGGAACGAATTTCCGCATGTGGTTCGAGGAAGATATGAAATTCAGGTTCAGATTAACTTTTGGTTCCTATCGAAATTAGATTCTATTTGATATATAGTGGAGTTCAGTTTAGCAATAAAATAAAAGCTAATTCTCATTCAACTCGAATGGAATTAGCTTTTATTTGACTAGTGGCCTCATCATTTAGATGGGGCTTTTTGGTTTGCACGGAAATCTCCCGGCGTGGTGCCGGTCGCCTTTTTAAAAACCCGGATCAGTTGGGGGGCGTTTGAATATCCTACTGCTTCAGCGATATGAGCTATATTCAGGTCTGTGTTTTGAAGCAAGTGCTTCGCTTTCTCAACTCGATAATTCGTAACATACTGGATAAACGTGGTTCCTACGCGATTTTTAAACAACTCACTGAGATACGATGTACTAATACCACATTCGTCTGCAATCATTTGCAAAGACAGGTCATGCGCATATCTGTTCTCAATGATCTGAAACATCTTGCCTTCAATATCATCTTTCTGTCTTTTATTCATCTTCTCGATCAATTGCGGCAAGGAATTAGCAAAAATCTGAGACATCCAATCCGAAATCTCGTTCATGTTGTTCAAGCGCATAAATTCATCGTATAACTTCCTGCTATCCATCATGTCACCTTCATTACCGAATATTCGAATGGCAGAAACAAGAAGCTGCAAGTAGAATGTTTTCATTTGGCTAAAAGGGATATTTTGCGCTTGCAGCTCTTCCTGAAATTGACACAAAGCCTCTCTAGCTCCTTGCTTGTCTCCCGAACGTATCTGCCTGAAAAGCCGATCTTCCCAAATAGTTGGATAATGAGAAATAGCGGCTTCTTCGCGAATAGTCCCACCCGGTAAAATCACTTCATTGCCATCGCCAAGCCAGTGCCGTTGCAGAGTTAGCGCCGCTAAATGATAGGTATCTGACAACTCTTGGAGGGAAGATGCTTTCCTTCCGACTGATAACGTAATAGAGTGCTTCAATATTTTTAGAATCGTTTGCCGTAGCGTTTCGGCCGCATCTTGTAAATTCCGTTCTGTAAAGCTTTCAGGTAAATTTAGGATTGCAACGGCTTGTCTCGGAATAAGGACAGTCTCGATAGGCATAATTTCGCTTAGCAGTTCTTGAGCGATATTGGCGGCTGCGAATAAGAAAAGTGGTTCTTCCCATTCCTTAAACTGATCTTCGGGTTTAACAGTATCCATCTCGACGATAAATACTGAATAATGAGGATGAGTGAAAGAACTCGGCAATTGTGGCTGATGTTCCGCCTCCCCATCCACTTTACCTTCGATTTTCCCTAGTAAGAGGGAGTGTAAATAGTTGTTGCGCATTACCGCGTTTTGTTCGAGATGCTTTTGCTTGTAATCGTGGTGTTCTACCATTAATTTCACAATTCGTTGTTCAATCTGATCGATCTTCAGATCGAAGGAATGGCTTGGCGTTGATTCTTCAGAGCTGCTATCGTCATTGCTTCGATTTAAGAGCTTCACAATACGGCGTACCCCATTCTGAAATCTTTGAAAGCTGAGATAGGAGGTGATTAACGCAAGCAAAGAAAAAACGATGGTGGTAATAATAATGATGTTTTTCAAGGATTGGACGCTTTTAATTGGAGTGTCGGCTGGAACCAGCAAGGCATGTGTCCAATTATTTTTATCCGAGCGACTGAAGGTAACGAACGAATCTGGGTTGTGAATTCGAAAAGTTGATGACGATTTGTCATTGTTATTCCATAAAGATGTTATATTCTCTATATTTTCATCGTCAAGATCCCTATAGGTATCTGTTGCTGTAATTAGTTGGTTATTTTCATTGAAGATCATTAAAACTTCATCTGAGTCAAATGGGAAGTTACTAAGAAGCTGGTGTAAATAGGACTCTTTAATATTTATAATTAATACCGCTTTCATTTCATTATTAAAGTAAGGAAGGAGACGGACGTACGAAATGGTCTTTCCGGGCGGACTGTCTGTGAATTTGACTATAGGACGTGGGGCAATCCAAAAGCTTTTTTTTCCGGTCGCCGCAGCTTCCTCGACTTCGTCCATCCAGTTGGCATCAGGCAATAAAGAACTGTTGAAGGAAGCTACTCCGCCTTGATAAATAACCGTATCTTGGGCTACATGATATAAATAGACGGAATCTACGGATTTCAATAAAAAAGCAAACATGGATAGATCATTGATTACAGTGACTGTCAAGGGAAGAGAACCGATCGAAGGGCTGGCTCCTATATTAAGCAGCTCCGTTACATTCGATTGCAAGGAAAACTGGTTAGAGAACTCCTCGATTTGATTGGTTAGCAGATCCATCTGGTCCTTCATCTGAATGATGGAATGCAGGGAGGAACGCTCCACTTCCTTCTCTACGATCCGGGTGCCTGTCCAATACAGTATGGTCCCGAAGAACAGAATAGGAATCAAGGATAGCAACAAAATAATCGCAAGCCACTGCCGACCGGCCCATTGCTTCCAATGTAATAATTGCGATAGACTCATGTATCTTCCTCTTTCGATTTATGTGAAATTCTTGATATTTACATTAATACTAATTGCTGCTCTGCATAGTGTCAACGCTTACATCTAAAGGAAAGCCTTATAATGGTGGGCTCCGAAAAATTGATAGTCGTATTAAAATTTGTAGAGAGCATTTTGTCCTCATTTTTGTTGCTAGATAAGTATATTTCTTCTCAAGTCAAGCAAACCGAATTATTGGTAATTGCAATAAAATGAGATTTGACGCTACATTTAATCCAGATTTAATCCAGATTGAAAAAATTTTGTACAAGCGGAACGGATATTATTACCTGCTTACGGCAGAAGGCGGTACGGGGTTGAATCAAGCGGAACCATCCAACTAATCGTTAGCGGCTGGGCAGGGGCTGCGGATACAGCCGCCTGCGTGCTGCCTTGAGGCGATGCGGCTGGTGTCGGCTGACTTTCCACAGCCTGCTATGCCTAAAGTTACGCGAAGCCCGTGTCTGCTTTTGATGATTTCGTGAAGCAGTGGAATGCACAAAGCGGCGAGCAATTGGAGAAAGAAGCGAACGACTTGTATGCATCATTGAAAAAATAAGGTTAACAACATCAAAGAGAACGCAAAGGGAATTGATAGATATTATCGGTTCCCTTTGCTTTTTGCAAACAATTAAAGCGTTTAAATTTTTCTGACGAATGTAGAGAGGAGTTGATGCGATGCATCTTGGGAACTTGCATCTTGGTCAGTCTACTACTAACTAATTTGGGAGGAACAAGGATGATTGAAAAAAACAATAAGTATGTAAAAAAAGCGTTCGCGTGTTTGTGCTGTCTAAGCTTGATTGTGTCGGCGGCTGCGGCTATGCCGGCTCCTGCCGCTCACGCGGCGAGCCAGGCCACTTACTACGTAGACTCTGTGAACGGTCTGGATACGAACGACGGTACGTCAACTTCTAGCGCATTCCGATCGATCGAGCATGCCCGAGACGTTGTGCGGACAATCAACAGCAGCATGACCGACGATATTGAAGTGCAGCTGAGGGGCGGTACCTACACGCTAACGAACACTTTGAACTTCACTGATGCGGACTCCGGAACCAATGGCCATAACATCATTTACAAGGCCTATAATGACGAAAAGCCGATCATCAGCGGCGGCAAGTCGATTACCGGTTGGAGTTTGTATGATGCAAGTAAAAATATTTACAGCGCGAATGCAGGCGATATTGAGACTCGGCAGCTGTTTGTCAACGGCAATAGGGCGATACGAGCAAAAAGCACGGGTACGCCTTCGCCGCTGACCTTTGTGAAAGCAACGGGCTACACAGCGTCGGGATCTGTTTATGCCAACAGTCCGATTCCAATGCAAAACTGGGGTAATCTGAGGGACATTGAGTTTGTGTACAAGAATGAATGGACAGCGCCGAGAGTCGGCATCAGCAGTATTTCAAATGATGGGACGACAACGACAATTACGATGAAGCAGCCTGCCTGGGGATGGGCAATTAATAAAGGTCTTACATCGGTAGGCGGCAGTTACAACACCAATGGACTCCCGTGGTTTGTTGAGAACGCTTACGAGTTGCTGGATGTCGAAGGCGAATGGTATATGAACCGCGCTACGGACACAATCTACTATAAGCCAAGAAGCGGAGAAAATTTATCGACAGCAACCGTAATCGCACCTATATTGGAAGAATTGGTACGCGTACAGGGTAGCGATCTAGATCATAAAGCGCACAATTTGCAGTTCAAAGGCATTACGTTCAGCTACACAACTGATGTAGAAGCGAATAGCGACAAGGGACACGTGGACTCACAGAATGACATTATTTTAGACACAGACGGTGAGTATGATGCCAATGGCAAACTTATAAGCTTTGCTAAAATTATAAGCGCAGCTGTTAACTTGAAATATGCGAATGCAATTCAATTCGAGCGTGATGTTTTCGAACATCTCGGCAATACCGGGCTAAACATGTATGCAGGATCCCAGGATAGTCTGGTTATTGGTTCGAGATTTTCCGACATTTCGGGTAATGGGATAGAAATCGGGGATTACAAAGATTGGAATATAGAGGGCTCGGAAAACTACGGTAATAGTACCGATAGTCGTGTCATGCTGCGAAATAATGATGTGATTAATAATTACTTTACAAATATCGGAGCGGAGTATTACTCTTCAACTGCCATAGCAGCCACCTTCCCGCAGGATATGGATGTATTGCATAATGAGATTGCGAACGTTCCTTATTCGGGCATTCACATCGGCTATGGACACAATCTATTACCTTCAAACATCCATAAAAATACAAACATCCAATATAACTATGTCCATGATGTAACGTCGGTATTGAGTGACGGTGGAGCAATTTATGTTCTGGGGTATACTGATGGCGATTCATCGAATATAAGCACGATTGCCAACAACTATGTGCAGAACCAATATAAACAAACTGGTGCTTTATATACGGACAATTTTAGCGATTGGTGGAATGTCACGAATAACGTTGTTATTAATGCTCCTAGATATTTTATGAGTAATGTAGCTAAACATGTTACGGTTACTAACACGTACACGAATACAGCTAGTATCACAACTAACGGTGGTGGTGTTTCCGTTTCCGGTACGACAGTCGTCACGAATGGAAATTGGCCGCAGGAAGCGTTAGACATAATGAAAGGTGCAGGTTTGGAAGCTCAATATCAGGATATTAAACCTGCTGTCATTCCGATAACGACGAAGCTATACGAGAATTTCGATGGGATGACCTTTGGTAATACGCCTGACGGCTGGGCGGTTAATAATGCTGGCGGAGATGGAACGGTTACAGTCGAAGGGGCACCTTACAAGACGGACAAGAACATGCAACTTACGAAAACGGGTGCAACGTCTAGCGAGAATCTTGTAGCAAGCCACGGCATTACACCGTTATATGCAGGTACAGCGGAGGTCAAGGCAAAGGTTGACCAGTCAAATGCCGTTGTACTGCCGATCGCATTAAAATCAGGTACGACAAACTCAGTAGAGATCGCGTTTAACAGCAACGGACAAATCTCCTACAAAAATTCAAGCGGGACATGGACCGATATACAAGCCTATGTGCCAGAAACTTGGTATAACTTCAAGATTGAGTTCGATGCGGTAACGGGCACGTATAATTTGTACATTGATTCCGTGCAAATGCTGTCCAACATAGCCTTCGGATCGGTTAATGGCCCTATTGACTCGGTTGCGCATCAGATTAATGCAGCGTCTACAGGAATGGTCAGTATCGATGATGTTAACATCTACGAAGGATATACGGCAAGGCAGATTGTCTCTCTGAATAAAAGGATAATGGGCTATAGCAGTCAGCTGACACATGAGTGGAAAGCGGCCAACATCAATGATGGCGTAGTTGGCGGAGTCAACTCCGCAGAAAGAGGCTGGGCATCGATTAGAGGCTCGGGTACGCGTAATGAGTGGGTGACTATCGATCTTGGTCAGTTATATACAGTATCTTCATTTGTGTTTCAGAGTGAAGAAAGCGCTAATAATCGAAACGTGAAAGATTATATTCTGTACGGTAGCGCGACAGGTGAGTTTGCCGGAGAAGAGTTTGTCATCTCATTGGGAACACTGCCTGGATTGGCTTCGCGACAGACCTATACTGTCGATTTTACACCTGCGGATACTCAATATATTAAGTTTAAAGCAACATCGAGCTATTCCGATTACGTCATCGTCGGTGAATTAAGTGTGTACGGCTTGCCTGCCGCGCCTGCTAACACAATTACGGCAACTGCTGGAAGCAACGGTACGATTAGTCCGAGCGGTAGCGTTGCTGTAGCGGATGGAGCAGATGCTACTTTCACGATTACACCTGACACCGATTATATGATCGACACGGTAACCGTGGATGGTGCAGTTGTAACGGTAACCGATAATACGTATACGTTTATAAACGTTACGAGTGATCATTCGATTAATGCGACATTCAAACCAAATGGACAGTCTCAGGTTACTTTAAGTGGCCCGCAACAAGTAATCCCTGGTCAAACATTTGATCTAGCCATGGGCTTGAGCAGTGTTACACAAAGTGTATACCAGCATATGTATGCGCAAGATGTGACGCTTCATTTTGACCCGGAACGATATGAGTTTGTTTCGGTTACATCGCTCAAAGACGGATTTGAAGTCATTGACCAAAAAGAGGATGTAGCGGGACAAGTTCGAATTCTTGCCGCTAGCGTAGCTGCAGCGCAAGACGTACTTGCCCAAGGCGATGTATTGTCATTCAAGTTTACAGCTAAAGCTGCAGCCGATACAGTGAATACGACAATCTCTGTGAGTGATGTGTTCATTGCTAACAAAGATGGGGATGAGCTTGCGGTTGGTGGAGCTTCAACTGAGGTTCGAATCAATATCCCAGTGGATAAATCGCTATTGAATGTAATGATCGAGAACGCTCAGGCTAAGTATAATGCTGCCGTAGAAGGAAATAGTGACGGATTGTATGCGGCTGGATCCAAAGCTGTATTACAAGCGGCTATTGATGCGGCCAATTCGACAGCAAACGATCCGAATGCGACGCAGGAGCAAGTGAATCATGCAATAGCTGCATTAGAAGCGGCAATTCAAGTGTTTGAAAGCATGAAAATAACTGCAGATGTGAATGGTGGAGGAGTCCGTATTGGTGACTTGGCTATTGTAGCAGCAGCATATGGCACACAACCAGGTCAAGCGGGCTGGAATGTGAAAGCGGATGTCAATAAAGACGGTAAGGTTGATATAGAGGATCTGGCTATCGTAGCTAAAGCGATCTTGCAATAAACTAAATCAAAAGCAGGAATAAGGGGAGTGTTACGATTACTCCCCTTCTTTTTAAAAGAGAGTATATATTTTACTTTATACAAATGCTTATCATTCTCCATAAACGCTGCAGTCCAGCTAGGACGGCATAGCCTATATTCCGTTATTGCAGATGCAAAGGAACACCACATGGGTTCATGGTTTCCTTTGCATCTTTGTAGACCAGAGATCATAGGAATTAGGTGCGTTGGTTAAGAAGATACGTTTAATCGTTGGATTCAAGGCTTGGGAGCTCAGCTCTCAAGCCTTTTATTTATCCTTAAGAAAAAATGAGATGAATGAAAAATGATGATCATACGCCTTGATGTAAGGTCTAAATTCAGCAACGGCGCGGGTTTGCGATAAATATATATTCGTGGAAAATGAACGATTGTCTGCAAATTCCAAGCATGTTACCTTCGAATCAGGTTTTGATGATTTCGTGAAACAATGAACGATCAAAGCGGCGCACAATTGGCAAAAGAAGCAAATGACATGTACGTGAGCTTTAAAAAGTTAGCGAGCAAAGGGTATTAGGAGATGTCAGCCGAGTCCTTTGCATTATTACTAGGGATAAGTAGGACTTGTATGTTGACGATATACGGCCGTTGCCTTTTTGACAATGTGAATGTGTTTGCGAATTAATATTAATCTCGCATCCGAGCAGTCTCCTTCAAGATTATCTGGAAATTGACCCAACTAATCCCATTTTAGCTTTTCCTTTTGATTCTTTGCGAACGAATCAAAAAGGCAGGGCATGGCGACTATGTGGCAACGAATAATTGATAATCGTTCTGCAATGCACCAGAGTGCCTGTATCTCACCTTTTTATGCTGCGTATGCAGCTCTAACGAATTATTGGCAATTGCTATGCAATGGCGGTAAACGGTACATTGTAACAAACAATCATGAAACCGGGAACGATTATCCCGGGGAGAAAAAATCATTTATATCTGAGGTGGATGCTATGTCATTTGAAATTGTTCCAAAATGGGAAGAGATGTTGAGTCAATGCGACTTATTTTGGACTCAATTGCCAAAGTCGTGGGGAGAAGGAGCTCTTACAGGAAACGGCCTGCTCGGTGCTAATATCTATTCGCGGTCGGATATGGGGATTTCCTGGCATATCGGGCGAACGGATGTATATCAAAAGGTCGAAGATCGAGGGGCGGACGGTAAGCATCGCTTGCCCATCGGCAGACTCGATCTGAAGACCAAAGGGAAAATCACTGACTGTTCAATGAGACTGAATCTCTATGATGCAGAGGTCACCTGTAAGCTTACGACGGAGTGCGGTGGAATTGAATGGAGAACCTTTACGCACGCGGAGCAGATGGTTCAAGTGATTGAATGGAGTGCCAGCGAAGAGGAGCAGGAACTACAGTGGGAGTGGGTGTCCGACGAAGCCGTTAATCCTCGCTTCCTCTTCCATTCAACGCCTGAAGGGGGTTACTACCCTTGTCCTGAACCCGTTATTAATCCGCCTGTACATTATGAAGGAAGACAGAGTGGCATTGATGTATGGTTTCAAGCTCTTGCCGAAGGGGGCGGGTATGCCACAGGCATCCGAAATGTGAGTAAAATTGGGGCAGGAACCGTATTTTTGAGCGTTGAGCTATCGGATTCGAAAGACACGGCAATTATGGGAACTATCGATGCTATTCAAGCTTCGGAGAAGCAAGGTATGCAGCTATTGCTGGAATCGCATCAAGATTGGTGGCACCGTTATTATCCAGCAAGCTATCTTGAAGTACCTGATGAACGCATGAACGCTTTTTATTGGATGCAAATATATAAATTAGCTTCGGCTACGCGCGCTGATAGGCCCGCCCTTGATCTAATGGGCCCGTGGATGGACGTGACACCCTGGCCGGCTATTTGGTGGAATTTGAATATTCAGTTGAGCTATTCGCCAATTTATGCAGCTAATCGGTTGGAGCTAGGCGAATCTCTATGCCGATTACTGGATAATGCCCAGGAGGCATTGATCAATAACGTGCCGGCTTCCTACCGGCATGACTCCGCTGCAATCGGCCGTGTTAGCAGCTATGACTGTGTTAGTCCTGTAACAGACGAGCACGGAAATTTACTTTGGACTGTTTTTTATTACTGGGAGCAATACCGATATTCGATGGACGACGAGATGCTTAGTGAGCGCGTATATCCGTTGCTTAGACGGTCAGTGCAATACTACATACATCTGCTAATCGAAGGAGACGATGGACGATACCATCTGCCGGTCTCGGTGTCGCCAGAGTATGCCAAAACAGCAGCAAATACGAATTATGATTTATCCCTGCTTCGCTGGGGGTGCGAGACGCTGCTGGCTTCCTGTTCAAGACTTGACATCAAAGATGAAGGGATAGAACGATGGCGCGATGTGTTGAACCGTCTTGTCGACTACCCCGTTGACGAGACAGGGTATATGATCGGTACGGATGTTCCCCTACTTGAATCGCATCGGCATTACTCCCATTTGATGATGATTTATCCGCTTAGTTTGGTTCATTATGAGCAGGAAGAGAGTAGGTCGTTAATCGAGCATTCCCTGGAATATTGGTTGAGTCTTCCGGAGTTATTCGCTGGCTTTTCGTGGACGGGAGCGGCTTCGCTATATGCGGCAATAGGCAACGGTAATCGGAGCTTGCACTACCTTCGACAGTTATTAGATCGTGAATTACAGTTTAATACGCTATATAAGGAGAAGGGGCCTTGCATAGAGACGCCACTGTCAGGAGCGGCTTCCTTGCAGGAGATGCTTCTACAGAGCTGGGGAGACACGATTCGCGTCTTTCCTGCTGTGCCGGAAGAGTGGCCTGATGCGGTTTTCCATAAAATGCGTGCTGAAGGTGCATTTCTTGTCAGTGCAGTACGTGAGCAAGGTACTACACGCTTCATTCGCATTCGCAGTCTGGCTGGAGAACCATGTAAACTGCTTACAGATATGAAGCTGCCATTGAAAGCTGCTCTCCTTGTTGAAAATGCCAACATAGAGCCGAAAAATGAACGAATCATTAGCCTTCTAGCAACAGAAGGAATCTATACACGGATAGAACTGGATATCAAGAAAGGGGAAGAAATCGTCATTTATTCCGATTATTCTATCCACTTTAATCAGTAGGAGGTAATTTCGTATATGGTGACACATCTGGAACGTTTTGAATGGTGTGAACATTGGTGGGAACAAGCTGATAACCATGATCTGAAGAGAGTTTTATTAATAGGAGATTCGATTACAAAGGGCTATCGGTCTTATGTTAATGAGCTTCTCCAAAACCAAGCATATGTTGACATGGTGGCCACTTCAAAAGCAATGGATAATCCGTCTCTACTGAAAGAGATTGACTATATGATCCAGCATCGGGAAGACTTTCATTACGACGTTATCCATATTAACAATGGCTTGCATGGCTGGCATTTATCAGCTAGCCAATATGAAGATCATTTTAACAAATTGATTCGTCATGTCCTCGAGATCGCGCAATCCTCTAAATTCATTATTGCGAATTCGACCCCAATGACGGAAGCTGGAAATCCAACAGTAATTGAACCGCAATTAAATGGGCAGGTTCAGGAAAGAAATAGGGTTGTTAAGCGAATTGCCGAACAATATAACCTTTCTATGAATGATTTATATACACCGATGTATGGAAGAAGCGAATACCGGGTGGCAGACGGGTATCATTACAACGAGGAAGGGAAGAAGGCTCAGGCTGAGATTGTAGCAATAGCAATCAAAGATTGTTTATCGTAATAGTAATAGAATCACGTGTGGAGTTAAGTTAAACCGAGATTCAACGAAATAACACAAAATCGGATAAGGAGCAGGTGTTTTATGAGAGATCATCAATCAAAGTACGAATCGGAATGGCCCAACCTGGAGGAGGTCATCGTTGTCTGCAAGACACACTTTGACATTGGCTATACGCACCGTGTCAGCGAGTTCATCGACTACATCCGCACCACCATGATTGACAAGGCAATGGACATCATGGACCAAGGGGAGAATCTGCCGCCAGAGCAACAATTTGCTTGGACCAGCCCCGGCTGGATCATGTCAAAGGCACTTGACGATTGGAAGGGTCAGACGCCAGAGCGCCGTAAACGCCTCGATGACTATGTGAAGTCCGGCCGCTTTAAGGTTCATGCGTTGCCATTCACGCTCGAGTCTGATGCTTGCGAACCGGAAGAAATGGCCCGCGGATTAAACTTTGCATCCAACCTCTGCCGCAAGTACGGCATGCCTTTGCCTCTTTCCGGTAAAATGACCGACGTCCCCTCTCACGGAGGAGCATTGGCAACGGTGCTGTCGAACAGTGGAGTCCAGTTTTTGCACATTGGCTGTAACTGGCCGAGCGGTTATGTCACCACGCCGGGACTCTTCTGGTGGGAAGGCCCTGACGGTTCACGGATCCTGACCTTTTACTCCAGCACCTATGGCACTGCCATTGGGCTAAATTGGCCTGAAAAGTGGGGGAGCGGCGAGCCATACATTGGACATAATTTTATCCCGCCCAAAGATTGGCCGTATAAAATCTGGCCAGCGATTCTTGTCACATTGGATAACTCTGGACCCCCGGCTGCTGAAGAATTGAGTATGCTTTTCGAGGAAGCTCAGAATAGATTGCCTGGTGTTAAAATTCGTATGGGCACGATGGACGATTTCGCAGCTGCTATCCTCGCCGACAAGCCGGAACTGCCGGTAATTAGGGGGGAAATGCCTGACACCTGGATACACGGGATCATGTGCGACCCAAGAGGTATCAAGACTTCCCGTAACGTACATCCTCAGCTTGCTTCCGCCGAGGCGCTGAACACCCAACTCGGCATATGGGGCGTAATGCAACCATCAGTGGTCAATGAGGTTGAACGCGCTTATGAAAATATCCTGCTCTACGGAGAGCATACCTGGGGCATGTCGAAGAACATCAAGCAATACGGGGATGATTTTAAGAATGCCGACCCTGAGCTTATGGCCACTCTTGAGGCTTCATGGGAGGATAAAACGGATTACATACGCACCGCCGCCGATATTGCCAGTACCATTTCCAACGCGAACCTCAAAGCACTTGCCGAACATGTAAACGCCGAACAAGGCGACATCATCGTATACAATCCATTACCTTGGTCTCGTTCAGGGATGGTTGTGGTCGAGTCGAAAAGTGAAATTGTTTCATTGATCGATAAATGTGACGGGGAAGAGATTTTTGGCAAATGGAGTGACAGTCAGTTTGTCTTCTATTCCAAAGATGTACCAGCGTGTGGATACAAGACCTACTCACCCATAGGTAACTCAAAATGCGAACCTATATCAAGCCAATCTGGAAATTGTCTTGAAAATGAGTTTTTCAAGATTATTCTAGACCCATATACCGGCTCCATAGCCTCCCTTATAGACAAGCGCACAGGACGCGAGTGGGTGGACTCATCCGCTGCACATAAACTCGGAGAATACTTGAATGAACGTTTTACCTTCGAACAGACGCTAGACTACACGATGAAATACCAGATGGATCGTGCGGAAGACTGGCCGCATTTCGGTATGCACAAAGTTGGTATGATATCTGAAAAACAAGTACCGTACCGTGCAGCCACATGCGCCAAAGGTATCGTTCATATAAGGCAGAATTCTGCTACCATCGAGTGCCCTGCTGACCCAGCCAACCACATGCCGGCAACGATGCTGAAGATCACTCTGGATCAACACCAGCCATATATAGACCTTGAGTTGACGATCCAGAACAAAGAGAAGGATAACTGGCCCGAGGCAGACTGGCTCTGTCTTCCGTTTAAATTAGCTGCGCCGCAGTTCCGTGTGCACCGCCAGCTCGGTGTCATGAATCCCGCAACAGACATTCTTCCGGGTGCTAATCGAGACTTATTTTCTGTTGGCCACGGTGTGACGATCACTGACGCCGATGGCGCTGGCATCGCTGTTTGCCCGCTCGACCATCCATTGATAAGCCTTGATCGTCCCGGTTGCTGGAAGTTTTCTAGAGATGCTGAGGAGTTCACTCCAAAAGAACCTGTCGTGTATCTCAATCTCTATAACAATCAGTGGAACACGAATTTCCGTTACTGGTACCCCGGCACTTGGAGCTCGCGTGTTCGACTTTGGACCTTCAACACCGAGACGTCCACTGACGCTGTCATAGCCACACCTGCGCTTGAAGCTCGCAGTCCACTCCTTGTGACTTCAGCCACAGGCGTGGGCAAGACTCTGCCTGCAAAACAATCCGGTATCAGTGTCTCCCGTAAGGGAGTTCTTGTGACTGCATTCGGACCTAACCCTAATGGAGAGGGCACAATTCTACGCGTATGGGAACAAGCTGGTGCCTCCGGTACACTCACCATCAGCCTGCCGGCTGGTGCGAAGTTCACAACCGCGATGCCGGCCGACCTTCGAGGAGAACAAGTCGGCGAAATAATGGAAATTAGGGACAACCAGCTGACGGTTGACCTTACTGGATACGCACCTGCAAGCTTTTTTCTCAAATAATAAAAGACGGTTTTTTAATAAGTCTGACTACGAATGCGTTTCCGGTATTGATTTGGCGATTCGTTGAGATGCCTGGAAAATTGCCTCGAAAAATAATGAACAGAAGAAAAGCCGAGTTTCTCAGCGATATGTGTAACCGAAAGGTTCGTCTCGCGAAGCTCGGTTTTTGCTTGTTTAAGTCGACAATTCATGTGGTACTGGTGGGGGCTGTCACCGGTTTCTTTACGGAACAGTTCGTAAAGATACGCTTCACTTATCTTAAAGTTAGTCGCCCAAACAGCTGGCTGAAAATCCTCCGTTAGATTGGCTGGCATCCATTCAAGTATCTTACGTATCCGAAGATCGTTTGGTTCAAAGGGATGAGCCATGAAATGTACAAATCCAACTAGAAATGTCTCGAACATTGAGCGCAGCCGGATGGCAGCCGTTAAGTCTTCGGAATCAAAATTGCGAATAACAGATAAATAGGCTTCAAGCCACTCAACTTGCGCAGGCACTTTTGTTTTCAAATTAGGCGGCCAGGGGATGAGGGGCTGAGCATCTGATATAATTTCGACCCGTGCTGCACTCATTTCGGGATCGTATGCATCAAGCTGGGACTCGTTGAGACGTTTGTCGCCTTTTTGTTTTGGCGATGTGATCCAGAGTAGATCGACGTAAACAGAAGCGTGCACCATCGGTTCTTCGCTGTCTGCGGCGTAACTATGAACAAGACCCGGCTCAATATAGAACAGGTCGTGCTGCTCCGCTCGGTGGTTCGTTTCGCCAATCCTAACGGTCCCCTTGCCGCTCTTGATATATGTAAACGTATGTGCATAGGGAAGTCGTGGACCGACTTTCTCTTTGGAACGAAAGGGATACACGCCAGCACCTAGGATGCGTGATCTGATGTCTTGAAAAGATACCTTGTGAGTTCGACCAGACATTTGTATATATCTCCTTGGAAATTCGTTATCTTGTCCTCGAATCGTGCAAAAAGTATAGCATATACCAAAGCCAGATTCACCTATTTTTTGTAAGATGATGGAGACACTAACTCTTAAATCGGAGGTTTAGACAATGAATGACTTTAAGTTTCATCTGAAGCAAGCGAAAGGGTTTGTAAGGTTGATGGGGGAACAGATGGTTGCCCCTGAACATATTGAATTGAAAAAGCAATGGAACGAAGACAGCTGCGCTTCAATGCTGATCAACCATGGAGGGGCAAGCTATAACATTAAAGAAATTGTACTGTTTCAGAGAGATTTGCCTTTCGATAGCAGTACTCCCTTATATGGTGAAGGCTACAGCAAGCTCTCGCAATACGTCGGTACGCTAGAAAGCTTTAATACCATTACGGGGTATAGTGATCGCGATCATTACAAAATTCCTCAAGCTGAAGGCTTCAACACCGTTTATAATCTTGCCTTACTCTCGCCAAAGAATGCCGACAACATCCTTATGGCCTTTACATCTTGCAATCGTTTTAACGGAGAGATCCGTTTTGGACAAGGAACTGTGGAAATTGTACTTGTAACAGATGGATTGCGACTGGAGGCTGGGGAAACCTGGGTTCTAGAACATTTCGCAATTTTCCAGGGGCCGGATCATAATACACTCTTCGAACAAGCAGCTGAGGCTATTCGCATTCATCATCTTCTTTTAGAAGTAGAGGAAACGCCAACAGGCTGGTGCTCCTGGTATTGGTATGGCCCCGGAGTGAAAGAGGAAGATATTGTTACTAATATGGATACGATGGCTGCGGAGTATCCAGAGCTCAAATATGTTCTAATTGATGATGGCTATCAAGCCCATATGGGGGATTGGTTAACTGCTGGTCCAGCTTTTAAAGATATGAAAGCACTTTGTCATTCGATCTTAGACAGGGGGCTTGAGCCAGCCATTTGGGTAGCTCCCTTTATCGCTGAGAAAGAATCCGATTTATTCAAAAATCATCCGAATTGGTTTATTAAAGACACCAATGGTAGTCCACTTCCTTCTGATACTGTGTCTTTTGGCGGCTGGCGAAATGGTCCTTGGTACATGTTGGATGGAACTCATCCAGAAGCGCAGCAATATCTAACACACGTATTTAAGACGATGAGGGAAGAGTGGGGCAGTAAATTTTTTAAATTGGATGCGAATATGTGGGGCGCTTTGCATGGCGGTTTATATTATAAGCCAAATACAACAAGGGTGGAGGCTTATCGTGAAGGGATGAAGGCCATACTAGCAGGGGCAGGAGCCGATAGCTTTATTCTTGGTTGCAATGCTCCTATGTGGCCATCTCTTGGAGTGGTTCATGGCATGAGAATCTCAGATGATACGGCATACACATGGAGTAAATTTAAAAAGAATTCTAAAGAGTGCTTTTGGCGTAATTGGCAGCATAATCAATTGTGGGTCAATGATCCGGATTGCGTTTTGTTAGAAAATAGTGCAAATAATCAAGTCGGACCCGACGGAATTAGTATAATTCGAGAAAGTCAGTTTACGGCGGATGAATTTCTGTTTCATGCAACCCATATTTATTGCTCTGGTGGAATGGTTCTGTCAGGAGACGACTTACAATTACAATCAAATAAAACAAAAGCCATTCTTCGGAAACTGATTATTCCAACGAATGTACCTGCAAAATTTGATGATAGAAGCTTCAAAGTCGGTAGAATCAATTTAGGCACTAAGCAATTGATTGCATTGTTTAACTACGAAGAAACAGCTGAAACCATGGAAGTAACATTGCCACAGCCCTGTTTCGTTTATGATTTCTGGACAGATGAGGAATTTGGTTATCATACTGAGAAAATAACGGTAGAAATTCGTACACATCATGCCAGACTCTTGGTTTGTGAAATCTAGAAAGAATAATGGTGGCAGGGGTAGCAATATGCGATAAGTTCATACATTGGCAAAAGCGGATAGGAGTCGTATGACTTCTATCCGCTTTTTTGCGCCACGCTTTTCTTTTTCGGTGAACTAATGGATTGGTATATGATGACTGTTAGTTATGGCAGGCAGGAAATTATAAAATATTACAATGAGGTCTGACACTTACTTCTTGTTGAATTTATCTATAAATCTTCTTGGTGTTATTTCCATAATCTTGGAAAAGACTCTCGTAAAATAATGAACGTTTGTAAGTGGCTGGTGAATATGGTGTTCGATCATCGGAGAGGAAAGAACGAGGGACGTTATACCGGTGCTTTTGTAGGAATGTGCTGCCAAGATCTCTCAGGTAAAAATGGTTACGCGGATTTCATTTTTTTTGAATATGTGAAAAATCATTGATCGTTTTATGACCGAAAAATTGATAATTGCTTCGCAATCGCATGGAGGGCTTAGAGCTCTCCTGCTTTTTTTTACCATGTTGAAGACGAAATATTGCTAATTGTAATCCAATCGCATGCGGGGCTAAATTTAAACCAGATGCAGCATGAAGAAATAAAAATAGGATTGGAGCGGGGAAACCTGAACATGAACATCCTAACAGAACAGGTTTGGCGGGAAATGTGGGAGCAGTAAGGGGAGGTACCTCGCGAATGCTATATGGAAATCAGGAGTACAGCATTGTTTGAAGGAGACACGAAGCTGGCAGAGCTTGTAGTCGACCCTCATAAAATAGAAAGCGGTGAAGCGTAATGCATACAACAATTGAACTTAACAAAATGGAAACGCACGCACTTATTGAGAAAGTAATTGGGCAGCTCAAGCATTTACAAGGCGGCGCTGTAGAAGAAACGTGCCCGATCGGCATTATTTCCATGGAGAACTGGGAGTGGCCGCAGGGTGTAGGTTTATTCTCACTCTACTTATATTATCGCAAGACAACCAGACAAGATATCAAGCAGTATTTAATCGACTGGTTTGATCGCAGAATTGCCGAAGGCCTTCCTTCCAAAAATGTCAATACGATGTGCCCGATGCTGACACTAAGCTTCCTCGCCGAGGAAACAGGGCGTGAAGACTACATGGCGCTCTGCCGTGAATGGGCTGAATATGCGGTGAAGGAAATGCCAAGAACGGAAGAAGGCGGCATACAGCACGTTGTCTCAGGTCAGTTGAATGAAGGCGAAGTCTGGGACGATACGCTATACATGACCGTGCTGTTCGTTTGCCGCATGGGGCTGCTGCTGAATGAGCAATCTTTTATCGACGAAAGTGTGTATCAATTCCTGATGCATCTCAAATATTTGACCGACCGCCGCACAGGACTGCTGTTCCACGGTTGGACTTTTAACGGCCGTCATCACTTTGCCGAAGCTCTGTGGGCGCGCGGTAATTCCTGGTACACGGCAGGGCTTGTTGATTATTTGGAAATGGTTGAGCTTCCGAAGCCAGTGGAGCGTCTGCTTCTCTCCGCATTGGAGCAGCAAGCGGCGAAGCTTGCCGAATTGCAGGCTGCCGACGGCATGTGGTACACGCTTCTCGACGATCCGAACTCCTATACGGAAACATCGGCCACGGCTGCTTTTGCCTACGGCATCTTGAAGGCGGTCAGAAAGGGCTACCTGTCTGAGTCCTACAGAGAAGTCGGCTCCAAAGCGTATGCCGCTGTCGTATCTCAAATTGATGCTGAAGGCGTCGTGAACGGCGTTTCCTACGGCACGGGGATGGGGCGCACGCTGCAAGCGTATCGTGATATTCCAATTTGCCCGATGCCTTACGGCCAATCCATGACTCTGCTTATGTTAATCGAAGGTTTGGAGCATTAAAGCAGATAATAATCCCGCGCTTACGTCTGTTAATTGATAGAGGAAGGTGTATACATGGAAAAGGCATATTATGACTTACAAGGACAAAAGGAGAGAGCGGACCAGATTCTAGGTCTGCTCGTCCGCTATCATTTGCAAGATTTCAATTCGGAAGGCGAGTATACAGGACCTGACACGGTTTTCGCTATTCGGGAGCGACTGTGGTTTGGGTATACGTTCCTGGCTGAAGGCTCAGAGCACGCTCGCGCGACGGGGAATACCATTATTGAAACTAGCAACTATCATCACTGTCACTTTGCGCCAAAGATTGCGATACAAATTATGATGAAATATGGCGATCGATTGACCGCGGGAGCTAGACAGAGGCTGATCATTTACCTGGAGGAGTCAATCGACGAATGCGCCATAGAAGAAATGGACTTTGTCGGCGTCAATGACAATTTCCCTTGCATGAGCACCTACGCTGCGCTGCTCGGCGGCAAGCTTCTATCGCGACCTGATATTTACGCTATCGGTGTGAAGCGCTTGCATCAATTGAAGAGTATGCTGATGCGCAGAGGCTTCGTCAGTGAGTACAACAGTCCTACCTATACGGGAATTCAAATCGAAACATTGGCTAGTTTGGCCGAGCATCTGGAGGATGCGGAACTGAGACAGATTGCACTGCAATGCGAGGAGCGACTGTGGGCCGATCAATTGGCGCGTTTGCATTTCCCTACTTCGCAAGTTGCCGGACCGTATACACGCGCTTACACCATTGATTCGGTGGGACATCGGGTGCATGCTGAGATCTACGCCGTACTTGGCGACCTGCTGACCGTCAATCCGTTCAATACGATATTTGCTTCTCGGGATGCAGAATCAGGATATCAGCTTCACCTTCATATGACGTTTGAACACATGGCGGTAGCCGCTATGATGTGTACGACCTACCATTGCCCGGAAGAGCTTGTTCAGCATGCGCTGAGCAAGAGCTATCCTTATGAAGTAACAGGCACGTCCGAATTTTCTTCTTCATCGGACGACCATGCCTTGCCATCTGATCACGATCCCGTCTTGTCGGCGGACTTGGTTGAGTATCCCGCAGGCGTCGGCTCGAATACGACTTATATGACAGAGGATTATGCGTTGGGCACAGCGACGCATGAGTTTCATAACGGAGATCATACGAATTCCTTTCAACTTCTGTTGCGTCGCGATCCTTCAAAGGAAACTTCTCTTCGCAATGCTCGGGCTGTGTACTCCAAGTACATTGTGAACGAGAAGAAGCCTGGGCAGACGAACGAGTATGAGCGGATGTCGACATCTGCAGGGGATTATCACATGTGGGATGAAGGGCGGAAGTTGGCTTTCCAGCACAAGCAGACAGCTATGGTGCTTTATAAGCCGAAGCGGTTTGGCCGATTGCAGGTGACGAGCCTGAAGTTGACTGTCCTTATGCCATGCCCATACAGCGAGCCTGACGAAATCTGGCTTGGCGATCGGAAGCTGGAAGAGTTGACGGGAGAAAGTCTGGAGCCTTGTCCAGTCTATGTCAAAGACGGCGCCTTATACATGGCGTTTCATCCGCTGCTGCTTACCAATCATGGCAGACAGGCGGCTGTCCGCGTAGAACGAGTGAATGGTTATCTGGCGTTGTCCTTCTACAACTACGAAGGAGAGGCCCGGGATTTTGATCCGAAAACATTCGTGTTAACGGGCAACGGCTTCGTCGTTCAAGTTTCCAGCGAAGACGAGTCAGGGGGCTTTGAAGCGTTTCGTGAGAAGGCGGGTCAAGCGCAGATTGAAGACAAAAACTCGTCAAGCCCACATTCTCGCCGTACAGTGCTGAGACGTACAACGTTCCAGTCGGAATGTGTAACACTCGCTTGTGAATACAGCCCGATCAGCGAGGGAATCCGCTATATGGAGGTGAACGGGCGGGCGCTAGCGAATGAGAAGCTTGCCATTACCGGGTATGATGTGAGCCGACTGCCGTTTATGTAAATGAACATCTATGTCAAACGTTATGAAAGCGTTTCGAAAAAATGATAATCGAATTGAAATGATGACCAAACGGTCAGGAATTCATTGCAAAAGTCCATTTCATACCTATACGAATTAATGGTAATTGCTTTGAAATGGATACAGACGTTAAAGTGATGGCAGATCAAACAAACGAAAGGAGGGAGGGAACGATATGAGCGAACTGCTGAAATCTTACAAAACACACAGAGCATTGATCTTCATGTTCCTTCCGGGGTTTCTGGTATTTCTTTTATTTCGATACGTGCCAATTTACGGATTACTGCTCGCTTTCAAAGATTACAAAATTCTGGAAGGCATTTGGGCAAGTCCGTGGGCTGGTTTGGATCATTATAAACAGTTGATTAACGGCCCGGGTTTTGTTTCAGCTCTAAGGAATACCGCAGTCATTGCGATTCTAAAGTATGTATTCGTGTTCCCAGCACCGATTGTACTAGCCTTGTTATTAAATGAGGTACGCAAATCGTGGTTCAGACGAACGATCCAGACAGTGACGTATTTACCGCATTTTTTCTCATGGGTCATTCTCGCAAGTTTGCTCTTTACATTTCTAAGTGCAGACGGGGCGATGAATGAAATCGTAAAGATGCTCGGCTTCGAACCTATTAACTGGGTTTCCGATCCGCACAAATTTTACGGTATCGTCGTTCTCTCGGATATTTGGGCAACTGTAGGTTGGAGCTCGATTATCTATTTCGCGGCATTGGCAGGAATTGACCCCACTTTGTATGAAGCTGCGATTGTCGATGGAGCCAGTCGATGGCATAAAGTAAGACATATTACGATACCTTCGCTGATTCCAACCATCATTACCATGCTGCTGCTTAGCATCGGAAACTTTCTGAATGTAGGCTTTGATCAAATTTATAATTTGACCACAGCGCCGACAATGGAAGTTGCGGACATTCTCGATACCTACGTGCTGCGTAAGCTTGTGGCGATGGATTATGAGCTAGGAACAGCTGCGGGATTTTTCACAGCGATAGTCGGTTTCATATTAGTACTTACGGCTAATCGATTAGTTAAACTCTATGATAAAGATCAAGGTCTATGGTAGGAGGTATGCATATGATTCGCAGAACAGCCGGAGAGAAGCTATTTGATGTTGTCAATACGTGCTTCTTATTGTTGCTCGCACTTAGCACGATATACCCGTTAATGAACGTATTGACGTATTCCTTAAGCTCGCCGCATACAGCGAACTTACCGGGATTACATTTTTTCCCGACAGAGCTTAACTTTGAACCGATTAAGAAAATACTTAGCAATCCGGATGTGTACCGAGCGTACGGGAATACGATCTTGAGAACGGTATTCGGTTCAATCATACTCGTATTACTTACGGCAATGATGGCTTATCCCTTATCGATTCGCACATTTCCGCATCGCAAATTCTTCTCCGTATTACTGGTCATAAGTCTAATGTTTAACGGCGGGTTAATTCCGACCTATCTCTTGGTTAAAAACTTAGGTTTGATCAATTCGATATGGGCGCTAATTTTGCCTCCAGCCGTGGGTGGTTTTAACGTCATGGTCATGCGCAACTTTATGCAATCGATTCATTCAGAGCTGCTTGAATCAGCGAAGATTGATGGTGCAAGTGAGTTTACTATTTTCTCACGAATTGTATTGCCATTATCCACACCTGTAATTGCTGTTATTGGATTATGGGCCGCAGTGTTCCATTGGAACGCTTGGTTCGATGCCATGATCTATACAACAGGACCTAAGTATGAGGTGGTTCAGATGTTTCTTCGCAGAACGGTGCTGAACGACTCTAATACATCACTTCTGATTGACCCTGCAAGAGAGGTTCAATTATACACATCTGTCACATTAAAATCAGCAACGATTATCGTTGTTACACTTCCAATCTTGCTCGTCTATCCATTCCTGCAGCGATACTTTGTTAAAGGTATCATGCTTGGTTCCGTCAAAGGCTAAATGGAGAAAGCAAATTCAAGTTACTTCGGTTATGAGAATTTCCTTAATTCAAAGGAATCCTTCATAATAATAGAAATGCAAATACACTGAGGAGGTCATTGAATGAAAAAAGTATTTGTAAAGACAGTAACAGTATGTGTTAGCGCTTTATTCTTATCCTCACTAGTCCTAACGGGCTGTGGAAAGTCGGCCGACACACCAGCCGCTTCGACTCAAGCAAGCAATCAGCCAACTGCATCAGCAACACCTGATCAGCCGCTAACGATTAGTTGGATGGTTCCGCAATTGACAGAGGAAAACTCTTACGGTCAGAAGTATCTGGAAGAGAAGTTCAACATTAAAATTAAACCATATATGATTTCTTCGGCTGATTATGCCCAGAAGCAGCAGGTTACACTCGGTGGCGGCGATATTCCAGACGTCATGATGGTGCTCGACCCAGTGGGCTTACAGAAGTACGCTTCTCAAGGTTTGCTGGCAGAAGTACCAGTAGACACAATTGCGGAAATGATGCCAAAGTATAAGGCAGCGCTTGATAAAGATGCACCGCAAGGCTGGTTCTATTCGCTAGCTGACGGTAAAAATTACGGTATCACGACATTCTATCCAAGTGGACGCTTTAATGCGAAAGCAGAGTGGCGAACAGATTTACTGGAAAAAGCGGGCATTGATAAAATTCCGACAACGATTGATGAAATGACAATTGCGTTCGAAGCGCTGAAGAAAATCGACGTCTATGGTATCTCCGCCGGGACGTCAGGTAGTCACTGGTTTGCCTTGTTCAAGCAAGTTTTCGGAGCTTACGGCGTAAACCCTCCGCAATGGATGCTGAAGGATGGCAAGGTCGTGAACAGCATTGTTCAGCCGGAGGTTAAAGCGGCTTTAACGACGTTGGCAGATTGGTATGAGAAGGGTTACGTGGATCCAGACTTTGTAACGGGCAAAGATTACAGAGAGAAATTTATTGCAGGCAAGCTTGCTTACTATGACTACGGTCCAGGGAACGATACGGACGAAAGCATCGCAACCTCTGGGATCAGTTTGGCGAAGAAAATAAATCCAGACGCGAAAATTGAGATTGCGCCGCTGCCTATAGGACCAGGAGGCCAAGGTGACTGGGCGTGGGGAGCTGCCGGCAATATCATTGCTTTCGGTAAACAGCTTGAGAAGCAACCAGAGAAAATGAAGAAGATTATGGAGATTCTTGAAACGGTCAACATGAGCGATCAAGGCTTCATGGATTTGGCACTGGGTAAACAAGGTACTGACTGGGATTACATTGACGCTGCTAAGAAGCAAGAAGGCGGAGCCAAGTTGCTGGCGCCTAACGATAACCTAGATAAGCGCTTTGGTATGGGGCTTGGTGACGGCGCTTCCTTTAATCCGTTCACTCGTCAATTCGCTGCCGAAGTTTCGGACAAATGGGCTGTTGCAAATCTTCAATTGGCAGAGGCATTCAACATGCCTAAAGTTGACTTGTTCGGTAAACCAGACGTATTGCCTTCTTCAGGAAAATATTGGAATGATCTAATGAATTTGAAAATTGAAACGTTCGCTTCGATCGTTTCCGGCGCGAAGCCCGTGTCTGCTTTTGATGATTTCGTGAAGCAGTGGAATGCACAAGGCGGCGAGCAATTGGAGAAAGAAGCAAATGAGCTGTATGCACAATTGAAGAAATAAGGTTAACAACATCAAAGAGAACGCAAAGGGAATTGATAGATATTATCGGTTCCCTTTGCTTTTTGCAAACAATTAAAGCGTTTAAATTTTTCTGACGAATGTAGAGGGGAGTTGAGCGATTCAGCTTAGGGACTTGCATCTTGGTCAGTCTACTACTAACTAATTTGGGAGGAACAAGCATGATTGAAAAAAATAATAATTATGTAAAAAAAGCGCTCGCGTGTTTGTGCAGTCTAAGCTTGATTGTATGGGCGGCTGCGGCTATGCCGGCTCCTGCCGCTCACGCGGCGAGCCAAGCAACTTACTTTGTCGACCCTGTGAACGGTCTGGATACGAACGACGGTACGTCAACTTCTAGCGCATTCCGATCGATCGAGCATGCCAGAGACGTTGTGCGGACAATCAACAGCAGCATGACTGACGATATTGAAGTGCAGCTGAGAGGCGGCACATACACGCTAACGAACACCTTGAACTTCACCGATGCGGACTCCGGAACCAATGGTCATAACATCATTTACAAAGCCTATAATGGCGAAAAGCCGGTCATCAGCGGCGGCAAGTCGATTACCAGCTGGACGTTGTATGATGCAAGTAAAAATATTTACAGCGCAAATGCAGGCGATATTGAGACGCGGCAGCTGTTTGTCAACGGCAAACGAGCTACGCGAGCGAAAAGCACTGGAATTCCATCGCCACTTACTTTCGTGAAATCGACCGGTTACACGGCAACGGGTTCTGTTTATGCCAATAGCTCGATTCCGATGGATCAATGGGGCAATCCGAGCGACATTGAGTTTGTCTACAAGAGTGGATGGACAGCTCCAAGAATCGGCGTCAGCAGCATTACGAATAATGGAACGACAACGACAATTGCCTTTAAGCAGCCCGGATGGACATCTGTGACCAATAAAGGCCCCAACACTTCCGTAGACGGAGGGCAAAATCCCAGTGCTCTTCCCTGGTATGTCGAAAACGCTTACGAGCTTCTGGATACCGAAGGCGAATGGTATATGAACCGCGCTACGGACACAATCTACTATAAGCCAAGATCTGGAGAAAATTTGTCGATAGCATCCGTGGTCGCACCTGTATTGGAAGAATTGGTACGCGTACAGGGAAGTGATCTGGATCATAAAGCAAGCAACATCCAATTCTATGGGATTACCTTTTCCTATGCAACCGAATTAAGGGCAAGCAGTAATCTAGGACATCCTGATGTACAGAACAATGTAAGGCAAGATTTTGATGGTCAGGTAAGAATCGACAGCATCATCAAAGCGGCCGTCAATTTAAAATACGCTCAATCGATCAAGTTCGAACGAGATATTTTCGAGCATCTTGGCGGTACCGGGCTAAACATGTATACAGGATCCCAGGACAGTCCAGTTATTGGTTCGAAATTCTCCGACATTTCGGGTAACGGGATACAAATTGGGGATTACACAGGGATTTATATAGTGGGCACGGAAAACTACTTTAATAGTACTGATAGTCGTGTCATGCTGCGAAATAATGATGTGACGAATTGTTACTTTACAAATATCGGAGCGGAGTATTTCTCTTCAACTGCCATAGGTGCCAGCTTACCGCAGGATATGGATATTTTGCATAATGAGATTGCGAACGTTCCTTATTCGGGCATGCACATTGGCTGGCATTCCGACGGGACCATAAAGTCATCCATCCATAAAAATACAAACATCCAATATAACTATGTCCATGATTTAATGTCGGTATTGCGCGATGGTGGAGGGATTTATACTATTGGGTATACTGGCGGCGATTCATCGAATCTAGGCACGATTGCCAACAACTATGTGCAAAACCAATATAACGAATATGGTGCTTTATATCCGGACAATTTTAGCAGTTGGTGGAATCTCACGAATAACGTTGTTAATAATGCACCTAGACTTTTTACGAGTAATTCAGATACTCATATTACGCTTACTAACACGTACACGACTACATCTATTATCTCAGCTAACGGTGGTGGTGTTACCGTTTCCGGTACGACAGTCGTCACGAATGGAAATTGGCCAGCTGCAGCGCAAACGATCATGAATAATGCTGGATTAGAGAGCACTTACGCGGATATTAAGCCCCCTGTCCCGCCTTCTGCTCAACCTGTAGCAACACAGATGCTTTTCCAGAACTTTAATGGGGAGACAACGGGAAGCAGTCCGGCTGGCTGGACAACGGATCAGAATGGAGGCACAATTCAGGTGGCAGATATACCAACTGCAACCAATAAAGGTTTCCAATTCAATAAGACCGTTGCCAGTATCAATTCCATGAGCGCTGCTAGAACCTTCACTCCTGTAACATCAGGCAGTGTTGATATAAAAGCAAGAGCAGATCAAACGAATGCAAATAGTACCATCGCTTTACTGTCTGATGAAGTAAATACGGCCGTCGTTGCCGTTCGATTTAATAGCAATGGGAAGATAGGATTTATGAATAATAACAGCTGGCAAGATACCGATGTTTCTTACACGGCAGGCACATGGTATAAAATTAGAGTTGTATTTAATTCTGATACAGATACGTTCGATTTTTATATTGATGACATTTTGAAATTAAAAGACGAGCCTTTTATTGCTGCTGGTGGAAAAATAGTTAAGCTTAGCAGCGGTATCGATAAGGATGACATTGGAACGATGTATGTGGATGATTTGGATGTTTTCTCCTATCCGATTGCCCCATCACAGTTATCTTTCCAGAACTTCGATACGGAAACAACCGGAAGCGCTCCGGCGAATTGGACCCTAGCCCTGAATGGAGGAACCATTCAAATAGCCGAAGTACCAAGCTCGTCAGATAAGAGTATGAAATTAAATAGGACGGCTACAAGTGGCTCAACAATGAGCGCAACTAGAATTTTTGATCCGATAGAATCTGGTAGTTTTGAACTGAAAGTTCGAGCAGAAAAAACCAATGCATTTGCCTATATTGCTGTTTTGAGTGATGCCAAAAATGCAACCGCCGCATTTATAGGGTTTAAAAGTGACGGTAAAATCGGCTACAATCCTAATGGCACTTGGGTTGACTTTCCTGTTCCTGTGTCTTATACAGCTGGGACATGGTACACAGTCAAAATTATTTTTAATACCATTACAGATAAGTATGATGTGTACATTGACGGTATTAAAGTATTAGATCAGAAGCCCTCATTTAACGCTGGGGGGACGGACGGTATTGTCAAAATAGCTTCTGCGGTTTATGGCGGGAATTCTGATACCCTTTATGTTGATAATGTGAATGTCTTATCGTATCAGGACAAGGCACCACCTGTTTACACGATCACATCAAGTGCTGGAAGCAACGGTACGATTAGTCAGAGTGGCAGTGTTCCTATAACATCCGGATCAGATGCTACCTTCATGATCACACCGAACACAGGATATATGATTGATACGGTGACCGTAGATGGTGCAATTGCAACGGTATCCAGCAATTTCTACACATTTACAAACGTTACGAGCAATCATACGATTAGTGTGACATTCAGACCAATTGGACAGCCTCAAGCTACTTTAACTGGCAAACAGCAGGTAGCCCCAAGTCAAACTTTTGATGTAACGATGGGCTTGAGCAGTGTTACACAAAGTGTATACCAGCACATGTATGCGCAAGATGTGACGCTTCATTATGATCCGGAACTTTTGAAGTTTGAATCAGTTACATCGCTCAAAGACGGGTTTCAAATTATTGACAAGAAAGAGGAAGTACCGGGACAAATCCGAATTGTTGCAGCTAGCGTAGCTGCAGCGCAAGGCGTACTTGCCCAAGGTGATGTATTGTCATTCAAGTTTACAGCTAAAGCTGCAGCCGATACAGTGAATACGACAATCTCTGTGAGTGATGTGTTCATTGCTAACAAAGATGGGGATGAGCTTGCGGTTGGTGGAGCTTCAACTGAGGTTCAAATTAATATCCCAGTGGATAAGTCGCAGTTGAATGCAAAGATCGCGAGCGCTCAGGCTGCGTATGAGGCTGCAGTGGAAGGAAATAGTGACGGATTGTATGCGGCTGGATCCAAAGCTGTATTACAAGCGGCTATCGATGCAGCAGCTACGACAGCAAACGACTCGAATGCGACGCAGGAGCAAGTGGACACTGCGAGAGCAACATTAGCATCAGCCATTGAAGCGTTTGAAAACATGAAAATAAACGCAGATGTGAATGGTGGAGGAGTCCGTATTGGTGACTTGGCTATTGTAGCTGCAGCATATGGCACACAACCAGGTCAAGCGGGCTGGAATGTGAAAGCAGATGTCAATAAAGACGGTAAGGTTGATATAGAGGATCTGGCTATTGTAGCCAAGGCGATCTTACAATAAAATAAATCAGAAGCAAGAGAGCGGAAGCGGTAATCTTGATACGTGCAGATGGTTGGACTAGGTAATGTGCCTGTCTAGCCATCTGTTTTTTTGTGTTGTTAATATGTGTCTATTTGTCTTCTAATTAGCTTTTTATTGAAATGATAAAGAAGATTTATGAAGAAATTGTAGTTTTTTATAGTTTTCATTGTTTCTTATTCTAGTATGAAAGTTTATAATCATTCCTACATGAATTTTAGAGGAGACATCTAAAGAAACATTTCAATACCTAATACGATTGAAGGAGCTTTATAAAAATTCGTTTTGAAAGGATTTGCATATGTTTAAATCCAGAACCATTCAATCAAAACTGTTCTTTAGCTTCTCTTTATTAATCATTGGTGTTGTAATCGCATTTGTTCTAGTTTTTTATATTTACATATCAAAAATATTAGAAGCGAAAGCTTCCGAATCTTTATATCAAATCACAAGCCATATTTCAGCTGAATTTGATTCACAACTTAAAATGATGAACTCCTCTTCAGAAAAAATTTTATTTTCGAAGTCGCTTAACCACCTTTTCTTTTCCGATATGTTCCAATTAACCAAATCCACCATAGACCAACAACGCCAATTCAATGATATCTTGTTCTCAATCATGGGTTATGACAAAAATGTCTCACGAATCAATATGTTCCGAATGTCCGGCGAATTTGCCAGCATTGGTGATAATTCTGTATTCTCGATCATTTCGCCCGACAAAATTGCTAATGTCCAATGGGTAAAAAATACATTTGATAAAAAAGGAAATAAACTGATATCACTTCCGCATAACGATGATTGGGGTTTGAAGCAACGTGCGGTCATTTCTTTAAGCAGAGCGTTTGCCCCAACCTGGGGTTCAAAAGAAACAAGTATACTTGAAATTCAACAAGACTATCGACTTTTTACGAATATTATTGAGAATGCTTTGGTCAAACCGGATTCAAAAATAAGTAAAGAAATCAAAGTCTATGTTTTGAATCAGGATGCACAATTAGTTTATCCCTCCGAGAAAAATCAATCTGCTGAACTATACTGGAAATACATAAATAACTCTGCGAATAATAATGCTACTTTTTCAGTTCTAAATACAAATACCAATAGTGAGGATATGTTGGCTTACAACTATTCTTCTTTTTCAGGGTGGACAGTGATAGCTGTCGAGTCCAAGAATTCAATGCTTAAACCGGTAATGGCCTTTAGGAATGTTATGCTCATTGCTGGCTTCTTTACAATATTAATTACATTACTTATTTCTTATTATGTATCCAGGACTTTGACTAACCCGATAAAAAAAATGCATAGATCGATAAGGAGCCTAGATTTATCTTCCCTTTCACCCAAATTTTCTTCGACGATTGCAAGTAATCTTAATGAAATCGAGCAATTAAACTATTCTTTTCAAGAAATGCGTTTGAGGCTGCAAGAATCTTTGCAAGAGGCTATATCTTCACGTGCTCACGAACTTGAGGCCCGAATGTTCGCATTACAAGCGCAAATGAATCCTCATTTCCTTTACAACACCATTACTAATGTTAGTGTTATGGCGGAAGAAAATGGCCAACAGTCAATCGTTGAGGTATGTGAAAGTCTTTCCGTAATGCTGCGTTACATATCTTCCGAACATGCCACTCCCGTGAGGTTAAAGGATGAGATCGAGCATACCTTGAATTATTTGAAGCTTATGAAATTAAGGTTTGAAGATCAACTTATGTTTCATATCGAAGTGTCTGAAAAACTGCTGGATCTCGCATTCCCAAAATTAATCCTTCAGCCTTTAGTCGAAAATAGCATGAAATATGGCATTAATGTAGATCCTCCTTGGATCATTACCGTTTCAGGCACATGTTACCTGGACAAATGGGAACTTAAGATTCGTGACAACGGTCAAGGTTTCAAGGAGAGTGAGATCGCTTATTTCATGGAGCAATTCGAGAATACAGATCCATTAGAGAGAATACCCGCATTAAAAATTAACGGTATGGGATTATTGAACATTTATATCAGGTTAAGACTTTTATTCGGAAATAAATTGATATTTCAGCTAGGCAATCATCCCGAGGGTGGGGCCGTTGTTTCGATTAGCATTAACTACGAGGGGGATGTAAATTGCTGAAGACATCTAAGTATCGTGTTGTTGTTGTTGAGGATGAACCGAAGATTCGTAGAAACATCGTACAAAAAATTGTTGATTCCAATCTCCATTTCGAAGTAGTAGGTACAGCCTCCAACGGGGTAGAAGCGATTGCCTTAATTAAATCTGTTCAGACCGACGTTGTGTTCACGGATATCAGAATGCCCAAAATGGATGGGTTGGAGTTGATTAAACAAATAAAAAACGAATTTCCAGAAATTCATATAGTCATACTGAGCGGTCATTCTGAATTTGAATATGCAAAAACAGCCATGAAAATGGGTGTTCGGGATTACTTGCTTAAACCATTGAATTTAAATTCATTAATTGAAACTTTAAGTAATATTACAATTAGCTTGGATATGAACAATTCAAACTTAGTAAGAAATATTTTGACCTCAGATATTTATGGTTATCCTGCAATCTCGGAGTCGCTGGCTCCTGAGGATGAGAATTTTTTACTCTTTCTAATTTGTATCGGTAACTTATGCCCTCATATAACTTCCTTGCAGCTAAGTACGATCTTCCAAGACCATTGGATGGAATTTTCATTAAATGATATTCTCAAAAACTCTTTACATGAGCATGAAGAGTGGTGGATCATCGATGAAAAAACACCAAACCATAAATTCCTATTAATTGCAGCAAATCATAGACAGCCTGACGATATTATGAATATTGCAGATGATATTAAACAGAAAATTTTATATCATAATCCTTCATTTGCAATAAATATATGTCATAACGGATGCCTCATTAAACGCAGAGACATTTGGGAGAAAGCTCAGGCTCTTCGATTCACATTGGATTGCGAATTAGTTTTAGGAATATCTAATGTCTTTACTCTGAAAAATGAGAAGCAAGCAAAAAAAGCGCCAATCTTAATTGATCAATTGTTTCGCAACAAAATGGTTTCGTTTATACAATCCGGGGAAAAACCACTCCTGAAAAAAGAAATTTTTCACTTGCTTAGAAGCTGGGATCAATTGAAATACCCGCAAAGATTATTAGAAACAGCAACAAATCAATTAATCAGAAACTTACACATGCATACGGAAACATTATCTGAAGAAGAAATTTATCGACTCGAATATGGTTTATACGAAAAGCTTGCGATTGCACCAGACTTTCCTAGCATCTTCGAGGATATCTGGGAAATTATTGATCGTATGATCAGCATTAAGAAAGATGAGGAATCGGATACTAAAAAAATAATTGATCAAATAGCTGATTATATTCGATTGAACTTTACTGAATTCATTAATATTGAGGATACAGCACAAAAATTTCATTTTACACCTGCATACCTTTCAAAATCATTTAAAAAATTTTATGGGGAAACTCCTTTGAAATACTTAATCAAATTACGCATAGAAGAAGCCAAGCGATTGCTGCAAGAAAACCCTCAGTATGATATCGGAAAAATTGGAGAAATTGTCGGTTATTCAGACCAACATTATTTCAGCAGAATATTTAAAAATTCAACAGGAAAAAGTCCCTCAGAGTACAGGGAGCATGATCGGTAAATAGGCGTCAGGAATCACCAAGACAAAAATGTCCACGTACAAAAGTCTGATTCATCCATGTATCTGATCAGAATGTTGATTTATGATAATTACAAGGTCGGCCACCCAAATAAACAGAACATAAAAAGGAGGAGTCGGATCACATGAAGCAAGCAAACAAATTAAAAGTATTAAGCAGTATGTTTACAACTATCGCGTTGGTAGCTGTACTGGCAGGATGCGGGTCTACGGGCTCAAATACAATAACGACTTCGAAGTCTACTGAAAATACGACAGCAGAGGCGACGGCAGCTCCTAAAAAAGGTGTAACTATCAAGATTGCGTCTTCTGCCAACTGGACGAAAGACATTGACAAACAACTTGCCGAGCAGTTCAAAGCTGAAACAGGAAATACGATTGAGTTCTCTATTTCACCAGATGATCAGTATTCCAATGTTTTGAAGGCCAAATTTGCTACAGGAGAAGGTCCAGATGTATACCTTACTCAAAGTGGAGTCGGTATGAAAGAATTTTTGCCAGACAAACATGCGCTTGATCTCTCCAACGAGCCATGGGTGTCTAGGTACACAGATTGGGCCAAGGCGGGAACGACTTATGATGGTAAAGTGATTGCTTTAAATACATGGTCGGTAGATGGATGGGGATTACTTTATAATAAGTCCTTGTTTGACCAAGCAGGGCTTCAAGTTCCAACGACTTATGAACAATTTTTGAAGGTTTGCGAGGCGCTTGCATCCCAAGGGATCACACCGATCTACGAGCCGGGAAAAGCAGAGTGGCATCAAGAGGTTTGGCTGAATGCATTCAGCGCAATGATCGCCAAAAAGAACTCGGGAATATATGACCAGTTTAATAATAATACAGCGAAATTCGCAGACCAAAAGGATCTTGAGACCGGTCTTGCGCAAATGAAAGAAATCGCTGACAAAGGATATTTAGGTAAAGATTTCTTGTCACAAACTTGGGAAAATTCAGTAGATGCAATGGGATCTGGTAAATATGCTATGATGCTAACCTACTCTACGTTCCAGAACGAAGTTTTAGCCAAATTCCCTGAAAGTAACGCAGATCTATGGGAGATGTTTCCTATCCCTTTGGCTGACAATAAAGCTTGGGCCATGTCTGCTGGCGGAATTGTTCGTTCCATTAATAAAGACTCTAAAGTCATTGATGCGGCGAAAGAATATTTTGATTTCTTAGCAAAGAAGGAAAATCTTGAGGTTTATTATGCAGGAAGACCTGATTTAGGTCCTATTTCTTTCACAGATGTCGAGGGTAAGACAACTAGAGCTTACGCGTCTGTTATCACAAACTCGCCAGAAGGGACTGCATTGGATTTTGAAGGCGGCGTTCAATTCTGGAATCAATCGGTTATTGGAAAAAATGTTCAAGACTTGTATTTAGGCGGAAAAACACCAAAGCAAGTTCTAGAAGCTATAGATGCTGATCGTGCAAAAATGTTTAAATAATTAATCGAAGGGAGCTTGACGATTGCTTAATATATCGATCAAGCTTCCTTCATTTATAAGTCAATTTGAAAGACTGGGTGACTAGATCATGCACATAAAAAAATTGTATAGTCGTACATTTATCATTCCTGCCATTTTTTTATATACCTTATTCTTTATAGTTCCTGTAGCAGCGGGTATGTATTATTCCCTCACCGACTGGTCTACTATTAAAACGGCCGTTACTTTTATCGGGATGGATAATTATAAAGAAGTATTTTCATCGACAGGCCCATATTTAAATAGCATTATTCATACCTTTTCATTTACCTTTTTCACAGTTATTTTTAAAGTGTTATTCGGTCTTTTTCTAGCTATTTTGCTGAATGAAGGATTGAAGTCGAGGAACTTATTACGCACCGTTTTTTTTATGCCATATACGCTGGCGCCCTTAATTATCGGTATCGTATTTGTTTCCATATTAGCACCTCAAGGCCCGTTGAATTCAATACTGGAGTTTGTGGGGTTAGGTCAATTTACCCGCAGTTGGCTCACTGACAAGAGCGTTGTATTGGCATCGACAATGGGAGTTGAAGTGTGGAGAATGGTTGGATGGAATATGGTCATTATTTTGGCCGGGCTGCTTACGATCTCTAAGTCTTATTATGAAGCCGCTTCACTCGATGGAGCCGGTAAGTGGCAGCAATTTATTAAGATTACAATTCCGTTTCTAATGCCTGCGTTAACGATCGCAACGATTTTAAATACGATCCATGGTCTTAGAGTATTTGAAATTATATATGCATTAACCAATGGCGGTCCAGGAGACTTGACCGAGGTTATCAATACACAAATATTTAATGAGTTTTCTGTCGGCCGTTACGGAATGTCGAATGCGCTTGGCGTCATTGCATTTTTGATTACTCTAGTTATTGCTTTTGTGATGAAGAAGCTAGTTACAGATAAGGAGGAGGATTCTGAGTGAGTAGAAACTCTATTTATCTAGTAACCAAAGAGCTCTTTACCTGGATATTAAGTTTATCTATACTCCTACCGGTATACCTCATTGTTATTAATTCCTTAAAAACATCCAACGAAGCGAATTCGATGAATTTTAATCTTCCAAATTCGTTTCAATGGTCTAATTATATGGAAGCCATACAAAAGGGCAACTTGCTGCAGTCATTTTTCAATAGCTTATTAATGTCATTTGTATCGGCAGCTATAAGTATTTTAGTTACAGCAATGGCGGCTTTTGTTATATCCAGAAACAAAGATAAATGGAACAAATTAATATATAACTATTTTTTTATAGGACTGGTTGCCCCGTTGAACTATATCTCAACAATAAAAGTTCTTCAGATGGTTCATCTGCAAAATAGTTTTACTGGCATCATACTAATATTCGCCACACTAGGAATTCCGTTTGCTATGTTCCTGTTTTATGGATTTATCGGCAGTGTGCCCAAAGAGCTTGATGAGGCTGCGATTATTGACGGCTGCGGATTGGGGAAACTATTCTTCCATGTTGTATTTCCACTTTTAAAACCTGTAACGATTACAGGCTTTATATTGAATTTTCTCGGTGCATGGAATGATTTCGTTACACCATTGTATCTTTTGAACAGTCAAGAAAAATTAGGAATGATCAATTCTATTTATAATTATTTTGGGGTTCACTTTAATGAATGGAATATGATTTTTACAATTATTGTTTTAACAGTAATGCCTGTTCTGATTCTATATATACTTGGTCAGAAATTTATTATATCCGGTATGACTTCAGGCTCAGTAAAAGGGTAAGATGGAGGGATTTATTTGATACGACACGATGCTTCAAGAAATATTTGGGTTCTTGAGGGGAAGCACATTTCCTACGCATTAGGATTAAGTAATCACGGTACAATTAATCATATTTACTTCGGAGAGAAACTCCCGCTTCTTTCAGACTATCCTAAGGCGGACAAGATCTCGGAGTACCCCTATACCTATGGCAGCGAACTAAGCGAAGAAGAGTATTTGGGATGGGGGAAAGCCAAATATACGGAGCCAAGCTTAAAAGTGATATTTCATGATCACGTGAGAGATCTCAATCTGAGATTTGTAGATTTTGAAATATCGGAGGAGACACTTCTGTTGGTACTTAAAGATACACACTATCCTCTGGAGGTTAAGCTTTATTATCATGTCGTCGTAGATTGTGATCTGATCGAAAGGCGCTGCGAGATTGTAAATCATGGCGAGACGAGTGTCACATTAGAGCAAGCATTGACCGGCTCTATTTATTTACCAAGGGAAGGAGAGTATAGACTAACGTATCTGACAGGCAGATGGCCCGCGGAAACGCAATTGAAGAGAGTGAATTTGCCAGACACCAAGCTAGTGCTTGAGAGTAGAAGAGGTACAACTAGCCATTATGCCAATCCCTTCTTTATGCTGGATCACGAAGGAAAAGCAGATGAAACTCACGGTGAGGTTTACTTTGGGGCTCTAGCCTTCAGCGGGAACTGGAAGATAGTGATCGAGAAAGATAAGTTTAACATGGTGAAAATTAGCGCGGGGGTAAATGACTTCGATTTTTCATGGAGTCTCAGGCCTAAAGAGAGTTTCTATACACCGAATTATGTTGTTGGTTATGTAAACCAAGGGTTTGGTGAGGCCAGCCGAAATCTTCACAACTACCAGCGCAGGCATGTGCTGCCTGAAGAGAATAGAAGTAAGCTGCGGAAAGTGCTTTACAATTCGTGGGAGGCCACGAGCTTCGATGTAAATGAAGAGCAACAGGTTAAGCTAGCAGAAATCGCGTCACAATTAGGCGTAGAGCTGTTTGTTATGGATGACGGTTGGTTTGGCGCTCGCAACTCGGATCAAGCAGGGCTTGGAGACTGGGTTGTCAACCCGGATAAGTTTCCGAATGGACTCCATGGCTTGATTCGCAAAGTGAATGCTCTTGGGATGGAGTTTGGACTTTGGGTCGAACCGGAAATGGTGAATCCCGACAGCAATCTGTATCGAAGCCATCCGGACTGGGTCTACCATTTTAACACGAGAGAGCGGACTCTGGTAAGAAATCAACTCATCTTAAATCTGGCTAGAGATGATGTGAGACAGTATATCTATGATTGTGTCGACAGACTTCTTTCTGACCATCCGATTACTTTCATCAAATGGGATATGAATCGAAACTTCAGTGAGCCAGGGTTTCCTTATGCAGCGCCGGAAGAACAAAAGGAAATCTGGGTTCGCCATGCTTTAGGCCTTTACGAAATTGTAGAAAAACTGAAGCATAAGCATCCTAAGGTTATCTTCCAAGCATGTTCCGGTGGAGGAGGACGCGTGGATATGGGAATCCTGAAATATTTTGACCAAGTGTGGCCAAGCGATAACACGGATGCATTTGACCGCTTGCGTATTCAAGAAGGTTTCTCCTACGCCTACTGCGCCAAAATTATGGAATCATGGGTTACAGATGAAGTGAACTGGGTAAACGGCAGAAAGCTGTCACTGGCGTACCGCTTTCATTGCGCCATGATGGGTAACCTGGGAATCGGAGATAACCTTCTGAACTGGGATGAGGATGAGCGTGAAGAAGCAAAAGAACTGATCCAACTATACAAGGAAATAAGATCGGTCATTCAACACGGACAACAATATAGACTTCTTTCAGTCAGGGAAAGTATTTTGTCATCGGTGATGTATGTAAGCGATAACCAAGATGAAGCGGTCGTGTTTGTATTTCTGCACTCGAATAACTTTGGTAACGAGCTTTCACGAATTCGTTTACAGGGTCTGGATGAGCAATCCGTGTATCAGGTTGAAGGAATGGAGCAGCCCCTTAGCGGTATGGCTTTAATGAAAATGGGCATTCAGGCAGACCTCAAAGGGGATTTTCAAAGTATGATCAAACGAATCCGTAAAGTTGAAATGAAGTAACACTGCCCTCGAAATGAAATTTTAAGTCCGGAATGACTAACTTCCAGATTTTTTTAAGAAGACATTATGCAAGCGCTTTATTACTGCATAAAAGGGGGGAGCCGTATCGCTTCATTGTTAATGAAGCCGCCAAAACTTATTAAATTATAATTGTAGGGAGGTTTTTTTCAGATGTTCAAAAAAACAAGCAAGCCGGTTTCGATCGCACTTTCATTGGTTCTTGGATTCTCCTTGTGTGCTGGTCTGAGTACAGTTAAACCTGTGGTCGCGCATGCCCAGGTAGAGCCAAGTCAATCCTCGATGCTGAATGTTGATTATGAAAGTATTGTTTCACAAGCCGACATGTTCTTTGACAAACAAGTGGCGGGTAGCACCCTTGGAATGCCGATCGGTAACGGCCGCACCGGAGGCTTGATATGGACAGAACCTACGAAATTAAAAACGCAAGTAAATCGTGTGGATGTATTCGGACATGGCGGCGCTTCATCTGCAACAAGCTTACATGGTGACTACTTTGGCGCTGTAGGCAATGTAAGCGTTGATTTCGGAGGTACCGTTTTCCCGTCGAATAACGTGTCGCAGTATCTATCGATGTATAATGCGACAGAAAGTATTCAAGGCAGCGGTCTGAGCGCGAATGTACTGGCATGGAGCGATCAGGATGTGATCGCCATTCAGGTAAACGATACCCGGGACGTTCCTGAAGCGATTAACATCGATCTGGGGATGACACGCTCCGGCCCATTGGAAACGAAAAATGGCTATTCGGCGACTTCAGCACTCAGCCAAAACGACGGGAAAATCATTTTAACACAAAAATATGAAGAGAAAGCAGATACGGGCATTACAATTAATGATTTTTATAACATGTCTGCGGCTGTTATCGACGTGTCGGGCAGGACAGCAACCGCCATCCAACTGGATACGAAAACAATGAGATTATCAATTCCGGCAGGCACCGGCAGCTTCACCATCTATATTGGCAGCGCCGCAAGCATGAATAAAGCGGATAATGTTGCTGCAATAGCCACTACGGCAGTCGATACTGCCAAGAGCACTGGCTACGACGGTATTTATAATTCCCACACAGCTTGGTGGCACGATTTTTGGTCCAAGTCATTTGTTTCCTTCCCGGCGGTGCAAGGGCAGGGATATACCAAAGATTACGGCGCTCATTTTGTCAATTTTTATTACCTGATGGGATCGTGCTTTAGAGGGGAATATCCTGCAAAATTTAACGGTTTATTGTTTAATACGGCGAACGGTACTGGTTTGTGGGGGTCGGAATACTGGTGGTTTAACGATGGCAGAGGCTATTACCCATTGGAAACAGGAAACCATCCAGAATTGTTTGATCCGTTTCTAAAAATGACTTCCAGAAATCTTAATAAATATGCTCAGGCAGCCGAGCAGCAATGGGGAAGTCAGGGCATCTATATCCCCGAGACTTCGCCCTTCGACGGTCCGGAGGTATTGCCGGACAACATTGCATCATCTCTGCGAAACAGTTTGTTGAACGGCCTGAGTCTTACGCAAGAGGTTAAAGACTTTAGTAGCAAAAGAATTGCCGGAGCAGATTCACGATGGACGATTGACGGTACTGGCGGCCAATGGATCGCGGGATGGCATTCTCACCTGCTTTACGATGCGTCCGATATAGCAAATAGGTATTGGGATCGGTATTCGTATACGCAAGATATCGAATATTTGAGGAATACCGCTTATCCGGTCATCAAGGGAGCGGCCGAGTTTTACCGTACATTCCCCAACCTGAAGAAAGGAACCGATGGTAAATATCATATCTACAAGACAGGTTTTGCGGAAACCATTTGGTCAGCAGATGATATTTTAAACGATTTGAATTACATTAGAGGGCTTCTTCCGACGGCTGTGAAAGCAGCGCAATTACTTGATGTTGATTCGGATTTGATCCCTTTATGGCAAGAAATTGTCGCGAATTTGGCGCCGAACCCGCTTAGCAGCGATGCCGATGCTCTTCTGCCAAGACCGAGGCCCGACGGCAAACCAACATATGCGCTGGGTAGAAAACCTTCTGCTTTTGTACTACAAAATGACCCGTCGATTTGGGATGAATATCAAGTGGAGCTGCTTGCCTTTGACCAAGTTAACCTTGAATCCAAAGCTAACGGCCTCAACCTGACAGCCTGGGATTTAAACATGAACACCTTGGAAACCCAGCTATTTTATAAAAAGCTACAGAGTGGAGAGTTTGCGGGCCGAGATAACAAGAACTGGTCGAGATTTATGACCGATGCAGCTCGAATGGGCCGCAGTGATATCGTGAAATTGGCATTGCCTAACAATCTGATTCAATGGGAGACGTTTTTTGCAAAAAATACGAACCGGCTTCCTATTACAAATGGTGGATCGCAATCGATGTCCGTTCAGGAAGACGGTGCATACGTAGACGGCATCCAAAGTGCGCTGCTTCAGTCATTAGCCAAAGGACCGGGGGAGAATTCCGTCATCTATGCGTTCGGCGCATGGCCTAAGGATATCGATGCTGCATTCAAGCTTCAGGCTAAAAAAGGTTTTACCGTTACAGCATCGCAACAATCGCAGAACATCGAATTTATTGAGCTCTATTCTGGTCTTGGTCAGACTGCGGACGTGAACAACCCTTGGGGAGAGGGGCAAAGCGTAGATCTGTATCGAAACGGCGTTAAAGCCGAAACGATCACGGGAAGATTACTCAGTTTCCCAACTTCCATTGGAGAAAATGTGGTCCTGGTCAAAACAGGAACAAACCCTGACCAGTATAAGCGAACAATTTCTTATGTGAAGCCGCTATTTTTGAAAGCCGACAAAACAAAAATAGTAGTGGGAGAATCGATACCATTATCCTTTATCACAGCAGCTGATGTGTCCGGCAATACGATTTCTTACTCCAGCAGCGACGCTACAGTAGCAACAGTTGATAGCAGCGGCCTTGTGACCGGCAAGTCATGGGGAACAGCAGTAATCACCGCGAAAGTGATGTCAGGTCAAACCGTTGTGTCATCCGGACAACTAAGCTTGACTGTCACGGCTAAGCAGATCCCTCAGTCTCAAATGACGGCGACAGCGACAAGCGAGGAAACGGCTGGCGAAAATAATGCCGCATCCATGGCGATTGATGGAAAACAAGAAACTATCTGGCATACAAAGCATAATAAATCCGACGTTCTCCCTCAATCGATTACCTTAAACCTTGGAGGGACTTACCCGATCGATAAGGTTTCGTATTTACCAAGGCCAACAGGCAACAACGGAAATATTACAGGCTATAACGTTTACGTAAGTACAGATGGAGTGACCTTTACTAAAGTTGCAAGCGGAACTTGGGCAAACGATAATACGGAGAAAGTTGCAACTTTTGTTCCGACAGAAACATCATATATCAAGCTCGAAGCAACAGCGGGCGTTAATGGCTGGGCAGCGGCTGCGGAGATTAATGTCTTTGAAGTTGATAACAACAGCAAAGTCATTACCAGCATCACAGCACCTACAGCCATTACAGGATTGGCAAATGGCACGGCAAAAACTGCGGAAGCTCTTGGATTGCCTGCAACCGTAGAATTGGTAACAGATCTAGGAGAAGTGAATGCCAATGTGGCATGGGATGTAGATGCTTCGAACTATGATCCGGCCCAAAAGCGCGAACAGACATTCACTGTGAATGGGAATGTTACCCTGCCGTTGGGAGTTATCAATCCTAGTAGTGTTGAGTTGTCAACAAGCATTAGTGTAACGGTAGCTCCTTTCTTTACAGTTCAGCAGGTTAACGATACTGATCCTGCAATATCCTATACCGGATCGTTTTCTTACTCTCAAAACAGAGGTAAGGGCGATTATTTGAACGATGTGCACCAGACACAAGCCAATGGAGACTACTTCCAATACACCTTTACCGGAACTGGTGTAGAATATATCGGCGTAAAGAACGGAGATATCGGGAATCAGGAAATCTATATCGACGACAAGCTTATACAAACAGTTAACGGAACCGCTCCGAGCTATACAGCGCAGGCGGTGATTTACAGCAACAAAACACTTGCGAGTGGAACGCATACGATCAAAGTTGTGAAGAGATCCGGGTACTGGATGGTATTAGATGCATTCAAGGTATACCAAGACGAGACGCCATCAATGCCTCAAGCTACATTGACTGGATTACAACATGTGAACACTGGTGAAACGTTCGATCTTAAGATGGGGTTGAACGGCGTTACGAAAAGCGAACACCAGCAAGTGTATGCTCAAGATTTGACTCTACATTATAATCCAGCGAATGTGCAATTCAATTCGGTTACATCGCTGAAAGATGGATTCCAGGTCATTGAACAAAAGGAAATAGCGGCGGGTCAAATTCGGATTATTGCTGCCAGCGTGGAAGCGAACCAAGGCGTACTTGCCAAAGGCGATTTGTTAACATTCAAATTTACAGCCAAATCTACAACTGGGGCAACGTCAATTAATGTAGACCAAGTTGTGATTGCAAACAGTCTGGGGAATGAGTTGCAGATCAACGGAGCTTCCCATGAAATCCAAATTAGTATAGCTGTGGATAAATCACTCTTGAATGCTGCGATCTCAAGCGCTCAAGCTAAGCACAATGCTGCGGTGGAAGGTAATGAGGACGGCCTGTATGCGGTTGGATCCAAAGCGCAATTGCAGTCTGCTATTGATGCGGCCAGCGCGATTGCAAACGATTCGAATGCTTCTCAGCAGCAGGTGGATAGTGCGAAATCTGCATTAGAAGCGGCAGTTCAAGCATTTGATAACAAGAAGATTAACGCCGATGTTAATGGACAAAGCGGCGTCACGATTGGAGACTTGGCATTTGTTGCAGCGGCTTACGGTAAGCAAGAAGGTCAGCCAGGCTGGAATGTGAAAGCCGATATCAACCATGATGGAAAAGTAGATATTGAAGATCTTGCTATCGTAGCTGTAGCGATCCTGCAATAAGGCAATTTAACAGAATAGGAATGAATCGGGAGGGGAGAGCTGTGCTCTCCTTTCATCGATTAAGCCGAGTACAGTAAGGAAGAATATTACGCGCACCGAATTTGCAGTGATCATTTCACGTGTATTCAATATCGTGTAAGCGTTTTATCGAAACTTGAAAGGGGGGATGTACGCCATTGCTAGTCGAAGATTGATTAAATAAACGGTTAGAGGAGAGGGTAAAATGCAGTTTACTAGGTTAAAGAAATCAATGGTAATGTGCCTATTCGTTTTAATGTTAATCGTACAACCGATTGGAGCTTTGGCAAAAAGCATACCTGTGAACACAGATGATGCTTCCGTTGCCTCCAAAGATTTGATTTTTGATTTTAATATGGATGAGTTAAAGAAAGGCACAGGTAATAACGCTGGGAAAAATGTGATTATAAACGCAGTGGATAATTCGGAATATGTTATTTATGGCACACCAAAATTGGGTAGTTCCGGAATTTTTGATAAATCCATTGAATTCGATGGAACAAATACTTACGTCAATTTAGGAAGACCCAATGTACATGATGAATATACCTATGAAGCATGGGTATACCTTAAGCCAGAAGGTGGAAACAGCCTGAATAAGATTTTTGGGCGAGATCGAACAACGGTATCATCTGATATGTTTTATTTTACCGTAAGGAATAATGGAAATATTGAGTACACATTATCGGATCATAGTGGTAAAAGTTATGGATTAGAAAGTGGATCTGGAAATAGAATGCAATTTGACACATGGAATCATGTTGCAGTAACAGGGGATAAAGAGAAAGTTAAAATGTTCCTAAATGGCAAAAAGATTAATGAAAAGTCTATTGCATCCAATTCCTTTGATTTAGATACAAATCCATTAGATCTATTGCTAGGTAGCGGGTATAATTCAAGCGGTACTGGATTGTTTAATGGACATTCATTCAAGGGACAAATGGATGCTGTTAAGGTATATAACTATGCACGTACTGAACAGCAGGTGAATGATGGGGTAGAAGATATGTTAAACAATATACCACCTGAGATTCAAAGTATCACACCCAATGAAAGCGACCTGATCGATGCTGATGGTGAAATTCAGGTAACTTTTAATATGGATATCGTATTAGGTGATACTGAAGTTTCTCTTGTTGATGAGAACAAGGCAGCAGTTGAAGTTGAAGTAACCATTCAAGATAGAAGAAATGAGTTTGAAGGTAATGAGTCATTGGTCATTAAGCCAAAACAGCCACTTAGTGTAGGAAGTATGTATACAATTAATTTACCTGCAGGAGTTGTGAAAACCGTGGGAAAAGGTATTCCTAATAAAGCTGCAGCTAGTTATAACTTTGTTGTGAAAGAAAAGTTAGAAGGACATGCAGGAGAAGGAGATCTTTCTTATTGGGTTGAAACAAAGATTACAACACCTTCATCCATAAAAGAGCAAGATGGTAAAATTGTTCTGTCCAACGGCCTTGTGCAAAGAGAATTTGACATTGCACAAAATTTTCTTACAACAGAATATAAAAATCTTTACACCGGTGTTAGTCTGCTAGCCAAAAATCAATTACAGTCAGATATTCAAGTTAGGCTAAATGACAAATACTCTGATACAGGAGAAGGAGCAACTCTTTATGGTGTAGGAGGCACTAACGGTGAGAATATTCCTACCTTTAATTATCAATCACATAGAATAGAGGATAGCACGGAAGAGATTTTTCATTGGGAATGGAATGATATTATATCCGATCCTACGATGAAGGATGCTCCTTGGCCAGCAAAAGGCAAAGCTTTAATCGTAAACTACGTTGCAGGCCAAGATATTCCCGAGAAATATAAAGGTGTACAATTTGAGGTGCGTTATGAAATTTACGATGGTATACCTGCAATTTCCAAATATATTAAGGTTACGAATAAGGGGGAACAGGATGTAATCGTTCAGAACCTTAAAAATGAAGTTTTACCCGTTTCGGTATCTAAGAAAGATGCTCTTTATATAGAGTCAAGTAACAATGCGGGAAATATTAATCATGATAGAAATAATGGCAGACATGTAGCTTCTCAATGGGAAGATAAAGGAAATGGTTATGGTTTATTAATGAACCAATATGCTGTTAGTCCTATAGATAATCAGAGTACAAATTTAGATGCTCTAGGTATAAGTGCTAAACAATTTGGACCAGCGTATAGGTTAGCTAAAGATGAAACCTTTGTTGGATATAGGGTATATGAATTATTTCATAGTTCGTCTTATTACGAGTGGCAACAATTGGAAGTTAAGAAGATGTATAGATTACTATTTCCTCAAACAACAGATAGCCCGCTTATCTATCATTTAATTGCGTCAGATTCACCATCTGTGAAAAGAGGAATTGATCAAGCGAAGGAAGCCGGCTTTAATATGGTTCTGCTCTCATTTGGCTCAGGTGCAAACGTCGAGGACATATCGCCTGCGAATATTGCTAGATATAAAGAACTTTGTGATTATGCACATGAAAGAGACATTCTATTAGGAGCATATGTCATGCAGGCTGCTCGGAGCGGTGGACCTGACGGAACTTATAATGGTGTATGGGGTGGAATGAGAGATATGACATCAAAATCTGCAACAGACACCCTAAAAAACACATTATTTTTTATAGAACAAACAGGTCTGGATGCTTTAGAGATTGATGGGACATATCCGGGGGCAATTAGTCCCTTGAAAACCGCTGGTCACGAAGGATTACAGGATTCTGTAACGAAACAATTTGATGCTGCAATTTTAAATTTCTTCAAAGAATTGAGAAAGAATAACGTATATATTAATGCTCCAGATTGGATGTTTCCAGCTGGTGCAAATAAGGCTGTTATGGGATATAAAGAAGCCGGGTTTGGTGCACCAAGAAAACAACAGTTTATTTATGGACGAGAAATTAACTATTTTGGTAGCTTTGGCAAGATACCTAGTATGGGATGGACGTTAGTTCCGTTTTCGTCATATAACGGCGGGGATGCTTCTGTATTTTGGCCATATGATGAACGAATCAATGATTATGATTATATTATAGGTTTAAATATGTTGTATGGCACTTCGGGATCGTACAGAGGTGCAAATGGTCTATATCAAAATGAACCTTCCAAAAAAGTTATAGGAACATGGGGAGAGTTTTTCAATAAGTATAGGGGGATCGTGAATGGTGATGTCATTCACATTATGCCGCCTCAATATAACGAGCTTGATAAATCAAAAGCAAAAGATATTGACGGTTTTATTCATACATCTCCTGATGCAGATCAGAATGGTATGTTTGTTTTCTTCAATCAAACAGGGGAAAAAGTAACGAGAACGGTGAAAATCCCAGTATTTTATACTGGTTTGACTGATATGAAAGCACCGCCAGTACCAGTTCCTGGTTCACACTATCATGATAAACACAACGCAAGAGAAACCGGAGATCTATACCCGCCTGAAATACCGGTGATTAACAAACCTGAAGGTACACCTACAGATACAAAGGTGATTGTAAGTCAAGGGGATATGAACGGTCGGGAATATACAGTGGATAGTAATGGGGACATTGAGGTTGAGATTACTTTGGAAGATGGTACTTATGGATGGTATACGATTTACTCCAAAGATAATAATTTATCTCAAAACTTAGTTATACCTGCGCCTAAAAATATGTATGTCGTTCAATCATCCTCGAATCAGGTTAAATTAGCATGGGACCAGCTGCAATTAGGCGGCAAAGAAGTTAAAGAGTATTATTTGTATAGAAATAATCAGTTTATTGGAAAGACATTTACAAATAGCTTTATTGATAAAGCTGTTGTTGCCAACACAGCTTATAACTATGAAGTTGTAGCCGTTCACAACACGGTAACGGGCAAAAAAAGCAACTCAGTAATGGCCGTGACAGAGGAGGATCTAACTCCGCCTACCATTGTTTCAGTAAGAGCATTAGACGGTGAAAGAGTTCAAGTTAAATTTAGCGAAGGCTTGGAAGAAACAGCGGCAAAAAACAAAGCTAACTATAGTATAGCTGGAGCAAATATATCAAGTGTTTCACTGGGAACTACCACTGATACAGTTGTTCTTACGCTGAGTGATAGAGTTAAGGCATTTGTATCGCTCGAATTGACCGTTAACAATGTTAAGGATGCTTCAGCCAAAGGCAATGTTATTCTTCCAAACAGTATGTATAGTTTCGAATATGGATATCAAAACCAATACAACTTTGAAGAAGTTGATGAAGCTATCACTAAGGATAAGTACAATTTAACCGATGGTACAATTTCGGGAACGCCAGCTCTAGGAAAGGGTATAAATGGGGATGCATTATTATTTGATGGAATTCAAAATTATGTAGATATCGGGCGACCGATTAATGAGCTGAATAACTATTCAGTAGAGCTTTGGATTAAGCCCGATACTAGTGCTGAAACCTATACGCTGGTTGGTCAGCAGAGAGAGGCTTACGATGGATGGAAATGGAGATTGTATGTAGAAAATGGCGTTTTAAAATTTATTGCCAATAATGGAAAGGGCGCATATCCGGGTAATGACGGCAAGGATGAAGTTGTGATTGAGCTGTCAAGTGGAGATAACAAAATTAATAAAAACAACTGGAATCAGACTGTAATTGTTAGAGAAGCAGATACCTACAAGCTGTTTTTAAATGGAACAGAGGTAGCCAGTGAAACAAAAACAGGCATAGATCAAGAACAAAACATGTATACAATGTGGCTTGGTGCGTTTAGAAATATGGCTGGTGGTGAACCAACAAGTCAGTTTAAAGGACTAATGGATATCGTTACGGTATATAATACGTCTCTCACAGTAGATAAAGTTAAAGAGCTTTATGAAGCTATGAATGTTACTGAAGCGAAAACGGTTATAACTGGAGCAGGAAAAGTAAATTCTGGCCAAACTTTTGATCTTAAGATGGGGCTGGCCAGCGTTACGGAAAGCGCATACCAGCAAGTGTATGCTCAAGATCTGACTCTACGCTATGATCCGTCGAGCTTGCAGTTCAATTCTGTTACTTCATTGAAAGATGGATTCAAGATCATTGAACAAAAGGAGACAGCGCCGGGGCAGATTCGGATTATTGCTGCCAGCGCGGGAGCAAACCAAGGAGTACTTGCCAATGACGAATTGTTGACTTTCAAATTTACAGCCAAATCTGCAACTGGGGCAACGACTATTAGTGTCGACCATGTTGTGATTGCAAACAGTCTAGGGAATGAGTTGCAGATTAAAGGGGCTTCCCATGAAATCCAAATTAGCATACCTGTGGATAAATCACTCTTGAATGCTCTAATCACGAGCGCTCAGGCAAAGCACAATGCTGCAGTGGAAGGTAATGAGGATGGCCTGTATGTGATTGGATCCAAAGCGCAATTGCAGTCAGCTATTGATGCGGCCAGCGTAATTGCAAACGATTCGAATGCTTCTCAGGAGCAGGTGGATAGTGCGAAATCCGCATTGGAAGCGGCAGTTCAAGCATTTGACAGCAAGAAGATTACGGCAGATGTCAATGGACAAAGCGGCGTCACGATTGGAGACTTGGCATTTGTTGCAGCGGCTTACGGCAAACAACAAGGTCAAGATGGCTGGAATGAGAAAGCGGATATCAATAAAGACGGTAAGATTAGTATTGAAGATCTTGCCATCGTAGCCAAAGCGATTTTGCAATAAAGCAATTTCAAACAATATTAATGATCGGGGGAGGGGGAGCTATGCTCTCCCTTTATCGATTTATAAGGAATACAGGTACGGAAAGTGTAGACATGGTCAATTTTGTCGAATCCACTAAGTTGAGAGTGATTTTTTAGTGAATTTTGTAGTTTTTTATGAATCTCAACAGCAAATATTAGAGTGTTTCAAGCTTTTTTGTGTATTAATCATCTCATAGTTCTACTAATGTGTAATTGAAATCTACTGCAATTGATATCTTTCATTATTAGCGAGAAGAAAAGGGAGGGGACATACGCACGATTTCGGTTTGGAAGACCCTAACAAATAGGCAGAAGTTATGAAAAAATCTCCAAGAAATTGACAGACGAGGTGGAATGGTACTTATGTTGAAAAAAATCAAAAAAACGACATCCCTTGCATTGGCTACTGCAGTAATCTTTACATCATTTTCGTTTGGCTTTGTCAACACGAACGTATACGCACAGCAAACGGCTGGGAAAGCTCCGTTTATGAACTCGTGGCTGGTCTCCGGTCCATTCGATTCGCCCGTAGCGGATCAAATCTATGCATGTGAAACGGGAGAAATCGTTAATTTAGCGCCGCAGGCATCGGAAATTACGGCATCATCAGCTCTTCCAACGAATCCTGTCACCCATTTGGTTGACGGAAGCACCAAAAAACAGTGGGTTACGGAAAATGACTCTAGTCCGTGGGTGAATTTGAAGTGGAGCAAACCTATTGCAATTAATGAAGTTAAATTAGCGCAATGGGGCGACTCGCGTCACGTCAACAATTGGTATCATCTTACTTTCACTCTTGAAGATGGAAGCAAAGTAGAATCCGGAAAGATTGACAGCACGTCTCCAAGCTCGTCGGAACCGACCATATATGTCATGCAGACTGCATTAAAAAATGTAGTTGAAATGAAGGTTGAAGTCGACAAAGGACGTACGCCTTATCCTTCGGTAACGGGTATATCGGAAATAGAGGTCTATAACAAGGCTAAGGATGAATCCGGCACGGGCACTAATGTAATCGCTCCCAAAGTCGGAGATCCGTTAAGCTCATCGAATGAAAGTCATAAGTGGGAATATTTCGACGATCGTATTTATAACCGAAATTATGATGATTATCAAGATTTATACGGTTACTTTACGGTCAAAAAAGGTGTCGATACGAGAAACAAATATGTATATGCCAACACCTACGTGTACAGTCCCGTACAACAACAAGCTTATTTTAATGTAGGTGCAAGCGGTTCGTATCGGCTCTATGTAAATGATACATGCGTCACCACACCGACCACCCCGGTGGAAGTGCAGAAGGATCTGACAAAACAAGCGATTCAATTGAAACAGGGTTGGAATAAACTGATGATTCAAATCAAGCATACCTATACAGAAGATGTGAATGCCAACAATGTTCCGGTAGGGAAAGATCAGCATGTGGCCTATCTCGGGTTTTATGGCCGAGTCGCAGATCAAAACGGCAATAAAATAAGCGGATTAATCCAATCGGTCGAAGGTGAAACAGAAAATTTGAAAATTGTTACGCAAGGCCTTTCAACCGAGGATGATTTGGAAGCATCGCTTCCGACCGAAACGATGCCGATTGGTTATAAGGAATGGCCTTATGTATGGAATAAATCGACGACGAACAACCAACACGGCGTCGCGGCATCGGCATTTCAATTTATGGCTAGTGGCGGGAAGCCAGGTTATACGTGGACGATCGTAGACGGCAAACTGCCTGACGGATTGGAATTAAATGCAGATGGAACCATTGCAGATGGATTAGTGAATGGAAATGTCGATTTAACTAGCAGTAAGGGTATCATCGATATTAACACGAAACCAGGTGATTATAACTTTACTGTACAAGTAACGGATCTTGATGGGAATAAAGTTAGTAAGGATATGACCATTACAGTAAAGGAACGCCCCAACAAATGGTTTGAAGAGGGCAAGGTTGGCGCGTTAAGTCATACAATTGTCACTTACGGCTATTTTGTCGACCCCAATTACTCCGCTGATTTATGGGCAGAGAGAGCCAGACGTCAGGGACATTCACTCGTCTCGATTGAAGCATTGCAACAAAATTATTACTGGCCGTCAAAATTTTCGGATCCGAAACACGACCGGCAAAAATATCTTCCAAAGGATGAGAATGGTCAAGTCGTAGATGGATTAAAACAGTTTGAAGAAGCCGTAAAACGTAATGACATGAAATTCGGCATCTATTACGCAACCGAAGGCGGAGGCTTACAACATTTTTCTACGGATGTGTTTATGCAGAACGTGGAGGACCTCATTTTGCGGTATGATCCTGCTTACCTTTATTTTGACGGTCCGCAGGCAATGCGCAGTGCTAATTATGATGTGATGTACAGTAATATACGCAATTACAGCGATGAAATTATTGTCAACTCCAATGCATGGGGCGAAGAGTACGGCGACCCGGACTTAAGAACCGCCGAAGCAAGTCATATTTATGCGAATACGGGAGCAAATCATCTTGTAAAACGTACTACAATGGAACCATGGAAGTCTGTTCACACCAAGAACAACTATACGCCATACTATGAAAAACGCGATGATTACCGTCAGGTCGCGAAAGAAATGATCATGAATACCGGCAGGGGCTATGTGGATAACAACGACCAAATGCCGCTTATGAGCCGCGGAACAAACTGGGATTCTCCAGAAGACGTTGCCACAAGATATCCAAAATCCGTTCAGGAGTTTATCGATGTTCGCGAAGGGCTTGCAAGCTGGTTCGCGCCTGAGGGCAAGCAGGAAAGACACGAATCAACGACAGGTACAATGCCCTATTTCCTTAGCGGCTACGGTTACGAAGACGATGGAAAAGGAAACTATGATAAGTTTGCACATCCCAATAGTACAACAGGCCCGCAATGGGGATATGCAACCTCTAGAGATAACAATATCTATCTTCATATTATGAAAGATCCCGACAGTAAAAAAGGGTTCGATGCGATTGCCGGAAGATCCTTGACCATTGGTCCGATCAAAGATAATGTAACATCGGTAACTTGGTTAAACGAGAATAGTCCGATCCAGTCGTATACACAAAATGGGGACAACCTAACAATCGATCTTGCCAACGTTTCGGAGGATCCGATCGATACGATCATCAAGATTGTAACGGACAATTCCACTCGCAAATATACGCTTACGAATGTCAAAGCGACGGGCGAGCAGTTATCGCCTTCATCACTGCAAATTCACGCGGAGGGATATATGACCTTCTCAGCGCTGAAAGCGAAGCTTTCCGGTTTAACTTACGATAGCGGGAATGCTGACATAGCGGCAGTCGATAATAACGGAATCGTAACTGCAGTATCGAACGGAACGACAAGCATCACTGTAAGCGGCACTTATGAGGGAGTGACGAAACAGGATACATTGAAGGTAACGGCAAGAGACGGCAACATTTATGTGGGTGAAAGCATGATCGGGGCAACTTTGCATGTCAATGGCAAGGAGGCATACGGTGAATTCAACACATTAGAAACACTCGGCTATCAGATTGAGGGCAGGTCAGCGAAAGGCGGAGCCATCGGATTGGATGCGGCGCAAATTGTATGGCACGGCGGCATCGTTGACTTGCAGGCGGGAGACAAGAATAAGCCAGTTGTGATCAAAGAGGTTAGTACCTTCACTTTCAACAAAAATGTAATGATCACACCGTATGTCGATCAACTGACGAGAGGCGTTGTATGGGCGGATGTCACGTTAGACGGGAAGACGTTTACAACCAATAAAGTTTTCATGGATGTGCGTCCTTACACCAATCTTGCGAAGTCTGCCGAGATTACAGCGAGCCATAATCAAGCAGCGGTAGAACATTTAGTGAATGGCACAGCTATCGACGGTATTCATTTTGATCAAGCCAAATGGTCCGTTGCGGCAGAAGAAAAGGCATGGATTCAATTTAAACTGCCAACCAAGTCCGATATTGCAAACATCAATATCAACTTCAATTCGTTGGATCAAAGATATATCAATACGCCGAAATCGATTAAAATTCAAACGAGCGAGGATGGTACGACCTGGAACGATGTCAGCACTGTTACTGGTCCGACGGGGAATGCTTATTTTGGATTCTATAATCAATATCCAGTAAACACTTCGGCGCAATATGTCAAAATCGTATTTGAGGGCGGCTCGAACGGATCGACGATGGATTTGCTAGAAGTAGCTGTGAACGGAATCGATAAGTCCAATTTGTTCGATAGCTTCGATTACGAGTTCAAATCAGTAGACGCGACGACAGGTAAATTTGACATTAAAGCGTATACTGGAGCGGGCGAGCAAATCAATGAAAATATCGAGATTGCGGTAACAAGCGAAAATCAGGATGTCATTGCGGTGGATCAATCCAACCTGATAACGGCTGTTTCCGAAGGCATGGCCAAGCTGAAGATTAAGGTAATGATTGGCGGACGCACATTGGAGAAACTGGCATATTTATTCGTTGATAAGTCAGGACAACTCTATATGGATTCTTATTTGGACAAAGTCAGCGTTACGCTGAATAAGACGACAATTAAAGCTAACGAACCGATCGTTGCTGCTATTGAAGGTTTATTAGACACGGGAGAAAAAGGTGATTTATCCAGAGCTGTAGTCGAATATCTGTTTAGTGACTCGAGATTGGAAGTTGTTCCAGGCAGCAATACAATTGTGGTCAAAGAAGCTGTCAACAAAACGTTCCAATCGACCGTGAAAGCAAGAGTAACGCTGGACGGAGTGACTGTGGAGTCAAGTGAGCAAACCATTACTGCTTTAGGCAGAAATATAGCCGACATCGCCAGTGTATCCGTATCCTCTGTAAGAGACAGGAACGGTGTCCCTAATGGAGACGATCAGGATGATCGATATTTGGGAATTAAAGCAATTGACGGTAATAAAGGAACGACATGGGCTGCAAAAAGTGCGGATAAATCCCCATGGATAAAGCTTCAATTCACTGGTCCTATGGAAATTAGCCATATTAATCTGGTGGATAGAGGACACGATGTTAACCAAATTGTTGAGGGACTCCTTGAGTGGGAGGGCGGAAGCCAAAAGGTAACGGGTATCAAATGGGAAGGTCAACCGGATAACATCGTGACATTGGATGCTCCGATAACGACAAGCTGGATTAAGTTTACTATCGATCCGGAAAGTAAATACAGCAATCCAAGCGGTGCAGAATGCGGACTGGCAGAGTTTGAAGTATACGAAGCTCAGAAGCCATTCGTAAAAACGATAGTAGATTATAAATCGGTCGCCGTAGATACGGACCAAGGCGTAATCCCCGTACTTCCTGCACAGGTTGAAGCTGTGTACAACGACGGAACGACAGGATTAGCGGATGTTGTGTGGGCGCCGATTACGGCAGAAATGGTAGCTGAGCCTGGCGTACTTACCGTTAAAGGAACGGTAGAAGGGGCTTCGGCAGAACCAAAAGCTATCATCAGAGTAGCCGGGGTTCAACAATCGTTTACGCTCAGCTTGAACCAACCGTCATTCAGCTTGACCGTTGGCAATACGGTTCAAACGGTCGTCACATCGACATACGAATCCGGCGCGGTGAAGGATGTCACTTCACTAGCCGAATTCACGACAGAGGACGGGAAGATTGCCACTGTAGATAACAAAGGAATGATCACCGGGGTAGGGGAAGGTAGCACGACGGTGAGCGCATCTTATGGCGGAAAAACAGTAACGGCGCAGGTTCATGTGACAAAGGGTGACGAGCAGCAAACGGCTGTGAAGCTTTCCGGTCCGTCTTCGGTTGTGAAGGGCGAGCCGTTCTCGGTGAGCTATGGTCTGAAGGAAGTGCAAAATCTGGTGCTGGGCCAGGATGTGCTGCTCCAGTATGACTCCAGCCTCTATGAATTCAAAGGTGCGGTTGCCATTCTTGAGGGTATTAGTGTCTATGTAGAGGAGATGCCTGCTCCTGGACAAATACGTATGCTAGTCGCTAGTCATGGAATAGACAATGCGATCAAGAATGATTCAGAAATAGTAGAGCTGAAATTTATCGCTAAGCAAGTCTCGAAGAACGCAAGCGGGTCGATCACGGTTACAAGCGCTTCTTTAGGCGACGCGCAAGGAAACGAAAGTCAAGCGATTCCGGCGTCCATACGCGTTGAAGTGACGGCGGCATTGCCGGGCGACTCGAACAACGATAATAAGCACTCGATCGCCGATCTTGCCATCGCAGCGGCTCATTATGGCATGAATGACAAGCATCCGGATTGGAATCAGTTCAAGTCCGCGGACATCGATGGAAGTGGCGTTATCGATATTGTGGATCTTGCGGCGATTGCTAGAAAGATTTTGGAATAACCTGACCCATTACTGGGAAGTAACAACGAATATTCATAAGTGCTAACCAAACAACCATCCGCCTGGCTCATTATGCCGGAGCGGATGGTTGTTTTGCGTGCGATGCGGAAATCAATGGTTGTTTCATATGAAAGAATTGTAAAATATTAATGAAAATAGCACATTTTAGAGACTTTCTTTAGTTAATTTTCAGTGAAATATCTCCTTTTTTCTGTATTCAAGATAGGTCAGATTCATTAATGTTGAGTTGTTATCGGAGTTTTGCACCAAACATCATTGGCTGTCCCGTTACGAAGGCATACGCACAGCAGGAGGGATAGAGGACACAAAGTTAACCGAATTGTTAAAGGGCTTTTTAAGGAGGTGAAATTTTGTATTCTTTACTGCGTTGTGAATAGATAAGTGTTTTTGAAAGCGGCATCAATCCAGGCGGAACGACTAATAAGGATTATTTCCAAAAAACTTTAACGGAGGAATAAGACGTTGAGAAAAAAATTAAAGCGATTTTCTTCTTTATTATTAGCTAGTACTATAGTGGCTTCGTCGTTTTCGTATATGAATACAAACCTTGTAGAAGCGGCTCGAACGAACGGCACCGCGTCGTACATAAACCAATGGGCGGTCTCCGGTCCTTTTACAAACGAGCAAGCTCTTGGAAATGTTATGCCTATCATTGGCGAGTCTTTTGCTAACCCGGACAACACAGAAACATCCACTTGGCAATATTTCGACGACCGTATCTTCAATCGCAACTATGATGATTACAATGACCTGATGGGTTATTTTGATGTCAAACAGGGGCAGGATACACTCAATAAGTGGTTAGTGGCTGGGACCTATGTTTACAGCCCCACAGCACAAACGGTTCAGTGGCAGGTAGGCGGTTCGGGTGTGTATAAACTTTTTGCCAACGATATTCTCAGTGGACAACAAACTTCGAGTCCAGGTCGTGTGAGCAAGAGCGGTACCCAATATGCAATCAATTTAAAACAAGGTTGGAACAAGCTTTTCATTGAAATTCAGCACAAAAACCCAAGCAGTAATAAGAATTTTTTCGGCTTTTATACAAGACTTTCCGACACCAACGGAAATGAAATTCCTGGCCTCACATATTCTGTAACGGGACCAAACGTAACAAACAACCAACTGAAAATTGTGACACAGGGCCTTGCAATTGATAAACAAGCATTTGATGCCCGCAATGCAAATGTCCCGGCCAACGACTATCCTTCAAACACACTTCCATACGCTTACGATGAAAATCCATATGTATGGATGGTTGGGAAAATTAACGGAAATGTGAATACATCGGGTAATGCCCCGCAGGCATCTTCCTTTACATTCCAGGCTGCCGGCGGAAATCCCAGCTACACTTGGGAAATTGCCGATGGTCAGTTGCCACCCGGTCTGACATTGGCAGCAGACGGTCACATTGATGGTAAGGTTTCAGACGGCGCTCACGGCACTTCACAAAAGGATTACACCTTCACAGTGAAGGTAACGGACGCTCAAGGTACTACTGCAACAAATCCATATACCATCACTGTCAAGGAAAATCCGGTTGATTGGTTTATTGAGGGCAAGATGTCGGCACTGTCACACACCACAGGCACTTTACCGAACCTTTATGACCCGAACTTCAACTATGACACGTGGGCACAGGCAGCTAAAGAATTGGGAATGACCATGCTTTCGACAGAAAGCATTCAAAACACCATTTACTACTGGCCGTCACCCAATGCGAACTTGACCCCGAACGACAGTAACAAATTGTACAAATACAACGCTTTATACCAGTCTGAGGGCGGCAAATGGCAAGTAAAAGACAGAGTGATGCAGGCAAAGCAGGCTGTTGAGCGTTACGGCATGAAGTTCGGTGTGTACTTGTCGGCACTGTACGAAGGAAAAGAAATTATAGAAAGCGATATCCAAGGTTTGGTAGCAAGATACAATCCATGGTATATCTTCGTCGATGGTGGTCCTGCAAGCTATTCCAATCCTGACGTGGCGTGGAGTTCTGCCCGCAACTATAACGACCGTGTTTTAATTGATGCCAACCCCGATGCGCAAACGGGTGACCAAGATATTACGATTCACGAGCGTAATTTCTGGAACAGTGAACCTTATAATTATGGTAACTGGAAAAACGGTATTTTGCCACAGACCAGAAAAGTTGCCCATGAGGAATGGAACGATCCATATACAACTGGATTGGATGTCTGGAAACAATATGCAGGTGGAAACGAACGTGATAATTGGACTTATTTAGCAAAGGAGATCCTCAACCAATACGGACATGGTTATGTCATGAATTATGACCAGACCTTTGGTAGATCCCGCGGTATGGATAACCTGTCTAGTAGTTTGGATAACACAAATATCTTCTCAATGATACCTGTTACCACACAGCAACTGCTTGATATGCGTACTTCCATTACAAAGTGGATGGTAAATGCAGGCGGTCCCGACCTTCGCGAGTCCATGTACGGCACTATGCCATACACCTTGGATTACACCATTAAATCAGGATGGTATACCGACCCGCAAATGGCTATCGCCCATGGTCAGGGTCCAGACTGGGGTTACGCCATGTCCCGTGACCAGAATGTCTATATGCACATGATCCAAAACCAGATTCCGGGTACGAGCAAGGCAGGATTTACCGGCCAAGCCTCGATGAGCGGAATTGGTCCCTTCGATTACCCGGTTGACAAGGTCGAGTGGCTGAACAAGGGTGGTTCCCTGTCATTCACAACTGGGCAAAGAAATGGCAAAACCTATATTACAATTGACACTTCAAGTGTTGTTGCCGACCCTGTTGATACAATCATTAAAATTACAACACAAAACCCTGCAAGAACATACAAAATGACAAGTGTTAAATTGTTCAGCAGCCAAACTGAACCAAACAAACTGAAACTTAGAGCAGAGAGCTATATGAATAACTACACCAATGCTTTCGCGCCTGCTACACTTAACTACACAAGCGATAAAACAAGTGTAGCAACTGTAGACTCTGCAACAGGTTTGGTAACAGCTGTCGGTGACGGTACAGCTACAATCACCGTTACGGCAACCTATGATGATGGTGTGAACGCTCCTCAGGTGAAGACCGACACATACCCTGTAAAGGTGTCGGGCGGTGCGATTTCAGCTGCACTTCCGCTGGTTGGTGTTAATATGTTGACAAAAAGCGTTGTGTTATGGGGACAATTCTCCACGAACAAAGACCTTCCTGTGACATTCCAGGGATTCACAGAAAAAGGCGGCGCGGTTGATATTCTGAACGGCACGAATATCAAATACCACTATGCAACCGTTGACGGCAACCGTAACAACTCTACAGGTAAAATCATTGTAACTGAAGTGCCAGCAGATCAAGTACCGTTCGTTGTAAATGGCAGCACCATGCAATTTACAGGTAAAGTTTCCATCCCTACGATGTACAGCTATTGGGCTGATATCACGGTAGACGGAAAGACTTATACATCAAGCCGCAATTACATTACACTAATTCCGGATGCAAACGTCGCAGCTGGCATTGTGCCGACTGTTACAAGCGACAGCAGTAACGCTGACAAATTATCTAACGGCATCATCAATGATTCTACCGGCGGCAATCTCGCAAAGTGGGTAGCGCCGGCAAGCGACGCAAATCCGAGCATCACGTATGATTTGGGCAAACTGCAAAATCTAAGCCGCGTTAATATTTTCTTCAACCACCACATGCCGAATGCCAACAACGTTACTTACTACAACGTGCCGAATAAGGTAAAGATTCAGTATAGCGTTGACGGAACAAATTGGATAACAGGTAATGAAACAAATACATTGTCCGGCGGCGGATTGCCAACGAAAGATACACTGGCTGTTCCGAAAAGCGATACAACCTTGTATGCTTGGGAGCAAGAGGGCTTGTATTACAACTATCCGGTTGATCCAGACAAATCCGGCGTACAGGCGCGTTATGTAAGAGTATCCTTCCCTGGCGGGGGTCAAGGCGGCAGCCCGATTGATGTGCTGGAGGTTCAAGTATTCTCATCAGCAGATTTATCAGGGCTTGGCAGCATTAAGCTTGATCCGAATATCGGAACGGATAACAACACGGTAACGGTTGATGTAGAAGGTTCTTCCTTTTTAGGTGATCCTCTGGACCTAACAGGTGCGAACATCACGATCACAAGCGAAAACCCGTCCGTTGCAGCAGTTGGCGCAGATGGTGTGATCACAGCTGTTCATGAGGGTAAGGCTAAGATCAATGTATCTGTTAAGCTAGGCGGCAACATCGTAATCGATTATTTCTATGTTACTGTAGACGCTAACGGAAAAATACATCTAGATACTTTTCTGAAAGAAGCAAAGCTTTCTCTAAATAAAACTACAATTCAAGCCAATAAACCAATCATTGCTTCAATTGAAGGCCTCTTAAATACAGGAGAAACAGCTGATGTATCAAGGGCTACTGTAGAATATAAATTTAGTGATGAAAGGTTATCCGTTGTTGAGGGCAGCAATACAATCATTGTTAAAGGCAATATAGGTAGTGGATTTAATGCGACCGTTGCCGTTAAGGTGACTTTAGACGGGCTGACCGTTGAAAGTCGTCCTATGACAATTGAAGCAGTTAGGGATAGTATCCCTCAGTCGCAAATGACGGCAACGGCGACAAGTGAGGAATTTCAAGAATTTCTTGGGGGAGACAACAGAGCCCCGATGGCGATTGATGGAAAAATTGACACGATGTGGCACACGAAATGGGATGGTTCCGATGTACTCCCCCAATCGATTACGTTAAACCTTGGAGGAACCTACAATATCGATACAATCGCCTATTTGCCAAGGGAATCAGGCGGCAATGGAACGATTACAGGCTATAATGTATATGTAAGTGCGAATGGAGTGGACTTTGCCAAGGTTGCAAGCGGAACTTGGGCAAACGACACGAAAGTGAAATTCGCAAGTTTTACAAAGGCGAATGCATCGTATGTCAAGCTCGAAGCAACGGCGGGTGCTGGCGGCTTCGCAGCGGCTGCGGAGATCAATGTCTTTAAAGTAAATGATGAAGTCGTGAAAACGATCGTTGATTACAAGTCGGTTGCTGTGGATACGGGCATAGGTAGAATACCATCACTACCTGCACAGATCGAGGCTGTATACAGCGATGGAACAACTGGATTAGTTGACGTTGCATGGGCGCCTGTTACTGTAGATATGGTATCACATGAAGGTGTATTTACAGTAAACGGCACGGTAGCAGGAACCTCGGTCCAAGCAAAAGCGATCTACAGAGTAGCAGCTGATTTCAAACCTGCTCTACGAGAAGTTAAGCTTTCTTTGGATAAGCAAGACATCAAGAAGAACGAACCGATTGTCGGGACTATAGTGGGAACATTAAATACTGGCGAACAGGTGGATGTATCAAAAGCTGCTGTAGAGTATGTGTTCAGTGATTCAAGATTAGAGGTTGTTCCGGGCAGTAATACAATTGTGATCAAAGGAGATTTGAATACATCATTCCTTGCGACTGTTAAAGCGAATGTAACTCTGGATGGAGTAACCGTGGAGACCAAGCAGATGACGATTTCAGCTCTAATTGGAAACATAGCCAATATCGCAAATGTATCTGTAAAGTCAGTCAGGGGTAATGGTGATTCCAGATATGTTGGTAGTAAAGCGGTAGATGGTGATAAGAATACAAGTTGGGCATCATCTCCGAGTGATAATACCAAGGCTCCATGGATTCAATTGGATTTCGCTGCTCCATTAACCATCAGTAAGGTGAACCTGATAGACCGTGGCCACCAGGTCAATCAGATTGGAGAAGGGCTTTTGGAATGGGAAGGAGGCAGCAGGAAGGTAACGAATATTCTGTGGAATGGAAAGCCTGACAATATCGTCACGTTTGATACGCCGATCGTGACCAGCTGGATCAAATTCACGATTGACCCCGAGAATAAGTTCTCAAATGTAAATGGTTCGGAACAGGGAGAACTTGGTCTTACAGAATTTGAGGTATTTACACCGACTAAAGAATTTGTAAAGACGATTGTCGATTACAAATCGGTTGCTGTAGATACGAACGTTGGCGTCATTCCAACTCTTCCGGCACAGGTTGAGGCTGTGTACAACGACGGAACGACAGGATTAGCGGATGTTGTGTGGGCTCCGATTACGGCAGAAATGGTAGCTGAGCCTGGCGTACTTACCGTTAAAGGAACGGTAGAAGGGGCTTCGGCGGAACCGAAAGCTATCGTCAGAGTAGCCGAGGCTGGGCAATCGTTTACGCTCAACTTGAACCAACCGTCATTCAGCTTGACCGTAGGCAATACGGTTCAAACGGTCGTCACATCGACATACGAATCCGGCGCGGTGAAGGATGTCACCTTGCTAGCCGAATTCATGACAGAGGACGGGAAGATTGCCACTGTAGATAACAAAGGAATGGTCACCGGGGTAGGGGAAGGAATCACGACGCTGAGCGCAACTTATGGCGGAAAAACGGTGACGGCGCAGGTTCATGTGACAAAGGGTGACGAGCATCAAACGGCTGTAAAGCTTTCCGGTCCGTCTTCGGTTGTGAAGGGCGAGCCGTTCTCGGTGAGCTATGGCCTGAAGGAAGTGCAAAATCTGGTTCTGGGCCAGGATGTGCTGCTCCAGTATGACTCCAGCCTCTATGAATTCAAAGGTGCGGTTGCCATTCTTGAGGGTATTAGTGTCTATGTACAGGAGATGCCTGCACCTGGACAAATACGTTTGCTAGTCGCTAGTCATGGAATAGACAATGCGATCAAGAATGGTTCAGAAATAGTAGAGCTGAAATTTATCGCTAAGCAAGTATCGAAGAACGCAAGCGGGTCGATAACGGTTACAAGCGCTTCTTTAGGCGACGCGCAAGGAAATGAAAGTCAAGCGATTCCGGCGTCCATACGCGTTGAAGTGATGGTGGCTCCTGTATTGCCGGGTGACTCGAATAACGATAACAAGTACTCGATCGCCGATCTTGCCATCGCAGCGGCTCATTATGGCATGAATGACAAGCATCCGGATTGGAATCAGTTCAAGTCCGCGGACTTCGACGGAAGTGGCGTTATCGATATTGTGGATCTTGCGGAGATTGCTAGAAAGATTTTGGAATGATTTTTATTTACCACTTTGATTCTCTCTACGATTAAATAAATCGACCAACATGGTCGGTGAAAACACAGCAGGCACGGCTCAATCATTCCGATGATTGAGCCGTGCCTTATCCCTATGCAGAGCTTCTCTTTTTAGAGACTCGTTAGTTTTTGATGTGCCGATTCTATTGAATTTGATGTTTTATTCACTTTTTATTGTTGCATATGGTAAGGGTAACCATATATACTGAGGTCGTAAACAATAAGAGAATAGCCATTCTACTATCGAAAGGAAGAATTAATAATGATCCGTAAATTACTTTTGTTCAGCTTGGCTTTATTCCTGTGTGCATCTAGTTTACCTCCAAAAGCTGCGTTTGCAGCGAAAGAGCAAGCCTATTCGCTATCCATCGCCAATGCCAGCCCGAAGGTGAACCAAACCTTTCAGGTCAAAGTGAATGGAACAGATGTTATTGATTTGTACGCGTTTGAAATTAATTTAACTTATGATTCGAAACGTCTGCAGTTTGTGAGCGCGGACCTTGGAAAAGAAGGGTTCGCAGTAAAACCGATTTTAAAAGGGAATACAATTCAGTTAGCGCATACACAAATAGGAGAAAAGGCAGGCAAAAAAGGAAATGTGACCCTGGGCACACTAACCTTTAAGGCGATTGCTGCGGGATCGGCCGATATTGCACTTTCAAACATTAAAGTAGTAAATTCCAAAATAGAATCCAAGGTCATTTCAAGTCGTTCCAGTGTGAAAGCTGTTGTGAAAGGCGATACGGGAACTAACGGATTTACTGACATTTCCAGTCACTGGGCGAAATCGTCTATCGAAGAAGCAGTTAAGCTAGGATTCATCACAGGCTTCACTGATGGCACATTCCGTCCGAACGCACAAACAACGCGAAGTGAATTCGCTGTCATGTTGAGCCGTGCATTGAATCTAGAAGGCGAAGAAAGAGAGCTGCCTTTCACAGATCTGAATAAGATTCCGGCTTGGGCTAGACCTTCCATCTCACGAACGATAGAAGCAGGAATTTTGAAGGGCTATGACAATAATACCTTCGGTCCGACACGTAATATTACTCGTTCTGAAATGACGGTCATGATCGTCCGTGCACTAGGGCTCAAAGTAGATCCGAAAGCGAAGTTATCTTTTGCCGATGCGGACAAAGTAGCTGAGTGGGCAAGGCCTTCTGTAGCCGCAGCGTATGAAGCGAATCTCGTTAAGGGTCGAGGGAAGAACCTCTTTGCACCGAATGAGAATGCCACGAGAGCTGAAGCGGTGATGATGATCTTAGGGGTGCTGGAACATAAAGAAAAGGCAAATTAATAGTAAAATGAAAAAGGATTAATTAAGGGTTAAAGCGTTTGGATATTGCAGTTGTTGCTAGATTGATACAGGGTTAAATAAGGACAGGGGGAGGCAGCAAAGCCTTCCCTTCTTCTATTACTGATGATGCCAATTATCAAAATCTCCGTTTTTTCATCATAATGTCCGCATAGTGCAAAATTAAGTCTCGTTAGTTCAAAGACTAATATAGCTTGGGAGTTTATCATATCAGACAACACTATCATTTATTGATTCGTGACGGGCAGCAGCTGTTCCAGCATCGAATGATGTTCCAATTTCTGATAGCGTTTGCAAACGAAATTTAATCACTTAACTAAGGAAAAGAGGATTTAAATATGATCACAAACCAAATACAGCAATTAGGAAATACGGCACGCAGCTATGAACTTGTTGAAGGCTGGGCAAAGCTTCCTTCTCACTTGGAGCTTGGCTACACACATGGAATCGTCGTAGATCAACAGGATAACGTCTATGTCTTTCATACAGGAAAGCCCTCCATTTTCAAATTTGATCAGAATGGGGAATTTCAAGCGGCTTGGGGCGAAGAGTTCGAGGGCGGCGCACACGGATTTTATCTTCATAAGGAGCAAAATAGTGAATACCTGTATATCACAGACACATCTCGCGGTAATGTTGTAAAAATGGATTTGAGCGGAAATCACTTATTGACATTAGGAACACCTGATCGTCCTGATATTTACAACGAGGAGCTTAAATATATCCCTACAGATGTAGCCGTTTCGGCAAATGGCGATATTTATGTATCCGACGGTTATGGACAAAGCTGGATTCATCAATATACAGCAGCTGGGGAATATATCCGTTCTTGGGGTGGGAAAGGTACGGACTTAGGACAATTGAACTGCCCGCATGGTATTTCCATTGATATTCGCAGTGGTATAGAAGAAGTTTATGTAGCGGATCGCGGCAATCATCGGATACAAGTCTTCACCTTACAGGGCGATTTCAAAAGAGTCATCGTCGATGATATGGATATGCCCTGCAGCTTCTATTATCACGGGGACGATCTCTTCTTCCCAGACTTAAACAGTCGGATTACGATCTTCGACAAAAATGATCGGTTGATCTGTCATTTAGGCGAAGATCAGCAGGCCTACAAACAAGAAGGCTGGCCGAATTTACCTAAGTCTTACTACAAAGATAATAAATTCAGCTCACCGCATGGTGTTTGTGTCGATTCTAAAGGTTCTGTTTATGTTGCTGAATGGATTTTCGATGGACGTGTAACTAAGCTTACACTTGCATAATTAACTGGTAAACAATCATTATTACCTAGTCATAGAAGCTGATAAAGTAGGTAAACTTTAGTTTCAATAAACTAGTAAATGGAGATGATAGCATGTCTGGAAATAAGGCAGTTGTTTATAGTAAACCGGGAATTGTTGAGGTACGAGACACAGCTTATCCAGACTTGGTGTTGAAGGATGGGCCGGGTGTCAATCCTTTAAATGTAGGACGCAAATGTGAGCATGGGGTTATTCTGAAAGTCATTACAACCAATATATGCGGAAGCGATCAGCACATGGTTAGAGGAAGGACAACAGCTCCATCCGGACTTATCTTAGGCCATGAGATAACAGGTGAAGTTATTGAAGTGGGGCGTGATGTCGAGTTTATTAAAAAGGGTGACTTGGTCTCTGTTCCTTTCAATATTGCTTGCGGACGTTGTCGCAGTTGTAGAGAACGGAATACAAATATATGTTTAAATGTTAATCCAGATCGTCCTGGTTCTGCTTATGGTTATGTGGATATGGGTGGATGGGTTGGCGGACAATCCGAATATGTCATGGTTCCATACGCAGACTTTCAGTTATTGAAGTTCCCAGATAAAGAGAAAGCAATGGAAAAGATTCTTGATTTAACGATGCTCTCCGATATTTTCCCAACAGGTTACCATGGTGCGGTTAGTGCTGGGGTTCGCCCGGGTTCAACGGTATATGTTGCCGGTGCAGGCCCGGTAGGTCTTGCCGCAGCGCACTCCGCTCAATTGCTAGGGGCAGCGGTTGTTATCGTCGGTGATTTAAATGCAGAGCGTCTTGCCCAAGCGAAAAGCTTTGGCTGTGAGACGATTAATCTTCGTGAGAACGGTGATTTGGCCGGACAAATTGATCAAATTTTGGGATCTCCAGAAGTAGATTGTGCGATAGATTGTGTTGGATTTGAAGCACATGGGCATGGGAAGGGGCATGGCGAAGCGCCAGCAACTGTATTGAACTCTATTATGGAAGTTACTCGTGCAGGCGGCAGCTTAGGAATTCCGGGACTTTATGTAACAGGGGATCCGGGCGCTGTGGATGAGGATTCGAAAATTGGAACATTGAAAATTCGTTTTGGTCTTGGTTGGGCTAAGTCCCACACGTTTGTAACAGGCCAAACGCCAGTTATGAAATACAACAGAGAATTAATGATGGCGATCATGAGCGGACGTGCACAAATTGCTAAAGCCGTGAATGCCACACTTATATCATTAAATGATGCTCCAAAAGCGTATCAGGATTTTGATCGCGGCGTTTCCCGGAAATTTGTTATTGATCCTCATGGACTCGTTAAATAATGTTGTCTTTATCTAGATCGGATTAACATCATCTATAAATATTACGTTCAAAGGGGCAGGGAAACGTCGACTGAAGTCGATGATTCCCTGCCCCTTTTGTATGAATGCCAATTCGTTTATGAATTTCGATTGCGATAAAGCAAATAAATGAAGAACGGAGCACCGACGCCGGCAGTGAACACGCCGACCGGGATGTCGTACGGCAAAAATGCCGTCCTTGCGACCGTATCCGCCGCGACGACGATCAACCCGCCGATTAGGGCCGACACAGGCAGCATACCGCCATACGATGGACCGACCAGCTTGCGTGTCATATGAGGCGTAATGAGTCCGACGAACGAGATCGCCCCGCCTACCGATACGGCGGCTCCGGCGAGCGCAACGCTAATCATAAGCAGCGTAAAGCGCTGCCGCTGTACGGCGCTTCCCGCGCTTGCCGCGACATCGTCCCCGAGCTGAATCACGTTGATGTTCCGGGCGAATACGAATGCGAGAGGGATGAAGACGACCAGCCACGGCAGGATCATTCCCACAATGCTCCAATCGGTACCGTACACCGTACCCGTCAGCCACACGTAGGCCTGCGAAGCGGTAAACTCCGGGCTTTTGATCAGTATGACTTTGGTGATCGAGCCGAACAGGAAGTTGATACCGATTCCGACGAGTACGAGACGGATCGCCGTCACGCCTTTCTTCCATGCGAGCAAATAGATCAGTAGGGAGGTGATGCCCGCGCCAGCTATCGCGGCAATCGGCAGCCAGGCGATGCTGACCGTCCCCGCCAAAAAGCTGATGAAAGCAACTGCCGCAAGGGAAGCGCCGCTCGTAATGCCGATGATGTCGGGGGAAGCGAGCGGGTTGCGAATAACTCCTTGCAAAATCGACCCGGCGACGGCAAGTGCGGCTCCGACGAGAAACGCGGCAACGATACGGGGGAGACGAAGCGTATGAACGATAAGCCGCTGTTCTTCGGTGCCGTTTCCAAGAATCACGCGGATGGCATCCAAAGGATGAATGCGTACATCCCCAAGCGAAGCGCTTAGCAGGAAGAGGACAACGGAGGCAGCCGCAAGCACGATTGTAAGCATGATTGTTTTCTTCTGAATGAAAAAAGAAACCGGGATTCGCTCGAAGCGGATGTGCATATGGGGTTTCACTTCTTGACAATCCCCTTTCTGGCGATCGCGATAAAGGCTGGAATGCCGATGATCGCGGTCATAATGCCGACAGGAAGCTCTTCCGGCTGGATGACGAAGCGTGCCGCGACGTCGGCTGCGAGCACGAGAATCGCCCCGAGAATCGCGCTGTAAGGAATATTCCAGCGGTAATCATTGCCGGAGAACAAGCGGGCGATCGTAGGCACAATGAGCGCGATGAAGCCGACGGGACCTGCCACCGCTACGGAGCTGCCAGCAAGCGCAACGATGATCAGGCCGGCGGCCAGCTTGATGAACACCGTTCGCTGTCCGAGGCCTTGCGCCGTATCTTCCCCCATCGTCAGCACGTTCATATGCCTTGCGATCCAGAGCGCCCCGATCCATCCTGCTGCCATAATCGGCAGCACGCTCTTCAGCATGTCAAGCGATCTGCCCGCAACTGATCCGGCCAGCCAGAACATAACCTGGTTTAACCCCTGCTCGTCGAGAACGAGCATCCCTTGTGTGAACGAAGAGAAAAGGGCGCTCAGCGCGGCTCCCGCCAAAATGATCTTAAGCGGCGTCAATCCGTCGCGGCCGACCGATCCCAGCAGGTACACTGCGATGGCGGCAATTGCAGCGCCCACGAAGGAAATGCCAGTCAATACCGGCAGCGAGGAGACAGATAGCTGGGTGACGGCGAATACGATGGCGAAAGATGCACCATAATTGATTCCAAGAATATTGGGATCGGCGAGCGGGTTTCTCGTCAATCCTTGAATCAGCGAACCGGCAACGGCCAAGCTGGCACCGATGACGGCCGCGGTAAACGCTCTCGGTACGCGTGAAGTTTGTACGATGATTTGCGCGTCTGATGTCTCGTCATATAGCGTGAAAGAATGGTACACGTCGCTCCAACTGATCATCGTGATGCCAAATGCCAAGCTGGTGAACAAGCAAGCAATCAAGACGAGCAAGCCGAGCACAAGACCGGAGCTCTTAGCGAGGTTTCCAGTGAACAACCTTTCCATGAACGCCGCTCCATTCCCGCGACGCGAGGAAGAATGGACCGTTTCGGCCCATTCTTCCTTGTGTCGCCATTTATATTTCATCGTTTAAATATCGAAGTAGAAGAACAGATCATCCAGCATCATTTTCGCCGCGGTAGCGCCGCCGGACATGTTCCAGGTAATGTCGTTAACTTTGTAATACTTTTTATTTTTTACTGCTTTGAGATTGTTCCATAGTGGATTCTTCTGCCATTCAGCCTGCGTTTTGAACTCGTCCCCACCGCCGTTGCTGGACGTAATGTCAAAGATGATATCGCCGTTGATGAGCGGGATCTGCTCCTGCGAATCAAGATCGATGAACACTTTGTCTGGCGATTGCTGAGATTTCGGCCGTTTCAAACCGAGCTCTTCCAGGATGGAACCTGCAAATCCGGTAATGTAGATACGAGCGGAATTGTCATCATAGAAGCGGACGATCGATACCTCGGCGTTTCGGTCACCGACTTTGGCTTTGAATTCCGCTACACGTTTGTTCCAATCGTTCATGAAAGAAGTGGCTTTGTCTTCTTTATTGAATGCTTTGGAGACAATGTCCATGTTCGTTTTCCATTCGAATAGTTGGTCAACCATTATGGTAGGTGCGATTTTGGACAATTGGCTGTAGATTTTCTCATGGCGAGGCTTCGCTCCGATAATCAAATCCGGCTTCAAGGCGACGATGGCCTCCATATTAGGCTGCAGCTCGCTGCCGAGGTTTTTGACGCCGGCCATATCCGCGCGCAGGTAGTGATACCAAGGAGCTTGCACCCACGATTCAACCGCGCCGACAGGCTTGACGCCCAATGTAAGCGAGATATCAACCATGCCGTTAAACAAGACGACGACACGCTTTGGAACGGACGTGAGTGACGTTTGGCCTAGAGCATGATTAATCGTGCGTTTCGTATCGATATTAACCGTACGTGTGCCGGCGTTCCAGTTGACCCACAAGCTGAACGCTTCGCCGAGGAAACGGAGAGGCACGAGCGTGCGGCCGTTCTTCTCGATGACATTGACGGGAAGCTTAACGGCTTTCCCGTTAACGATTGCTTTATTGCTATTAATAGTTAATTCCACGGTCGTATTGCCCCGCGTGACTTTGAGCTGTTTCGTCTTCGAATTCAGGTTTAAGGTAGCGCCAAATTTGGATGTAATTACGGAGTAGGGGACCATCGTGGTTCCATTAATGACCTGAGGCTGAACATCGAAGCTGAGCTGCTTGCCGTCGAGCACAACTTTGATCGGCGCAGCGGCCGCTGTTGCAGCGAATGGGATGGAGACGATGGCAAGCAAGAAAGAGAGACATAAAGCGATTATTCGGAGCGTTGGTTTAACCATGGGAAACGGAAATCCACCTTTCAAGAGTATGTTATGATGATAATAATTATCACTATCAATTAAATTAGATCATTACTCTCATGCTTGTCAAGAATAATTTACCAAAAAATGATATTCCTTTTAAATGCCCGCCTTGTCGGCTAGTTGTCGAAAGGCTTGATACAGTTCGTAGTCCAGCTGTAAAATTGCGGTCGTGTCGAGCGTTTCAGCGGCTTGCAGCTCATTTAATTTGTCGATTTTTTCTTGCAAAAATTTAAGCATATCAGGATGGGAGGCTTCGACGTCCGATTTCATGCTGTCCCAACTCTTCGAGATTTGAGAGGAGACTTCTGCAATTTTTTTCACGTCGCCGCTCTCAGCTTGCTGCTTCAGGTCTTTGATGAGCTCGCGGATGCTCGGGATGGATGTTTTTAACGCTTGAGTTTCCGGGTCATTAACTGCGGCTATATCTTTATCTTTATCTTTATCCATAATGGAATCGGTAACGGCTTTGCCGATAGAAGCATTGTCTTTCCTCGCTTCCTGCGGCTTCGGGGGCTTAACAGGCTTAACTGCAGGTTTGGTTGTTGACGTGGATTCCTTTTTCGGGGTCTCGGTTGTCGTTGCCGCTGCGGCTTGTGTTTCAGCGACAGGCGTGTCTTGGTTCAATTGATTCGTCTCGGCGTTCTGCTCACTTGGCGTCTGCTCTGGTTGAATGGTCTGCTCGGTCTGGTCGTTTGCAGTTTCCTCGCTCGCAGGCTGAGCCCCTTTCTCTATGTAACGGTTCGATGACGGTGAAGAGCTGCAGGCCGTCATCAGGCACAGCGCTGTTACGATGGCGATTGTAAAAGTAAGTTTCAAGTAAAGTTCCTCCCATGTTATATGATTCGTCGCTTTCTGACTTCAAACGTATTCTAGTGGAAATACCGACCAATTTCAATAACTAATTAATAATGACTATCAATATCATTGACATCGCCTTACCTAGCGATTAAGATTTATGGTAAATAAAGGAGGAGTGCCGAGTGAATGCTCTGGAAGCAAAAGACTTGTCGATAGGCTATGGCGATCAATATATATTTCGGGAATTGCAGCTGTCGATCACCAAGGGGAAAGTCACTGTGTTGATCGGCAGCAATGGCTGCGGCAAATCCACGCTTCTGCGCACGATGGCTCGGCTGCTCAAACCGCAGAATGGCAATGTGCTGCTCGAAGGACAGTCTATTGCGGCGCTTCCCACGATTGAAGTCGCGAAGAGGATGGCGTTGCTGCCGCAGGCTCCTTCGGCGCCGGAAGGACTGACAGTGTTTCAACTCGTCAAGCAGGGGAGGTATCCGTACCAGAGCTGGTTGCAGCAGTGGACCAAGGAGGACGAGATGCAAGTAACCCGGGCGCTTGAGACGACCGGTTTGACGGAGCTGGCCGAGCGGCAGGTAGATTCGCTGTCCGGTGGACAGCGGCAGCGCGCTTGGATTGCGATGGTTCTGGCGCAGGACACGACTATCTTGCTGCTTGATGAGCCTACGACATATTTGGATCTGACGCACCAGATCGAGGTGCTTGATCTGCTCTATTCGCTTCATGAGCGTGAAGGGCGAACGATTGTTATGGTTCTTCATGACATTAATCTAGCCTGCCGTTACGCGCACCATATCGTAGCTATCCAGGATCAAGAAGTGTACGCCATGGGCCCACCGGAAGAAGTTGTGACAGCGGGCATGATTGAAGCCGTCTTCCAGATGAAGTCAAGCGTGATCCAAGACCCGTTGTACGGAACGCCGTTTTGCGTGCCGTATGGCAAGGGCAGAAAAATCTAAGCAAACGAGGGAAAAGCGATGCCGTTTCAGTATACGCCTGAAGAAATCGACGCGTTGATAAAGGATCACCGCTTGGCTCTGGAGCCTTCGGTGGACAGATGGTACTCTATCCCAGCGATCGACCTGCTAAATCGAGACAAAAGCCTGGTTTATCTAGAGAAGGTTGCCAGCATTTTCGAAGCGACATCCAGTAAGGCGAACGCCTCGCTGTTCGCCAAGAGATACAGCTTCTTGATTCTTGCATCCAGCCTTTACGCCATGAGCCGGTATGACAAAAGCCTGGACTATTCAATTGGGAACTGCCATGTTGAATCCTATCATCAAGGCGAGGCCTGGCTGCCAAAGGTACGCTTGGCCAATTGGAATGTCTCTCAGCCCGAGGAGGGCGGCCGCGACGAATGGCGAGACCTTGTAATTCGCAATGTGTTCGCCGACAATCTGGCCAAAGCCTGGCGCGCCATGTCCAAATCAGCCTCGATCTCGATCTCTGTTCTATGGGAAAATACGGCGATCTACGTATACTGGCTGTACGAGAACAAATTTGTCGAAGGTGCCAGCCCGGTCCAGCAAGCGCGAATTCAAGCTGACTATAACTATTTGTGTACCGCAGCCCCAGCGCATCTATTCGGTGAAACGAAAAATCCGCTTACCAAATTCAATAGCCCCAAAGTCGTTACCTGCGCTTCGGAAACGCCTATCCGCATTCGTAAAACCTGTTGTTTATACTATCAGGCCTCGGATGAGCCTAACGATTATTGCGCAACCTGTCCTAAAATAAAACACGAACTGGTATCGATAGGAGGTTAACCGCCTATCGATACTGTTGTTTCGAAGGTATAACCCCCCTATAAATCTGTCTCACCTCGGATATATCCCAGTCTCCACAACAATCTACAAGAGTGCAAGAAAACTCATGAAATTATAAATATTGACAATAACGAACGCTTTCTCTTATGATAAACAAGCAAAATGATATTGATTATCATTATCAAATAAAAGCGACAAAAGCATAACACTACGTTTCGCTTGTCGTCTGGGAGGGTGGCTTTGAAACAGGAGGATCAGGTTCAGAACCCGCAGAACAAACTCATTATGAGCAAAGCTTTAGAATTGGGAATCACCTGTAAGCCGCTGATTCCTGGAAACGAAGATTTTCTGGAGCTATCTTATGAAGGCAAGAGCATCATTATCAACAAGACCAGATCGCACAAAATGCCGCTAATGGCGGGATTGCTGGCCAAGAATAAAGAGGCGACCAATCTTCTCCTGCGAAGACGAGGGCTGCCGGTTCCGGCATATATCGTCGTCTCTGAAATGAGTGAAGATGCTTCGCGCTTCTTATGTGCGCATCGTCTAGTCACGGTGAAGCCGCTGGACTTGAACAGAAGCATTGGCGTGACGCTGGGCGTTCGGTGCGAGGAAGGCTTGGATCAAGCGATTCGGACGGCGCGTCTTCACAGCGAGAGCGTCATGATTCAGCGCTACGTGGAGGGCTGTGATTATCGGGTTTTGGTCATCGCGGGCAAAGCGGTTGGCGTCTTGGAGTACCGGCCCGCGTTCGTCGAAGGTGATGACCGTTCGACGGTCGGGCAGCTTATTAACGGATTGAATGAGCAGCAGCTTAAGCGAAACGCCGCAGGAACGGTCGGTTCGTTCCAGCCGATTGACGCCGAATCGGATATTGTACTCCTCCATTTGCGGGAGCAGGGCAAGAGCGTTCATGAGGTTGTTGAGAAAGGGACGCGGGTAGAGCTATTTGCAAGAGGGAATATAGCGGCGAACGACATCAGCGAAGTGGTGACAGACCGATCCGCTGAAATATGCCGGACAAATATCGATATTGCAATTGAGGCCGCTAAGGCATTGCATGTCGACGTCGCCGGCGTAGATATCCGCTGCAAGGATATCGGCCGTCCGTTGGACGATGAGAATGGAGGGATTTTGGAGGTAAATGCTTTGCCAGATATGATCGATCCCCACATCTTCTTCCTAGGGGATTGTTCAGACGTGGTCAAAATTTATTTGCAATACCTATTCGAGTAATAAAGGAGCGATCGATAATGATATCGGTGAGCGTAGGGAAGACCTATCTAGAGCTGCAGAACGAGAAGGAGTCAAATGCCCAGTCGTATCCGCGTCACTTTCCGCTTGTCATCGACAAAGCGAAAGGTATACTGATCACCGACACGGATGGCAAATCTTATTACGATTGCTTGGCAGGTGCGGGAACATTGGCGCTAGGCCACAACCACGAAGTGATCATCGCGGCTATTAAGGATGTACTGGCGAAGCAAATTCCTCTGCATACACTGGATCTGGCCACACCGCTGAAGCTGGCGTTCATGCAAGAGATTTTCTCGATTCTGCCCGAGCAGTTAAGGAATACAACCAAAATTCAATTTTGTGGCCCGACCGGCGCAGACGGAGTGGAAGCGGCGATCAAGCTCGCCAAAAACGCGACCAAGGGCAAATCTATTCTAGCATTTCAAGGCGGCTATCACGGTTCGACCCAAGCGACGATGGCGATGAGCGGCAACCTGAGCAAGAAGCAGCATTTGCAAAGCTTATTGCCGGATGTACATTTTCTGCCTTTTCCCTACGAATATCGCTGCCCGTTCGGGGTTGGAGAAGGGATGACGGCTCGTATCAGCGCGCAGTATATCGAGAATCTGCTGGATGATTGCGAAAGCGGCATCGCGGCTCCCTGCGGCGTGATCGTCGAGACTGTACAAGGGGAAGGCGGCGCAATTCCGGCCGATATCGAATGGCTGAGAGAATTGCGCCGCATCACCGCCGAGAGAGGAATTCCGTTGATCGTAGACGAGGTGCAGACTGGAATCGGCCGAACCGGAACGATGTTCTCTTTCGAGCATGCAGGAATCGTGCCGGACATCATCGTATGCTCGAAAGCGATCGGCGGCAGCTTGCCGATGTCGGTCGTGATTTACAAGGAGGAATTAGATCAATGGAAGCCAGGGGCTCATACGGGGACGTTCCGTGGGAACCAGCTGGGCATGGCAACGGGGCTCGCAACATTGAAATACATACAGGAATATGGCGTGCTTGCAAATGTGAGAGCGCGCAGCGATCAGTTTTTCAACGCGCTTGATCACTTGCAGGAGAAGGTTGAGGAAATAGGCGACGTACGCGGCAGAGGCCTCATGATCGGCGTCGAAATCGTCGATCCCCGCGGACGCAAGGACCGGCTCGGGCATTATCCGCAGAGCGGTGAACTGGCAGCCAGGATTCAAGAAAGATGCTTCAAGAATGGTCTGATCATTGAAGTGGGCGGTCGCCGCTCGGCCGTCATGCGGTTCTTGCCGCCGCTGACAATCACGGAGCGAGAAACGGCAGAAGTGCTTTCGATTTTCGAGAAATCGGTGATGGAAGCGGTAGAGACGGCGAAATCTACATGCTGATTTTCGCCCAGGTGAAGAAGCATTCCGTGCTGCTCGCGATTCTTATCGGCGCCTTCTCCTTGGTGCTGACGAACAGCGCATTCAATACGCTGCTGCCGAGCTTTGTCCAAACGTACGGGATTTCGACTGCGTTAAGCGGGTGGATCATCATTCTTTATATGTTGGCGATGACAATTACGATGCCTCTGACATCGCTTATCGTGGATCGTCTTGGCCGCAAATGGACGTATATTGCGGGAATCGGATTATACGGATTGTTCTCCATTTTGGGCGGGCTGTTTCACCGCTACGTGGAGGTCGTGTTGATCGTGCGCGTCATGCATGGCGTGGCCGCGGGGTTGATGATCCCCCTTTCCCTTGTACTGTTATTCGATTATTACGGACAAGAAACGAGGGGGAGGGTAGTCGGAATTTGGGGAATGCTGCTGACGATCGCACCCGCGATCGGTCCGACGCTCGGCGGCTTCATCATGCAATTCGGAGAGCTGGAACAGCTTTTCTGGATGAACGTTCCATTCGCTCTGATCTCATTCGTGCTGTGCTGCACGCAGATTCAATCCTATCGGCCGGCCAACAGGAAAACCATCCGCTTTCAAAGTATTGTGATGATTGTGGCCAGTCTTGCAGCAATTAGCCTGAGCATTCAATTCGTATCCAATTCCGCCGTTCCAAAGGCGGTCACATGCCTGCTGTTTCTGGCAGGCGTCCTGATGCTGATTGGCTTTATTCGGAATGAGAAAGCCCAGGAAGAACCTTTGATCCGATACGGGCTGCTGCGCCGCAGCCCCGTTTTCACGGTTGCGCTGCTGATCTCGACGGTGCAGGATGCGGTCATGTTCGGCGTCATCTTCGTCATGCCGCTGATCTTTCAAGACGTTCTTCATCTGTCGCCATTCGTAGCGGGTGCCTTGTTTATTCCGACAGCCGTTTTCACGAGCCTGTTCGTCTGGGTAGGCGGCAATTGGCTCGACGCGGGAAAATCCTTGACATTCATCGCATATGGCATCGTATTTGTCGCGGCGTCCGTGTTGTCTTTTGCGTTCGTACCGGCGGGCGTCTCGCTCATTCTCGTGATTTGTCTGATGGCGTTAAGGGGCATCGGCAATGGATTGTCCGATATGACGATGACGGCGATCGGCCTTCAAGCGTTGCCTGAAGAGGACCTGCACGAAGGCTCTGCGCTGTCCAATACGATCCAACGTCTGGCTTCTTCGTTTGCAGTTATGCTGCTGGCTGTATTTTATGACTTCCGGTGGCAGATGATCGCCCGGTCGGGAGAGACGGCAGCGCGCGCGAAATGGATAACGTTACAAGAGGAGTGCATCGTGTTGGGCATCTTGATGGTCCTGACGTTGCCGCTTGTATTTATGATAAATAAAAAGAGGGCAGGTGCGGTTATCGGACATGGAAAATAACGTACGGACGGGAATCCGCGAACATGCCAACGCGCATGCATGCAAAACGTTGTTGAATTGTTATATCCGGGAGTTTGGCGAACAACCCGCCAGCGGGATAACGCTTCACCCTGCTAACCGGACGTATGCAGTCTCGTTCCCGGCGAGCAGCGCTGCGATTTCGGGCAAGCTTGCATATTATTCGGCAATAGGCGAGCACGAATATTTAGATTTTTACACGAATGGCGGACGTCAGTTGGACTATAGCTCCTTGGTTCGCTATATCGCTGAGGAGCTTCGCCATCGTGATCCGTCAATCGTGCTCGAACGGACCGATGATTTGGCGGAGAAGGTCGGCAACAGCTGCCGGAACATGGTTTTCTACTTAGAGCATTCGGCCGGCTATCCGGTTCAGGACTACTTGTCCTCCGAACAATCCTTGATCTACGGGCACCCCTTTCACCCTTTTCCGAAGAATACGATAGGATTCACCGAGGAGGAAGCGAGAAGATTTAGTCCGGAACTTCGTGCTTCCTTTCCATTGTGCTATTTGGCTGTGAGAGAAGATGTCTATCTGGAGGAATGGGTGCTTGGCAGCAGTCGGGTCGAACTCCCCGGAAGCGTCGAAGCGATAGCGAGACAGGTGCTTCGGGAGAAGAGGGACGCATACCGTGTGCTGCCGGTCCACCCTTGGCAGTATGAACATGTGCAGACGGTTCAAGAAGTGAAGGCCTATATTCGGGAAGAGAAGATCGCCCTGTTGGGAAGCTACGGCCCGATTGCCTATCCGACTTCTTCGGTGCGAACCGTCTATATTCCCGATATGGCTTGCAACATCAAGCTGCCGTTAAACATTCAAATTACCAATCTGAGAAGAAACAACAGCCGAGAGCAGATGCGTCGAACGTTGGATGCGTCGAACTATCTGCTGCAGAGGAACTGCTTCGGAGACGAGGAGGCAACGCGGATCGCTTATGAGGAAGGCGTATGCGGCTGCCATTTCGATGACGAGAATATTTCCAAATTATTGACCGTCGCGTATCGCAGGGTTGAATTCGACGTGGCGTCAACCTATGTGTTGTCGAGTCTAATCGAGGCACCAGTGCCGGGCGAGCCTTGCCGGTTATTCGCGTTGATCGACCGGCGCGTTCCCATCGAAAGCTGGTTCCGCTGTTACCTCAGCATCTCCCTTCTGCCGATCGTCCGCGCGGCGGAAGAGCATGGCATTCATTTCGAAGCACATTTGCAGAATACCTTGCTTACGATCAAGGACGGCATGCCGCATGCATTTGTAATCCGAGACTTGGAAGGCGTTAGCGTGAATAGGGAGAAGACCTTGCCAAGTGCGGACGTGACAAGCCCTCTTTTTTATGAGAAAGAACAATGCTGGGCGCGTACGGACTACTACTTTATCGTTAACCATCTCGGTTCTTTAATACACGCGATAGCTAGGGATGTCCAGGTGGAAGAAGTGTGGTTGTGGGCGATCGTGCGGGAGGTTTTGACGGAAGCGTATGCGGAAACGGGGAACGAATACGTTTTTCACTTGCTGACGGCGGATGTGTTTTATGCGAAGAGGAATTTAATCAGCTGCCTTGCAGGGAACAGCGAGACGCCGTCTTACGCGCCCGTAAACAATGCAATGAAGACAATAGGGAGTGAAGCGAATGGAATCAACAAGCTGCTTGTCAAATGAAGCGAAGATTACCTCCTTGGATGAAGTCGTAGAGAGAATCATGCGACAGACGATAGAAGCTTTCCTGTTCGAGCAAATTATTGACGCCCTGCGACAGGGAGAGGTATGGCAGTTTACAGGTAGAACGACGAACGGGGCGACGGTCTCCTATTCGTGCTTGGCGGAGGAGAAAGCGTCTTTTGGCCGCGTAAAGCTCGTCAAACACTCCATCCGAAGAGAGGGGGAGCCTTGCGCCGATCTTTACCGGTTTCTCGAAGAGGTCGTTGCGAACAGCTTAGATGGAGCGTATGTTATGCAGTTCGTGGGCGAGCTGCTCGAGACGATGGCGAAGGATCATCAAGTCAAGACGTCCCAGCCAGAGCGCGTCCCGGAGCAAGATCGGCATTATGAAGCACTAGAGAGTCATATGGCGGACGGGCATCCGTATCATCCGAGCTACAAGTCGAGGATAGGATTTTCGCTGGCAGATAACGAAGCCTATGGGCCGGAATTTAATCATGCCGTCGCGCTGCATTGGGTAGCGGTTCATGACAGGCTTGCGGATATCTCCGTTTCGGACGAGACGGCTGCAGAGGCGATCAATATCAATCATCTGACGGATGAAGACAGACAAACGTTCAATAGCTTACTGGAAGCAAAAGGCTGCGATGCCGGGAGATACGTGTTTATTCCCGTGCATCCATGGCAAGCGGAGCATCGGATCCCCACGCTCTTTGTTCAGCAGTTGACGAACAAAGACATCGTGTTGCTAGGCGCGTCGCAAAGCCCGTATCGGGCGCAGCAGTCGATTCGGACGTTATCCCGCCGGGACGATGCAGGCGCCGCTTATATTAAACTTGCGCTGAGTATTACCAACACGTCGACGAGCCGCATTCTCGCGCATCATACGACGCAGAACGCTCCGAAGATCAGCAACTGGCTGCAGCGGATTATCCAAAACGACGCGCTGCTCGGCCGTGAGAGATTTCAAATTTTAAGGGAAGTGATGGGCGTCTCGTTTCGATATGAAGCGCTGCCGTCGATTGCGCAGGGATTGGTCTACGGGACGCTTGGCGCCATTTATCGTGAAAATTTATCCACTTACCTGACGACCCAAGAAGAAGCCTGGCCGTTAAACGCTGTGTCGCTCGTGCAGCGAAACGGAGAGTCATTTATCCAGGCCGCGATAAATCGTTACGGTGTGGAAACGTGGAGCGCCGCGCTGATCAAAGCAGTGACGCTTCCGATCATCCATCTGCTGTACGCCCATGGTATCGCGCTGGAATCCCATGCACAGAACATCATTCTCGTCCTCGAGAACGAGCTGCCGACCCGAATCATCGTAAAAGACTTGCATGACGGCGTTCGCTACGTTCCTGGCCAGCTGCTACATCCGGAGTGGGCACCGATGCTTCATCCTGAGCCGGAGACGCATCGCAAATTCAACCGTTACTCGTTCCTTCAGGCGGAAACGGCTTCGGAAGTGAGAGATTACACCTATGATGCGTTCTTCTTCATCTGCATGACGGAAATCGGCTTCACGCTCGAGAAATTTGGGCTCAGTGAAACGGACTTCTGGCGCAAATGCACGGAAACGATCCTCACCTATCAGAACGATCACCCGGAATACAAGGAACGGTTCGAGCTGTTCGATCTCTTCTCCGAAGACGGTCTCATTGAAGAGATGACGAAGCGGCGTATCTACGGCGACGGCGAATTGTATTTCCGCAAGGCAAATAACCCGCTGAAGCGGGCAAAGGATGCCTTTCAATGAGAAGGAATAGGTTGAAGGAAAAAATTAGCGCGGGCGAACCGGTCTTTGGACTGTTCGTCTCGATTCCTCATCCGATCGTCGTCGAGCTGATCGGCCATGCGGACTATGACTTCGTTATTATCGATTACGAGCATGCATCGACGAACATGGAAACGATCGAAGAGCTGATTCGCGCGGCGGAGCTGCTCGATCTGACGCCGCTTGTCAGAATCTCCAAGGTGGATCGTGGTGAAATTTTAAAGGTGCTCGATTGCGGCGCGCAAGGCATCGTTATACCCCACGTGGAGAGCAGAGCCCAAGTCGAGGAGGCTGTGCGCTTCGCCTATTATCACCCGATTGGAATGAGGAGCTTGAACAGCGGCCGACCGGGTGTTTTCGCGAAATACTCTTTATCAGACTATACTGCAGAAGCAAACCGGGAAATTTTGATCGTTCCTATGATCGAAAGCGTCGAGGGTGTGAATCGCCGCGAAGAGATTTTGTCCGCGCCGCATGTCGGCTTCGTCTTGGAAGGGGCAGCGGATTTGTCGCAATCGCTGTCGATGCCTTGGGAGACCGAGCACCCGGAGGTGCAGCGCCAGTTAGAGCTTGTGCAGGAGACGGCAGCGAAATTCGGTGTGCCTTATGCGGCCGTATCGCGAAACACGGCTGGCCATCTCCGGTGGGCGGAGCGGGGCGTCAATATTTTCGTGCTGGGGGACGACCGGAACACGGCTTTCCGCGCCTATTTGAACAAGCGGAACGACTATCGAAAGGTGATGGAGGAACGGAAATGAGCAAGGAAATCAATCGATTGATTGCAGAATGGAAGGGGGCGAGCCGTGAACCAGTCTGCGCGTACGTGTACGACTTAGCGGGCATTCGAGCGCATGTTGCAAGCATGCTGCAGATGATGCATGCGCAAACCAGCTTGTTCTATGCGATCAAAGCCAATCCGGACAAACGGATTATTGAGGCACTGCTGCCGCTCGTGAAGGGCTTTGAAGTGGCGTCCATCGGCGAATTGTTAAAGGTACGGGAGGTGTCTGCCAGTGTTCCGATTCTTTTCGGCGGTCCAGGGAAGAAAGACACCGAACTTGCGCAGGCCATGCGCAGCAACGTGACGTATTTCCATGTGGAAAGCCTGCTGGAGCTGCAAAAAATTATCGAACTGGCGAAGATTTTGAATCGGCCAACCGAAATTTTGCTTCGGGTCAACTTGAGAACGAATACGCTGCCTCAAACGAAGATCGCGATGGGTGGCCGCCCGAGCCCGTTCGGGCTCGATGAACCGTTGATCGAAGAGGCGATTGCGTTCCTGAAGGAGCCGGGCAATACGCATGTTCGCCTATGCGGCTTCCATTTTCATTCCCTCTCCAACAATGTGCTGGCCGATTTGCATGTGGATATGGTGTGTCTCTATTTGCAGAAAGTGGAGGAATGGAAGCTGCGCTATGAGCTGGACGTCAAGGTCGTGAACGCGGGAGGCGGGTTCGGTGTGACATACGACGGCGAGCCGGGCTTCGATTGGGCGAGTTTCACTTCGCTTTTGGCGCAGAGCGAGGAAATGGGCCGTCTAGGGGATATGCAATTGTTCTTCGAGCCGGGCAGATTCATCGTGGCCGATCACGGTTATTACGTGGCCGAGGTCATTGATATCAAGCGGTCGCACGATCAATCTTTCGCTGTCATTCGAGGCGGTACTCATCATAACCGGCTGCCGGCTTCGTGGGGGCATAATCATCCGTTCCGCGTCGTGCCAACGGAGGAATGGTCCTATCCTTTCGCACGCCCGGAGACAAAAGGCGGCAGCGTAACGATCGTCGGCGAGCTGTGTACGCCGAAGGATCGGCTGCATGCCGATGCCGAGCTTGAAAGTCTGCGTGCAGGAGACGTTCTCATTTTCGAGAAGTCGGGAGCTTATTGTTGGACGATTTCCCATCATGATTTCCTGGGTCATCCGCACCCGGCATTTTATTATCTGACGGAAGAGGGACAGATATGAAGAAGGACATTGTAATTACGCTATCGCCGCAAAGCCTGTCTGCCGCTGAGCGCCGAATTCGGAAAGAGCTCATGGACGCTTTTCTGGCGGAGCGGCTTATAGTCATCGATGATGAAAATACGAAGATACTATCGGAGGCGCACGAAGAGGTGCGAAGCCTTTACCCCGGCGTGCCTCATGCTTCCGTCTATACTGGCGATATCTGTTTTCTCATTGAGTCCAGCTATAGGCAAGGAGTTCAGTGGTCGGTAGATACGCCTATTTATAAAAAAGAGGGGGCGGGCTGGACCGTTGTCGACTTTCCCGTGGAGATTGGCCGTCTTGTACTGCTGCAAGCTTTATCCAAGGAAGCGTACGCCCATCCGGGCGTGGCAGATTTTCTGGAGGCGCTGAACGTCGCAGTCAATCAACTGAGCCTAAGCTTGGAACAAACGGGAGAGCACCTCGACTTTGCGCCTAAGTCGGCCTACGAGTGGTTCGTTAAAGGAGAGCGGCTCTCCTCCTTGCGCGATCGGCCGTTCCATCCGTTGTCCAAGGCGAAGATCGGATTCACGGATCAGGATTATCAAGCATACATGGCGGAGTTTGGGAATACGGCTGCGCTTTATTGGGTTGCCGTCGCAAACGATGCCGTGGCAAGCGGATGCGATGTGGGGGAAGTGAATTGTCTCGATGTACTCGACGAACAATCGAGAACGAGCATCGAGGAAGAGCTTGCGCGAAAAGGGATCTCGAAGGAGGCGTATACGCTGCTTCCCGTTCATCCGTGGCAGCTCCGCAACCGAATATTGCCGGGTTTTCGGCGTGAGCTGGAGGAAGGAACCGTCGTCCTTCTGGAGACGCAGACGGGCGAGTTTTTGGCGACTTCATCGGTGCGTTCATTCGCGCTAGCCGCCGAATCGACGAAAATGCTGAAGCTTCCGATCAGTGTGAATTCGTTAGGGGCCGCGCGGTACTTGCCGGTCGTGAAGCTGCTGAACGGGCTTGCTGGAGAGCGTTTGCTGCGCCAAGCGGTGGCAATCGATGAGACGCTTGCGAGTCGAGTCTTCCTATGCGAGGAGAAGCATTGGTGGGGCTATTTGCCTCCGGCGATGGGATTATTCGACGATCATCCGCGCCATCTTGCCGCTCAAGTCAGAATCTATCCTAAGGAGATATTGGAAGACGGATATAAGGTTATTCCAATGTCAGCTTTGGGAGTAACGAGGAACGGCAGCCATTTCCTAACGGAAATCAGGGGCGGGAAGCCGTCCTTGGAAGAAGCTGTTTGTTTCTATACGGATGTAGCGGAAACGTTCTATGACATTGCAATGCGATTGTTCAAGGTCGGCATCGTGCCGGAGATCCATGGACAAAATTGCTGCCTCGTGTTGAAAGACGACAACATCGCAGGCATACTGTTCCGTGATCACGATTCCGTGCGTCTGCATCCGCCTTATCTGGAATTGCACGGAATCGATGACCCTCGTTATCACATTCGGCCGGGTTATTCGAACAGCCTTTACAACGAAACGATCGAGAAATTGATATTTTACGTTCAATCTCTTGGCACACAAGTCAATTTAGCTTCGATTATGGAAGCTATGTCGGAGTCATATGCGATTCCGGAAAAGCGGTTATGGGACATTACGGAGAAGGCGCTGAGGGAGGCCGTATCGCGCATTGATATTCCGGAGGCCGATCGGGACGCGCTGGCGCATGCGTTGTTCGAAAGCGAGACGTGGCCGTCGAAGCTGGTCATCCGTCCGCTGCTAGAAGCTGACGGCGTGCCGGGAGCGATGCCGTCTGGCAAAGGTGTGGGGCATAATCCATTTCGTATAAGGTAAAACATTAATGATTCAAAGCACTATCGGCGGCAGCATGGCAACTCGATTAGCAGCTTTAAGGTTGCCATTATCTAACCATAAAGGATACAAATGAACTGAATGAATGAGCCTCAGAAACCACAATCAAAGTGGAATCGGAGGCTTATTTTTTTTTGATTTCAACACGCAAAGCGGGGGCTCGAAAATGCTGGAATGACTGATGAAGCTGCTTTTTTCAGCTATCTCTTTCAATGATTATAGTGACTCGCTAAAGATTATGGGAGCAAGGTCAAGCAAACTCGCTCGGCGATGATTGTAGACGGTAATTGCTTAGACAAGTTAGTTTTGGTGCTGTAAGAACATATGCGTGCTAACAGCGATCATTTGGATGTAGGCAGGTGGGTTTGAAGGCTCAGTAAGAACGCATACGTTCTTACAGGTGCTTAGACAGGTTAGTTTTGGTGCTGTAAGAACATATGCGTGCTAACAGCGTCCATGCGGACGGAGGCAGTTGGGTTTGAAGGCTCTGTAAGAACGAATACGTTCTTACAGGTGCTTAGATAAGTTAGTTTTGGTGCTGTAAGAACATATGCGAGCTAACAGCGTCCATGCGGACGGAGGCAGTCGGGTTTGAGGGCTCTGTAAGAACGCATACGTTCTTACAGGTGCACAGACAGGTTAGTTTTGGTGCTGTAAGAACATATGCGTGCTAACAGCGATCATGTGGGTGTAAGCAGGCGGGTTTGTGGGCTCTGTAAGAACGCATACGTTCTTACAGGTGATCAGACGGGTTAGTTTTGGTGCTGTAAGAACGCATACGTTCTTACAGGTGATCAGACGGGTTAGTTTTGGTGCTGTAAGAACATATGCGTGCTAACAGCGATCATGTGGGTGTAGGCGGTCGGGTTTGTGGGTTCTGTAAGAACGCATACGTTCTTACAAGTGCTCCTAAATCGAAAAGGAATAGCATCACAAAAATGGAAGGGTCACTTTCAGAGTGAAGGAGTACCAGCACAAAAAGTGGAGATTTCTCCAAATGCGCCCTGCATGTTACTTTAGGTTGGCAAGGCGTTGCTGAACCGAATTATTATTTGCATAAAGAAAGGGGGATTACATTGAAGCAGCATTCGCAGTCAGCAGCTCAGGCTCCAATGCCTGACACGCCGAAGACAGGAACAGGATCAAGCTGGATAACGTCCATGCGGAAGGAATTAACTCGCAATCATTTTCTATATATGCTTCTAGTTCCTGTAGCTATTTATTTATTGCTATTTAAATACGCACCGATGGCCGGAGAGATTATTGCGTTCAAAAACTACCGATTGTCCGAGGGGATTTTTGGCAGCTCATGGGTAGGATTCCAACAGTTCGAGAAGCTGTTTGCAAGCCGTGAATTTTATATCGTATTAAAAAACACGCTGCTGCTCAACCTGTATCATTTGATCTTCGCATTTCCTGCCCCGATTTTGCTTGCGATCATGCTTAATGAAGTGAGGGTGGAGTGGTACAAACGAACGTTGCAAAATCTGCTGTACATTCCTCACTTCATTTCGTGGATTGTTCTTGGCAGTATCATTATTGCACTATTATCACCATCTACAGGAATCGTGAACTACTTACTGCAGGCGTTTGGGATCGAGCCGGTCTATTTTATGGCCGACAAGGTCTGGTGGCCGGTGACGTTCATTGTGTCCGGTATTTGGAAGGAAGCAGGATTTGGGACGATTCTTTATTTGGCAGCGATGGCCTCGATTGATCCAACGTTGTATGAAGCAGCCAAAATCGATGGTGCCAATAAAATAAGACAAATCTGGCATGTCACGCTGCCAGGCATTCGCAGTACAATTGCGATTCTGCTTATTTTGCAAGTCGGTAAAATGATGGATGTTGGATTCGAGCAGGTGTATGCGCTTAGGAATCCAGCTGTAACGAGTGTGGCCGAGGTTATTAGCACCTTCGTGTATACAAGGGGGATTGTGAACTTGCAGTACAGTTACACTACCGCATTGGGCTTGTTCCAATCACTAATCGCGCTCATCCTCATCGTGTCGGTGAACCGGATTATTAAAGCGTTGGGAGAACGAGGATTATGGTAAGGGACGAAAGGAGTGATGCGTTCTGAAGGATGGAAAACAAACCGTTTCATCGATACTATTTCGCTGGTTTAATTACATCTTGCTGGCACTGCTCGCTTACATGGCATTATTTCCGTTCATTAACGTGATTGCAGTTTCATTCAGCAGCAGCAGAGCAATCAATGCTGCGGAAATCTTCATGTGGCCGGTTGAATTCAATGTGGAAGCATATGCAAAATTACTGAAAGACGGCCAATTAATAATCGCAATGAAGAACACTGTCGTGATAACAGTAATTGGAACGGCTTTGAATATGTTTTTTACGATCATTGCAGCGTATCCGCTCTCTAAAGCAAGATTGAAGGGCAGAAATTTCATGCTGATGGCTATTTTATTTACGATGCTGTTCAGCGGCGGATTGATTCCTAATTTTCTGCTTATTAATAGCATCGGACTGACAAACACTTATTGGTCACTTTGGCTTCCAGCTCTTATAAGCGCTTACAATATGTTCGTTATGAAAACATTCCTGGAAGGGCTGCCTGATGAGCTGGAGGAATCCGCTGCCATTGACGGCGCTGGGGATTTCACTATTTTATGGCGAATTATTTTGCCGCTATCCAAACCGGTCATCGCCGCGTTGACGCTGTTCTATGCAGTGGGCTGGTGGAATTCCTATATGAATGTCCTAATCTATATTCGCAGTACAGACAAAGTGTCGTTGATGGTGAAATTGTATCAGATGATAGATTTGGTAAGTCCGGAATTGCTGCGCGGGAGCGGTGAAGGTGTCTCGCAGATTTCGATTACGCCGGAAGGCATTCGTGCAGCAGCAGTCGTATTCGCAATTGTGCCGATATTATGTGTGTATCCATTTTTGCAAAAGCATTTCATTAAAGGCGTGCTGCTAGGCTCCATTAAAGGATAGCTGTCGAAATATATGTAATGAACGGAATATCAAGTGCGCCTTACTGGCGCGTTTCGATATATAAATTAATTTTTTTAGGAGGTCAAGTATGAAGCGAAATAGAATACAAACAGGGAAAATGTTATTTATGCTAGTTATGATCATGGCGTTCTTGGCAACGGCGTGTTCCAACAGCGGTGAAAACAATGGCTCTGAGAAGCCGGCAAACGAGTCTACGAACAATAAGGCCAATGAGTCCCCAAGCGGAGATAAGGACCCTTATGATGGATTACCTAAGAAAGTTAGTATTTCTACTTTTGATAGAGGTCAAGTCTCCAGCGATGAGGGCACCTATGAGGACAACCGCTGGGTGAAATGGATTCGCGAGCAATCGGGTATTGATGTGTCGATCGTTCCAGTACCGCGTAACCAAGCGCAGGATACGCTTAACGTATTGATTGCATCGAAACAAGCGCCGGACCTGCTCTGGGAGTATGACCGCACCTATATTGGCAAATTGGTTACTCAAGGGGTTATCCAGCCGATCGGAGAATATATAGAGAAGTACAGCACGACTTACAAAAAATATTTGGAAGACAATCCCGATTTGCTGCCTTATATTACTTTCGATGGTGAAGTCTATGCAGCTGTGACGAAACGTGCGATTACAGCCATTGTTAATCATGGCATGTGGATTAGGCAGGATTGGCTGGATGAATTGCAGCTTGAAAGGCCGACGACTGTGGAGGAGCTAGTTGCTGTAGCAAAAGCGATGAAAGAGCGTTATCCAGACAGCACGCCAATTGTTGGTCATACGACATTTGATATTTATTCTGCTCTCTATGCGGCAATGAACAATCAATGGTATGTGGAAGATGGGAAGATGGTATATGGCGCAACGCTAGATCGTTTCGGCGAAGCGATAGCGCTGGAGAAGCAGCTGTACGATTTGGGATTGGTCGATCGTGAATATTTAACTGATAGCAACAATCAGCGTGCAACGCAGCTGTGGACAACCGGCAAGGCTGGTATTTATATGGGGCAATGGGGACTTGGTAATACCGACATTTTAACAAAAGATCTACTTATTAATGTGCCGGACGCCAAGCCTGAGCCACTAGAAGCAGTCTCTACTCCGCATGGCAAATATGGTACGTATCAGGAGGCTTCACCGCTCTTTTATGTCACTTTCAATAAGGATATGAAAAATCCGAAAGCTGCCATGGAATATTTGGATTGGATTTTGGAGAAGGGCTGGTTCACACTCGTGAATGGCGAGGCAGGCGTGCATCATGAAATGGTAGGTGACGTTGCGAAGCGTCTAGACCCTGAGAAATTTACCAAAGAAGTGATTTTTGCAGGTGAATATGCTGTATTGCGAGATGAGAGCGGTTTCAAAGCTGAGAATTTGCTCGTTCAAGCGGCCAGTGATGATGTTTCGCAGCGCATTGCCAAGCTCGATATGGAATCACTCGATATTGTACTGAAAAATGAGTTCCGACGCGATATTCCTTATCAACCAAGCTTTGATGAAATCAATGAAATTCGTTCAACGCTCGATACCTTTATTAAGGAAACACGCGCCAATGCAGTCACACAAGGGGCGAAATATACAGGACAGTGGGCACTGGACGAAATTCGCAAGGAGTGGAAACGCCTTGGCGGTGAAAAAGCAGAAGAGATTGCACAGAAGTGGTATGAAGACAATAAATCCAGCTTCTAAATAGTAAGCTTTGGCTCTTGAAGAAGATACGGAGGAGGAACAGAAATGAAGCTCGTACAAAATCGGCGACTTACTAAAGCGGTCGCAATACTATCGACGCTGCTGTTCCTCCTCGTGTTTTCCTCTGCTTTTTTAACGTACTCCGTATTCAACCGTCAATTGGAGGGTCAGTTAACGAGTACAAACATGGAGCTGCTCGGACAGATGGATCATAAGCTGGAACTGTCGCTTAAGCATATTGATAAAACGGCTATTCAACTGCTGAAAGCATACGAGGTAGGGCGGTTCTTTAATAATGAGCTGAGCGAGCAGGAAACGCAGAACAATTCTTTTCGCGTATCCACTCTCATTACGAATGCGATCAACAGTATTGATTATATATTTTCGATTGATCTATATGCGTACGACAAGCAGCGGCTCGTTTCAGGAAATGTATTAACTGAACAGGATTATAAGCTGGATTTTTCATGGATTCCTGAGTTTCAGCAGTATGAAGGGTATTTCAACTGGATGTCGACTCGCAAAGTACAGCTTAATCACTCGCGATATCCAGTATATCGTAATGTTGTAACGTTGGTTCGCTCCTACCCGCTTATTCATTCTCCAGGTACACGCGAAGGCGCGATGGCTGTGAATATTAAGGAGGATTTGCTGTATGGCTTGATTCGAAATACGGCGCCGATGGATAAAGGACAGACCTTCATTATAGATAATGAAGGTGTCGTGGTGCTGCATGCTGACCAGAGTAAGCTAGGCAAAGATATTAGTGAATTTCCGTACATCGATCAAATTTTAAATGCTCAGGGAGCAAGCGGTCACTTCTCTGAGGAGGTTGAACAGACGGCAAGCTCGGTTTTTTATGTGAAATCAGATTATACGGACTGGAATATTGTGCGGGTTGTGCCGGTGGCACAATTTATGAAGCCGTTGTATGCCATTCGCAATGGACTGCTTATCCTTGCAATCGTATTGTTTGTGGTGGCGACAGCATCGGCAGCGATGGTAGGACGTTGGATTTTCAAGCCGGTCAATCGTTTCATTCAGGTGATGACACGGCATTTGACGATTCATTCGAAGGAAGCGGCAACACGTAAATATACCGATGAATTCCAATATTTTGAGTCGACGGTACAGCATATTTTACAAGACCGGGAAGATCTGCATAAGCAGGTGGTCGAAAGCAAGCCGCTCATCAAATGGCAGCTGCTGACTGAATTGCTGTCTGAGAAACGCAAAAACTTCGTGGTGTTACAGCCTTATATGGACATGCTTGGCATTAGTTTGTATCCAGACCATTTTATCGTAATGAGCATTGAATTTGACAATAAGCATGAAATTGCCTTGCCGCGGGATTTGCAGCTGTACGCTTATGCGCTCTGTAATGTTGCTGAGGAATTGATGAATGCAGAGAGCCGAGGAATCGCAGTGGAGCTGAGCATCGGCAAATGCGCGGTCATTATGAGCTTTGGTGCTGGCGATGAGTCGGAGCGACTGATGATGCGGGCGATGGCCGTAGCGGATTTAATGAAGGATTTCGTTCAGGAATACTTTAACCGTACGATTACGATTGGTATTGGAGATATTGTGGAGACGGTTAACGATATTCATCGCTCCTACAAGCAATCGCTTGAGGCACTGAGCTATAAGCTCGTAATGGGCAGCAATTCGATTATTACGAAAGAGGATGTATTCAGCGATCAATCCCCGCAATTTTATCGGTTATTCGCTATGACAGATGGGATCGTTGCTTCGGTTAAGGCGTCAGATGCGGATAAAATGAAGCTGCAAGTGCACAGATGGTTCGACTCTTTCACCGAGCATGTTGTACCGCCAGAAATGATTATGCAGCTAATTGTGCAATGTCTGATGAAGGCGGCGACAGCAGCCGTAGAGATTGGCGTCGATCCGGAAGGGATTTTTCCAGAGCAGTACATGGTTGAGATGCTGAATCAGTATGAGCAGCTGCACCATCTTGAGGCTTTTACGATCCAATCACTCACAAGCTTCATCGAACGGATTAAGGAAAAACGTAACAGCAGGGAACGAAATGATGTCATTGACAATGTGATGGTCTATATTCAAGAACATTATATGCGCAGCGACTTATCGCTCAACCTGCTCACAAGCGAGTTCCATTTGAGTGTATCCCATCTCAGTAAGCTGTTCAAAGAACAGAAGGAATGCAATTTCATCGATTATTTGATGGAAACACGCATGAACAGGGCCAAACAGCTGCTAAAGGATACGGAAGAGAAAATTCGCGATATTGCGGAGTGTGTGGGCTATACGAATGTGAATAGCTTTGTAAGGATTTTCAAGAAGATAACGGGATTTACACCTACGGAATTCAGGGAACGGTCACGGGGAGACCAAGACGAGGAAGTCAGTTCAATCCTATAGCGGAGAGGAAAGGCACAGCATGCTTATTCGCAAGTTGAAGGACCCTTTAACGAATATCGAAATAGGATCAGCACTTATGGATTGGTGTAATTGACCTTGATCAAATTTCGGAGGAGAGCTGATATGACAGGGCAGATGACAGATACGATGAGTAAAATCTACAGCTGCATGACCAGCGATCATCAGGGCATTTGGGGCATGGATATTAATCAATGGGACTGGGTTCCTGGTGTAGGTGTCATTTCGATTCTAGATTACGGAGAGAAGACAGGGCAAGAGGAAGCCATTCATTACGTACAAACATGGGTAGAGCGGAATAAGAATAAAGCCGATGCGCTGAATGTAATTAATGCAATGGCACCTTATGCCGTATTTCCTTCTTTGTATCGCCGTACAGGGGAGGAGTGGCTGCTGACCAAATCGCAGGAAATTGCACAGTGGATGCTGCATGAAGCGCCGCGCACTCGCGAGCGGGCTTTCGAGCATACGGTTACAGAAGCTGTTGAATTTAGGGAGCAGGTGTGGGCGGATACGGTGTTTATGGCGGTGCTATTTCTAGCACGTCTCGCCAAATTGACAGGTGACAAGCAGCTGGCGGAGGAGGCGCTCGAGCAGACGATGCTTCACTTGCAGCTGCTGCAGGATACAAATACGGGATTGTTATATCACGGCTGGAACTGTGAGGCAGGCAACCATTTGTCAGCGGTTCATTGGGCGCGGGCAAATGCTTGGGTCGTTTTGAGCGTACCAGAGATTATGACGGAAATTAGTGGATTAGCTGCCATCCCAGCAGAGCTTTATGAACGTTATCGTACCCTTGCTGCTGCACTTCGCGCTTGTCAGGCAGCAGATGGACTGTGGCATACAGTGCTGGATCGCATCGATACGTATAAAGAAACATCGGCAAGTGCCGGAATCGCATGCGGCTTTCTTAGAGGAATCGATGCGGGACTACTCGATGCCTCGTTCATGGAGCCGGCCGAGCGAACAGTAATCGCTGTGCTTTCCTTAATCAATTCGGTTGGTGAAGTAGCTGGAGTATCAGGCGGAACACCAATTATGCCATCCGTGGATGCGTATAATCAAATTAGTATCTATCCGACGCTATATGGGCAAGGATTGACTCTTCAGCTGTTGGCACAATTCAAATTGAATTCAAGCGAGGGATGAAATAGACATGGCGTACTATTCCGATAATCCATTTAATAACAGGCAAATGCTGATCAAGCAGATCGATTCTCGAGACGCACAGTACAATCCAGAGAATCGCCTTTTGAAGTCGCCTTTCAGCAGTCCTGGTTATCATACAACGATCAAACAAGCTGATTTTATTCACTCAACTCGCAATTCTCTCGTGTATGCGCTAGGTTTGCTAGATACGGAGGAAGCACACTATGAGCAGCGCGCCTTTGATATTATTGAGCAGGTTGTTTCTCTACAGGATACGGATCGCAGCCGCAGTACGTTCGGTATTTGGTCATGGTTTTATGAGGAGCCGCTCGATCATATGTCGCCTCCCGATTGGAACTGGGCTGATTTTTGCGGCAAGCTTCTCGTACTGATCGTTTCAAGGCATGCTGCTAAATTGCCAGAGAAGCTGAGGCAGTCGGTACAGCAAGCAATCTACAATGCCTGTGATGCAATAATTATACGGAATGTAGGGCCAAATTACACGAATATTGCGATTATGGGCGCATTCGTTACACTCGTCACGGGTGAATTATTCGAGCGGGAGGATTATGCGAAATACGGATTTGAACGATTGGAAAAGCTGCACAACTATACGCTGCCTAGGCAGGCGTTTCTAGAATATAATAGTCCGACGTACACGCAAGTCGCTATTTTGGAGCTGTCCGCTATTGTAACAGAAACGAATAATGCTGAGGCGAAGCAGCTCGGAAACGACCTGCTGAATATTGCATGGAAAAGCGTAGCAGACCATTTTCATGCGGGTACTCGGCAGTGGTCAGGCCCTCACAGCCGCTGTTACAAAACGCTGCTTACACCGCTGAGTGAAGCTTTCCTACAACTCGCAACAGGAGGAAAGCTGGCCTTCTATCAGGAGAAAGAGCTTCCCTATGATGAAGGTTGGTATAAGTGCGGTGTTGTTTGTCCAGAGCAATATATTGAACAGTTTCTTAGCCCCGTTCAGCAGACGATAAGAGAATGCTTTGGGATGAGCGGCAGCGGAACAGAGAAATGGGCAACGACTTATATGACGCCGACCTATTCGCTCGGCAGCTTCAGAAAGGAGATCATGTGGAATCAGACACGGACTTTGCTTGCGTATGTGGATAATGGCGGCAAGGCGACTTACTTGCAACTGCGTGCTTTGCATGATGGTTATGATTACTGCTCGGCTATTTTTCATGGGGAGCAGCGGGCGAACCATGTACTATTTGGTATGAATTTTGTCGTCAATGGCGGTGATACTCACCCGAATTTGGATATGATTAATGGAACCATCGAGGCTTCCGATTTCAGATTTCGTCTGGAAATAGGCGGTGCATTGGAGCATGTTCGTCCGGTTGTCGGAAAGGACAGTGTAAACCTGCGAATTGGTGAGACGTTAGTGTCGCTGTGCACTTGGTTTTCCGCATTTGAGGATCAAAGGGACTTGCGCTGGGAAGTAAACGAGTTAGACGGAATACTTGGTATCGATCTTGTCCTTCATGCCGGTGTAAAGAGGATCATCGATTTTCAAAAACTCAATGAGGCGGCGTTTGTCTTCTCTCTCAGTATTGGAGAAGAACTGGGGGGCTTCGTACCGCAGATTGATTGCACAGAAGAGCTCGTAAATGTGATCGGAAACTGGAATAATGAGCAAATGGGGCTTTCTTTGCAGCTGATGCCAGGCACGTTGTGATGATCTAATCGAGTAAATCGATTATATAATGATACAAAGAAGAGCCAAATCGGTCTTGAGCGACCGTTTGGCTCTTTTGGCTTTCATGATTTCAAATAAAGTCGACTAAGTAGCGCTGCGAACTAATTTCGTAATGCGGCCATCATGAATCCACTCGGCAACGTATACGCTTCCTTCACTGTTTACACATACTCCGTGAGGAGAGCTGAATTTGTTGGCGCGGTAATAAGCTTTTGGAAGATTAGGCCAACCTTGTTGCTTATAAGCCTGCTGATCTTCTCCTAAATGAGCTACGAGTCGATCATTGCGATCATAGATCGTAACACGGCTGTTCAAGTCAGGGACGTACATTTCATCCTTAAAGAAATAAAAGCTGCAAGGCATATCCATATCATCGACAAGGATTCGTTTCAATTGACCATCTAGTGTGAAAACCTGAATACGATGGTTTCCGCGATCCGCCACGTAAATTTCAGGTTCTCCGCTGCGTAAATCAACAGAAATACCGTGAGGGCAGTTTAATTGCCCCGGCTCTGCCCCGAATCCGCCCCATGAACGAATAAGTTCTCCAGCAGCTGTAAATTGATGAATCCATGGTTGTCCGTACCCATCAGCGATGTAAATGTCCCCATTAGGCGATACGGCAACATCGGTAGGAGAAAATTTGTTTTGCTCATTATAAATATGAGGCAAATTGGGAGTCTCAATAGTCAACAGATGCTGGCCTTCAGTGGTCATTTTTACCATGATTCCTCTAACATTATCTGTCACGTAAAGAAAGGCTTCCGCTGCTTCTTGATGCAAATAAAATCCGTGTGCGCCGCCCTCGAACTCATCTCCGAAAGCAGTAAGGAATTGCCCATTCGCATCAAATTTCATAATAGACGGTTTGCCTGTGTGAAATACGTATACGTTATCATTTTGATCTACTTCAATACCATGTGTGTAACCAAATTGAATGTGATCGGGCAGCTTCAGGAAATCATTGACGACGGTATAGTTATGTGAACTGTTGCCTGATTGTTCTAGACGAGTGATAGACATAGGACTCTCCCTTTAAAATTAATTTTTTGTTCATTGTTCTAATTTATCGTTAATCAGTCCAGCTTGCAATAGTTCTTAAATAATTTAGCTGTAATGTATGTCTGGTGCGAGGCAGCTTCGTTTGTAGCCTGAGGGTGTTGTTCCTGTTAGTTTTTTGAAGGTGCGGTGAAAATGCGGCAGACTCTCGAACCCGCACTCATTGGCTATCGCGTGGACAGGGGCATCCGACGAAAGTAGAAGCTCCTTTGCATGACTGATTCGTTTGGCTGTCACATATTCGGTTAGCGTCATTCCCGTAAGAAGCTTGAAGACACGTGTGAAATGAGACGGATTCACTGCTGCTTTGGCAGTTAGCGTAGCTAAGCTAACGTCCCCAAATGGGTGCTCGTCGATGGTTCGCAGCGTTAACCTCATCCACTCCGGAGCTCCATTATGTTTCCGTTCCTCCGCTGGCGCGGGTATTTGCCGATTCAGCAGAAGCAGCAGTTGAAGCAGGTGAAGCACGGCACCGTGTCGGCGCCCCGGTCTTTCAAGGGATAGCTCATTGTCGATATGAATGAGCGTCGTCTCAATAGGGTTCTGGTCCATAGTGTCCATTAGTAGTTTATGGCTCTTGCGTTTTTTTGCCTGTTCGAAGCATTGCAGGAATGAAAAGTTATCGCCAAGCGAGTCCCATTGTACAACACGTCCATGGAAATAAATGGCGCTCACCGTCAAAGGTGCTTCTTCATCCGGCAATGCGCGATGTACGGTATTACCAGGCAACAAGAACAGATGACCGGGCTCTATTGTATAGAATAACCCATCAATAAAAAAAACGCCTTTTCCCGAATGGACATATACGATTTCATGCCAATCATGCAAGTGATTAGGCAGCTCATTATGAGAATCTTTGACCACACGGTAAGCAAATTCAAATGGGAAAGAAGCAGCAGCATCGAATTGTTTGCGAATGGGCTTCATATAGCTGGACCTCCCTCGTTGGGATGCTGAAAAATATCTTGTTTGCTACTAGTGTAATTGCTCCTCGATTAATAGTCAAAATAGGGTACTAATAAGCGTATTCACGCTATTTTCGTAGCTTAAATGCTCGATTATTATGAAGGTTAATGGTATTGGTAGTGAGGCAATTAATCATCAACGAAGAGGATGAGGAGGTATGCTGGATGACCCAACAAATTACAGATGGCGTTGACGCATTAATTATGGATGACCGAGATCATGTTGTAATGGCGCTGCGCGATATAAAGCCAGAGGAAACAGTCCGATACAGAGATGGTCATGGTTTTCATGAAGTAACAGCACTTGACCCCATCCCGTTCGGCCATAAGCTGGCAGTTAAGGTGCTTGTCGAAGGACAGGAAGTACGGAAATATGGGGAAACCATCGGACGTGCAAGTATGGCAATTCAAGTTGGTCAGCATGTTCATGTTCATAATATTGAAGGAATACGCGGCAGAGGCGATAAGGCTGGAGAGGTGAGCGCATGAGCACATTTATGGGGTATGAAAGACCGAATGGAGATATTGGTATTCGCAATCATTTGCTCATCATTCCAACCGTTATTTGCTCCAATCAGGTTTGCAACCGGATCATGCAGCTGGTGCCTGGTACTGTATCGATTCCGCATCAGCATGGTTGCAGCCAAATCGGAGCGGACAAGGAGCGTACTTTCGAGGTGCTTTCCGGGACGGGTAAAAATCCAAATGTAGGCGGGGTTATCGTTGTCAGTCTAGGCTGCGAGGTAGTCGATCCTTACGCGCTTGCAGACGATATTAGGAAGACCGGCAAACCTGTGGAAGTGATTGATATTCAAGCGGTTGGCGGCTCGGTGAAGGCGATTCAGCATGGAACTGATATAGCAAAACAAATGATGGCGAAGCTTGAGCGTGAGCCTAAAGTACCCGTTCCTTTCTCTAAACTGAAGGTTGCTGTGAAATGCGGCGGCTCCGATGCGACATCCGGCTTGTCGTCGAACCCGGCGCTCGGTGAAGCTGCGGATGCATTAATTGCGGCGGGCGGAACGGTTGTCATCGGTGAGACAACAGAGATCATCGGCGCCGAGCATGTGCTGGCACAGCGCTGCGCTACACCGGACACAGCGGAGATGCTCTATCATATTGTCGGCCGGTTCGAAAGAGAAGTAGAGAGGATGGGCGCTGACATGCGGGGCGGTAATCCAAGTCCCGGCAATATCGAAGGCGGACTCTCTACTATTGAAGAGAAGTCGCTAGGCTGCATTAGTAAATGTGGGAAAGCGCCTATTAAAGGCGTCATCGAATACGCGGAACGGATACCTGAGGGCGGGCTATACTTCATGGATTCACCCGGCAACGATATTGAATGTGTATCGGGTATGGCAGCCGGAGGCGTTCATATCGTTTGCTTTACGACGGGCAGAGGTACGCCAACGGGTGCAGCTGTCGTTCCAGTCATCAAAATTACAGGCAACAAACGGATGTACGAGCGGATGGAAGACAATATGGATGTTGATGTTAGCGGTATGCTCGATGGGACGTTGAGCTTGGAAGCTGCTGGTGAACGGATTTGGCAAGACATCATCGATGTAGCGGATGGAAAATGGACAAAAGCGGAAACGCTCGGTCATCAAGAATTTAGTATTAACCGCATCGGACCAAGCCTTTAGTAAAGGCTTGGTTGTACATACGACAGCTTTGGATCATGAATCCAAACGGAGAAGGGATGTTAGGCCATGAGATTGGCGGATAAGGTTGTCCTCATTACAGGTTCAGGTTCGGGTATCGGCAAAAGCTCGGCACTATTGTTCGCAAGTGAAGGCGCGATCGTTGTTGTTAATGATCTGGATGTGGACAAAGGCAAGGAAACGGTGGAGGAAATTAATTCACAAGGCGGACGAGCTTCGTTTGTACATGCGGACGTTACTAATCCGGATTCTGTCCGCGCCATGGTGAGCGAGATAATTGCGGTACATAGCCGTATCGATGTGTTATTCAATAATGCGGGCATCAGCGGAGTAGGTGCGCTTCATGAGGTTGAGCCAGATGATTGGGATCGCGTCATGCGGGTCAATATCCGCGGAGTTTACTTGCCTTCTAAATATGTATTGCCGCATATGATGGAACGGGCATGCGGATCGATTATTAACATGTCCTCCTGCATTGCAGAGATGGGACTCGCGAAGCGCGCTTCTTACGCAGCCACCAAGGGAGCAGTGCTTGCGCTTACCAAATCGATGCAAGTCGATTATGCCCCTTACAATATTAGGGTGAATGCAATTCTGCCAGGAACCATTATGACGCCGTTCGTTGAGAACTATCTCCGCACCTCTTACGAAGACTCCGAGGCTGCGATTGCGTCACTCAAAACACGGCAGCTCAGCAATGAACTCGGGCGTCCGGAAGATGTAGCGAAGGCTGCGCTATTCCTTGCATCTGACGAGTCTAGCTTCATGATGGGCTCACCGCTTTATATTGATGGAGGCGTCGTATTCGGGAAGAACGCCTAACTCAGCAGTAGAATAGTAAACTCAAATACGAGAGGATGGTAGAAATGAAATTACTTATGATTCAAACAGAAGCTGGCGCTCATTTAGGCGTTAAGCTAGATACGGGCGTACTCGACATCGTAGAGGCGCTGAAAATTAGCAATGACCCCAACATTCCGACAGAGGTTATGGAAGTTATAGAGGGTGGATCAGATGTGCTATTGTCTTTAACTAAGTTCGTTCAGGAAGCTGCCGCTGCGCCAGAAAAGTTTGCTGCTGCGCTCTATCATGAAGAAGAGATTACATTCGGTCCATGCGTAACCGCCCCGCGCAAAATCATTTGCGTCGGACTGAATTACCGCAAGCATGCGGAGGAGACGAATGCACCGATTCCGGCGTATCCGATTTTGTTCAACAAATTCGATAATACGGTAGCCGCACATGGTGAGGACATTCCACTTCCATCTAAAGTGACAAGCCAAGTGGACTATGAAGCTGAACTAGTTATCGTTATTGGCAAAAAAACAAAGTACGTTGAGAAGGAGCAAGCGCTGGAGCACGTATTCGGTTATTGCTGCGTCAACGACTTGTCCGCAAGAGACCTGCAGATGCGCACGGCGCAGTGGCTGCTTGGCAAGTCGCTGGACAAGTTCAGTCCGCTCGGACCGTACCTGGTTACTGCGGATGAAATTGAAGATCCTAACAATCTATCGATCGGCTGTACCGTTAACGGTGAAGTGCGTCAGCAGTCGAATACATCGGATATGGTTTTCCGTTGTGATGAAATCGTCAGCTATGTTTCACAGCATATGACATTGTCGCCTGGTGATATTATTCTCACCGGAACGCCAGAGGGCGTCGTGCTAGGTTATCCAGAGGAGAAGCGGGTATGGCTGAAGGCTGGAGATACAGTTACGATTGAAATTGAGAAGCTTGGTTCGCTAACGAATCGGTTAGTAGAGGAAGTCATTTAACAACAAATCGCAACAAACCTATAATTAACAAAGAAACGCTTGGGAGTCCAAGCGTTTTTTTGTGTTTGCAGCTATCAATATGGCTAATAACAGGAGTGAAATATCAGGTTGAAAAAAGTTACAACGAACGCTATAATACTTTCAGCAAGCAAAAGCATACCGTCCAGACGGTTTTTTCGAAAGAGAGGGTAATCGGTAATGGATAAAGATGATAAAGTGTCTACGCGTAAACGTTTATTAATAGCAGCCTCCAACATTGTTCTGAAACAAGGAATGACGAAATTAACGCTTGAAGCGGTTTCCAAGGAAGCGGGAGTGAGCAAGGGAGGGTTATTGCATTATTTTCCGAATAAAGAGTCGCTGGTTGAAGGTTTAGTGAATGAGCTAATGCAAGAGTATGAGGAAGATATTGAGCAAAGAGTGCAAAGCGAAGGCGATACACATGGCAAGTGGGTGAGATCCTACGTAAAGTCGACATTTGAATATGATGAAGGCGGATTAGAAGTAGGTGCTGTTTTCTCAGCGGCGCTATTTGCTAACCCTGATTTATTGCTGAGAACTCAAACGCAATTTGCTGATTGGCAAAAAAAAATAGAGAACGATGGAATAGATCCCGTTCATGCAACAATAGCGAAGCTTGCGGCTGATGGGCTATGGTTCTCTGAAATATTCGGATTGCCTCCGATAGATGAACAGCTGAAAACTCAAATTCTTCAACAATTGATCAGATGGACCGAGGAGAGGACTGTATAATGGGTTATTTATTTTTAATGTTTTCTATTGTATTTGAGTTGATAGGCACCTCGATGCTGAAAGCATCTCAAGGGTTCACACGGATATTGCCTACGATCATTACAGTGATCAGCTTGGTGTGTTCCTTCTATTTCCTATCGTTGACGCTGAAGACGATTCCGTTAAACACGGCTTATGCCATTTGGTCTGGTCTGGGCGGCGTTGCGACTGTTGTTATATCGGTGCTCATTTGGAAAGAGAAATTGAATGGATGGAGTATTGTCGGCATTTCTCTTATTTTATTAGGCGTTATCGTGTTGAATTTACTGGGGCCTGGTCACAGTAACGAGTCAGCTTCTTCATCAGAAACCCAAATATCTGCTTAAGACAGACCAGCAAATCCTTAAAATAGGGTTTGCTGCTTTTTTTGTAGCGAGCCTATTTCGTTATATTGCTATTATATTCTAATAACTGAAAGTACAGAGCTTAGTAGGGTATAGTTAGAGTACGGAAATACTAAAGGAGGCGAGCCTTCTGCCAACCGTATATACCAAGCTGTTTGACTATGGGCAAGCAGAAATCGATTATTTGAAAAGCGTAGATGAAATGCTCGGATCTGCGATGATTCGGCTCGGAAAATTAGATCGCGTCATCATGCCGGATTTGTTCGCTGCACTCGTTTATGCGATCGTAGGCCAGCTTATTTCTGCTAAGGCAGCTCATACCATTTGGGAAAGAATGCAGGAGAAGCTGGGAGAAATCTCCCCATCAAATGTGGCGAAGCATACTGCCGATCAGATTCAAGGCTGCGGGATGACGATGAAGAAAGCTGTATGTATAAGAAGTATTGCTGAGTCGATTACACAAGGCGAGTTCCAGTTGGAAGAACTGAGCAGCTTATCGGATGCAGAGGTCATTAAGAGGCTGATCGCTCTAAAGGGAGTCGGCAAGTGGACGGCTGAAATGCTGCTTATTCATGCGTTGGAGCGTCCTGATGTTGTCAGCTGGGGCGATATCGCTATTCGACGCGGGATGATGAAATTATATAATCTTGAGGCGCTAACCCATGAACAATTCGAGCAATATCGGCTTCGCTATTCGCCGCACGGATCGGTGGCTTCAATCTATTAGTGGACGCTGTCTATGGAATAAATGAAAAAGGAGTGAACGGATGGAGAAGACAGTCAAGGAACAGCTGCTGGAATGGGCGGAGGTGGATTATCAGAAGTTCTCAGCTGCGCTGATCCCTACGATTAGTAATGTACTAGGGGTTCGACTGCCGAAGCTGCGCAAGCTGGCCCAAGCGATAGCAAAGGACGACTGGCGTAATTATCTTGCGTCTGCGGAAAGCGAATATTTTGAGGAGGTCATGCTGCAAGGTATGGTGATCGGTTACGCGAAAGCGGATATCGTAGAGATGCTGAGCTATGTCGCAGCATTTGTTCCGAAAATAAATAATTGGTCGGTATGCGATAGCTTTTGTATTGGATTGAAATTTACGAAGACGAATAAGGAGGTTGTATGGGATTTTATACAGCCATATTTGTCTTCACATCAGGAGTATGAAATACGCTTTGGCGTGGTGATGCTGCTGGATTTTTATATCGAAGAACAATACATTGAACGTGTTTTGCAACTGCTAGGGGAGACCGAGCGAGAGAGCTATTATGTCAAAATGGCTGTAGCATGGGCATTATCGATTGCTTATATAAAGCTGCCAGAGCCTACGATGAAATATTTGGAGAGCGGCGGTCAATCCTTAGATGACTTTACGTACAACAAAGCTTTGCAAAAAATAACCGAATCATACCGCGTTGATCAGGAGACAAAAAACATGATTCGCGGTATGAAACGAAAGAGTGGTTAATTGTATAGTTATTGTGTGCTCATGCTAGCTTTTTTCCAACTGAAGCAGATTCGTTTTCATTTCGATACCGCCGCGATAGCCTGTTAGAGCGCCGTTTTTCCCGATCACGCGATGGCAGGGAACTGTAATTAAAATGGGATTTGCGCCTATTGCCGAGCCAACTGCACGAACCGCCGCAGGCCGTTGAATTTGATGAGCAATATCGGAATAGGACTTCGTTTCACCATAAGGAATCTCGCAAAGCGCTTGCCATACGTCTAGTTGAAAGGTGGTACCGTGATAATCGAAGGGAACGTTAAAGTGTGTCCGTGTACCTTGGAAATACTGCTTCAATTCAGCCGTGTAAGGCTGGAGCAGTTCATTGCTTCTAAGCAAAGTGCTGCCAGGGAACCGTGAGTTTGCCCATCGTATAAGCTCATCTATCGTTTGGTTCTGAGAGCCAATAAAACAAAGCCCCTTCGTTGTGGCTGCAACGTGTATGCTCCAAGCCTCGTGCGTGAACAATGTCCAATAGATTAGAGGTTTATTGCTGCTGGTCATTTTGGCTTGCCTCCTACTTCGTTATTTGATGTAATTGTCGATAGTTTGCTGGCGTGTGGCCGGTCTTCTTTTTGAAAAGGGTAATAAAATAAGGTGTGTTGTGCAAGCCGACATTTGAACCGACCGTCGAAATGGCCATATCCGATGAAAGAAGCAGCTCCTTAGCCTTAAGGATTCGTTGAAGCTGCATATATTCAACAGGTGTCATCTGTTTGATTTTCTTGAATGTCCGATGCAAATGATAGGGACTGCCGTGACAGCTATCTGCAATGATTTGCAAAGTTAAATTGTTCATATATTGACGATCGATGAATGAAGCAGCTAAAGCGATCCACTCCTCATCAGGTAATCGTTGTCCAGTAGGTTTACACCGCTTGCACGGGCGAAAATGAGCAGACAAAGCTTGTTCAGCCGTGCGGTAAATGTTGATATTCTCTTTATTTGGCGGTTTGGATTTGCAGGATGGCCGGCAAAAAATACCCGTAGTCTTTACCGCGTAAAAAAATGTTCCGTCATAGGAAGCGTCATTGCTCAGGACGGCTTGCCACCGTGCATCCGTCAATATTTCCGACTGCGTAATTTGTTTCGCCACTTAGCTCACCTCATAACTAGTATAACCTCGAAAATGAACGTATGTACGTATTTGAGAATGTAAAAGCAAGATAACGAAGTCGAAGAGGAGCAACCCTGCAAAAGCAAAACTTTGATCCTGCGGTGCAATCGCGTAAAATGGGAGGATAAAAGGAATATATGCTGAGTCTAACCGGCGATCCTCATATAAAAGGAGAACAAAACAATGACATTACCGCTTTCGAAACAACTAAATCGAGAATATATATTGAGCCAGCTTGAGGCTTTGCTTAACATACCAAGTCCTAGCGGATACTGCATGGACATTGTGAAGTATTTGGATACAGAAGTTGGGAGACTTGGCTGTTCGCTAGAGATAACGCCGAAAGGGAATGGTATGGTTACGATTCCAGGCGTTAATTCCGAGAAGGTGATCGGCATAACGGCACATCTAGATACGCTTGGAGCGATGGTTCGTTCGATTAAGTCAGATGGTACGGTTCGTTTTACGCCCATCGGGGGTTATAATATGCAAACCGTGGAAGGTGAATATTGCCTCATTCATACACGCGACGGCCGTAAATATGAGGGAACGGTTTTGTCTACAAAAGCGTCTGTGCATGTTTACTCCGATGCTCGTGAATGGAAGCGTGAAGAAGCGAATATGGAAATTCGCATTGATGAGCTTGTGAAAACAAAAGCGGAGACGGAGGGGCTTGGCATTTCCGTTGGTGATATTATATCGTGGGACCCAAGGGTGCGTATGTTCCCGAATGGCTGGGTGAAATCGCGGCATTTGGACGATAAAGCGAGCGTAGCTGCGCTGCTTGGTCTGATCGAGTGGTTCAAGCGTGAAGGAAATACGCCCGTACATACATTGAAGCTCATCTTCTCGACTTACGAAGAGGTTGGACACGGAAGCTCGCACATCCCGGCTGATATTACAGAGATGATAGCGGTGGATATGGGGGCGCTTGGCGATGATCTTTCCGCTACAGAGCAGGATGTTTCTATTTGTGCGAAGGATTCAACGGGGCCTTATGATTACAATATGACTACGCGGTTAATTGAACTGGCCAAACGCGAGAAGCTGGCGTATGCGGTCGATATTTACCCGCATTATGGCTCCGATGCATCGGCTGCACTGCGCGGAGGAAGCAATATCCGGGCGGCTTTAATCGGACCAGGGGTGCATGCTTCCCATGGTATGGAGCGAACGCATGCGGATGCAATAGTTAACACAGCGGCATTGCTCCTTGCTTATGTAATGGAATAAGAAGTCATATAGAAGGAACGAAGAGTACCGCGCTGTCGGTGCTCTTCGTTTTTTTTGCTGTCCTCTTTCGTCAAATTCATCGGGGAATAGGACGTTAGTAGATTAACGCTATATAGATATTTTGGAACAAAACGATAGTATTTGTGGGTCTGTTTCAGTGCTTTCGAAGCTTTATATTTATCCCGATTAATGCTCGATAGTCCTGATAGGATGCAAAGGATAGAACACGGAAGAGTACGAACACTAAGTATAAAACCTTTGAATGTCCGCTTTTTTGGCTTCAAGAGCCCTCTTTTTTGAGTAAAATCATCTTTTTATTGTTTACTTAATGTAAATATAACGGCTTTAGGTGGTAAAAAGCATACAAAAAAGAGAGATGCAAAATATGTCGAATGGTGCTGTACTCCTGCTTAGGTAGGATGCTGGTCAATAGTCCCTTGTTTTATCGTTAAAATAGTAGTTTTTTTTATTGGAATTGTGACGTGGAGAAATGTGGGAAAAAGAGAAAAACCTTTATATTACACGGCATTAAGGAAAAAAATAGGTGATCATATACGAACTAAAAGAGGGTCCTAATTCGAAAATTAATAAAACGCTTTCAATAATTAGAATTATCAAGTTCACCCTAAAAAGGATGGCGTGTTATTTCCAACTATTTACATCAACTAGGAGCCCGTACTTATAAAAACAGCGAAGAAAATGAGCATGAATGTCTAAGTGCCACCATGTCTTTATTCCCTCAAGAATTGTTCTCAACTGTGTCATACTAGAGTGCAGCGAGAGACAAGAAGCATTCCAAAACTCAAAATGTATGAGCGTGCTTATGAATGGAGGTTTCAAAGATGAAGGTTTCAAATCAGGAGCAGAAGCGAAAGAAGCTGAAGCAATTTTTGAAAAGGTTATCCGAGGATCCTTCTCTATTACAGAAAGACGGATACACGGAAACGAGAACTTTGCCTGAGCTCCTTGCTGCGACCGGCTGCCGTATTCCTAATGAACCGATAGACATGGCGGAGCTGGTATCGCATTTGCTGGGAAGGATCGGACTGCAAGCCTGCTCAGCGGATATGATGGAGCATGTGATGAATGGCGGAACCGTAGATGAATTTATAAACAACCCTAGAACATAATTATATCCTTATAAGCAGGAATAGCTGAAACAATTCCTGTAAACAAATGATGCCCAAAAGTTCGCGTTTTGAATAATGAGAGAATTTTAATATTCATTAAGAACAACTTCCGTAATGAACGAAGACGGATGAATCAATTGTAATGGAGGAAATGATTTGGAATTAAAACAGTATTGGATCATCGTCAAAAGAAGGTTACTGATGATAGCTCTACTTATTTCAGTAAGCTGTCTAACCATGGGCATTTACTCCAGCTACTTTATCAAACCGCAGTATGAGGCATCCGCTAAATTAATAGTTAACCAATATAAGGACGCTAGCTCGCTTATTCCAAGCATAGACGTTGGATCGATTAACTCCACAATCGGACTTATCAAAACCTATAAAGAAATTTTGAGAACACCGCGAATGATGAAAAGGGTCGTTAAACAATACCCGACGCTTGGGGTCACCTATAACGAACTAATTGGCAAGGTAAGCGTAAGCTCGGTGAATGAAACGCAGGTCATGTCCATATCGGTTAGGGATGACTCCTACGAGCAAGCAGCTAAAATTGCGAATGCGGTTGCTATCGTCTTCCAGAAATCGGTTCCCGAGCTGATGAAGGTAGATAATGTCTCGGTCTTGGACCAAGCAGATCCACATGAGAATCACGGGCCGGTGGCACCGAATCCGAAAATGAATATTGCGGTCACGTTCATGCTGGCCTTGATGGTGGGAGTAGGGATTTCCTTCCTGCTTGATTACTTGGATGACACGATTAAGACCGAGGAGGACATAGAGGCATTACTTGAGGTTCCGGTATTAACTTCAATTCCTATTTTTGAAGAGAGAGATGTGACGGATCGGAGCAACGGCGCACCGTTAACGACGAAGGCAGGGAGGGAACACAATGTCTCGCTTGATTCCTAAATGGAACCTCATTACAGAGCTTAACCCTAAATCACCTATATCTGAAGGTTATCGTATGCTGCGGACAAACATTGAGTTCTCGACGATTAATCAAAAGCTGCAAATTATTATGGTCACCTCTTCTAAGCCAAGCGAGGGCAAGAGCACAACCTGCGCCAATATGGCTGTCGCCTTTGCGCAAGCAAACAAGAGGGTGCTGCTAATCGACGCTGATCTTCGCAAACCTTCACAGCATCATATTTTTGGAAAGTCTAACCGAAGCGGTTTAACGACAGCTTTATTGAACCAGCTAGAGCTGGAGGACATTATCCAGTTTACGAATACGGAGAACCTGTCCATTATTCAGGCGGGGCCAACGCCTCCCAATCCTTCAGAGCTGCTCTCATCCGAGCAAATGGCGCAGCTGCTGAAGAAGGCTAGAGAAAAGTACGATGTGATCGTCGTTGACACACCGCCTATTATGTCTGTGACAGACGCTCAGATCGTAGCAACACAAAGTGACGGCGTCGTTCTCGTTATCGACTCGGGAAAAGTGAAAAAGGATGTAGCACTTAAAGCGAAGGCTCAGCTTGAGCATGTGAAGGCTAGGCTTATCGGAGTTGTGCTTAACAGAATTAATCGAAATCATTCAGATATCTACTCTTACTACTACGGAGAAAAAACGGACGCATAAGCATTATTCCGCTCGTGGCTAGAAGCAAAGAATAGATAGGTAATGTCTCCTGCACCTCTATCACCGGAGGCACTCGGTCATGCTGTGGGTCAGCCGACCTTAGACGTTAATCGTCAAGGGTGTGACGTGAGGAAGGGTTAGATGCCCTAGTTAACATAAAAAAATAATAGGATAGGGTGAAATCAAATGAAAAAAGTGAGAAAAGCCATTATCCCGGCCGCCGGACTAGGTACCCGTTTTTTACCGGCAACAAAAGCGATGCCTAAAGAGATGCTTCCGATCGTCGATAAGCCAACTATTCAGTACATTGTTGAGGAAGCGATCGAATCTGGTGTTGAGGACATCATTGTTGTAACTGGTAAAGGAAAACGAGCGATCGAGGATCACTTCGATATCGCATTCGAGCTTGAACATACATTAGAAGAAAAAGGTAAGTTCGACATATTGGAAAAGGTAAGAAAATCATCAAATGTGAATCTTCATTACATAAGACAAAAAGAAGCAAAAGGGCTAGGTCATGCCGTTTGGTGCGCGCGCAATTTTATCGGAAACGAGCCGTTTGCCGTTCTGCTTGGCGATGATATCGTGGAAGCAGAGGTTCCTTGCACAAGGCAGCTGATTGAGCAATATGAGAGAACTGGCCGTTCGGTTATTGGTGTTCAGACCGTAGGCGTTGATCAGACACATCGATATGGCATCGTTGATCCAGGTAAGCAGTTAGATAATCTTTATGAAGTCAATCGATTTGTAGAGAAGCCGCCGCAAGGACAAGCGCCATCTAATCTAGCAATAATGGGACGTTATGTACTCACTCCTGATATTTTCGAGTTTTTAGGCAGGCATGAGCGCGGAGCTGGAGGCGAAATTCAGCTTACCGATGCGATTCAGAAGCTGAACGTTGAACAAGGTGTTTATGCGTTTGATTTCAAAGGCATTCGTTATGATGTCGGGGAGAAGCTAGGCTTCATTATGACGACGCTTGATTTTGCATTAAGAAATAATGAAATTAAGTATCAGCTTATGACTGAACTTGAGGAATTAATGGAGCGGGAGCTTAGCAAGCGATTAATAGCTGGGAGGGGTGAAAGAAGATGACACCTCCACCCTATCAGGATGAAGCGGTAATCGGTGTTTCTGATTACTCTTCGAATGCGATCTCAAGACGTAAGGCTGAGCAAGGGGTAAGTGTATACTCGATTCTCAAACGTACGCTTGACATTGTTGGTTCGCTAGTAGGTTTAATGCTGTTAAGCCCTCTGTTTATCATCATCGCTATCCTTATTAAATGGGAGGATCCTAAAGGTTCTGTCTTCTTCTATCAAACGAGGATCGGCAAGGATGAGAAGCCGTTTCGTATGTTCAAATTTCGCTCGATGCTGACAGGTGCCGAAGACAAGCTGAAGGAACTCTTGGATAAGAACGAGATCAGCGGCGCTATGTTCAAAATGAAGGATGATCCTCGCATTACGAAAATCGGAAAGCTGATTCGCAAAACGAGTATCGATGAGCTGCCTCAGCTGCTGAACGTACTTCGAGGTGAAATGTCCCTGGTTGGTCCAAGACCGCCGCTTTCAAGGGAAGTCGCAGAATATACAGAGTACGACAAGCAGCGCTTGTCTGTAACGCCAGGCTGCACGGGGTTATGGCAGGTTAGCGGCAGAAACAGTCTCTGCTTCAAGCAGATGGTCGAGCTTGACCTCGCTTATATCGAGAAGAGATGCATTTGGTACGATATCAAAATCATGCTGAGAACAGTGAAGATGATGTTCGTCCCCCAAGATGCATATTAGGAAGCTTATGCTTACGAAGTCAGTTTTGCTACGCAAAACCAAGCTTATGCTTACGAAGTCAGTTTTGCTACGCAAAACCAAGCTTATGCTTACGAAGTCAGTTTTGCTTCGCAAAACTTAAGGAGTTGAAGATAGTGGCAAGAATCCTGCATATTTCAGAGTTTACTAAGGGCGGCATCGAAACACACTTGAACGAGGTGCTGAGCTACCAAGCGAGCAGGCACGATATTTATCTTATGGCTTCTGAGCAGAATTCCAGCCCTGATACGCTTCAAATTAGCCGAGATCGGTTGTGCCTGTACCCTTACAAGAGAAAGCCGGCTTATTTCATTCAAGCGATGAAAGCCATTCATCGCAAAGTAAAAGATTTAAATCCAGATATTATACATGTGCATGGAACGTTCGCGGGTGTTTTCCTGCGAACGTTATTTTTTTTCCGAAGCAATCGACCGGTCATCATTTATAACTCGCATGGCTGGGCGTTTCTGATGGATACGAAGCCGTGGAAGCAGCGTGTTTTTGCCCTGGTGGAGAAAGTGCTGGCATCTAGAACCGACTTTATTATCAATATATCCAAACATGAATTTGAGATGGCGAAACATTACGGATTGCCTACCGGCAAGTCTGGGGTCGTTTATAACGGCGTTTCGGATACAGCAGCCTTGAGCAAGCCTCCTTTCGAGACGGATCCTGATATGATTCATTTACTTTATGTAGGGCGTTTCGATCGGCAGAAGGGTTTTGACCTGCTGCTTGAAGTATTCAATGAGTATCAGTTCAAGAATGTTCGTCTATATTTGGTCGGCGATACGGTGCTGAAGGATGTGGAATATAGCTTCCCTGAGAACACGATTAAGATTGGCTGGGTGGATAATTCTCAGATTGACCGCTATATGCAATCCTGTGATGCGGTAATTATTCCATCACGCTGGGAGGGATTTGGCATTGTCGCCATTGAAGCTCTGCGGAATAAGAAGCCAGTTATAGCAAGCAATCGGGGTGCGCTTCCTGAAATTATTAGGGATGGCGTTAACGGATATGTTTTTGACTTTAACGATAAACAAGAGCTAGCGCACATCATTGATGAACTTGATAAGAAGAAATTGAAAGAGCTGGGACAAGCGGGCTGGGACATTTTCCAAGAGAAATTCCATTCAGACAAAATGAATACCCACATTGAGCGGCTATACGAAGAAACCATGTTAAGAAAAACCAAATCGTATTCCGCCGCTGTCAAAAAATATGTCTAGATTTACGGGGATGAACAAAGGATGAGTCTAAGCTTGCAAAATAACTTAATAACCAAAGCTAAATTAGCCCAAAAAGCGGAAAAGGAACAGTTCTTTTTGGCGATTTATTTGTGCCTTTTGCTGGTGCTTACCGTCTATCAGGATTTCCCGTTAGTCAATATGATCGGAGAGATCGGCAGAACGCCTATTATTTTAATGCTTCCGTTTTTTATGTTTTGTGAGATTGGGCTGATGGCGAGGCATAAGCGGGTGATGCACGGCTCGAAGCTGCAGAAATATATATTAGGCTTTATTTTATATTTGAGCTTTATCAGCATTATCTATTTGTTAATTCAATTTCTTCAAGGAAACTACAGCTTCGGATCAGAAAGCATGCTGGGCAAGGCCATAAAGGTGCTGATCTACTTCGTGCTAATCCTGCTGTATATCAGGCATATGCAGCTTGTTTTTGCCAAAATAAAAAGCTTCAAAATGCTGTATGGCTGCTTTCTTGCGGTCGTTACGCTGCTTACATTCATTATGATCGTCGAGCTTATGAGTATGCCTCATGCATTCACGTCTTTGCATGCAGGGAGTAATCCCTATTGGAGAGTGAGGATGCTGACCTCAGAGAGCAGCACGACGGGTTCTATTGTTGTGGTATATGCATCTATCCTTGTTTATTTAACGAAGTATTTAAGTCGGCTAGGCAGAATATTAACGATCGTATATGCTTCAGGTTTTTTTCTGTTTTACTTATTTATTACGGGCTCGAAAGGGTTTATGATCATCAGCTTGCTGACGCTTGTCGTGACGATGGTCAAGTTTTTGGATTTTCGAAAGAAGAAAAATTTTGTTTTGCTCTTCGCAGTCGTTCTGGCCATGTATATGTTCATCACTCAATTTGCCGGGGGTTTGGTCAGCTCGTTCAGTAATGATATTGAAAACTACACATCTTCCTATACGCGAATGGGAACGATCATTATCTCGCTGATTACGGTGTTTCACAATCCTTTTGGGGTTGGCACAGGTGCATATCTCATGTATTTCGATAAATATGTGAATGATTCAATCAGCATGATGTCCCATTTCTACTACAATACATTTGGCATCAGCCAAATTAATGCGGGGGAGCTGTTGCAATATTCGGGCTCGGATAAAAACCTGGGCGTCAAATCGGGTTTTTTCCAATGGGTCATGTTTGGCGGTATAATCTCGGTCTTGTTTTTCTATTTGCTAGCCAAAAACTTGATCGTAAAAGTGAAATCCAGCTCTATTTTATTTCTTGCTCTCGTTTTTATTTTATTTTCAACTCTCCTCGTTTCCTTGGAGATCAAATACGAGGTGTGGCTGCTGTTTGCTTTTATAAGTCACTATCTAGGAAATAACGAAATGAAACAATTCAAACGGTCGGGGGTAACGAAATGAAAATGCTAGTGGTGTGCAGTGATTTCCCCTATCCCGCCGACCATGGCGGAAGAGTGGACACATGGGGCAGAATTAAGGTTTTGGCAGAGCTGGGCTGGGAGGTGCACTTGCTCGTATGCGGCAAACAAATGCCATCCAAGGAAGAAATGGATACGGTGTACGACTATGTGAAAGTCATTACGCTTTGTGAACGTAGAAGCAAGCTTGCTGATTTGCTCTACGCCATACCTATGCAGGTGCAATCGCGGAGCGAGCTAAGTAACGTTGAGCTTGCTGGGGATTATGATTATGTGCTGCTTGAGGGCGATTACGTATATCCAGTTTTGCAAAATCCGAAGATTAAGCATGACACGGTCATTCTAAGGGTTCATAACGATGAAGCGGTATATTTTAAGGCGCTTGCTAGAAGCACCAAAAACGTCGTTCATAAGATGTACTACCATATGGAGAGCAGTAAATTTACGGTTTTGCAGAAAAAAATGCTGGAGAAGGTTAATAAATACTTGTTTATATCAAGCAAGGAGTTTGATAGCTTTCAGAAGCAAAATCCTGCTGCCAAAAGCTTGTTCCTGCCTCCCCCCGTTACGAAGGTCAACTTCGAGGCGAGTGATTTTCAAAGCAAGCATGTTGTATTCATTGGCTCTTTGTTTATGCCGAATAACAGAGAAGCGATTCAGTGGTATTTGGAGCATATTCATCCGCTGATGCTGAAGGAGCCGGATTATAAGTTCATCGTCGCGGGCAATAGCAGAAAACAGAGCCTCAGCTGGCTCGACAGCTATAATCTAACGAATGTGATTGTGCATGATACGCCAAAGAGTCTGGATGATATTTATCGAAGCGGTTATGTATTCGTAAATCCGATGCAGAACGGGGCGGGGGTCAAGCTGAAGACGATTGAAGCGATTCAGAATGGCTTGCCGGTCATCTCGACCTCCATCGGCTATGAGGGAACAGGGCTTGTCGATAATGAGCATATTCTAGTCGCTGATCGACCGAAGCAATTTTACGATAAAATCAAACAGCTATTCGATAATCCGCAAAAGGCCAAATCGCTGCTGGATTCATCACAAAGCTTCTTGCACACGCATTACAACCATAAAGAAGTGCTGAACACGTATATTCAATCCTTAAATGTCAGTTATCCAGTAAAGCAGGTGCAGTAGCATGAGTCGTATGAAGACGAATATTTTGTTTGTAACCCATGCCGATAAAAAAGGCGGCGCTGAGCAAAGCCTCATACATCTGATCAATTATTTGGATCCATCAAAATTCCGGGTTTTCTTATTAAGCCCTCGAGACGCGACGTATTTAAATGAAATTAGAGCCGAATATGTCCATTTTCCGCTGCAGCTGGGCAGTATTAAGAAAAAATTAGGATTAGGCTACATGGAAACGGTGCTTAAAATTCAGTCATTTGTGCGGAAAAATCGAATCGATATCGTCCATGCTAATGGCTGGCGAGCACCATGGTATGCAGCTCCGCTGAAATTTTTAACGAAATGCAAGCTGATCTGGCATCACCGCGATTACAGTCACTTGCGTATGTACAACCAAGTGCTGCCGCGCTTCTTTGATCAAGTTATTTGTATTTCGCATTTTGTAGCGAATTCAATTCAGGGCAGTAACAAAACGATTATTTATAACGGTGTTGATCCAGAGCTTGCTTTGACGAAAAAAAGCCGGACCTTTATGGAGGATGATACGCTCGTTATTGGAACGTTCGGCCGCATTGTGGAATGGAAAAGGTATCATCTTATGATCGAGGCGGTAAAGAAGCTTGCTGATAGCAATCGTCAAAATTGGAAGCTGCTCATTGTAGGTGATACTTCTGTAGACGGGTCGGATGACTATTACAATGACATGATTGAGAAGGTGCTGTCTTATGGCTTGGAGCACCATGTTGTCTTTTATGGCTATAGCAAAAAACCGCTTGATGTGATGAAGGAATGTGATTTAACGATTAATTTCTCGCTAAACGAGCCGTTTGGGCGAGTCATTATTGAATCGATGCTCGTACAAACGCCAGTTATCGTAGCGGATTCAGGCGGAGCGCCTGAGATCATTCATGAGACGAATGGCGGCTTTATCGTGAAGGATGGCGATGTCGAGGAGCTGTATCAGACGATTCAGCGTGTTTATGATCAAAGGATCGATTATGAGCAGCTATCCAGCCAAGGTTATACGAGTGTAATGAATGATTTCAATATGAATACAATCGCGAAGAAGGTAGAGTCCACGTACTACCAGTTGCTCACACCAACGACGAAATCCGAACCGGCGGGTGAGATGGCAAGATGAGTACAACCTATAGTCGGATTAGCTTCAGTAAGCTGCTGGCTGCACCAAATCGATTCGAATCGGCAGGCAGTGTCGTAACGCGGGACATTCCGAGCAACGTGCTTGCAGGAGGTACTCCCGCTAGAGTTATTCGCGAGCTCCATGTAACGAAGGAATGGATTCGTAGATATAACTAAAGGGAGCGTATGGCGATGAAAGTATGGATGTGGCCGAAATCAAGCGAGTTGAACTTCTACAATGATTTGTTGACGGATTCACTCAGCAGCGCAGGTATGGAAGTCAAAGATTTGAAGCACGGCAAGCTGATGCTTCAGGTTGGTGAGGCGAGAGCGGGTGATGTTGTCCATATTCACTGGATGCATCATGCGTATCAGAATGACAGGCTGCTGCTGTTCATTGTGAAATCGTTTATTTTTGTGATGACGATGCTTTATTTAAAGGTGCGGAGAGTGCAGCTTGTCTGGACGATTCATAATCTGTATCCGCATCAGGTGAAATATAAAGGGCTGGAGAGGTTCATGCGATCGCTCATTTGCAAGTTTTGCAGCAAGCTGCTCGTTGCCTCTGAGTCGATCAAACGTAAGGTAATGATGGAATTTGGGGTTCCGGCAAAAAAACTTTTTGTCGTAAAGCACGGTCACTATCTAGGCGTGTATAAGCCGGCAGGGTTAGATTTCAGACAGTGCTATGGTATCAGTGAGAGTGCTGATGTTTATTTGTTTTTAGGCGCGATCAAAGCTTATAAGGGTGTTGAGGATTTAATTGAAGCCTTCAATGCGCTGAAGACTAGAAATTCCTATCTGATTGTTGCGGGTAAGGCGGACAAGCAGATGGAATCTTTTTTGAAGCATGTCGAGGATAAAGAAAATATTATATTGGATTTACGCTTCATTCCGAATGAAGAGGTTGCTGATCTCATTAGCGCCGTCGATGTGATGGTGATGCCGTATAAGGAGATTACGACTTCAGGCTCAGCGATACTTGGCCTCTCATTCAGGAAGCTGATCGTCATGCCGGATAACGACTTTATTGATGAGTATTTTAAAGAGGACATGGTGGTCAGCTACAATTCAAACGATTATAACGGCTTGGAGAACGCGATGAAAGCAGCTTTAAATGTGAAGCGAGAGCAAAGAACGCCTAAGTATGAAGAGGTACTTAAGGAGCTCGACTGGAGTGCAATCGCACAAAGGATAAAAAATGTGTACCAAGGATGGGGATAAAGGATGAAGGTAACGGTAGCCATCTGCACCCATAACCGGGCTAAGGATACGGGAGAGGCAATTGAGAGTGTGCTTGCTCAAAGCTTTGAGCGGGAGCAAATTGAAATCGTTGTGATCGACAATCGCTCGACGGACAACACCGCAAAGGTAGTTGGCGAGCTTGCAAGGCGTCATGGCAAGGGAGTTCGTTATATTTTTGAAAACAAGCTTGGATTGTCGGTTGCTCGCAATCGAGCGATTAAGGAAGCAAAGGGCGAATATATTCTATTTCTGGATGATGATGCACTAGCCTCTCGCGACTGGGTGCGACATATCGTGGATGTGTTCGAGAGCGACGCGTCGATCGGCTGCGTAGGCGGCAAAATCGATCCGATCTGGGAAGTGGCTGAGCCGGATTGGATTCCGGAGGAACATCGTTCGGTGTTCACCATTCTCGATTATTCGAGCGTAGTTAAGGAAATGCCAGCACCGTCCATTCCTTATGGCGCTAACGTTGCTTTTCGAACAAGTGTATTCCGGAAATTCAAGCCATTCCGTGAGGATCTTGGGAGGGTTGGCACGAACCTGCTCTCGAGCGAGGAAAGTGAGCTAATCGCACGGATTCGGAAGAACTATAAGGTGTTTTATACTCCGTTTGCGAGTGTTCAGCACAAAATTGCCAAGGAGAGAACGACGAAAAAGTGGTTTTTGAAGCGTATTTTCTGGCAAGGTGTGAGCGATGCGGTTAAGCGGCAGGACAGAAGCTTCCTTGCTATCGTAAAGCATTTGGTTCGAATGATTCAGGCAATTGGAACGTCCTTGCTGTCTATTTTTCATTTTAAGAGATTTATTAGCCAAGTCGTGAAAATATGTTACCGCAACGGATCACTTGTCGGCATCCTGCGTTATAACGGCAGGGGTTGATAGACAGGTATGGCACAACTCGCCATTTCAAAAGCTTGGAGGGGCAACGGCCTCATTCAAACGATCATGCGTACGAGCGCAACCAATCTGCTGGTCATGGTCATTAGCACGCTGACCTCAATTGTGACGGCGCGTATGTTTGGTGTCGTTGGGAAGGGGGAGTTTTCGGCCATCTTATTTTGGCCGACGCTTCTCGCAGGACTTGTAGGCTTCGGATTACCGACCTCTCTTATTTATAATATGAAGCAAAATAAAGGCAGCGGGAGCGATTTTGTTAGAGCGGGTTTTCTGTTTCAAATTCCGGTCAGCATAATCGTTGGTGTGGTCGCGTGGATTTGGCTGCCGGTTTGGTTAGGTAATTATCCCGCTGACATCGTTCAAATTGCGAGATGGTATACGGTGCTTATGCTGCCGATTCTGCTCGCTATCAATTTAATATCGGCACTGGCGCAAAGTACGGGCAGGTTCAGCATTTATAATGGTGTGCGTTTATCTGTTCCGCTGTTCAATTTAGTTGGGCTTATGGGGCTTTGGGCAGTCGGCGATTTAAGCTTGCACAATGCTTCTCTCGTCTTCCTCGTGACCAGCGTGCTTGTTATATCGTGGTCCCTGTACAGCATAAGGGACGCGCTTCGGATAAACTGGCTAAAGGGGCTTGGCAATCGATTGGCTGCCAAGGCACTGTTCGGATATGGCAGCAAAGTGTTCGGAGTTGAGCTGTTAGGGACGTTGTATTCACAGTTCGATAAGCTGGTCATTCTATCGATGCTGACTGCTAGAGAACTCGGGTTGTACACCGTCGTATACGCGTTGTCTCGCGTATTCAATGTCGTGCAAATGGCGATCACCAATGTTGTGTTTCCGAAGGTGACCGGCATGGATAAATCAGTCATTATTGCGACGGTTGGCAGGGCATTTCGACTATCGATGATGCTAATGACAATTGTTGTCGTTCCAAGTATGTTCATTGGACGATATCTGATGGGCATTCTGTTCGGAGCACCGTTTCTGGAAGCGAGCGGAGCATTTTATCTGTTGTCGTTTGAATGTATTCTCGGGGGCGGCTCATGGATTTTGGCATCCTCGTTTAATGCGATGGGCCGTCCGGGATTAGTGCTTATACGCCAGCTTATTGCGTTGACGGTAACGATCGGATTGTTTTTCCTGTTAACGCCTTTGTATGGGCTGAATGGAATCGCGCTCGCCTTGTTGATCGGAGCGGTCATCCGCTTAGCGGTGACGATGGTTTCGATGAGGATGATTTTTCGTGTAGAGCTTTCAGGCATGTTGTTTGATAAAAATGATTTCCGTTTTCTGATCGACCGTTTGAAAGACAAAAAACTACGTAAAGGAGCGCGTTGATATGCAAGTTGAATCACAGGTACATCCGATGGAGGGTTTGAAGCAGATGCTGCTTCGTATCACGAAGGTGATTCCTCCGGGCTCAAGCATTTATTATATCGATTACCCTGTATACAACAATGGCGGAGATTTGTTGATCATGAAAGGAGCAGAGGCGTTCTTCAAGGACAATAATATCCGCGTTGCGGCTCGTTACAGTGTCCTTGATTTTCCCGACAAGCTGAACATTCCGAAGGATCAGATCATTGTACTGCAAGGCGGAGGCAACTTCGGCGATTTGTATCCGGTGCATCAGAAGCTGCGGGAGAAAATTGTTGTCGACTACCCTAACCACCGGATCGTACTGCTGCCGCAGACGATTTTCTTCGAGAAAGAAACGGAGTATGATCGGACAGCGCGTATTTTCAACAAGCATAAGGATGTACATCTTTTCATTCGAGATACGCTGTCTTATGGCGTGGCTGCTCAAAAGTTTCATAAGTGCTGCGTATACTTATCACCTGACATGGCGCATCAGCTATGGCCGATTTTACCAAAAAGCAACCCTGGCAAGGAGCTGCTCTGCTTTTTCCGCACGGACATCGAGAAGACATCTGAGCAGGCGAGCTTCGAATCTGCTGGAATGGGAGATTTTTTGGACTGGGCATCCCTTTACAATCGCGTGGAGAAAAAGTCAATTAAGATGATCGGACAAATGATGACGAAGAGCAGTGTGCCGCTGCCAATGCAGGCGATATGGGGCAAGTATTCAGATTACCTAGTGGATAAAGCGGTTAAGCGTTTCAGCGGTTATCGTGCTGTACAAACCTCAAGACTACACGGGCATATATTATCTTGTCTTATGGACAAGCCGAATACGCTGCTCGATAACTCATACGGCAAAAACTCTAATTATTATAACACTTGGACAAGCGCCATCAAGTCAGCTCAACTAGTGGTGAAGAACGAAGCTTAGTTGCCTCGGCAACGGGGACTGGCACTTATAAGGCACATTGGTGGGGCGCGCGTCATGCATAAGTCTAATTTCTAGATCTATTTGAGTTAATTTGGTCGTTTTGGGAGAAATAGATCTAGTTACTAGACTTATTTTCTCGGTACGAGCACTTATAGGGCACATTGGTGGGGCGCGCGTCATGCATAAGTCTAATTTCTAGATCTATTTGAGAGAAAATGGTCGTTTTGGGAGAAATAGATCTAGTTACTAGACTTATTTTCTCGGTACGGGCTCTTATGGGGCACATTGGCGGGGCACGCGTCATGCATAAGTCTAATTTCTAGATCTATTTGAGTGAAAATGGTCATTTTGAGCGAAATAGATCTAGTTACTAGACTTATTTGTTCGGTACGGGCACTTATAGGGCACATTGGTGGGGCGCGCGTCATGCATAAGTCTAATTTCTAGATCTATTTGAAAGAAATTGGTCGTTTTGGGAGAAATAGATCTAGTTACTAGACTTATTTGTTCGGTACGGGCACTTATAAGGCACATTGGTGGGGCGCGCGTGGATAACTACGAAGTCATACAAGCAGCAGTGCTCCACAAAACTAAGCTGATGCTTACGAAGTAAGTTTTGTTACGAGGTCTATGAATCAGTAACGCTCCACAAAACTTTTAGGAGGAATCAAAATGAAAATAGTTCTTCTATCCGGTGGTTCTGGGAAACGTCTTTGGCCGTTGTCGAACGAGTCGAGGTCCAAGCAGTTTTTGAAGGTGCTTAAGGATGCTGATGGCGAGCGTGAATCGATGGTTCAGCGAGTATGGGGGCAAATAACGAAAGCGGATTTACGTGAACATTCTTATATCGCAACAAGCAAACCTCAGGTAGACATGATTCACAGCCAGCTCGGAAGTGAGATCGAGGTGATCGTTGAGCCGGAAAGAAGAGATACTTTCCCTGCAATCGCGCTAGCAGCCACTTATTTATATTCGGTAAAAGGTGTAAGTTTGAATGAGACAGTCGTTGTTATGCCCGTCGATCCTTACGTGGAGAAATCGTTTTTCCATAAGACGAAAGAGCTTGATCAGGTTCTAAATGAATCTGGCGCGGATTTGGCACTTATGGGCGTTAAACCTACGTATCCTTCTGAAAAATACGGATATATCGTTCCTGACCCTTCCGCTGATTCGGATAAGTCTTTCGTACAAGTACACAGCTTTAGAGAAAAACCCCGCGAAGAAGAAGCGGCAGCCATGATCGAGCAGGCTGCGCTTTGGAACTGCGGGGTTTTTGCATTCAAGCTGGACTTTCTTATTAATATTTTGATCGCCAATGAATTCCCGATTCAGTACGACGAGATGCTGAAGCAGTACGGCAAAATGCCGAAGAACAGCTTTGACTATGAAATTGTAGAGAAATCCAATCATATCGTGGCGCTGCCATACGAGGGAGATTGGAAGGATCTTGGAACATGGAATACGCTGACCGAGGAAATCGAGACGCCGCTTATCGGCAAAGGGATTATTACGGGCGACTCAATTAACACACATGTTATCAATGAGCTCGACATCCCAATTACGCTGCTGAATGTATCCAATGTGATCGTTGCGGCGAGTCCTGACGGTATTTTGGTATCGGATAAAGCGTCTAGTCCCATGATTAAAGAAGTGATGAAGCATTCGGATCAGCGTCCGATGTATGAGGAGCGGCGCTGGGGACGCTATCGCGTGCTGGATTATTTGAAATATCCGAATGGCAAAGAGGTGTTGACGAAACGTATCTGCGTAGCACCAGGACAGAATTTAAGCTATCAGTACCATCTGCTAAGAGATGAAGTGTGGACGATTGTATCAGGACAAGGGGTTATGGTCTTGAATGGTCGAAGCTTTGAAGTGAAATCAGGAGATGTGCTAACGATATCGAGAGAAAATCGGCATAGCCTGCGCGCGGAGACAGAAATGGACATTATCGAAATTCAGACAGGGACGGAGCTTATTGAAGAGGACATCGTCCGGCTTGCCTTCGATTGGAATGAGATTATGCAATTGTGCACCGTATAGATAAATCATTCAATGAAGGAGCGATCAGCATGAACATTACGGTTATTGGAACGGGTTACGTGGGACTCGTATCGGGTATCTGTTACGCCGAGCTGGGTAACCGCGTGATATGCGTGGACAAGGACCCTCGGAAAATCGAAATTTTAAATGCAGGCGGCATCCCAATCTATGAGCCAGGTTTGAAGGAGCTCGCTGCGGCAAACCGTGAGGCGGGAATGCTCACATTTACGACCGATTTGCCAAGCGCGGTGCGCCAATCGGACATTATTATAATAGCGGTAGGAACGCCGCCGCTGCCAAATGGCGAAGCAAATCTCTCTTATATTGATCAAGCGGCTATTGAGATCGCGAAGGCGATGAATGGCTACAAAATTATTGCTGTAAAAAGCACGGTGCCCGTCGGAACGAATGAGCGTCTAGCGAGTGTAATTAAGTCTCACACTAGTGAATTGTTTGACAGTATCTCATTGCCAGAGTTTTTGCGAGAGGGCTCTGCGATACAGGATACAATGCACCCGGATCGCATTATTATCGGAGCAAGCTCGCAAAGCGCAGCAGAGATTATGAAGCTTCTGCATATTCCGTTAACCGAACAAATTGTCGTCACAGATATTCGCAGCGCTGAAATGATTAAATATGCGTCGAATGCGTTTCTAGCGACAAAAATATCATTTATTAACGAGATTGCTAACATCTGCGAGAAAGTAGGCGCGGATGTGACGAAGGTAGCTGAAGGGATGGGGCATGACAAGCGGATTGGGCCATCGTTTCTAAAGGCAGGGATCGGCTATGGAGGTTCTTGTTTTCCTAAGGATACGAGTGCTTTGATTCAAATTGCCGGTCATGTTGATTATGAGTTTAAGCTGCTTCGCTCGGTGGTCGAGGTCAATCAAGATCAGCGATTCAACGTTATCCGCAAGCTGGAGACCATTTTTCAAGGTGATTTGGCAGGCAAGACGATTGCAGTTTGGGGGCTGGCATTTAAGCCGAATACCGATGATGTGCGCGATTCTCCTGCTTCAGAAATTATTCAACATTTGGTTGATAACGGTGTAAAAGTCAAAGCTTATGATCCTATCGCGATGGAAAATTTCCGTACCTTGTACGCAATAAGAGGTGTTGAATGGTGCGAGGATGCGATGGAAGCTGCAAAAGGCGCAGATGCGCTGTGCTTGCTGACTGAGTGGGAAGAGTTTTCGAAGGTTGATCTTGGGCTGCTCCAACAGGTATTGAAAAGCCCAATTTTGATAGACGGCCGTAATGTTTTTGAAGAGGAACATTTGGTTGGAACTGAATTTGTTTATTACTCCGTAGGCCGCCCTAGCCTTAATCAAGGCGTAAAGCAGCAAATACCTGTACTACAATTTTAGAACAAACTTATGACCAGAGGTGAAAGTAATGACGTTTCGAAAAAAAGTAACATTATCCGCGCTCGCGATTTCAATGCTTACAGCATCGTTAGGCGGATTGCCGCTCAGCCAGAAAGGGCTGACGGAGAAGCTGGGATTCGTTCAATCGGCGAGCGCTGCAGAAGCAGGCTTCCCTTCGAACGTGTTTTTGGAGCGCATGGAGAGTCTTTATGCCGCGCTTGCAGCAGGTGACAAAGCTGATATGCAAGAGGTAAGAAACTTGCGCGATGAAATTGCAGGGCTGGATGTAGTGAAGGACCAAGAGCTAATTGATCCCATTTGGACAAAAATTAGCGCGAAGCTCCCCAAGACTGCCGACAAGGCAGCGCTGAAGTCAAGTCTGTTTCGGTTGATCAAGGATGTAGGCTCCTTCCGTTATGATTCCGGAGCCTCAGATTTGGAAGCGATTCGGACGAATCCTGAATATCGCGCAACCTTGAAGATGATTGCTGCTGCAGGCGGCGACGAGAATATTAGAATGGAAGACTTTATCGTATTTATGTTTGGCGACGGCAGCAGTCGTAAAGGAATTGAAGGAACGATCGCCAGCTTGCTTGCAGAGAAGTCTCCCCAAGAGCTGATACTGCTGCTTGGCGATAAGCAAGGGATTACAACGGTCCTGCTTCAAGCGATGGACAAAATGCTAGGTGAAACGAAAAACTACAAGTTCAGCTCTATTCTGAAAAATCTAGGAGTGAAACCGCAGGATGTTAGAGCAACTGTTCTGAAGTTTCAGTTGAAGTTGAAGAAGGACGAGCCTGCGATTAGCGCTATGACCGTCGCCTATATTCGATCAACCGTGAAGTCAAACGTGAAGATAGATTACACAGGCCGTGTGCATACGTACAGCTTAAATGTGTTCGGCGTATATATTTTTCCGGAAGTGCTGGAGTGGTCAAAGGTATCCGGTGATTCGAATGTGACCGTATTGCCTACTGGCGTGGTTACCATTCCGGATAATGCGAAAACAGGTAATGCAGTTATTCAGGCTAAGCTGAGAAATCCGTACGGCGGATCGGCAAAAGTCATTTTTGAGCAAGAGGTTACATTAAATGCTATTGGCTCAATTGAAACTGAGTTTCCTGTAGAGAAATTCCTTGAGCGGATGAATAAGTTACATACTGCTCTTGCAGCGGGCGATTCGGCAGATATAAAAGCCGTTCGCAATTTACGAGATGAAATTGCTAAGCTGAGATTTGCGAAGGATCAGAAGTTAATTGATCCGATTTGGAACAAGATAGCGGCTAAACTTCCGGCAACAGCGGACAAAGCAAAGCTGAAGGCAGGTTTGTTCGATATTATAAAAGCAGTTAGTTTAATCCCGTATGATCCGCAGGCTGCGAGCTTGGAAGAGATCCGAACGAATCCTGAATATCGGGAAGTATTAATGGAGCTTGGAGCTGCTGGCGGCGGTGAATCAAGTTTTGTCATAGATGATCTACTGATGTTTCTGTTCGGAACTGGCGATACTATTCCCGGTATAGAAGGGGCTATTCGCCAGCATCTTACAAGCTTGTCACCGACGGGGCTGCTGCAATTATTAGGAGACAAGCGAGCATTGTCCGCTTTATTGCTCCAGAAGACAAATGAGCTTCTAAGTGAAACAGGCAACTATAAGGTCAGCTCGGTTTTAAGCCAGCTTGGTGTTACAACGAAAGAATCTACTGCGACATTTCTTAATTTTCAGTCGAAGTTGAAATATGATGAGCCTGCGCTTCAAGCAATGATCATTGCTCATATGCGAGCTGAGGCAGTGGAGACAGCTAAAGTCAGTCAAGACGGTCGAGAGCAAAAATACAGCTTAAAAGTGTTCGGCGTGGATGTTCCGCCACTTTCGCTGCGGTGGAGCAAAGTGTCTGGAAGTAAGGATGTGAAAGTAGCATCTAACGGTACGGTTACACTTTCACGTGGAGTTGAAAGCGGGTCGGCGATTATACAGGCGACGTTCATCAATCCATATGGCGGTTCAGCAAAGGTAATTTTCGAGAAAGAAGTGACATTAACTGCCGCAGAGGGAGAACAGTTCCCAGCGGAGGATTTCCTCGAGCGAATGAATAAGCTCCACGCAGCGCTGCTTGCTGGTGACCCATCGGATGTTCAAGATGTCCGCAATTTGCGCGACGAAATCGCGAAGCTTGATTTTGCAAAGGATCAATCTCTTATCGATCCAATTTGGAGCAAAATAGCATCAAAGTTGCCGGCATCGGTTAACAAAACGGAGCTTAAGAAGAGTCTGTTCCAAATCATTCAAGCGGTAGGCTCCATGCAGTATGACCCGAAAGGGAAAGGACTTGAAGCGATTCGAACGAATCCCGAGTTCAGAGCGACGCTGAAGACGATTGCAGCAGCCGGCGGAGTATCAAACTTAACGATGGACGATTTCCTGCTTCTACTGTTCGGCGATGGCGATGACCGCCTTGGTATCGAAGGGGAAGTTCGTGAGATCATCTCGGATATGAAGCCGCAGGAGATTGCTCAGCTGCTTGGCAACAAAGACAAAATTAATGCTGTCTTAATGGAAGCAATGGGCGAGATTTTAGACGATGAGGATGATTACGTACTGAGCCAAGCGCTGCATAACCTAGGTGTCAAATCTACGGACGTGCGCTTAGCGGTACTTAAATTCCAATTAAAGCTGAAGTATGATGAGAAGGCGATCAACGCATTGACCGTCGCCTATGTCCGTTCAGAAGTGATATCAGCAGTGAAGATCACGGCGGACGGCAGACAGCATGAATACAGCTTGAAGCTGCTCGGCACAACACTTCCATCCTCTTTCTTAAAGTGGAAGAAGGTATCGGGAAACAAGGACGTCACGGTCGATTCGAAAGGTAAAGTAACGATACCGAAAAATGTTGCTAAAGGAACAGCTGTCATTCAAGCGGCGTTAGTTAATCCTTACGGCGGCTCTGCGAAAGTGATTTTCCAGCAGGAGGTCACACTTGTTAACGGTGATGTAGAAACGGATCCAAAGGCAGAGTTTAAAAGAATCGCTGATGAATTGGATGATAAGTTAAATGAGATTAAGAAGAAGCTGAAAGCAGCAACCAATGACGAGCAGAAGGTACAATTGATTTTGGAGATTGTACAGGCTAGAAATGAAGCCGTAAATCAGATTAACAAAGTAGAGGCATCTAACTCATTAAAGAATAAGGAAATCAACGTAACGAAAAGCAAGGTTAACAAATTGCTTACTACCATTATAACGGAAATTATGCGATCTTAAGACCAAGCAGCCAGTCTTTCATCTCTTCGAAGAGAATGGAGACTGGCTTCTTTCTATTCTCTACGAAAGGCGGTAGAAGCTAAATATGAGTCAGAAGCATGCAAGAAAGAATAGGCGTCCTCGCCTACGCAAACCGGATACAATTAATATTATTTTGGGCTCGTTAACCGTTATTTTATTATTCGTATGGGGCGGACTATATTGGAATGAATCTTCACAGAAAGCGCTTGTTGTGAATGCGGATGGTGCAGCGCAAAACGAGCAGGCACAGCTGGGCGAGGATGAGCTATATGGAATTGAACCTGAAAAAACGAACCCTGTGGTAGAAGGTGCTCCTCTACCAACTGATAATCCAGGTAAGCCGATGGAACAAGTAACGGACAAACCTAACGCTAATGATGAAGCAGTATTGCCTGAGAAAGAAACGGACAAAGAGCTTCAGCCTGTTCAAACAACAAAGCCATCAAGCACAGCTAAGCCGAATAAAGAACCGGGTAAGAAGCCGGATAAAGGTACAACAACAAAACCGACACCGGAAGTGCCGAATATAAAAGAAACTGAACCGCCGATAAGTATGTCCGATAAGTATGAGCAAGAGATCATTCAGATTCAAGCTAAGTGCACACAGGATATGAATGAAATACTGGTGGGAGCGGAAACGAGTATTGAGCAATTGGATATGTCAGATCCGTATGCTTTTCAGGCGTTGAGTCAAAAGTGGATGGATAGTCTTACAAATGCGGAAACCGCCTGTAGCACGAAGCTGCAAGGGGTTATTGAAAAAGCACAAAAAGATAACGTACAGTCAGAAATTACGGAGAAATGGGAGCAATCGTACAGTGAGCTTATTCTGCAGCTTCAAGGACAGTTCGAAGCGAAGCTGCTGCAATTGATGAGCGGCTGATAGAATTAACCTATAGGTGGATGGTTCCCTCGACTGGAAAATAGGTTATTCATCCTTTGGCAAGGTGCGATCACGGAGCACGCGTTCGAGTAAGTTGCGAATCAAATCCAGATCGTCCTTCTCCAAAGGAACCCCATCCCAATGAAGTTGTTCATAATTCAAATACTCTTTTGCATTATGGTTTAGCTCGGTTGGCGGCTCGGGATAATCAGTTAGCCCGAGAAGATAATCCGCGGAAGTGCGCAGCTTACGCGAAATCGTCTGAATGGACTCAAGAGTCGGCTGTCGGTAGCCCGATTCGTAACCTGCATAGGTGCTTTTTGCAACCCCTAAGTAATCGGCTACTTCCTGCATCGTTAATTTCCTCGATTTACGCAACTGTTTAAGGCGCTTCTCAAACATCATTATCCCCCTCTCCAACGTCACAAATGATCTTATTTATATATTCATAAAGCTTGCTAGGTAAACGCACTCATAATTATATCATGTTTACCAATTGCATGTACAAGGCAGAATGTGTCTGGAATAAACTGTTATGTAATGAAACCTGAGTTCGGCAATCCTCGCATGATATACAACGACCAGCGGTTTCAGACCAAACTAAAATAACGCGCACCGATTGAATACCGGTGCGCGATGGCTGCTTAGCTTTTTTTCATTTGTCTACTTGACGGGGTATGACCAAAGCAGGGTTTAGGCTTTGGTTATTCATTAAGCTAGTCTCGTCTTAAAATCCTGATAGCCGAATTCGCGAACGACGCGGCAATTGCCGTCTTTCTCCTGCACGGCGATGGCCGGCAGCGGCATGCCGTTGAAGGTGTTGGTTTTGACCATGGAGTAGATCGCCATATCCCCGAACACTAATCTGTCACCGTTCTTTAAAGGCTGATCGAAGGAATAGTCTCCGATTACATCGCCTGTCAGGCAGGTTGGACCGCCTAGCCGATAGCTGTATGGCTTCTCGCCGGCTTCGCCCGAACCGAAAAGCGGCGGACGATACGGCATTTCCAGAACATCTGGCATATGACATGTAGCCGATGTGTCCACGATAGCGATCTCCATGCCGTTTCTATGGATATCCAGTACGGAAGTGACCATATAGCCCGCATTGAGCGCAATGGCTTCTCCGGGTTCAAGGTAGACCTTCAAGCCGTATTTATTCTGCATTCGAAGAATACAAGCTTCGAGTCTCGGGATATCATAGTCGTCTCTTGTGATATGGTGACCGCCGCCGAAGTTGATCCATTCCATTTGCGGCAGCCATTGACTGAACTTTTCTTCGACTGCATTCAGCGTAGTCTCCAAATCATCCGAATTCTGTTGGCAAAGGGTATGGAAGTGCAGTCCCGAAACGCCTTCGAGCAGTTCAGGCTGGAAATCCTCCTTTTTCACGCCGAATCTAGACCCTGGTGAACAGGGATCATAGATTTCATGTCCCTCTTGCGTCGAGCACTCCGGATTGATGCGAAGGCCCACTTTTCTGCCAGCTGATAGAGCTTTCGTCTTATATTTTTCCAGTTGGGAGAAGGAATTGAATATAATATGATCGCAAATGGATATAATTTCGTCTATTTCATCTTCACGATAGGCAGGGGCAAAGACGTGGTTTTCCTTGCCCATTTCCTCGTGTCCCAGCCGTGCTTCGAATAAACCGCTCGCAGTCGTGCCGCTTAAGTATTTTCCGATGAGTGGATACATAGCAGTCATGGAAAAAGCTTTTTGCGCCAGCAAAATCTTGGCTCCCGTACGCTGCATGATGCCGTTCAAAATGTTTAGGTTTTTTTCGATAAGTGCTTGATCGACTACGAAACAGGGTGTCGGTAATTCCTCGAACCGCATATTAGCGAACGAGCTCCGGCTTTTTAGCTTCCTCAGGCAAAGCATCAACAAGCACCGGACTAAAGTCTTCTACCCATGGAAGCCCCCATTTGTTTAGCTCTTCCATGAATGGATCCGGATCGAACTCTTCGATATTAAATACGCCCGGTTTATTCCATTTTCCAGTCATAACCATCGCCGCGCCGATCATGGCAGGAACTCCAGTTGTATAAGAGATGGCCTGAGAGCCAACTTCTTTATAGCACTCTTGGTGATCGCAAACATTGTAGACATAGTAAGTTTTATCTTGTCCGTCTTTTTTTCCTTTGAAGATGCAGCCGATGTTCGTCTTGCCTACCGTACGAGGTCCAAGGGAAGCCGGGTCCGGAAGTACTGCTTTTAGGAATTGAAGGGGAATGATTTGTTTTCCTTCATATTCGATTGGTTCGATGGAAGTCATTCCTACGTTTTCGAGCGCCTTCAAGTGCATGAGATAGCTTGGGCCGAAAGTCATGAAGAAACGGATACGCTTCAGTCCAGGCATGTTCTGAGCAAGGGATTCGAGCTCTTCATGGTATAGCAGATACATGTCCTTTTCGCCAACTTCAGCGAAGTTATAGCTGCGTTTGATTTCCATCGGTTTCGTTTCGATCCATTCCCCGTTTTCCCAGTAACGTCCGTTAGCGGATACTTCGCGGATGTTAATTTCTGGGTTGAAGTTGGTTGCGAAAGGATAGCCATGATCCCCGCCGTTGCAATCTAGAATGTCGATATATTCGATTTCGTCAAAATAGTGTTTCAGCGCATAAGCAGAGAATACGCCAGTTACACCTGGGTCGAATCCGCTGCCCAAAAGAGCCGTAATCCCGGCTTTTTCAAAACGTTCGCGATAATCCCATTGCCATTTGTATTCGAATTTCGCCGTATCTTCCGGCTCATAGTTTGCCGTATCCATATAGTTCGTTTTAGTCGCCAGGCAAGCATCCATGATCGTCAAATCTTGGTAAGGCAGAGCGAGGTTCATGACGATATCTGGTTTTACTTCATTAATCAGAGCGATCAGCTCATCAACGTTGTCTGCATCGACCTGTGCTGTCGTAATTTTGGTTTTGCCGCCGTCCAATTTCGCTTTCAGATCATCGCATTTGGATTTTGTGCGGCTGGCGATACAGATTTCTTCGAAAACTTCGCTGTTTTGAACACATTTATGAATGGATACTGATGCTACGCCCCCGGCGCCAATGATAAGTGCTTTTCCCATTTTTTGATCTCCTGACCCATATGAATTTTTTTTTTATGCAAAAACGGCAACAAAAAAAGCAAGCGAAATACGCTGCATGCGCATCACACTTGCTTTGATATATTTAAATAGTAAGACAATCCCAATAAGTACGACTGGACAAACCTCTTGCGTGCTCGTCAGTCATAAAACTCATAGTTTCATGGAAAGGCTATTAATATTCAAATATATCATGTTAGGATCAGAGTCTATATAGCAAATAATTACTTTTACCACTCTTATTGACCGTTTCACAAGTTGTGTGCATATGCACTGGTTGTAAAGTAACCAACTTATAAAATTTGAGCTTTTAACTCAATCAATAAGGCAACGAAAGTTGCCAATCGGCATTTGACCCGGCTGTCCGTATGGCCTTAACTTCTTAATGGAAGTGGTCAATGATTATCTGCTTGGAAAGATCCTACATTGTTTTGAATATTAGCTTTCCAAAAAATTATGCTTTTTCATAATAGCAGGATAAGGAGCATTGAGCAAGAAAAATTTTCAATCAAACGCATATTTTTTTTGAGCATAAGCAGCTAAGGTCATTTATGTGATTATAATCAAGCTTGAATAAGGCAGTAAGATGAAAAAAATCCCTATAGTGTAGCTTAGCTATAGGGATTTTTATTATGCGATTGAAACCATCTGTTTATTCAATAATATCTTGAATACGCCATGGAGATTGAATAGACGCTCGTTTGAACATAAAGGTATAGCTGCCGTTCCGACGAGGCTTGTCGAGCTCATGGATGGTTATCGGTAATCTAATCTCCGTCATGAGTGCATCGCCCAGCTCATCTGGAATAGGGGCTGAGCCTTTTGTTTTTGGCGGAATCTGCTCACGTATAGAAACGAGTGATTCCATCTGTTTCATAAAGGAAGCAAGCTTCTCCTTCGGTATTTCTTCAGCTAGCTGAAGTATTAATTCATGGTCCTGATGATACATCACTTCAACGAAGCTTCTCGCGAGAATGATAGGAGTGACAGAATCGAAGTAAGGCTTTATTTGTCCAGCCGCCTTATGCACCATCATCTGATGGGCGGGGTCTGGACTATCCGATTTATGGGTGGAGCTGCCCAGAAAATGAATACAGAAATGACCGGAGAAGCCATTCTCCGGAATGCCGTCTCCGCCGTGCGGCATGCCATTCATAGAGGCTGCGATCCAAGCACCGTCTGCGTGAACAAGCACAGCTTTCCTTTTCCAGCTCCATCTTCCATTATAAATTTGCTTCATAATCCGTGTATCGTCTTTCGTTAAAGGCTGTACATCCGCATGATCGCTTCCAGCTCGCCGCTGAACGTTGAACGTTAATCCAGTCTCCAGCTCCGTAACTGCAAAAATGCTTTTTTTAGGCAATACTTGCGTGGATTGCTGCCATGAAAGCAATTTACCATAATGCTGCGACCGCAGCGCTTCTGCTAACCCAATTAGTTTCTTAGCAAGCTTGTCTGGCAAAACCGTTCGCTCTGCCTTTGCTTCATTCCAGAGTTGACCGGAGCGCTCCAAGCGGAAAGGTATCGTTTCTGTAGACATCAGTGTGATCTCAATATCAGGGTAAAAGACGGTTTCAGCGGCAGGAGTTTTTTTCGCTTGGGACAATGCAGCATTGATTTCTCGGCTTTGGATTTGCAGATCGCTAATGAAGGCGGCTTGATGTCCAGAACGGACGGTCATCATCAGCTTATTCTGCAAGAGCTTTTCATCCGATTTTTTCGGTTTGTGATTCGTCGCCTGAGCTGTGACCGAATAGGGCTGTAAGAATAGCAGTGAGATAAGAGCTATTGTAATTATTGCTGCCGAATACCGTTTTATCCGGTACATTTGGTTTTCTTCCCCCATTCATAATCGTTTTTATTATTTTCAGCTATTATGTTCTTAATTATGTGGTCTGCCGTAGTGAATGGTTCTGAGCAAAATGATTCATACTAGCACGGATACTATCGTATGGGGGTGATTAACGACAATGGGACTGCAGTGGATTTTGGCTTTATTGTTTCTGTTTCAGCAAGGACAGTATTCCGACCCTTTAGTAATTGAACATGAAGGTCATGCCATAGTGGAGATGAAACGAGCACAGTACAGCGAATCACTAACAGGCATACCGCTCGTTAATCAAGATAAGCTCTATAAATTTATGGATGATCTTGAGAAACAGGTCGAGAAGAAGCCGATTAATGCAACGCTTGACGGAGCGGGGAGAATTTTGCCTGAGCATACGGGCAGCAAGCTTAATCGCAAAATGTTTGAGGAACAGTTTTACAGCTTTATTTTTGAAGGACAATTATCTCGGCTTACGGTTCCCATGTTAACAACTTATCCTAAAGTAGACAGTGAGCTGCTCTCAGCCATTAAGGTGAAGAGAATTGGTCTCTATGCTACATATTACAACTCGAATAACAAAAACCGCTCTCATAATGTTGAATTATCTGCCAAAGCGATAAATAATCATGTTGTCTTTCCTGGAGATCGGTTCTCATTTAATGAGGTTGTCGGCAAACGAACGAAGGAAAGAGGGTATTTGCGCGCCCCAGTCATCGTACGGGGAGAAGTTTCCGAGGACGTTGGCGGAGGCATATGTCAAATCTCGTCGACCTTGTTTAATGCGGTTGATCGAGCGGGTCTAAAAATCATCGAACGTTATTCCCATAGCCGACATGTCAAATATGTGCCCCCCCGCCGTGATGCGACCGTGAGCTGGTATGGCCCTGATTTTGTGTTTCAAAATAATTACGATCAGCCCATACTCATCCGCGCCTACGCCCATGGAGGGCAAGTTAGCGTCGTTATTTGCTCATCAGAAGATGTAAATGCGAAGACTAGACAAGTGCCAAGCGCTTCGAAGAAGCTGCCTGAGGAAATTAAATTGGAGATGGATGCAGGAGGCCTGGAGCCGAATCCGAACCTCATACATTAAGGAGGGCTGCCGCATTAGGCAGTTCTTTTTTTTGTGACATACTGCATTAAAAAAGTATAGGATCATATAATGATTACCAGCTAGCGCCATTAGGGCTCATATATGAACAGCCGCTCGGCTCGGAAGGGTTGACACCGCAAAGTTATTTCGTAATGATGGAGTAGAGTATGTGGTGGAAGGAGCTGACCGTGATGAAATTAGTTGTAGAACAGCCAGCAGCTCGCTGGTATAAGAATGAAATGGTGCTCGATGAGGGTGAAGCGATTCGTATCTATGTCCGTTTGGGCGGCTGCGGCAGCGTTCATCCAGGTCTTTCGCTTGGTGTTATGAAGGATGAGCCAAGAAGTATGGGGCTTCGTGATGTCGTGGAAGGTGTAACTTTTTATATAGAAGAAGATAATCTGTGGTATTTGGATAATAAGACTCTTCGGATTTCCTTTGACGAGAAATATGAAGAGATCAAAATGGTTGTGGAATAGCACATGACAACATAAGGAGCAGTTCTAATAGGTCGCAAACCTTGAGGAGCTGCTCCTTTTTTGCGCTCTTCTGGATACATCGGGGAACCTCCCTATTTATGCAGCAGCATTCGCGAAGAAACCCTGAGCTATAGTTCAGGGAGTTCCCCGACATACAAATGGCAAAGAATGCCCTAAACTAAAGGTGTAGCAAAGGTAAGCAAAGCATAAACGGTAAACACAAAATATTAGGAGGATTATCCGATGGAGCACGCTCCTTTGAGAAGGGTTGAACAGCTTGCATTGAAGAAGCAAAAGGTGTTTCGATCTAGCAAGCTGAGGTATATATTACGAGCAATGCTAGCCAGTATGTTTATCGGGTTTGGCGTAATCGTAGCGTTCAAGACAGGCAGCTTTTTCTACGAGGTACAAAGCCCGTTGACCTATCCCATGGCAGCAATTACGTTCGGAGCAGCAATCATTCTTATTGCATATGGCGGAGGCGACTTATTTACAGGCAACACCTTCTATTATACCTTCACTGCTCTAAGAGGCAAGATGCGATGGGTTAACGTAGTGAAGCTATGGTGCGCGAGTTACGCAGGAAACTTCCTAGGAGCAGTTGCCTTCGCACTGCTGATATGGGCAACCGGATTGTTTAACGATGCATCCGTAAATGGCTTTTTGCTCAGTGTTGTGGAGAAGAAGCTGCACGCTCCGGTATGGGAATTGTTTTTCAGAGGAGTGTTATGTAACTGGCTCGTCTGCTTGGCATTTTTTGTTCCAATGTCACTGCGAGGTGATGGTCCAAAGTTGTTCGCCATGATGCTGTTCGTATTTTGTTTCTTTATCTCCGGCTATGAGCACAGCATCGCTAATCTTTGCACCTTTGCAATAGCGCTTGTGCTAAATCACCCGGGAACGATTTCACTAGAAGGCATGATTCATAATCTTGTTCCCGTGACAATCGGTAATTTATTGGGTGGCTCCGTCCTTATGGGCGTTATGTATTATTTCGTAAATAAACCATTTGATGAGGTGGAATAACAATGAAAAAAACAAAAGTTGTCGTTATAGGTGTAGGAGCAGTAGGATCAACAACAGCATATACGCTGTTGCTTCGCAGCCGGATGGATGAGCTTGTATTAATAGACGCAAATGCAGGCAAAGCAGCAGGGGATGCACTCGATATGAATCACGGGATGCCGTTCCTTGGAAGAACGAAGGTATGGGCAGGCACGTACGAGGATTGCAAGGACGCGGATATCGTTATCATTACAGCTGGAGCAGCACAGAAGCCTGGTGAGCCTCGTTTGAATCTATTAAAGCGCAACGTTGCGATTTATGAGAGTATCGTTTCAGAAGTGTTGAAATACAATGATGACGGTATTCTACTCATAGCTACGAACCCGGTAGATATTATGAGCCACTTCTGCTGGAAAAAGTCGGGCTGGCCAACACATCGCGTCATCGGTTCAGGAACATTGCTCGACAGCGCTCGCTTCAGGTACCTCATTGGCGAGAAATTACAGCTTGATCCGCGCAGCGTGCATGCTCATATTATTGGTGAGCATGGTGACTCCGAGCTTCCATTATGGAGCTTAGCAAACGTAGCGGGCTCGTCCATCTCCCTTAGTGAGGAAGAAAAGGAAGACATTTTTGTTCATACGAGAGATGCTGCTTATGAAATTATAGAAGCGAAGGGTGCTACCTATTACGCGATAGCACTAGCTCTAGATCGTATCGTAACAGCAATCTTGCATAATGAGTCGGCCGTTCTCAATGTTTCCACATTAGTACAGGACTACCACGGCTTATCCGATGTGTATATGGGCGTTCCTTGCGTCGTAGACCGTCAAGGGGTTAGAGAAGTGCTGGATATCCCTATTACAGAGGAAGAAAAAGTGTTGCTGCATCGTTCGGCGAACAAACTGAAAGAACTGATTGAAACGATCTCGGATTAGACAAAAATAAAAGGAGCTGAGCGTCATGGTAATCAAATGGCTAAGCGAAAACAAATATGCAGCGGGTTTATTACTTATCCTGCGTGTCTACTTGGGATGGCAATGGTTGAGTGCAGGATGGGGTAAACTTGGAGGATTTGATGCAAGCGGATATTTAAAGAATGCGATTGCGAATCCAGTTATGGATAAAGCTACAAACGAATTAGTTTATCCAACGTATACTGCATTTATTGAACATCTTGTTCTTCCGTTTGCAGATATTATTAACTTTATCATTCCTATTGGTGAGGTTCTGGTAGGACTTGGACTTATTGTGGGTGGACTTACTGCTACGGCTGCATTCTTTGGACTATTAATGAATTTCATGTTCATGTTTGCGGGAACAGTATCGACTAACCCTTGGATGATGCTGATTGGTATTATTGTATTCGTTGCTGGCGCGAATGCAGGGAAATTCGGTATTGATTTCTTTGTACTTCCTTATCTTCGCGAGCTGTTTAACAATTTTAGAAAAGGCGGCAATGATTATAAAGATAATAAGACGATTCCGCGCTAGATAGAAATTGATCACATCAATAATAAAATGGTTCATTACATTGAATTAGGGTTGCACTGGGGTAGAATTATCTACTTCTAGGCAGCCCCTTTTTTTTGGATATGCAAGAATGGCTCCTGTTGAAAGCTGCTCACTCCGGATGAATGTTTGATTGACACATACTGTTTAGTTTGTTAGTTTAATTATACATATTCATACTGGTTTAGTTGGTAATACGCTGACAGGGGGTGTGTTAAATCAACATTGAGAATATAGAAGCGTTCGTCTATGTTATCCACTGTGGAAGCTTTAATAAAGCAGCGGATGCGTTGTATTTATCTCAGCCATCGGTAACAGCGAGAATTAAGTCTCTCGAACAGGAGCTTGATTGCAAGCTGTTTGATCGAAATGGGAAGCAGGTTCAAATTACGGAAGACGGCAAACGGTTTCTCCCTTACGCGCAGCAGCTCCTACTCATTTATCAGAAGGGCAAGCAGCATATTAATCAGAAGAAGTCGCTTCCGAACGAGTTTCGAATAGGCTGTACGGTGTCCGTCTCCAATTATATCATTCCCGACTTATTACCTCGCTTAAAGCAGAGATTTCCGAATACGCACTATAAAATCGTCACAAGCACGACAGACGAGATTGTGAATAGGGTGTTAAATAAGGAAGTTGATATCGGATTTGTACGCAAAGTAAATCATCCCAGCTTACAATCGAGCAAGTTTTATGAAGATCCGATCCGACTACATGTGTATGAGGGGCATCCATTCTTAACGATGGAAAATGTGACGATTGAAGCGATTGCCGAGCAGCCGCTTGTGTTTTTTGAATGCGGCTCATTGGATTGGCTTCGCATTCACCGCGTTTTCGAGAATCTAGAGCAGCCGCCGAATATCCAAATTCAAACGGATAATTCCGAGATGGCCAAAAAACTCGTTATTCAGAAAATGGGTATCGGTTTTCTTCCAGACTTATGCGCTAAGCAGGAATTGCAGCATGGAAAGCTTTATCCGATACGCATTCCTGAGACAGAAGGTATTTTCTTGCAAACCAATCTTATTTCACATCATGGTGAGCATCAGGAATTTCTGCGTGCAATTACGGAAATAGGCAAGCAATTAGCTGATGCGGGCCGATAAAAATAGTGAGTTTATACCCATTCGCCTGCTGCTTCTTCTGAAGCAGCAGGCGTTTTTTAGGTGCTGCAATCATCGATTGAAAAATTCGTTTTTCTTATAGAAGATCTCTATAAGCGATAGGATTGACGAAGTTGGGAGCGCGGTGTTAAAGTGAATCCAACATAAATTCTTACTTATCGGGTGGGAATTATAAGGATTTTGCCAACTCTAATATTTGGAGGAAAAGAAAATGAAAAAACAAATTATTTTATCGATTGCACTAGTCCTTTCACTTAGTCTAGCCGGCTGCGCTAGCAATAAAAACAATGCCAGCAGCAGTTCGGATGCGGGAAGCGGAGAGGCTTCCAAAGCAGTAACCAAAATCGTAGTTGGCACAGGAACGCAGTTCCCTAATGTTTGCTTTATTGACGAAAATGGAAAGCTTACAGGCTTCGATGTAGAGCTTGTTAGAGAAATCGATAAACGTCTTGCTGATTATGAGTTTGATATTCAGACGCTAGAATTTACGAACTTGCTGTTAAGCTTGGAAACGAAAAAAATTGACATGATTGCACACGAAATGGAAAAAAATCCAGAACGCGAGCAAAAGTATCTGTTTAATAAAGAACCTTATGCACACTGGAGAAACAAAATTATTGTAGACAAGGACAATGATTCGGTTCAAACATTGGCTGATTTAAAGGGTAAAAAGGTGCTAACAACAGCGACAAGCGCAGCGGCAACTATTCTTGAAAATTACAATAAGGCAAACGACAATGCCCTTGAACTCGTGTATCAGAATGGCGGTGCAAACGATAATTTAACGCAAGTAACCTCTGGTCGTGTAGATGCTTTCCTCGCTGCTGACTTTACATTATCGCTAGTTGATCCGAAAAAAGAGCTGAAAGCAGTAGGGCCAGCACTTAGTGAAGCAGACATTCTATTCATGTTCCGCAAGGACGACCCAGAACAGCAAAAGCTCTCGGATGCTGTTGATGAGGTAATCAAAGAGCTGAAAGCAGATGGTTTCCTTGCTAAGCTTAGCTCTGAATGGCTGGGCGACGACTTTACTTCCCAGGAATAATAATTCCAATAGAAAGGTGAGATGGCTTAGGTGGGAGAATCATTTGAGATCAGCTACGTGTTCGAGTATCTAATTAAGATGCTGCCTACCTTGAAAGTCACTCTTCTCATCGTGGTAAGCTCCATCATCATCGGGATTGGCATCGGATTTATCGTCGCCCTTCCCCAGCTTTATAAGATTCCGGTTCTAAGACGGTTCTCACAAGTGTATTTATCCTTTTTTAGAGGGACTCCCATTCTCATTCAGCTTTTTTTGTTTTACTATGGCCTACCTGAAATCTTGAAGATTTTTTATTTGGATGTAGCGAAGGTACCGGCTTTATATTTTGTCATTCTTACGTATGGACTGCACAGCGCAGCTTATATGGCAGAGTTAATCCGTATGGCAGTCGGGGCTGTAGATCGCGGACAGGTTGAAGCGGCTTATGCAGTAGGTATGACTGGCTTTCAAGCCTTTACCCGGATTGTGCTTCCGCAAGCAATGGCAATCGCGCTGCCTGTATTCTCAAACGTCGTTATTGCTAATTTGAAAGATACCTCACTCGCCTTCTCATTAGGCATTATGGAGTTGACTGGAAAGTCGCAGACGCTGGCCGTTATGTCTAGGCATTTCCTTGAAACTTACATTTCATTAGCTCTTATCTACTTCATCATTAGTTTTGGACTTGAGAAGCTGTTCGATCTCATTGAACGAAAGCTGCTGAAGCACGAGCGGCACATTGTCGTAGAGGACAAAGATCCAACAGTGAAAAAAATGAACCTAAAGTGGTTTACAGCAGGTTTAGGCTTTGGCAGAGGGGGAAAGGAAAATGAAGCTTGATTTCGCCTTCATATGGACAGCTTTCCTTCAGCTCTTAACGGCTGTACCTACGGCTTTGGCTATAACGTTCGTTTCTGTTTTTTGCGGCCTCCTGATTGGTACTTCTGTTGCGATTATCAGACTTTATAAAATTCCGCTCCTATATCCAATTGCCGTTTCTTATGTAACCGTCATTCGCGGTACTCCCATGTTAACTCATCTATTGCTTATTTTTTTCGGACTGCCAGTGATTGTTGATGCTATAGCTGAATCGCTAGGTTGGTCGTTCCGTTCCGTTTCAATACCAATGATAGGATTTGCCTATATCTCTTTCTCGATTACGGCTGGCGCCTATATGTCAGAGGTTGTCAGGTCGGGCTTGCTTGCTGTTAACCGTGGACAAATAGAAGCAGCTTATTCTATCGGTATGACGACAACGCAGGCGATGCGCACAATTATTTTGCCACAAGCATTTGCTGCAAGCCTGCCAAACTTATCGAACTCGGTCATTGGCATGCTGCACGGGTCAACGCTTGCTTTTACAGTGTCGGTCGTCGATATTAACGCCAAAGCGCAAATAGTTGCTTCAACCAATTGGAAGTTTTTTGAGGCTTATCTTGCTGCAGCCCTCATTTTCTGGGGATTAACCTTTTTCATTGAGCGACTGACCGCAGCAGCCGAGAAGCGCTTTAATCTTTATAACAGAGGCGGTGTTTCATGATTAAGCTGACGCAAATTAGGAAGAGCTTTGGACGAAATGAAGTGCTGAAAGGAATTGATCTTACAGTTAAGAAAGGCGAGGTCGTTGCTATACTCGGGCCAAGCGGCTCAGGCAAGACGACATTGCTGCGGTGCATTAACTATTTGGAGAAGCCAAATGACGGTCAAATAGGTATAGATGACTTTACGGTGAATTGCAAGCGTACAAATAAAAAGGAAATTCATGCGCTCAGGCAGAAAAGTGCGATGGTGTTTCAACAATACAATTTGTTCAAGCATAAGACTGCCGTTGAAAATGTAATGGAAGGTCTCGTTATCGTCAAGAAGCTTCCGAAGGATGAGGCGCGAACAAAGAGCGTTGAGCTGCTTGAAAAGGTCGGCCTCGGCAATAAATTGGATGCCTATCCGAGTGAGCTTTCTGGCGGACAGCAGCAACGTGTTGGGATTGCTCGTGCGCTTGCGCTGAATCCAGAAGTTATTTTGTTTGATGAACCGACATCGGCTCTAGATCCAGAGCTTGTTGGAGAAGTGCTTAGTGTCATTCGCAAGATCGCCAAGGAAGGCATCACGATGATTATCGTGACCCATGAAATGGGCTTTGCTCAGGATGTGGCCAGCCATGTTGTCTTTATGGATAAGGGCGTTATCGTCGAAGAGGGTAAGCCTAAAGAAATTTTCACTAATCCAAGAGAAGAACGAACGAAACAGTTTCTGAAACGGATCACACCTGAGGCTGTTTATTCCATCTAACGCATAGAGGAGCGAAATCATATGTCACTTAAATTCGGCATTCTGGATCAAAGCATTGTTTTTCCTGGTCAAACCGCAGCTGAAGCATTAGGAAATACAGTTAAGCTGGCGCAATTAGCAGAGACGCTTGGGTTCGAGCGTTTCTGGGTATCGGAGCATCATGATTCTTCACATATGGCGGGTTCATCGCCTGAGGTGCTTATTGCTTATTTACTAGCGCAAACGAATACGATTCGAATTGGTTCAGGGGGCGTAATGCTTCAGCATTATAGCCCCTATAAAGTAGCAGAAAACTTTAACGTACTAGCTTCACTTGCACCAGGAAGAGTTGAACTCGGTATTGGACGTGCGCCAGGCGGGCTGCCGCGTTCTACGAAGGCGTTGCAGAAGGGCATAGCTGATGCTGCTACTTTGGCTGAGAAGCTGACAGAGCTGGAGCAGCTGCTCCATGGTAAAACTGGCGACGATCACCCGCTTGCAGGACTTGAAGCAAGTCCGCTGCCTAACCAGCCTGCTGATATTTATCTGCTCGGCACAAGCGTATCCAGCGCGGAGCTTGCTGCGGAGAAGGGGTATCCTTATGCTTTTGCCCTATTCATTAATAACGATCCGCTTACCGCTCGCACAGCGCTTGATACGTATCGGAACAACTTTAATCGCTCGCACGGAACAGAGCCGAAGACGATTCTTGCATTGTCTGTAATTGCATCCGAATCAGAAGAAGAAGCGAATGAGCTGGCGGGGTTTTTCAAAAATGTGAGAGTTACGCTCGCAAGCGGCAAGACGGTTAATGTGAGTACGCTTGAGCAAGCGGAGGAATTTGCTAGGCAAGCAGGCGAGACCTATACAGCGGAAGAAAGAGATGCGGATATTACTAGAGGAACGAAGGAAACGGTTCGTAAACGGCTGCTTGAAATGGGTGCGGAATACGGAGTGGATGAATTCATCTTTACGACGATCATTCCTGATTTTGCAAAGCGTATTCGTTCATTCGAGCTGTTGAAGGAAGCATTCGAAGAGGAATTGGTATGAGTGATAGTGATTTGTTAGCTGAAGCTACCTTGGAGAGATTAGTTGCTATTCGCAGGCACCTGCATCAGCATCCCGAATTATCCCATGAGGAGTTCGAGACAACAGCTGCCATAAGTGACTGGTTAACAGAAGCGGGCATTCGAATCGTCGATTATGGACTCGAAACGGGGGTCATTGCAGAGGTTGGGGGCTTGCATGGCGGTCCGATCGTGGCAGTTCGCGCCGATATAGATGCACTGCCCATTCAGGAGGAGACGGGACTGCCGTTCGCTTCGAAAATTCAAGGCAAAATGCATGCCTGCGGCCATGATTTTCATACGGCTGCGATTGTTGGAACGGCATTCTTATTAAAGGAACGGGAGCATGAGCTGCAAGGAACAGTGCGATTTCTGTTCCAGCCAGCAGAAGAGAAGGCAAAGGGCGCAAAGAAGCTTATTGCAAGCGGAGCACTTGAAGGTGTGAATGCCGTGTTCGGTATGCATAATAAGCCGGATCTCCCCGTTGGAACGATCGGAATCACAGGGGGACCGATCATGGCAGCTGCAGATGGTTTTGTCGTAGAGGTTGAAGGACGCTGCAGCCATGCGGCGGTACCTGAGGCGGGTCTCGATCCGATTGTTACAGCGGCACATATGATCACGGCGCTTCAATCCATCGTAAGCCGGAGTGTAAGTGCACTGGACAGTGCAGTCGTTAGTGTGACGAGGCTGCATGCGGGAACGGCTTGGAACATCATTTCTGACAAAGCAGTATTTGACGGTACGCTGCGTACGTTTGAAGAGCATGTCCGCACGAGAGTTCGCGAGCGCTTCGAGCAAATCGTGAATGGTGTAGCCTCAGCATTCGCATCGAAAGCGCAAATCAAATGGCTTGCTGGCCCGCCTGCGGTTATCAATGATCAGAAATGGGCCGAACAAGCTGCTGTGACGGCTAAGGCGCTCGGTCTTACGGTGGTGAAACCGACTCCTTCTCCAGCAGGTGAGGACTTCGCCTTTTATTTGAAGGAAACAGAGGGGCTGTTCGTATTTCTTGGGACAGCCGGCTTACAGGAATGGCATCATCCGGCCTTCGATGTGGACGAAAGCGCATTGCCGATTGCGGCTTCGTTTTTTGCATCGTTAGCTTCAGATGCTTTGCACAAGCTGGCAGGTGAGAGCTTGCGGGGAGGTCGACAACATTCGGAAACCGTATGATGTAATCGTCGTTGGTGCTGGCTCGATGGGTATGAGCACAGGTTATGAGCTTGCTGCGCGTGGAGCAAGAACACTGCTCATTGATGCCTTTAATCCACCTCATAACATGGGAAGTCACCACGGGGAGCCGCGCCTTATCCGGCATGCTTATCATGGCGGTGATACCTATGTGAAGATGGCGCTGCGTGCGGATGAACGATGGCTGGCATTAGAGCAAGCGACCGGGCAGAAGCTGCTGGAGCGTTCTGGTGTGCTTAATATGGCAGAAACGAGCTTTTACAATTATGAAGGCAGATTAGGCGATGCTGTGGCGAATGGAGTTCATGTTGAATTGCTGAGCGCGGCAGAAATTAACCGACGATTTCCTGGCGTTCAATTGGCGGGTTCTTTCCAAGGCATGTATGAGCCGAATGCAGGCTACTTATACAGCGAGAAATGTGTAGCTGCTTACAAGCATCAGGCAATTGCAGCTGGAGCGGAGCTTCTGATGAATAGCTTTGTTACCAATATTCAAGCAGATGCTTCAGGTGTTACCGTGTATACGAAAGATGAAGCTTATAGAGCCTCACAGATCATCATTACCGTCGGTGCGTGGTTTGGTATGCTTTCGGATCATATAAAGCTGCCTATTCGTGCGGTTCGCAAGGTGGTGGGGTGGTTTGAAACGAGCTCACCTGCTTTTGATGCTGGCGTATTTCCTGGCTTCACTTGGGGCGGCGCAGCAGGCGGTTATTATGGATTTCCGAGCATCGGAGGAGCAGGAATAAAGATCGGCAGGCACGATACAGGAGTGGAATGGCTGCCTGGGGAGCCGCTTGCTCCATTTGGTGCTTATCCAGAAGATGAGGAAGATTTACGCCTTGCTCTGGATGCTTTTGTTCCCGGAGCAGCAGGCAGACTATTGCAAAGCGCGGTATGCAAATATGAGTTTACGCCAGATGAGGACTTCATAATAGACGCTCATCCAGAGCATGCCAATGTGCTGCTTGCCGGAGGGTTTTCCGGACATGGCTTTAAATTCGCAAGCGTAGTTGGTGAGATTTTGGCTGACAAAATAGAAAAAAAGAATGCGGGTTATGATCTGCGATTATTTGAGCTTGATCGTTTTAGAGAGACATGAAGATGTTAACGTTGGCTAATCACGAGGAGGAGTTTAAATGAGTCAAGCGGTTGTCGATATTCAAGCCTATTTGCAGGCCTATGATCAGATTGAGCATGAGTTAGAAGGGCTGTCGGCTGATCAGTTGAAATGGAAGGCTGCGCCTGAGTTTTGGAGTGCAACGGAAGTGCTTGCTCATCTCGTTGATCACAGCATCATCGTATCCTTTCGAATTCGCGAAATATTGTCGGGATCTGAGGTAAGGCTCCCTGCTTTCAACCAAGATGCATGGGTATCCGCTCAGAGAGCAAATGAAGGTGTAGCGAAGGATATTTTGCTTGTCGCTCGCTCACTAGTTCAATACAATAGTTTGCTGTTTCATCGTCTGTCGGAAGAAGAATGGGCCAAGACAGGCATTAACTTTAAAGGGGAGCCCATTTCAATTGCGGTTATCGTACCAGCGTTTGTTAAGCATGTGGATGGTCATTTAGCTCAAATTCGACGGATCAAGCAAGCGGAGTCTGAATCACACAGCGCTAATTCGCAGCGATCTATTCGATAAAAACCCTATTACAATGGCTGTTATCTAAAGGGAAAGCAGGTGAAGAAGCATGTCTGAAACTGCATTAATCATTCGTAATGCTGAGTCTACAGATCTCGATGCGACTAGAGAAGTGCTGCTCGATGCTTATGGTCAATATAAGAAAGTTCTTCCAGAACAGTACTGGAATAACTATAGGGACAGCATATTGGCAGCCGTTGAGGGGGAAGGAACGAAGGCGCGTTTAGTGGCGGTGCTTGGAGGCGAGGTTGTGGGGAGCGTGTTTTTGTTCGATTCCTCTGAAGCAGCGTATGGACGACCCGAGCTTCATATTCATTCGCCGATTATCCGTCTACTTGCTGTTTCGAGGAAAGCTCGCGGCTTTGGTGTAGCGACAGAGCTAATACGTGCCAGCGCGAAGCTTGCTCTTGAATGGGGCGCGGAAACGCTGCATCTTCATACCTCCGATATGATGGATTCAGCCGTTAGACTTTATGAGCGACTTGGTTTCGAGCGCGCGACCGATAAGGATTTGATAAACGGCGAGACGCTCGTTAAGAGCTATCGACTGGAGTTAAAGGAATCTGCTCTATTGCAGGTGCAATGAAGATTAGAGGCAGCTGCTGCCGAGTAAATAGCTAGGATGGTTGCTGTTTGATGAGGCGTTGCTACTTTTTTGATACTTACGTGGATAGTGTGACGATAGGGATAGGGCAGACCGCTGTATGAAACTGCTGATCACCGCGCGGCGGAATGGGAGGCCGCTGTATAACATTGCTGATCACCGTGTGGCGGAACGGGAGACTGTAGCATAACACTGCTGATCATTCGAAGGTGAACTTTTAGCGGGCTAGATCACATTTGGAGTGGCACCGCGCAACAATAGGCTAGTCTGCTGCACTTTCTGCAATAGAAACCGTACATGGTGAGTGGGTTGGGTGGCTACATTGCACTTTTGCAATAGGAATGCGGCTAAATGGTCCGTTTGCTCGGTCGAAGGCCGATTCTGTTGTAGAAAGTGCAATGTAGAGTTCAGGTGTGCGGTTGTCAGCTAATTCTGCTGTAGAAAGTGCAATGTAGCTTGTTTAACTTGAGGTTACTTATACAATGTAGCTTGTTTAACTTGGGGTTACGTTTATGAACACCGGTGCCGCGCAACAATAGGCTAGCCTACTGCACTTTCTGCAATAGAAACCTTACATGGTGAGCGAGTTGGGTGGCTACGTTGCACTTTTGCAATAGGAATGAGGCTAAATGGTCCGTGTGCTCGGTCGAAGGCCGATTCTGCTGTAGAAAGTGCAATGTAGAGTTCAGGTGTGTGGTTGTCAGCTAATTCTGTTGCACAAAGTACAATGTAGCTTATTTAACTTGGGGTTACGTTTATGAACACCGGTGCCGCGCGACAATAGGCTAGCCTACTGTACTTTCTGCAATAGAAACCTTACATGGTGAGCGAGTTGGGTGGCTATGTTGCACTTTTGCAATAGGAATGAGGCTAAATGGTCCGTGTGCTCGGTCGAAGGCCGATTCTGTTGTAAAAAGTGCAATGTAGAGTTCAGGTGTGCGGTTGTCAGCTAATTCTGCTGTAGAAAGTGCAATGTAGCTTGTTTAACTTGAGGTTACTTATACAATGTAGCTTGTTTTAACTTGGGGTTACGTTTATGAACACCGGTGCCGCGCTACAATAGGCTAGCCTACTGCACTTTCTGCAATAGAAACCTTACATGGTGAGCGAGTTGGGTGGCTACGTTGCACTTTTGCAATAGGAATGAGGCTAAATGGTCCGTGTGCTCGGTCGAAGGCCGATTCTGCTTTAAAAAGTGCAATGTAGAGTTCAGGTGTGCGGTTGTCAGCTAATTCTGTTGCACAAAGTACAATGTAGCTTGTTTTAACTTGGGGTTACGTTTATGAACACCGGTGCCGCGCGACAATAGGCTAGCCTACTGCACTTTCTGCAATAGAAACCTTACATGGTGAGCGAGTTGGGTGGCTACGTTGCACTTTTGCAATAGGAATGAGGCTAAATGGTCCGTTTGCTCGGTCGAAGGCCGATTCTGTTGTAAAAAGTGCAATGTAGAGTTCAGGTGAGCGGTTGTCAGCTAATTCTGCTGCACAAAGTACAATGTAGCTTGTTCACTAGTGCTTGTTCACTAGTGCTTGTTCACTAGCGCTTATTCACTAACGCTTGTTCACTAGCGCTTGTTTATTTGCATACATGCTTATTATTACATTCTGGAGTTAGGTTAGTTAAATTCATAAGTTACTTAGGAGGTTGTTTAATATGGCGAATCGCAAGCAGCTTAAGTTTGGCGCATTAATTCATGGTGTGGGAGGCAATGTGTCAGCGTGGCGGCATCCGGAAGTTCCAGCAGATGCGAGTGTGAACTTTAAATTTTATACCCAGCAGGCACAGACGGCTGAAGCGGGAAAATTTGATCTTGTATTTATCGCGGATGGTCTCTATATAAACGAAAAATCAATTCCCCATTTCCTGAACCGCTTTGAGCCGTTAACGGTACTGTCCGCGCTTGCTGCGGTTACATCCAAGATTGGTTTAGTAGGAACATTATCAAGCTCGTACAGTGAGCCGTTTACGGTTGCTAGACAATTCGGCTCTCTCGATCATATTAGCGGGGGACGCGCAGGCTGGAATGTAGTTACGTCTCCGCTTGAGGGCTCAGCCAGCAATTTCAGTAAGACTGAGCATCCGACGCATGACGAGCGGTACAAAATCGCCGAAGAGTATTTGGAAGTTACGCGCGGGCTGTGGGATTCTTGGGAGGATGACGCCTTCGTTAGAGACAAAGACTCCGGTGTATTCTTCGATCCTTCCAAGCTGCATCGTCTTGATCATAAAGGCGAGTATTTCTCTGTGCAAGGTCCGCTTAATATCGCTCGATCGAAGCAGGGGCACCCGGTTATTTTCCAAGCGGGCTCGTCCGAGAGCGGCAAGAAACTGGCTGGCAAAGCAGCGGATGCTGTGTTCACAGGCCATGACAATATAGAAGATGCGAAAGCCTTCTACAAGGATGTGAAGAATCGTACCGTTGCTGAAGGTCGTTCGGTGGATGATATCGTTATTCTTCCCGGCATTGGACCGATTATTGGACGTACGGAAGAGGAAGCGGAGCAGAAGTATCAGGAGCTTGCGGAGTTAGTTACGATCGAGAATGCTTTGAACTTTCTAGGACGTTTCTTCGAGCACCATGACTTCTCTCAATATCCGCTAGATGATCAGTTCCCAGAGCTAGGTGATCTCGGACAAAATAGCTTCCGCAGCGGCACGGACAAAATTAAAAGAAATGCGAAGGAGAAAAACTTAACACTTCGCCAAGTAGCACTTCAATCTGCGACTCCGCGCAGTCAGTTCATAGGTACGCCTGAGAAAATTGCTGATCTAATAGAGCAGTGGCATGAAGAAGGCGCCGCCGACGGTTTCATTATTCATGCTTCTGTTCCGAGTGGATTGAATGATTTTGTGGACTTGGTCGTTCCGATTCTACAAGAGCGCGGTATCTATCGTATAGACTATGAGTCTGATACGCTGCGTGGCAATCTAGGCCTACAGATTCCTGCAAATCGCTATACCAAAGAGAAAGTGAACAGTTAAGGAGATCATGCTATACGCGCACTTACTTGTGTGGAGGACGCAGCCCAAGCTTAATCGGGTGCGTTCTTTTTTTATGGATGGACAGTAAAGCCCAGCTGTAAACCAGAAAGATGTCTACATCCTTACGTTAGATGAAAAGACATCTTTCTTTTGGCAAAAACTTCAGGTGTCAGACTAGCCGTATATCGGTTATGTTACAGGTCCCAGAGGAGAACGGCAGCCGCCTGTTCGCATACCCAATTGATTGTAATTTTCTTTTATATTAACAATGGCTTGACCGTGTAAGACCTCGGCAATCATTTTATCAATTTCTGCTACATTTACGGTTCTGTTCTCCAGAAGGGCATCAAAGGTATGTTTGATTTCTTTAGGATACACATTTCCGACCATACTGGACAAGCCATTACATCCGCCTAATACAATATTGGATGCTAGGTTTATATCACCTGCTGCGAACCGGACAAACGATTCAGGAAACACCGTGTCTCTATGACGAAGAACGTCTCCTGCCTCCTTAAAACCTAAGATGTTTTTATGTCTGCTTATTAAATCGTGCAAAGATTCCGGACTTAAATCAAAACCTGTTCGGGAAGGATTGTTGTAAAGAATCACTTCTTTGGTTGTGTGTGCGAGCAGTTCATCCACATACGAGATAGCTTGCTGCTGAGTCGGTTTAATGTAAGGAGGGAATCCGATCATTACTATATCAAAGACCGATCCTTCAATTGCTTGGATTAATCTCACTCCGTCCTTTGTTCTAGTGGATGCAACGCCAAAAATTAATTCGACATCCGGAAAATGCATCCGATTGAAATAATCTATGATATAAAGTCTTTCTTCGATGCTGAGTGAATGCTGTTCCCCTGTTGAACCGGAAACAAACAAAGAGTCGATTGCATGAACTTTCAAATAATTTACAATTGGCTCGAATCCCTCTAAATACAAGCTTTCATCTTCTCGAAACGGAGTAGGTAAGGCAATATGAAAATTGTTCATATGGATCAAATTCCTCCTAATTAAAAGTTTATACTCTGCGAAATTAGAGCTGACATTGAAATTTTTTTTGATGCAAATCTCTGTGCAATCATCACACACAGTACCACGCCGAAGAAAGGCTGGAGCAGTTGCAACTGCCCGACCACTGTTATACCTCCCTGAGCTAGACCACGATGAAGGATTATCTTTAGGGTATAGAGAGGGAAGCTTGGTTAAACTAATAATAAACGTTTTATTTAATGGAGGATACATTGCGATGAAATTTGAGCTCGGCTCATGCCTGCTTGAGCAGCGATTAAGCGAGAGTGGGCTATCTCGGACAGAGTTGGCAGATGCACTGTTGGTAAGGCCCGAAAGGATCGGCGATTATATCGATAACAAGCGAATAATGCCGCTCAAAGTAGCGATATCGGTAGCAGCTACTATTAATTGCGATGTACGCGATCTGTATGAATTGCGACCATCAAACTAAAGTAGAAACGGCAACCGGTGGTTGTACTAATGATTTAAAGAGAAATAGCCCAGTAGGTCTGCTATGACCTACTGGGCTATTTACGCTACATAATAGATCTGGCCTGCATGGACCGGGGTAATCTCAAATTCTAATGTTCATGGTATAATTCACACATATTGTAGGGAGATGACAAACGAGCTGCAAATCCTGTGACAGACCCTCTATAGGAGTTGACATCATATTATGATTGTGGAAAATCATCTTATTCTTTGGAACCTTGTATCGCTGAAAATAAATGAAGTGCAGCGGACCGAGCTTACGATAGGCGAGCATTTGCACACATCGGAGCTAAGATCGAGTACTCTTTTATACATAATAAAAGGTCGTGCTCGGCTCCTGCTGGACGGGGATGAACACCATTTGGAGAGTGGATATGTTTGTCACGCCGGCAATGGCACTGTTCTTACTATCATGGATATCACCGACCATTTAGAATATTATATGATTCAGTATAAGGCCTTTCTACCGCTGCCGTGCAGCCAAGATTTGCTTCAATTGCTGGCTAGCACGGAACCGTTTGAGATCCAATATGGTTTTGTAGTCAGTCATGCTGCTCCGCTGCTCATATCCTTGTCCCGTATGGAGCAGGAATGGAACCATCCGGAAGCGATGGCGAAGCTGCAGGTGAAATCGTTCTTTTATCAGTTCATTTGCGAGCTAATGGGACAACTGCAGCACTGGCGATTGGAGCAGGCTTCACCGGATTTGGTGCTGCAGGCAGTCAGATATATGGATGCACACTATGCCGAACCGATCACAGCAGACTCACTTGCAACACTATTAAATTGCAGTCCTCGGACAATGCAGCGGATGTTCAACAAGCGGTTGGCTCTTGGGCCGATTGACTATCTGATGCAGATCCGTATAGACAAGGCCAAGGAATTACTATGTCGTACGAATACAGGGCTTAAGGATATCGCCGAAGCAGTCGGTTATGAGGACAGCTATTATTTCAGTCGTTTATTTAAGCGTTACACGGGCGTTTCTCCAAGCATGTATCGAGAATCAATGCACCAAGTCAGAGATGATGAGCCGGAGAATACTGCTGTAAACTCGTCTGATCTAGAAGCGGTTGGAAGTGAGAAGAAGGCGGCGTCAGATCCACTGGATGCTGCTATCCGTCGCTCACAGCTGACGATCATTCATCTTAAAGGCGAGCTGCTGCTCCAGCGGAGGCCTGAGAAAATTGCTGTGCTAGATCCACAGTTTATGGACCATATGCTGGCTCTAGGTGAGCAGCCGGCCGGCAGCGTCATGGTAAACGGAGATCTCAGCAGCGTTCCTGATTATCTGATCGGCAAGCCGCGCGCGATTCAGGCATTGGGAACAATGGAGGAACCCGATCTGGAAGCACTGCGTGCTTTGGCGCCTGAGCTGATCATTTGCACAGAGTTCCATAAGAACATTTATGGAAGCCTAATGAATATAGCGCCGACCATCATGCTCGAGCGAAACCGCGACTGGAGAGAAACATTGCGAACGATCGGGCGGATTATGGGCAAGAAACTTGAGGCGGAACAGGTCTTACAGAAGTATAAACACAAAATCAGCAGGCTGAAATCGGCACTGGCAGCCAAGTTGCATGGGCAGTCGGTAATGATGATTCGACCGCGGGACAATACCATTAGGCTGCATACATGCGCTCATCGTACGGCGGCGATTCTATACAGCGATCTGGGGCTGCATCCGCCGAAGCTAGCGATTGATCGCAAGAGGACCAGCTCACTGATATCTTTAGAGGGGTTGCCTGAGCTCGATGCCGACCATTATTTCGTATTGACCGACAACAAATTTAAAGCTTGGTCGGATGAGATCCAGACCACGACTACATGGAAAAGTTTGCGCGCCGTGCAGCAGCATCATGTTTACCAAGCCAAAGCGAGTATTTGGATTGCTTATTACGGCCCTATTGCGATGAATCGGGTGGTCGATCAAGTGGCAGAAGTTTTCTTGGATGCCAAATAGTCTGTTTTATCGTAAAGCGTAAGAAAGGAATAGCGCTTCGATGATCTATTTTTTATACAAACACCGTTGTATCCGGATCCGCCGATCCTAGCAACGGTGTTTTTGTGTCGCCACAATCCATTACTATTGGCGCAAATATCCATTGAAGATAATAGAACGAGTCGTTATAGTGTTATAAGTGATGATGAGTTTCATTCTCAATCAGATGAAAGTGGAGGAGTTATACATATGTTTCCAAAAAACAAATTTTTATGGACTATTAGCATGTTAGTAAGTTTGGTTATGTTTCTGAGCGCATGCTCAGTCAGTTCAAATCAAGGCAGCAATAACGCTGGGGCAGGATCGACGAATCAACCTCAAGCCAAAAATGAAGAGTCCGTAAACAGCAACTCTGAAGTGAAGCCTGGTCTCGCAGCGCCGGTCACCATCCAGCATCTGAAGGGTGAAATGACATTCGATAAAGTACCCGAGAAAATTGTCTTGCTGGACGTCCAATATGCGGATCAAATGCTGGCGCTGGGCGTTAAGCCAGCGGGCAGCGTAATAGCCGAAACCGACAACGGACTTCCTCCATACTTGGGCGATAAGATGGGCAATATTCCGTTACTCGGAACGTATGTAGAACCGAATCTGGAAGGAATCATTGCAATAGAACCGGATCTCATCATCGCAACGGAATTCCATGATGAGATCTACGAAGATTTACTCAAAATCGCACCGACAATTTCACTAGAGCGCAATGAGGATTGGCAGTCAGTGCTATTAAAGTTTGGGCAAATCTTGAATAAACCGCAAGAGGCGCAAGAGCTGGTTGATAGTTACCAACAAAAAATAAGCAATCTAAAAGCGGAATTGACAATCAAAATGAAGGGCCAAACGGTTGCCTTGATCCGGCCTAGAGATGATATGATTCGTCTCCAAACTTCATCACATCGAACATCACAGATTCTATACGACGATCTAGGGCTGACTCCGCCCAAAATGGCAGTCAACAGTACGGATTCAAGTATGATGATTTCGCTTGAAGCGATTCCAGAACTGGGTGCCGATCATTTATTTCTACTCCAGGATGATACGAATTTGGAGTTAACGACTGAATTTCAGAACACTTCTATCTGGAAAAGTATGAACGCGGTTAAGGCAGGCCAGGTATATGTGGAAAATACGGCGCAGTGGATCGGTTATTATGGACCTATCGCGATTAATTTGATTGTCGATCAGATCGCTGATGCGCTCAATTAAATCCTTTCGAGCATTGAGTCCTAGGGGGTTTTGTGTATGAATAAGCAGTCACTTCTCGATCAGGATGAAAAGGATTACTTGAGCCGACATTTTGGCTTGTGTGAATATGGTGCAACCCGTCCTGCTAATTCGGTGAGAGCCTTGGACTTGCTCGACGTGGAGATGTGCTCTGATTATCTGGACCGGCTGACAGTGCTTCTACAATCCCCATCGAGGATGACCACAGCTTCGCAGTTTTTTAAAAGGTACGCCTTCTTAACCACTGTTCCGCTGCTGTACGCCATGTCAGTGTATAACAAGGGATTGGATTTATCAGCCCAAAATTGCATTATTGGATCTTCACCAGGTCAATCCTGGCTGGAGCAAGTCAGTCTTGCAGATATGGATGCTACGATGCCCGAAGCTAGCGAACGACAGGTTTGGCGCAACACGGTTATTCAAGATCATTTTGCCGGGAATTTAGGGAAATTAATAGCGGTCATGTCTAGAGTGGCCAATGTGCCAAAACCGATTTTATGGGAAAATGTTGCGGTTCGTGTGTTCTCGTTATACGAGAAACGAATTGGGGCAGCGGGTGAACAGCAAGAGCAATCCCGTGCCCGAGCAGACTTTGAGTTTCTGATTCATCAGGCACCTGGTGCTTTATTCGGGGAAAAACAAAACCCGCTAAGCCGCTTTTATGGCGCATCGACATGCTCACCTGTTTCTAATACGCCTATGCGGGTTCGCAAAACCTGCTGCTTCTACTATGAGGTGTCCAGTGTCGAAGAATACTGCTCCAACTGCCCGAAGTTGGAAATTGTTGCTCCATGACGTATATGTCATGGAGCTTGTTTTATATATATTAATTAAATCATGATGAAACAGGACGACTATCGTATACTAGCTATATCAAATAGCAACGAGGGAGTGGAATGTATGAAGCTGACGGAGTCAGAAATCGAGACAAATTTGGCAGCATGTGAGGGTTGGAAGCGGGAGGATGGCAAGTGGATCATCAAGAAATATCGATTTCAAACTTTTCTGAGCGCTATCGCTTTCGTAAATGAGGTAGCGAAAGCATCAGAGCGACTTAATCATCATCCATTCATCGCCATTGATTACAAAATGGTCACGCTCCGCATGACGACATGGCATGATGGCGGCCTTACGGCGCTGGATTTTGCAGCAGCAGAAGCATTTGACCGTGCCTATGCCAGTAAATAGCTCGATAAACGTATAGAAAGCAGGCCGCCCAAGACAATAGGTCTATAAGGCGGCCTGCATTTTTGTCATGGATTGCCCTCTAAATCTACAGTGGAAGCGGCTGCAAGCTGATAAGCATCCCAAAGTCCCCATAAATACATAATGCCTAGAGCTCGGTCGTATAGTCCGTATCCGGGTCTACACTGTTCGTCAAAAATGTGCCGGCCATGATCGGGTCTTGCGTAACCTGTGAAGCCGACCTCATGATACGCCTTCACAATTCCCGCGATATCTACTGTACCATCCTGTGTTCGGTGGGACGTTTCGATGAAATCCCCATTCTCATAAACGCGTACGTTGCGAATATGTGCGAATGGGATACGATCCGCAAACTCATGAATCATTGAAATAATATCATTGCTCGGATTCGCACCTAACGAGCCGCTGCACAAGGTAATGCCGTTCGAAGGACTATCGTACAGCTTTAATAGTGTTCTGAAATTTTCCTGACCTGTCATAATACGCGGCAAGCCGAAAACAGACCATGGCGGATCATCGGGATGAATGGCCATTCTAATGCCGTTCCGCTCAGCGACAGGAATAATTTCACTCAAAAAATAACGAAGGTTTTCCCACAAATGCTCTTCCGTCACGCCTTGATAAGCTTCAAACAACTTCGTCAGATGCTGCAGCCGTTCGGGCTCCCAGCCCGGCATCGTAAGAGCAGAGTTCGCATTGATCTCTTCTACAAATTGGAATGGATCGGTATCAGCAATTCGGCTGTTCTCAAAAAATAAAGCGGTTGCCCCGTTGCCCATCGGCTTATGCAGGTCGGTGCGAAGCCAGTCGAAGATCGGCATAAAGTTGTAGCAAATCACTTTTACGCCAGCGCTGTCTAACTTCTCAATCGTCTTCTTATAATTCGCAATATACAAATCGCGAGTCGGCAAGCCGAGCTTAATGTCCTCGTGCACGTTGACGCTTTCTACGACATCAATATGTAAACCTGCCTGCTCCGCCTGCTGTTTAATATCCAAAATTCGCTCCAGCGGCCATTCCTCGCCTGCCGCTATATCATGCAGCGACCAGACGATGCCGTCGGTGCCGGGAATTTGTTTAATATAACGAAGGGGAACTGTATCGTTGCCCTCGCCGAACCACCTAAATGTCATTTGCATGCTAATCGATCCTCCCGTTTCATTTGTAGTAATGGGGATACTTTTCCTTAAGAAGAGCTTGATCTGATATATTCTGAGTGAGATGCTCTGTCATGAGCCGCTCAGCGGTATCAGCATCTTGGGCTTCAATCGCTTCGACCATTAAACGATGCTGCTCATAAAGATTTCCCCAGTGGTGGTCATCCGCAAGCCTAAGTACACGGCTTCGATTTAAATGTGCGTTCATTTGCTGCATAATCGACCATGTATTGCTCTTGCTGCAGCCATCAAATAAAATGCGATGAAAAGCCTCATCCAGCGTAAACATATTTTTGTTATCTTTAGTGTGAACACATTCCTGCTGACGACGAAGGTTATCCTTAAGAGAAAGAAGGAATGGCTCTGAAAAGTGGGCACAAGCTAAGCGAATGACTGCTCGCTCAAGCTGCTCCCGCATAAATCTGGCTTCTTCAACGAGCTCAGTATCAATTAATGAAACGAGAGTTCCACGCTGCGGAAGTACTTGAACAAGACCCTCTTGAGCGAGCCTGAGGAAGCTTTCTCTCACAGGAGTACGGCTGACCTTGAACGACAGAGAGGTCTCGTTCTCGGATAGAGATGTTCCTGGCGGAAGCTCCAGATTCAAAATCTGTTCTCTTAGCTGCATATAAACGGCATCCCTTGTAGAAAGGGGCTGTGGACGTACATGGAAATCCATAGGCTCATTCCTTCTTCTTTTTATACTACCATACTACCATACAAGTTTGGAAAATTGAAAGTCTAAACTAAAAAAAACGCCAGAAGGGCTGCCCCAAAAAGTAGATAATCTACCTTCTGAGACAGCCCTTCGTTATAGTTCTATTTCGTTATTTTGCGCTAATCGGCATTACTTCAAGTTGTTTCATTACCGCTAATCGCTTCAGTTCTTGTTTTCTCACGCTCTGAGATTGTTTTTAGATAAGCAGACATGACCCTCGAAAGTTGATCCGACACTTCCACAAGGCTCATATGTGCGACATCCTCGAAGGTTGTCTCCAGAATATGAGGGTATTTGTAAGTGGTTTCATGCTGATCCACACTTGTAACCGTGAAGGTATCATCAGGTTTAATAACGGCATCCTCTGCGCCTGCTACGAGCAATACTGGAAATTTCGCATTAGCAAGCACGTGGCTGCGGTCAGGGCGCAGCATCATTCCTTCTAAGGTAGCAATTGCTGCGCCAGCTTGCATTTCCTGTCCAACACCGATGAGTTGATTGACCTCATCGCGCATTTCTCCGAGCCTCTCATCCGTAAACAAATTAGGGATAATGCTGTAAAGGTATTTCGATATCCCTTTCTCACGAATCGCTTCAATATCCGCCATTCGTTTCTCCTTAACAACCTCTGAATCCGGGAGCACGGTGGAATGAATGAGCGCGAAGCCTGACAGCATAGTAGGATATTTCTCCGCGAAGGCTGCCGTTACGTAGCCGCCTAAGGAATGGCCGAACATTACGACCTTCTCGATCTGAAGCTCAGCTAAGAGTGCAGCGATATCCTCGGCCATCGTCTCCATTGTATACGGGCCATCCGGAGCCGAAGAGCTGCCGTGACCGCGAAGATCTGGAATGATGACGCGGTATTCATCACCGAGCATCGGACATATTTTTTGCCAGTATTGAGATGAGCCGCAAAAGCCGTGGAGCAATACGATTGCTGTACCTTTGTTACTTCCACATTCTTCATAGACTAAATCGATGCCATTAACGTGAATACGCTGCTTTTCCATCGATCATCACCAGCCTTTTCTATTATCGATTTGTTTGGTGTAGTCTCTTAACCTCATTCAAGACTTCTGAAACATCTGAAATATTTGCATATTTATTTCTTCAATTATAGCTGCGATTTTGACTAAATCGTCTGTAAGCAGGCTGTTTCAAAGGGCATGAGGCTGGTTAATAACATGACAAGTTAACAAAAACAGTTTAGAAGGAAGGTTGATTCCAATGTTAGGTTGGGCATTATTATTTTTCATCTTTGCCATTGTGGCAGGCATATTCGGTTTTCTAGGAATTGCCTCCGCACTAGCTGGGATAGCAAAAATATTATTCGTCGTATTCGTCATACTCTTTGTCGTATCTCTCATTGTTGGCAGGAGACGAGCCAGTTAACAAGGAATGGGAAACTAAACAAACAAAAAAATGAGGAGGAATTACAATGAATCATCTATCCAATACGAAGGTACACACGGTAAATAACGCTATCGAGGTTCAAGAACAGGTGTATAAATTTCAAACTGAGGGTTACCCGAAGGACAATATTTTCGTGCTGACGCATGATAAGGATCGGACTAAACGGATTGTTGAGAATACAGATGCTGAGCAAATCGGTATCGCTGAGGAAGGTCTAGGCTCGACAATCGCTAACATTTTCCGTTCAAGCGGTGATGAGCTGCGGGCTAAGATGAGATCACTTGGCATTTCCGAGCAAGAGTCGCAGCGCCTCGAACGTGAGATGGATCAGGATAAAATTCTGGTCATCGCATGGGGAGGCAAGGAGTATTCGGGTGAAGATTTCGACCCTGCCGTATATTATTATCCTCACTACACAGCGTAAACCAACACTCAAACAATGATGAGGAAATCGAAGGTCTATCCGCGAGGATAGACCTTTTCTCCAAATTTGATCATGTTTCAATGTTATAAGTAAGCTTATTAGACAGCGCGCTGACTTGGTAATCTTCCTTATAAATAGTTGACTCTACTACTAGTTACGCTCAGAATGTGAGTAGCGGATAATGGAGCTAAAGGAGCCTGAATATGAGTATTATAATCGTAGATGATAATGCTACAAATCAGATTATTATAAAAGCTATTTTAAATAAAGAGGGTTATAAGGATTTGAAAATTGCATCATCGGCGATGCAGCTTTACACCATGCTGGATATTGACAGTCCTTCGCAAACGGAATCAAAAGTAGATTTGATTTTGATGGATATGATGATGCCGGAGATCGATGGTCTGGAAGCATGTAAACGAATTTTGCAGGTGGAGCGTTATAAGGACGTTCCGATTATATTTGTTACTGCGCTGGGCGATTCTAACAAGATGGCAGAGGCGCTTGATGCCGGTGCCAGTGACTATGTAATGAAACCGATTAATAAGATGGAATTGCTAGCGAGAATTCGTTCAGCCTTAAGGCTGAAGCAGGAAATCGATTGGCACAAAGAGAGAGACAGACATGTGAAGGCTAAGCTGGAACTTGCCAAAAAAGTACAAAGAAATGTGTTAAGTCAGCCGATAAATGATGAACATGTAGCAATCAACGCGGTATATCAGCCATCGTCAGAGCTTGCAGGTGATTTCTACTCTTGGTATCGGATTGATGAGTATCGTTATGGCGTTATTTTGCTTGATATGATGGGACATGGTATTTCTTCTTCATTGGTATGCATGTACATATCTTCCGTTCTTAAGGATACGATAACGCGTATTACTGATCCGGACCTTGTTATGCGTGAGCTCAATCGATATATGAATCAGCTGTATAAGAAGGAAGAGCTGCTTAATTACTATTTTACCGCCATTTATTTAGTATTGGATACGGATAAGCGGGTTATTGAATATGTGAATGCTGGACACCCTCCAGGCAGGTTAATGATTGGCGACCAGGAAACTCTGTTAATAGAGGGCTGCTGTGCAATTGGTTTGTTTGAAAATATCGATATTAATAAGGGCAGCGTTTCTTACCAAGATCAGACTCAGATCGTCCTCTATACGGATGGATTAAGTGAGTCTATCGGCGACAACGAAGAGGAAATGCTGGATCTGCTTATGGGACAACTAAGAAGAAAAGATGCGAGTGAGCATGCTAAGATGGTTAGCGAGTTTATTGCGGAGCATGCCAATTCCAGTCAAAAGGACGATATTTGCTTAGTGATGATTGAGACAAAATGATAACTGTGGCAGCTTTGTTTTGAAGGCAGCATTATTTTTATAAAAATAATTGATTGAACCTGTTTCAAAGAGCAGAGAACAGTGTATAGGTACATATAAGCTAAAGGAAGCTCTACAATCCCGACAATCCCGCATAGGAGGGAGATCATATGAAGACTTTTATTATTATTGGTTGTTTAATCGGAGGCATTCTCGCCTGTACCGGCGACTTTGGACATGTCACCGCGACGAATTCTTCAGTGCAAGAATCAGGATCTGTGAAGGCGGAAGCGCAGCCCGAACCAACTAATGAAATCGTAATGGCTTCTGTGTCTCCTTCAGCAGTAACAGAAGTTACCTATGCAACAGAAGCAGTGAATGCAACAAAGCCGTCAGATCTGTCAGAAACAAGCTTTACGCTTCAGACTGTTAATGGCATCACGCTTTATGATGATCAGGGCAGCGTGGTCCAGAAGCTGGGCAAGCCGAAACAGATGACAACGGACCCGCATTTAAGTGAAGTGATGATTTATGAATACGAGGGTATGAATATCATCTTTAGTGACGAATTCATACAGTCTGTTGAAATAGCGGAAGACTCCAAGACGCTGAACATTGATGGAATTGAAGTCGCTGTTACAGTGGATGCCGTTACGGAAGCGCTAGGAAAACCCGATTATATCACGGAGGACGGTATTGTATTTGAGAGAGAGGAAGCCTTGTTGAAGCTTTTTATTGATGCGGATACTCAGAAGCTGACGTCCATTCATTACTTCCACAGCTTCTCCATGTAACAACTTAATGTGCATCTTGTGCAATGAGAAGGATCTTGATACGATTTATTAAACAAAAGTGAGCGGAGTGAATGGAATGAGAGCTGAGCAATTTCAAGTCATGCAGGAAGAGACACAGGACAAATTTATACTTCATGTAAGCGGGGAGCTGGATTTATCTGTTGTGCCGCAGCTGCGGGCAGCGTTAGAACCGATTATGAACCGCCAGGACAAAGCATTGATTCTAAATCTTAAACATTTGAAATATATAGACAGTACTGGGATTGGTATCATCGTTTCGGTACTTAAGCTCCGTGACGAGCTAAAAGCACCGTTTTTTGTACAGGAAATTCCTTCGGCTGTTAAGCGTCTATTTGATCTCACAGGGATCTCTAGATATTTAATTGAAGGGACAGAGGCTCAAGCATGAATGCCATAAGACTACAAATCCCGGCCCATGCGGACTATATCGATATGGTCAGAATCTGTCTGTTCGGAATCGCCTCGAAGATGAGCTATGCTTATGAAGATATGGAAGATATGAAGGTTGCTGTTTCTGAGGCATGTAATAACGCAGTGATTCATGGCGCTCAAGGAATGGAGCAAGATGTGATCGATATTTGCTTTGAACAAAGCGATACGGGGCTTACGATAAAAGTGAAAAATACGGGGCCAGCTTTCGCTGTACTTGAGAAGGCTGCTCCACTCCCAGAGGCAGATGTAAGCGGACTTCAAGTCGGTGGACTAGGCATTTATTTGATGCAGGCGCTGATGGATGAAGTTGAGGTTCATTCTTTAGAGGATGGTACTGAGGTTGTCCTTACGAAATATGTGAATAATGCTTCAGAAAATTAGAACGAAAACAGTTAATCAATTGAAGAAGAGGAAATGACGCTGGCGTCGTTTCCTCTTTTTTTTTTTATTGTGGGATAAAAAATGCTCTGTTGACTCCAAAGTGTATTACGTGCATAATACGCTTATGAAGTGTATTATGCACGTAATACACATTTGCTACGAATGTGAGGTATGGCTATGAACACCATTGAAGGCTGGACGGAAGTTGCGTTCAATAATCGGGATCCGGTTTATTTGCAGGTTGTCCGCCATTTTAAAGAACGAATCGCGACAGGGCGGCTTGTTGCCGGTCAGATCACTCCTTCACGGAGAGAGCTGGGCACCCTATTGAAAATTAATCCAAATACAGTACAGAAAGCATATAAGGAAATGGAGGAGCATCAGTTGATTATTTCGGAAGGTAATTCACCGAGCAGAATTACAAATGATACAGTATTGCTCAATCAAATTAGAACTGAATTAATAGGAGAAGCAGTCGGCAACTTCGTGGCGTCGGTGCGTAAGATCGATGTTCCAATCGACGAGCTGCTGCAGCTGGTCAAGAGCAAATATGAAGAGGTGGAGCCGGAGCATGATTGAAGTAAAGGATATACATAAGCGGTATCGTCGTCGTGATGTGCTGAAAGGGGTATCTTTTACTGCGGCAAAGGGTGAAATCACATGCCTTATCGGTGTAAACGGAGCAGGCAAATCAACGATCCTGAAGACGATCATGGGGCTGACGCCGATCTCCCGAGGCTCGATTCTTATTGACGGACAAGTGTTAACTCCAAGCTTATATGAAAAAATAGCGTTCGTTCCAGACCATCTGGCGATGCCCTCCAGTATGAAGCTATCCGAGGCGATCCGGTTTATGGCTGATTTCTATGAGAGCTGGAACGCAAAGCGAGCAAGTGAGCTTATGCAGTTTTTTAAACTGGAATATTCGGATAAAATCGGGAACCAATCGAAAGGAACCGCTGCAAAATTCAATCTTTTGCTAGGTCTTGGCCAAGATTCAGACTACATAATAATGGACGAACCGTTCTCGGGAATTGACTTGTTTAGCAGGGAAGCGATTACGGAAGTGTTTACGAGTGACCTCATTGAAGGGCGGGGCGTACTACTTACGACGCATGAAATCGGAGAGATGGAGCAGCTCATCGATAAAGCTATTTTACTTAAGAACGGCAAGGTAACCCAGGAGTTCTACTGCGAAGAAATGCGCAGCGAGGAAGGAAAATCTGTCATTGATGTCATGAGAGAGGTGTATCAGGCATGAATCGATATTTAAAGCTTGTTCATATGGAGGTACAACGCTTCCGCTGGGTACTCGCCATATTAATGGGAATTACAGCAATCTGTCAGTTCAGTGCTCTCATTTGGACGGTTACGAAAGAATTGTCATTTCGAGAAAAGCTGTTGTTAGAGACCGTAGATAAGAGCCTCCTGACTGGTTTTTCTCCTAAATATCTTAGTTTTGAATGGGCAATCTTTAGTTCGCAGATGGGCTATATTTTGCCGATGCTCCTTTGTATAGGTGTACTCGCTTTGTATGTTTTTATTATCTGGTACCGTGATTGGTTCGGGCGCTCTACGTTTATCTATCGATTGCTGGTGCTGCCGACAGCACGACGGAACATTTATTTAGCTAAATTAACGGCGTTTCTCCTGTTTGTGTTCGGATTTATTTCGTTTCAATTAATCATGCTGCCCATTCAGCATTTCGTCTTCAATCTCATCGTTCCTGCAGATCAGCGAGTCGACTCTCATATCGTAGAAGCAATAATGAGCAATCAAGCACTCGAAAAGTTAATACCGCAGCAGTTTGAACAATTTCTTTATTATTATGGTTTTGGAACGATTGTTGTCATCGTCATTGTTACCGCTATTTTGCTGGAGAGAAGTTATGGTCTTTTAGGTATTTTGTACGGTGTATTGTATGTGGCGGGTTGTGTGTTAGCTGTCGTATCCGTTTTCTTATTTTTGAATTCAGATGATCGTAATGCTTATCTTTATGCATACGAAATGTACGGTATAGTACTATTCATATTCCTTCTGGTGCTTTGCGTATCCGTGTGGCTTTCAATGAGACTGCTCACCAAAAAGATTACGGTGTAAGGAGAATGTTCATGAGGCGTTATTGGTTATCCATCCTAATAGCCGTACTCGCAGTAAGCGGAATAGGCACTTACTACGCGGTCGGCAAGCAGAACTTTTACCCCGAATTTCAGCTGGAAACGATTCAAGGCGATCTAAAGGAAGGCGAAGTTATCGAAATATCTGGCTCTTACTATTTAGAGAGACGTTCTGTACCTATACAAGTGAATAGCATCAGCAGCGAGGTTAATGGTTCGAATACGATTTCGAATACAAATTTGCGTAAGGAGTTAACGGATTATCGTTCATGGTTCTACAAACGGCCTGAGTTTGAGCATCTAATAAAAGAACATAAGTCATTTATGCGAGGTAAGCATAATAGTAGTAGTTTTTATCAGGATGAGGAGTGGGTCATCTATGCAGACGTTAGAACCCAAAAAAGAGAGTCAAAAGCTCCAATAGCTGCATTTCAGTTAAATCTTATCGAACAATCTACAGACAAAAAATCGAAACTCGAGCTGACGTATGAGCTCCCGAAAACAATAGATATTTCCAAATTAATAGAGTATGAGACTAATTATATGAGATTGGTAGACGTTCAACGGCTGGATAATGAGGTGCATTTACTCGCCACTACGTTTAATTTCGATGATTGGATAAGTGAGTATGAGATTTTTGTCATAGACATGAAAAGTGGGAAGCTGCTGCGGAATACGAAGCTCGAGCAATGGCCAGTCAACTATATCACTCAAAAAGACGTCAACATCCAAGTTAATCTTTTGGAAGATACAGATAGGGAGTATAGTGCTCCTTCTGAAAGTATTCTTTTTAATGTACGTGAAGAGAAAATTAGCAAAGAACAAAGAGAAGCGAATGAGGTTTCGGAAACGTTAAGCGAGAAATATTTTATGTATTCGTATCGTACGGGATTATTGACTGAATTGACTGATTTAAACTTTGATAATATGACGATAAGCCTGCAAGACGATTATTTTTTTATGGCAGAAACCGAACCTAATCAAGTCACTTTATCACGGTATGAAGTACAGACTAAACATCTCGAGAAAGCTTATGTGACGGTATCTGCAGAGCAATTGAAGGTGGACGAGATCGAAGCTGCCATTATTAAATCCAATCGAGTGTACCTACAAACCAAACAAGCAAATGTTGCCGGAGCATCTGTACTGGATCTTACGACTGGACAATTGCTCTATACAGGCCGAGTTGCTGTAGTCGGTGATGGTATTCAGACACCTGAAGCCATGCAGGAGAATCTACATTTGAATAATATCGATATCGCCGAAAAATAAACGCTTATAAAACAAGAGTCAGTATCCTATTGAAAGGATTCTGGCTCTTGTCTTGTAATGATAGGGATTAAACTTAGCTAACTATTCACCTTGCGGAAAATACGCTCTGGTTGATTAAAATCTTCATATTTGCTTTTGTGAACGGAAATGAGCGATTCCATATTTCCTAATGCTAAGAAGCCTTGCAGAGCTAAGCTATCAAAGAATAAGGTATGAACACGGCTCTGTAAGTCAGAATCGAAATAAATAAGAACGTTCCGACATAAGATAACGTGAAATTCATTGAAAGAATTATCCGTTGCCAAGTTATGCTCGGCAAACATGAGATTTTCTTTGAGATAGGGATGGAATAAAGCATGTTCAAAATCGGTCGTATAGTAAGAGGAAAATTCTTTCGTGCCGCCAGCTTGCAAGTAGTTTTTCGTAAAGCCCTGCATACGTTTAAGCGGGAATTTTCCTTGCTTTGCACTCTCGATGGCATGCTCATTCATATCTGTTGCGTAAATCTTTGACTTATCCAGCAAGCCCTCCTCATGGAGCAGGATAGCCATGGAATAAACCTCTTCTCCAGTTGCACAGCCTGCATGCCAAATTCGTATTTCAGGAAGATCCTTAAGCAAAGGAATAACTTCGGTACGAAATGCCGCAAAAAAATGGGGATCCCGGAACATTTCTGTCACTTTAATCGAGAAATCATTAAGTAAAATCTGGATAAAACCAGGCTCGTGAAGCACCTTCTCCAGTAGCGAGATGATCGTCGGCAAGCCTTCAAGACTTTTTCGATGATTGATCCGCCTGCGAAGCGAGGAACGCAAGTAATGACGGAAATCGTAGCCGTACACTTTGTGTATGCCGTCTAATAACAAATCAATTTCAATGCGTTCCAAATCGTTGGACGATAATTCATCGTTCTCAGCAGCGTCCTCATTCCATTGATTTATCAATTCCCCACCTGCTTTGTCAGCCATACCCGCATTAACGAGAAAAGCTGATCCATATTTAGAGGTTTGCTAATATAATCGGAAGCACCAGCTTCCAAGCATTTGTCACGGTCGCTCTTCATTGCTTTGGCCGTTAAGGCGATAATAGGCGTGTCCTTCATTGCGGTGTCTTGTCGAATGACTTTCATCGTTTCAAAGCCATCCATAATCGGCATCATAATGTCCATAAGCACAAGATCGAAGTCGGATTGCTCTTTAATTATGTCTAAGCATTGTTTTCCGTTACTTGCAACGGTCACGTTAAACTCCTTATTCTCGAGCGCTTGGACAAGCGCAAATACATTGCGGGAATCATCTTCAACGAGCAGTACCTTTTTTCCTTTAAACAGGGTACATTCATTCTCATTTACGTCTATTATCGTATTTTCGATAACGTCAGGTTCAGTGATTGTAACAGGAGACTCAGCAGCTGCGGCTGTCTCTTGGTGAAAGGTTACGAGTTGCTCCTTCTCCATATTAGGCAGGCTAGGCAAGAACAGTGTAAATGTACTCCCTCTCCTCGGTATGCTGTCTAGGACGATACATCCGCTCAGCAGCTTAGTAAATTCGTTGCAGATGGACAATCCTAAACCGGTTCCGCCATATTGACGATTCGTTTCACCGTCTACCTGTTGGAAGGCTTCGAATATTAGCTTCTGTTTATTAAGCGGTATGCCAATACCGGTATCGATCACTGATATCGCCAAAACGGTTTTGTCGGCATGCGCAGGGATAAGTTTTTTTACTTCTTCTTGATTAGCTCTTTGTATATCAAGGATAACCGAGCCTTTTTCGGTAAATTTAAATGCATTGGATAATAGGTTTTTCAAAATTTGTTGAAGCCTCTGACCATCTGTATAAAGCAACGGAGGCAGGTTAGCGTCAACGTTAATATGGAATTCCAGCTCTTTCTGATCAGCTATAGGTTGAAAAAGCAGCTGCATATGCTGCGGAATTTCACTGACGTTTACTTCATCCATCGTCAAGATGACTTTCCCAGCTTCAACTTTGGATAAATCAAGAATGTCGTCAATCAGTGTCAGCAGGTCATTGCCAGATGTATGGATAACTTTCGCATACCCTTCTTCCTCTGAATTTAGTGTCTCGTTTTCATTTTCCGTTAGAAGCTGAGAGAGAATTAAGATGCTGTTTAATGGAGTACGCAGCTCATGCGACATATTGGCCAAGAAATTGGATTTGTATTGCGAGCTTTGCTTGAGCTGCTCCGAATAAGTCTCCAGCTCTTCCTTTGCTTTCTCTAATTCCTTCGTCTTCTGCTCGGCAAACAGATTTTGCTCTTCTAAATGCTCGGTAGTCATACGCATTTCTTCTTGCTGCATCTGCAGCTCCTCCGACTGCGTTTGCAGTTCCTCGGTTTGCGTCTGCAGCTCTTCGGTTAACACTTGTGATTCACTTAGCAATCTCTCGATCTCCATACGGCCAAGAACGCTATTAATAGCAACGCCGAAGTGTGAATCGATTTGTTCAAGCAGCTTTAGATGCTGTGAAGTAAACGAATCCACAGAAGCAAACTCAACGACGGCTTCAACTTTTCCATGAAAATCGAAAGGCACGATCAGAATACTCCTAGGCTGCACTGTTCCAATACCCGACGTGATGTTAAGCGGATGTTCTGGGGCCGAATTTAATAGAAAAGTACGATTATCCAGGGCAGCTTGACCGATAAGGCCTTCGCCTAAACGAAAGCTTTCGTGTCCTGACGTGTCCCCATTCGCTGCATAGGAAGCTAATTTAATTAATTTCTGCTGATCACCGGTACCTTGACGAATATAAAATATGCCGTAGGCAGCGTTTATCATCGGAGCCAGCTTCGTGAGAAAGGAATCCGCTAACGTAGCGGTATCATTAATACCTTGATTCATAGTTGCTACCTCGGCAACCTTCGTTTGAATCCAATTTTGGTCATTTATATTATCCAGCAGCGTATTTGTAGCCACGGCGAGGTCGTTAATTTCATCGTGTGTGTTCACTTTAATGCGAGTGGATAAATCCCCTCCTGCGGATGCGATATCATTGATTGATTTGACAACTTGATTAATCGTTTTGACAATCGCACCGGAAACGAATGACACGATGATGAAAGCGACAATAGAAACGATGAGCAGCATGAGATACAAGCTGATAATGAGAATGTCATTGCGACTTTTTAAATCCGCAATATGGTCTTTGGTTGAAGCAATTTCATTTTGACGCAAAGTTTCCAATTGCACGCGAAGCGAATCCATATCTTTTTTCCCTAGGTCATCATTAAAAAAATCGATAATCGCTTGGGTGTTGTTGCTTTTGCGCATTTCTACAGTAGGGTCTCCGGCGACATTAATCCAATTCTGAATGGTTAGTTTTATTTCCTCTAAATTTTTAATGGTTACTGGATCATCGGAAAGATACTGATAGAGCGCGTTATAATTTGCTTCCCATTCTGATTTTCCATGGAGATAGGGCTCCAAATAAATTTCATTTCCCGTAATGACATAGCCGCGTTGGCTTGTCTCCATGTTAACGGCATTATATCGGATGGTAGTAATCAAATTATGCACTTCGATGTCTCGGCTTGTGATCGTTTCAATCTCTGTTTGCAAGGATGAAATCCTCTCACTGACGATCAGGATAGATAAACCCAAGCAGCAAATGATAAGAAAATAGCCGAGTAAAATCTTTGATCGGATCTTGAAACGTAAATTTTGCAATATAATAAACTCCTTTATATTAAACAATTCTAGTAAAAGGTTATCTCTATTATAGCATGAACACTTCTAGGATAATTTTGGAACACTGAAATGTAGAAATGATTGTACTTGATTGTTTCAAATGATGAGCCAGCGGGTAACTAATGAAAAAAGGAAGTGATCACAATGGATTTGTTCATGCAAATTGGTATTACTGTTATAGCAATTGCTTTCCTTGTTCTCTTGTATTCACTTATTCAAACGTTGAAAGTTTTGCAAGGCGCTCTCGATGAGATGCGGAAAACAGTGGGTTCACTGCGGACTGAGGTTACACAAATAAGCGTCGAGGTGAAGGAGGCTATTCATAATACGAATGCGATGACGCTTGATGTAAGAACGAAGCTAAGCTCTCTAGATGTGTTATTCGCATCGGTCAACGATATTGGTCATGCCCTACACTCTTTTACTGGAGCGGCGAAGGAATCAGCGGCGAGTGTAGCAGCTTCTATTAAGAAGGAAAGCAATAAGCCTGCCGAAGAACCTGGGTTACTTAGTACGCTATATAACGGTGCAATCGCTACGATCAGGATTTGGAATAAAGTTAAAAAAATATGAGCTATAATAGGAACATATAAGAGAGGACAGAAGCGACTATGAACTCATTGATTCGTTTATCGATTCCAGCGAAAGCAGAATTTATTGATATCGTTAGACTTACATTGTTCGGTATTGCGAATAAAGCAGGTTTTTCCTATGAGGAAATTGAAGATATGAAGGTAGCGGTAACGGAAGCCTGCACGAACGTTGTGCTTCATGCTTACCGCAATGAGCGGCCTGGAATGGTAGACGTAACCTTTGAACTTGAGGATAAAGGACTGTTAATTCGAATTAAGGATGAAGGAACAAGCTTTAAATATGAGCCGTCTGCAAGCAAAAACGATTCGCTGCATAACAAAGAGCTAAGCGATGTGACTGCGGGGGGGCTTGGTCTATTTATGATGCACGCCCTAATGGATAAAGTTGAAGTGTTCTCTGAGAGGGGCACAGAGGTGATTTTGACCAAGTTCATTGGTAGGAAAGAGGAGATGGCATGAACGCTAATTCATCCTTCCTGACTCCACAAGAATTGATTGAACAAATGAAAATATATCAGGAATCGAATGACAATGAAATTGCAACGGTATTACTGCAGCACTTTGAGCCTATCGTAAAGATGGCTGCCGCAAAGATGTCTCGGAGCAGGCCGGATCTCTATGAAGATTTGTATCAGGTCGGTCAGCTGTCTATGCTGCGTTTATTTAGACAATATGACAGCTCCCGAGAAATCCCATTTGAGGGTTATGCCATGAAGAGCATCATTGGTCATCTGAAAAACTATTTGCGTGATAAGTCCTGGTATATTCAGGTGCCAAGGCGAATCAAAGAGAAGGGCTTGCTCATCCAGCAGGCTATTGATCACTTGACGGTAGAATTGGGGCATTCGCCAAAAATAGAAGAGATTGCAGTGCATCTAGGACTCTCTGTGGAAGAAACGATTGAGGTGCTTTCATGCAGAGAATCTTATCACTATGTTTCGCTGGATACACCATTATCCAGCGAAGGGGACAGTGCTGCTACCATAGGTGATCTCATTGGTTCAGACAAGGACGATTATCAGAATGTGGATAATCGTCTCGATTTGGAGGAAGCAATGGATCAATTGAAAGCGGAGGAGAAGAAAGTGCTGATGCTTGCTTATCATAATGGCAAATCTCAGCGTGACATAGCCGACCAGCTTGGAGTATCCCAAATGAGCGTTTCCCGCATACAGAAGCGGGCGATTGAGAAGCTGAAGGTGCTGTTAGCAGAGCATAGCGCGGATTATGGTACGTGAAGATGTTCCGGCGCTTTAGAGGCACATTGGCGGAATAGGCAGCATAATAGATCTAGTTTCTAGATCTATTTGTGTAGAATTAGTCGTTTTCAGAGAAATAAGTCTAGTTTCTAGACTTATTACTGATAATCCGGCGCTTTAGAGTCACATTGGCGGAATAGGCAGCATGATAGATCTAGTTTCTAGATCTATTTGTGTAGAATTGGTCGTTTTCAGAGAAATAAGTCTAGTTTCTAGACTTACTGATAATGTTCAAGGTTCAACCAAACGGAGCAGGTCGAATGATTCTGGAGAAGCGCCAGCGGTCGCCTTTGTTCGCGGATTCCTTCCTCGGCCCATTCATTCCAGGAATCCGATAACAACAGCGATCGGAAGAACATTCGACTGCGTAGTGAATTTAGGAACCACATTTGTTCTGAATAGAAGGGGCTATCCCATCGTCATCTTTGATGACTTATGGAACAGCCCCTTTTTTCGTCGTTCGGTTTTCTTAGCATTACCTCCCAGTGGAAGCAAGTCCATCCTTAACATCATCCTTAGCTGAGGTAATGGATTCCATAATATTGTTGTTCGATTTTTTAGCGTGATCGACGAGGTCGCCGGCTTCTTCTTTGATATTGTGGGCAATATCTTTTGTGTTTTCACTAACAGTTGAAGCAAATTCTTTTGTATTATTCCCTACCGTATGTGCGAGGTTCTTTGTTTTCTCACTGATGGTCTTGAACTTGTTGGAGAGATCTTCCCGAAGGCTAGCACCTGTTTTTGGCGCAAATAGCAGAGCTGAAATCGCACCGATAGCACCTCCTACAATTGCTCCAACCAATACGCCATTACTAGAGTTTTCTCGTGACATTTGACATCTCTCCTCATTTTTAATGTGTTGATCATGTGGACCAACGTTTTTTGTTTTCTTAGTTATATGTAAACGAAAACAGCTCATTTGAAACAAATGAATAAGGAAACTAGGAATTATGAGTTTTGAGAACGAGATAATCGATAAATTGGATAAATTTATAAAAAATCGACAAAGGAAGACTTTTACACCTCACAAATGAGTGATGTGAATGAAGTAATGGGAAAATATTTTGAAAATCGTAATAAATATTCTCTTAAAATGGTTAACAATTGAGTTAATTATTCCGATAAAATAATGCCTACTTATTTCACCTATGCAGAAAATAGAAAAAATAGAGAAATAGAGGAGAGGAATTATGTTTAAAAGAGTGGAGAATGAACTGGAACTGGCCATGTTTAATGGAATTTGGACTACGGTATGGATGGAGAAAGGATTTGAACTTGAGTTTTCGGAACAGGCTCTTGAGAGATTTGTCATTGTGACAGAGGAAGGACATTATGTAGGGACATCTGAAATTAAGCCCTACTCCTTAGTCTCAAGCTCAATTAATGATGCGGGCCCTTTTCGAGAGCATCCCAAAGTCATAGAAGCAGGCGACGCTGTGGCCGAGATTGACAAAATAGCTCTGCTCAAATCATATAGGGGACGACATATTTCGGATTTGCTCACGTCGGCTGTCTATATTGCGGAAAAGCTGCAAATGAAATACTTTGTTTCACTGCTGGAGCCTATTTTTTTGAGGGCGCTTCGAATTTCGTATCAAGTACCACTCGAAAAAGTAGGTGAGAAAGTATTTTATAAGGGGGATGATGTTGTACCTGTATTGTTCGATATGGAGCAAATGTATCGGAATAAGAGTCGATATGAATGGCTGATCTATCCGAACGAAGCGGTTCTAGCCACAACTGGAGCGGTAGGTACTGGACGAAACGTCTAAGCGATAGAAAATATTAGTTTACTCAGAAAAGGCGGAAATGTCATGAAAAAAGAATTAACAGAACTAGACAAACGAAATCGATTGTTAATAAAAATACTTTGGGGCCTTCTAGCTCTTGGGATCGCAACAGATCTTGCTATTGGACTTAGCATGGAGATGATTTTACTTCTTGCGGGTGTTGGTAGTTTTTTGTGCGGGGCAGCTACTTTCATGACATACCGGGGAATTTTTACGGGATACGTTAAGTTTGTCGTACCATTTATTTTGACAATCATCGTTACATTATTAATTGTATCCGATCCGAATCCTATTGTGAGTACGTATTTCTTAGTTTACGTTAATCTTGCTATCATTACCTTGTACGCAGATCATAGACCCATTATCGTTACGGGTATTTTGGGTGCAGCATTAAGCACTTATTTATTTTTTGATCCAGTACTTCAGCCGAAGCTATTTCCGAATGAATCACTTGTTTACTTATTTTTGTACCTAACGTTTGCGACGGTCGCGCTTGCGTTCTCAGCAGGCTTCAGCGGCAAGCTTCAGCGTCAGGTTGTGGACAAGCAGCTAGAAGCATTAGCTTCCAAGGATATGGCAGAAGGAATGCTAGTGAAACTGAATTCTTCTATTAGGGTTTTATCGGAGTTCAGCAGCAGCCAGCAGTTAAACGTACGCTCTACTGGAGATATCTCGAAAGAGGTAACAGCGACATTCTCTGAAATGTCGGCGGCAATTGAGAAGCAGTCAGGAACGATTATGAACATTAGCGAATCGTCGCAGGTCATTGATGCTTCTGTTAAGCAGCTTCTTGATGGGACAGCGCTTCTACAGCAATATTCTGCTGACAATGCAAATTTAACGGTTAAAAACCGCGAACAAATGACGACCTTATCGACAGAGGTGGAAAGTGTTCGCTCCATTATTGCACATACTGTGGAAATGATGATTGAGCTTAATAAACAAAATGATCGCGTCAGCTCCATCGTTGATACGATTAGCAGCATTGCTGAGCAAACGAATCTGCTCGCGTTAAATGCTGCTATTGAAGCGGCTCGTGCTGGTGAGCATGGCAGAGGTTTTGCTGTCGTGTCGGGCGAGGTTCGTAAGCTAGCGGATCATTCAAGATTGGCGACAAATGAAATTACACAAATTTTATCAGGAATTCGCTCACAAATCAGTGCTGTTCACGCGCAAGTAGAAAACGGCCAAACAGCCGTGACGACTAGCAGAGATGTATCTCGTCAGGTACAGCAGCTTATCGAACAGATCAATGAGAATACGGAGCTTGTAAAAAGGCATTCCGATTCAGTAGGCAGCTCAGCAAATGAACTGCATCTTCGTTATACGAGTATGTCAAATGAAATGCTAAATATAGCAGCTACAACACAGCAAAATATGGCCTCTGTTGAAGAGGTTCATGCCAGCATGGAAACACAGGATATTAAGATTCATACGATGGTTGAGGAATACGCACAGCTCGATCAATTACTTACAGAGCTCAAACAAATGGCTTCGAAAAACTAAGCCCATGTTGTATGAATAGGATGTTTTAGAAATAGGCATGGGGGTGGAGTTTATCCCTCATGCCTATTTTGCGCACGAGCAACATTATTAGTTGATTCAAACTCTATTGGTGTTCAATAAGAATTCTTACTTAAGGCAAGACTGTTTCTCTAGACCCACACGATTTTCATTTTGTATAATGTCACGGTACCTTTAAAGCTTATAGCAAATAAGGTCGTATATTAGGGAATGAGATGAGGACTAACTAATTTTATGGAATCAACAAGTAAACAATCAGCTATCGCGATTTGGTCAAGTCTGATTAGCAATATTCTTTTAACGGCCATGAAGCTAATTATTGGATTTCTTTTCAGCAGTCAGGTGCTTATCGCAGATGGCGTTCATAATGCTGGAGACGTTTTTGCAACAGCAGCCGCATTAATATCGATGATGATTTCAAAACGGCCGCCCGATAAAGACCATCCCTATGGACACGGCAAAGCAGAGGTTATCGGTGCTGGCATTGTAGCTGTTGTACTCGTATTAGCAGCTATCTACATGGGGTATCACTCGGTAATGGCTCTAATGGAGCCGCCTCATAAAGCAACGGTACTTGTTCTGTTCGCAGCTGGAATCTCATTAGTGTGGAAACAGTGGCTTTATGTGTATACCATGCGTATTGGCAAAAAAACGAATAGCAGCGGCTTGATCGCAACCGCTTATGACCATTTAGCTGATGTATACGCGTCCCTCGCTGCAGTGATTGGTATCGCTCTTGCTATGCTTGGAGAACATTACAATATTCATTTTCTAAAATATGGCGATCCCTTTGCAGGAATCATCGTAGCATATTTTGTCCTCAAATTAGCAATCCACATGGGACGAACCTCAATCGACGTATTGATGGAGAAAAATATAGATGAAGATAGAATGGACGAAATGCTAGAGCTGGTCAAAACGATACCGGAAGTGAAAAGAATTGATCGAATACGCGCTAGAGAGCACGGTCATTACATGATTGTTGATGTACGGGTGGGGATTCCTGCTGAATTAAGCGTTCAAGAGGGCCATGACATTAGCAGAAAAATAAAGAAGGTTATTATGGATCAAAATCCTATTGTTGAAGAGGTATTGATTCATTTGAATCCTTGGTACAAGTAGAAAAATAAATAGCGACAGCCATGGATGATGAAGTTGGCTGTCGCTGTTATCTAAAGCTAAAGTGTTTTTACCGAATAAGGAGCGCCATCCATTCCGAAAGCTTTAGTCCCGCGCGGCTGATCACCCTTCTCATCGGGCTCCAGAGTAATACCGATGCTATCAAAGGTTAATTGGTCTGACTCTATTCCCATGGCGAGCAGTCCTACTCCGGACTTGTCAACGCGGAACGTGCCTGCGCTCGTACGACTGCCATCTCGGAGAAGCCAGACCTGATAAGCTTCCTCGTTTTTCGTTTCTTGGGCTCCGAACACATAAACTACAAACTGCTTGCTCTTTCCATTGTCAACAATGCATGCGATGCCATATGCATGCTCCTTCTCAGTGGATTCCGCCTTTAGCCTCGAAATTTGTACAATCTCGGATGCTGGAGCAAATAGAGCTTTTTCAATGGTCTCTAATCGTGTATCCTGTTTTTTAATTAAAGGATTATCCCATAACGAGCCGCTGACAAAAATAAGCGCTGCCGCTGCTACGGCAATTGCTGGCTTCCATAGCTTTGTTTTACTCCGTGCTTTATGGCGTTTAGGCGATGCTTTGGCAGCAGACAAAATTTGCTCCTTCAAATCCTCTGGAGGTTCAATTCGTTCCATATCCAAGGGAAGCTCCTCCCATACGATTTGTAATTCGGCCAGCTCTTGCTTGCAAGAATCACAATAAGTCAAATGACGCTCGAATGCTTCCTTTTCCTCTTCGGAGCATGCACTAGAAAGATAATCGAGTATGAAATCGCAATCGCTGCTGTATGCTTCGTCATTCATTTAAAGATCCCCCTTTGCCACAAGATGCCTTCGCAATATTTTTAAAGTTTGATGAAGTCTGTTTTTGACCGTTCCGAGCGGCTGATCATACAGCTGTGCCAGCTCTCTTAAGCTATAGCCTTGCCAATAAAAATGCTCGATCAGCGTTTTCTGTGATTGAGATAAATGCTTGCATGCTTGCTGAATTTGTTCCCTTAAGGAATGCCTTTCAACATGTTCCTCGGGTGACAGGCTCAATTGATCTGGCAATTCATTGAACAGCCCCTCTGTTAGTTGTACAAGGCCGGAAGCGTCTCTTTTTTGTTTTCGAATATGATCCATCGTTATATTGCGGGTAACGGTAAGCAGCCAGCTTGTAAAACGTCCCTTATCCGGGTCGTATTCCGATTCTGTAGTCCATAAACGCATAAATACCGCCTGAGAAATATCTCTAGCGGTTGGCTCATCTCGAACTGCCTTGATGGCGAAGGAATACACCAAAGCGCCATACCGGTCATAAAGAACGGACAGCGCTTTATTTTTACCTTTTCTAATTAGCTGCATGAGTTCTAGATCGGTAAGATTATGCATCAATTTGCGCCTCCACAACAGGCTCTTTTTTTTAATGTTATCAGAAACAGGAGCAGCCTTAAACAACTGCTCCTAATCTTTTAATAAAGATAAATTATTTTGCCTTCACTACGATTGATCCTCTCATACCAGGATGAGGAATGCAATAATAGCCGAACTCACCTGCGTCTGAGAAGGTGACCTTCTTGCTTTCATCCTGGGCAAGCAACTCCGTATCGAATTGCTCATTATCAGCAGTTGCAGAATGTTTTACCTCATCCTTATTGATAAAGGTAACGATATCGCCCTGTTTAATTTCGAGCTTATCTGGTGAGAAAGCGAAATTAGTAATCTCAACGGTATGAACGGTTACCGCATCAGAAGGCTTTTCTTTGTCTTTTATCGGCTCCTCCGTTTTGACCGGTGTTTTAGGTGTAGACTTAGGTTGAGCCGGAGTAGCCTTCGGCTTCGTTTCTGTCGCATTCTCCGTTGCAGCCGGCTTCTGCGTTGCGGCTGGCTTCTGCGTTGCTTCAAGCTTTTCCGTCTCCTTCGGTTTTTCCGTTTCAACCGGCTCTTGGGATGGGGAGACTGCATCCGTTGGGCTAGGGGATGGAGTCGCATTCTCCGCCGCATACTCATCAACAGCTTCTGAGCTTAAGGGAGCATCTGTCGTATCCACTGCATTGCGGGCAGAAGTCTCGTTTGACTCCTGAGCCCCGCAGCCTGATAAGAAGAGGAGAAGCAGGATCAGCATCAAACACCCATAAGATATTTTTCGCATGACGTCACGCTCACTTTACGATGATTTGACCAGTCATGAAAGACTTATGCGGCTCGCAGAAAAAATTATAAGTACCTGGTTTATCAAAAGTTACCGTGTAGCTTTCACCTTTAGCGAGCAAAGGAGTGTTGAAGGACCCATCCAAAGCAACCGCATTATGCTTCATCTCGTCGAAGTTAGTGAAGATAACTTTGGAGCCTGCTTCCACAGTAAGAGGTCCACTACCAAAGGAGTACTCTTTAATGTCGATGTTGTAAGTCTTAAAAGTTGGTTCGGCTGGCTTTGTTGATGCCGTCGTTCCATTAAATTTGGCTGGATCTACAATATACCAAACATCATTGACGCCCTGCCCATTCAATTCTCCATGTGCCTTGTCTTTAATAAAATAGTAGAGCGGGAACCCTTTGAATGAAGCTTGCTTGCTTCCATCCGAGCGGGTAATCGTTCCGATATCGCTTCCTTTGATCGTAGACGGGACGCTAACGCTTGAGGATGAATATGCAGGCCAATTGACGAGACAATTACCTTCGCAAGCGCTTTTTCCTGATGTATCCTTGTCAAAATAATAAAGTGCTCTGCCATAATCGTCAGTCAAATAGTTGCCTGCTTCCTTCGAGGTGCCAAGCATAATCGCATAATCCGATTTCGCCGAAAACCATACTCCTCCTACGCCCTCACCGTTAACATCGCCGGGCTTACTATCTTTTGCAAAATAATAGAGCGGCCAATTTTTGTAAGTCAACTGCTTCGTGCCGTCAGTGCGAGTGATAGTGGCGAAGTCAGCTTTATTCAGCCACGCCGGGATTTGAAGATTGGCATCGTAATAGATCGGCCAGTTTTTCAAGCAATCTCCTTGACAGGAATTAACGTTCTCCGCGTCTTTCGAGAAGAAATAGAGCGCCCGCCCGCTTTTATCTGTAAAATACGTCCCGAGCTTGTCATTTTGCCCAAGTCCAATTCGCTCGCCTTGCGGCAATGTTGAACCGGGAGCAATAACTCCGCTCGCTTGCAGCGTATCAAAGAACAGCTTGCCGTCATTCGTATTGGCAGACAGTGCCTCGATTAGAGATGTTGCAAGATGTGCATTCTGAAGCGAAGACTTGCCGGCAATCTCTTTCAAGCCGTGCGAAGCTGCAAATGTTTCTGATTGTTGGTATGTAAAGTCTGATCCGGATTTATAACCGAGGTTCTCCAAAATCACCTTGTAAAATTGCTGAGAGCTGATCACTGCGCTTGGTTCAAAACGATTTTTACCCGCTCCCTGCCAGCCTAGCTCGGGTTTGCTCTTTAAGTATGCTAGAACGGATTGATTGGCTTTGCTTACCTGTGCAGCGTCGGAAAAATTAGATGTTCCTGTAAAAGCCTGAGCTTCCTTCAGTTTTCCATTAAGGCGGAGTGAGATAATAGCAGCTTGCAAGCGTGTAGACTCTTTACCCAAATAGGCAGTATCCACACCGTTGCCATCTCCAATAAGAAGCCCAAGCTCAAATGCCGTATCTGCATCGGAATTGATCGCGGGCGACGATGTTGTAGACGCTGCAGACTCTGCAGACGCTGAGCCAAGCGGAGTGGCAATGATTGTCGTGCACATTGCAGTAATCATAAACAGTTTCTTAAATCGTGTAAGCATTAATAATTCCTCCTTTATGGTCTATACATGTAGAGATAACGCTGGGGAGAAAGAATAGGTTTGATAAAAAATAAATTATTTTTTTACAGATAGGTTACTCGTTATAATGAGAAGAGAGATTACAGAAAGGGTGACATCATTATGAAGATAATTGTCATTGGAGCGGGGATTGCTGGAGCATCAACCGCCTACCAATTGGCTAAGCAGGGAGCAGATGTCCTCATCATTGATCGGAAAGATGAAGGACAGGCTACGGATGCAGCTGCTGGCATTATTTGCCCATGGTTGTCACAGCGGCGCAATAAGGCTTGGTATCGACTTGCGAAAGCCGGAGCGCGTTATTATCCTGTGCTAATTGAAGAGCTTGAAAGCGAAGGCGAAACGGAAACTGGCTATGCCAGAGTTGGGGCTTTAAGCATACATATGGATCCGGAGAAGATCGGCAAAATGGAAGAGCGTGCTTACAAGCGTATAGAAGACGCGCCAGAAATCGGTGAGATTACCCGGCTTGATGAACATAGAACCCGTGAGCTCTTCCCACTGCTAGAGGAAGGATATTCTTCCATTCATATTAGCGGGGCCGCCCGTGTCGATGGCCGGGCTCTGCGTGATGCTTTGCTTCGGTCTGCACAGCGGAACGGGGCTGAACTTATATCTGGGGATGCTAAGCTCGAGTTTCAATCTAACCGTGTAACGGGCGTAACAGTTGGGCCAAATCGCTTCCAGGCCGATAAGGTTATCGTTTGTGCAGGGGCGTGGGCAGGGCCGTTGCTGCAACCTTTAGGCATTGATTTTGAGGTAAGTTATCAGAAAGCGCAAATCATGCACTTGCAGGTGTCAGACGCCAAAAAAAATACTGGCAGCTGGCCAGTCGTTATGCCGCCTTCCGATCAATATCTGCTCGCCTTTGAACAGCAGAAAATCGTGATAGGGGCGACGCATGAAAATAATATTGAAGGCTACGATACGAGGATCACGCCCGGTGGAATGCACGAAATTTTAAGCAAATGCCTTACATTCGCACCTGATCTGGCAGATAGCACGTTTCAAGAAGTAAGGGTGGGCTTTCGCCCTTTTACAGCCGATTTTCTTCCGGTTATAGGGGCCATTCCAGATTGGGAAGGGCTACTTACGGTTAACGGTCTCGGAGCCTCCGGATTGACGATGGGTCCTTATATCGGAGTGCAGCTGGCTAAGTTAGCACTAGGAATGGAATTAGATATCGATCTTACCGATTATGATATTAGCAAAGCCATTAGCTGACCTGTTGGGTTATCACTAGAGCAACCTTAGGTTTATATAGAGGTGAAATTTTATGGCTAAAATTGATAATATGATGACGATTCTATGGATGTTGAATTCAGGCAAGAAAATTACTGCAAAACAAATATCTGAAAAGCTAGAGATGAATATAAGAACTGTTTACCGTTATATTGATGCACTTTCTGCCAGTGGTGTGCCGATTATATCTGACACAGGTCATAATGGGGGGTATACCCTGTTAAATAATTTTATTGAAAGTCCACTTTTTTTTGATGTTGATGAGCAAACTGCATTACTTCATGCTGCTGTTTTGGCGAAAGAAGCTGGCTATTTTTCAGGGGAGGCATTAAACAGAGCAACATCAAAGCTGAAAAGGTATTCAAACCAAGAGCAGGAAAGAATGATCAAGCTACATTTGGATGGGCTTGAAGTAATAAGTCCAATTGGAAAATCATCTATGGAGCCGACATTGAAGAAATTGGAGGAAGGTATAGTAAACGAATCATCTGTAGAAATTGAATACCATACAAGTCATGAAGAGCAGCCCACGCGTAGAATTGTTGATCCATATGGAATTGTTTATTGGAATAATAACTGGTATGTCATTGCATTTTGTCATCTAAGGAATGAAATCCGCAGTTTTAGAGTGGGGCGAGTTATCAGTATTATTCAAACCGAAATTACCTTCGATCGTCCAAAGTTATTTTCGGCGAGTGAATTTTTCATGAAAAACTTACTACCAGAAGTAAAAGATAAGCAAACACTAATCCCTTTAGTTATTAGTGGTAAGACAAGCGCGTTGGATAACTTATGCCAGCATTGGTTTTTAGGACATCATCTCAAAGAACGGACTTCAAATAAAGTGATTTTTCTACTAGAAGAAGAAGCAATTCTTACGTATGTGCCGTATCTGATTTTACCTTATGGCACAGCGATTCAAGTCATTGAACCAACAAGTTTGAAGCAAAAGATTATAGAAGTTCTATCTGAGTTAGTTAATTATTATCAAGTATAAAAACTTTACTGACTGAAGCTGTCAGTAAAGTTTTTTTATAATAGGGTATAACGATTAATTACAAAAGGAGTGTGTATTATGCATACAAAAAAAGTGTATCTTTATATATTTGATACGATGTCAGACTGGGAGGTAGGTTATTTAATTGCTGAACTAAACTCGGGAAGGTATTTTAAAAAAGGGTTAGCGCCTTTAGAGGTGATTGCGGTTGGCGTTAATAAAAATCCTATTACTACAATGGGAGGATTGAAAATACTTCCTAGTATTTCTATTGATGAGTGTATTTTGGAAAGTACTGATGTTTTAGTACTTCCAGGTGGGGATACTTGGATGGAATCGGTTCACGAACCTATATTGGAAAAGGTTTCTGAATTTTTAAAAGAAGGTACTGTTATTGCGGCGATTTGCGGTGCAACAATGGGACTTGCAAAGATGGGATTGCTGGACTCAAGAAGGCATACAAGTAACGATTTAGAATATATGAAGATGATTTGTCCTAATTATACTGGGGAAACATATTATGAAACGGAACCAGCAGTAACAGATGGAAATTTAGTTACTGCATCAGGAATAGCTCCGTTGGAGTTCGCGATGCATGTATTGGAAGTGCTAGATGTATTTGCACCAGATACATTACATGCATGGTTCAATCTTTATCGGACTCAAGAACCAAAATACTTCTTCGAGTTAATGAATACTATCAAATAGTTGATAATATACCCCTCTTTTGAGATCATTAATATTTAGTTTCTGTATGAGAAGCTATTACTTCTAGGAGGGTATTCTATTTAATTGTATTAATCCTAGAATAGGGGGGCTGTAAGTGAAACTATGGAGATTTTTCCTTGTAGTAGGCATTCCTTTTGCGGTGATTTTTGGAGTAAGTGGATTTATTAATAATGAAACTCCTTCATACTATAAATACTTAGGAATATTGGGATTGGTTTTCATTGCTCTTTCCTTATTTATTAAGAACTATAACAATAAAACGGGTCAAAAATAAGGGAATCAGTCACATATGACCCTTACATGCAAAACGAGCCTTAGAAGCGATTCTAGAGGCTCGTTTTTTTGTTGTAGTAACCAATTAAAGAAGTTCATCAACAGATCGTTTTTTTACAAAATCCATAACAAAAATTCCTAAATCATCATAACTCATTGTGTTTAATTTCTCTTTGAAAGCTTCCGGAATAGTCTCTTTGTCAAAAATTCCTTTGATAATATCAATTACCAGCTCGACTCTAGCCTGATGCCGATCATTAGTGTCAATGTTCATTCATTTGATCTCCTGTTCTAGATAAATGTCCTTCTCTCTTGGCTATACCTATAGCGTAAATTGATGATTGCCGATTTTCTTGGTCGCTGTACGCGTCTTGAACCAAGCGGATTTGGAGATAACCGGATTATAATAGAACAACGCATTGCCGGTCGGGTCCATCCCTTTTACAGCAGCTTTAGCCGCCTTGAATGCTGTTTGATTCGGAATAAGCCAGTACTGTCCGTCTTTTACGGTTGAGAAAGCATTGGGCTCCCAAATGACTCCTTTTACTGTATTCGGAAACTTTGAAGACTGAAGGCGATTCATTACGACCGCACCGACCGCCACTTGACCTTTATATTCTTCCCCTCTGGCCTCGGCATAGATGACACGTGCAAGCATGGAAAGCTCCTTTTTGTTGACCGACAATTTTTTGAGCTTTGCCCATGTTTTTGGACCTACAACACCATCACTTTGGAGCCCGTTATTTTTTTGAAAGCGTTGAACCGCACTGCGGGTGGCCTTACCAAAATTTTTATCTATGGGCAAATTGTAATAACCGATCGTCTGAAGCCGGAACTGCAGATCCGAAATGTCCTGTCCCTCGCTACCGTACTTCAAGACAGTTGAAGCTTCTACTTTGTGATTGGTTGTGGTTGCTGTAACTAGTATGAGTAGAGCGAATAGAGCCAGAAGTCTGTACATGATGATTAAATCCCTCCGTGTGTGAATAATAGGTAATTGAATGGCTTAGAGCGTTTATTCTAGCACAGCATGAACAGGATAATCTTGTTAATATTTTCTCATATACGTCCCCCCTGAAAGAATGGAAATGCTACGAATTATTATTATATTAACGAGGATTAACTACAAAAAATAATATAAAATCGCAGATCATGAATAGTAGGTGTGTACAATGCAGGGTGATATTGAATTAGCAATGGAAAAAATTGAACAGCTTAATTTTCGTAATCAAAGAGCTATGATGGAATTAGTAAAAAGAAGTCTAAAATTAAATGATGATGAATTTACTAAAGAATTGCTTGTAGCTTACGCTCATCAAAACCCTATACATATATTAGAGGTAGCAGTTGCACTACAGTACGAAGAAATCATTAAAGCACTTCCAGATAAATTTGCTTAGTCAAGGAATAGATTGTTTAGCACGCTTTTCTTTTAGTTTTGGCTAAATCCGCTATAGGGCAACGTTAATTGAACAACAAAAGAGTAGCTGCCGCGGCAAGCTACTCTTTTTCGATTCATTCAATTATTGTAGCCTGGGTTTTTCTGGGCAGTAACAGCAGCCTCGTTGAGCTAACTGGCAGGATAACGGAATAAATTCGTGAATACCTTTGGTATGGCGAATTTACGAAGTTCACGAAAAAGACGTTATCTGACATACTCGAGGTTCGAATTTGGAGGTGAACTTTTATGGTGGTAGAAGAATTTGAATTAGTTCATCATGAGGAAGGAACATATTTCCTTAGAGTAAATGGAAATATAATTGCAGATTACTTCTATAACTTAGAAGCTGAGTTTGAAAGTTTAATACAAATTGACGTTTGTAGTCGTTGTTATTATCCTGGGTGTTCAGACTTTGGGTTTATAGAAGTTATTGATTTTAATAAATATATTATATGGAAAGAGCCTTTGAGTTCAAAGTATGCTTCAAGTAATCGGGAATTCCAATACAATTTGGGGTTAAATCAAGGAACAATATTTTGGTCTAGAGCTAAATATATTGAATTTATTACTCTAATGAAACAAATGAATAGAAATACTGATGATTGTTTTGGGGCTAAACCTACACTTATTGATTTATATGAGTTATGGAGACTGGAAGGCTCCAAGATTTATAGCTCAGAAGGAGCTCCTACATATACACTCGATTATATCTATGAGAATAGAATTGGAATGTACAATGAAGTTTTGTCTGAGAAACAGTGCGAGCTAATTTTTAACCAAGCAGTGAAGGCAATAAATTCAGAAAACTTTGAAATACTTGAGATTAATTTTTTGATGAAACCAATAGTAATGATGTTTGATATTCCTATATATAAAGAATGGAAATGCCTATACATGATGAATGATGAGGTTTTTTATTCTATTGGGGAAGATCTAGTTGTAAGGATTTCATAGAAGTCGAATACGTCAGATAACACCGTATTCACGCTTTGGGCCATTCGGCCCTCGGTCTGCCCGAGAGATTTCGGATTAAGCTAACGGGAAACGATAGTTCAATAACGGACATTTGAATAAAGCACCCATTTTTATGAACGTGTATACACACAAAACCTTTTCAGAAGCATATAAACGGCCATACAAGTCATTTTATTTTTTAGGTCGAATTCATTAGAAGTGGAGGCATCCGTTCTACTTTGGATCTTAGATCAAATTGAGAGAGAAGAAACGTTATCGAGGTTTTTATTTCGTTGTGGGATTCCGGAGGAATTGCATCGATTGTATAAAAAATAAACAGAGGCCCGCGTAATGTACAGACCTCTTTTTGTTAAATAAAAGTAATGTCCTGACTAGCTGACAGCTAATTCTTAATTAGAGAAATGATTTTTGCGATAATCATAATTTACATGGATACTATCTTTGATCGCTTATTGTAGCATTGCTATTATTAGCTGATAATTGTGCTAGTGGATCATAAGGGGCACCCATTTGTGTTCCAGATAGTAGAGCGATATCTACCGCGTTCGCAGGAACTCCCCATGAGTTACCTAAAAAAACAAATACCGCTCCATCAACTACATAACCGCGAGTATTATATACAACATTGTTAAAGATATTACCAGTTGAATTTGGGTTTAAATATGTGGGTTGTCGAAGAGAGTAAAAGGTATTACCTTGTATTAATAGGTTGGTCGTATTGGATTGTGTAACAATTGCTCGGTTTGTCACCCAACCACTTGATGGAGGGAGTTGTTCAGGTCCGAAAATGGTATTATTTAATATTTGGTGGTTAGTCCCGGCGGTCTGAATAAATTCCTGAGGATAAGAAATATCACTTGTCATTGTTAAACCTTCCAAGGTTATGCTATCGCCTGTTACGAGGAAAGCGATAACATTTGCTTGTAATTCAATCAAACTTCCTGGAGTACCAAGTAGAGTTATTCCTTGTTTATTTACGGTAATTGTCGACGTAACGGGGTATGTTCCATCTAAAATATGAATAGTTCCCGTCGGGGCAATGGCTACAAGTCCATCTTGAATGGTCCCAAAAGGATGTTCTTGACTCCCATCTCCATCGATTGCTCCTGCCATGACATAAATGTTAAAAGGGTCTACGGTAATTTGGGCTATTGCGTTTAAGGCCCTATTCGTTACTTGCAAAGTTGAAATATTAGTTGAAGTAATCGCAGTAATTATGATCCTGTACGTGTGTGTACCGGGTGGGGGAGTATCAATCCATGTAATGTTTGGTGAAAACGTGTCTGATGATGTTACGTCTGAAGCAAATGTTCGAGTTCGGTTAATGGGGGCAGTTGTGATAGTAGCCGGACTTGTGCCAAGTCTGACTAGTTGGTAATTTACGTTTAGTGTATAGGTAGCAACGGCGATTGTTTGGAAAAATAACCTGAAAGTTGAGTCCAATTTTATTTGCTGGCCATCGGATGTCGTCAACGGAGGAAGGTCCATTGTAATGACGGGGGTTGTTAGCAGATTTACGGTATCCGTCGCCTGAATAGCAAAAAAGGTTGAACCAGTTCCCGATTGTCCTGGTGACCCCTGTTCACCCTGAGGTCCTATGGCACCTTGAGGCCCAGCCGACCCTTGAGGTCCCTGGAGTCCGTTAAATCCAGTTGCCCCTCTTAGTCCTCTCAGTCCTCTCAGTCCTCTCAGTCCTCGTATGCCTCGCGGTCCTTGCGCTCCTTTCGGTCCTACAGGACCGCGGCTGCCGTGAGCATTGATTCGCTTATTGACGATTGTTGGGCAGCAAGCTTTAACTGGTTTTTTAACACAACGTTTTTTACTAGATGAGTAATTCATGTAAAGCACCTCCTTCTTATTTGACGTATACTATGTTATTTCTCTAGTTGTTGCGTGGATTGATAGTTGATATTCTCCTAGATTTGGAACTAATATTTATGAAATTAGGGAAATAAAATGAATATTGAGGAACATGGGGGATGGACATGCCAACGTAAGGAAATGCGGTTACGGGGACTTGTCAGATGCTAATTTTGATAATAGTCGAACGATTTGCGATGGTTGTATCGAGCGTACAAAGCAGGATTCAAGAGATCGGGGCGCCCAGCAGTATTAATTAGGGGTTTATGTATATGGAGGAATAAGGTCTGAACCTGAGTTTCAAGAACTATGTCACTCTACGGAGGGACGTTAGTTCAATGAAAGACTCTATACAAACGATGAAGGAGCTGCTGCGGCAGCTCCTTTTTACATCTTCACAAAATATAGGTTTTTGTACAGATGTCCTTTGCGAAGTCGGTTTCGACGGTCTGGAATGGACAAAGATTCGGCAGTTCTTAACACTCCCCGAGTCCATCGACCGTGATGATTTCATTGAGTGTTCACACGTTGACCGTGGTCGAGAAACCCGTCCACAAGCTAGGTGAAGTCACCGCTATTACACAGATATAAATCGATCCTAATATTATATATTTACAGGACTTTAGTCCCTGTGGTATATTCTGTAAGACATAGTTTTAACCTTTTTAAAGCCATCTCCTACGGGTGTATTCATTTGGGATATGGCTATTTTTATTGTACGTAATAGGAGAGTGGAAAATGGTTCTTGAGAATAAAATTATAGAGGGCGATCGCCCTATAGTAGTCGAACCAAATGTGAGCGATTTAGTCAATGACAACGACTTGATAAGGATTACCCGAGAACTGCAGATACTCATGGACTATGCCCGTACCGTTATTAAAGATTACAATGCTAAGCGACTGAGCTGACCGTTTAAAGTCAGCTTTTTTTGTATTCAAAATTCTCCTAATGTCCACAACGTAATTCTAGCAACGTTCTGCTTCCGTTTTCCTTCCGTCATTCGTTTATAAATCAATTTTATCAGGTTAGTAGGGTAAAACCTCTTTGACTACAAAGAGAAAGTGGTAAAATAGAGCCTTTCTGTGTATTTAGAGCGTTTTGGCATGAGCTGATAATATCTGTACAAAATAAGATATTTTGTAGAGATGTACTGCTGGGCGTTAAGCTAACTGGCAGGATAGTTCAATCGTATTCACGAATATGTAAACCATTTAAGGTGTTTGCAAAGTTCGGAATATGACGCCATTTGAAAGGGGCGAAGAACGTGAATGCAATATTAGTGAACTCAAGTGAAGTAGAATATTACACTTTTCTTGGACCTATTTTTGAAGCGATTCAGAACAAACAATTTGATTATAATTGGCTGATTACTGAATTAGATTTAAACTTCATTCCTGATAATTTTCTTGAATATTTTGATCAACATCAAGTATTTGAGTCTTATTGGGATCGAGATAATAGATACTGGATTTCAGGTGATCAATTAACCAAGTTGATTAAAGATCATAAGATTCAATTTATTTGGGGAGTCCTTTCAGGATTCAATAAATCAGAACAGGTCGATATTAATAATTTATCTGTTGTACCGTTTGCTGATGGTAATAAGGCTTTTTGGAAGCCAGGAAACACTGTTCAACACCCTAAAGCAGATATTGAAATTGTATGTTGGGACTCAACGTTAACACTAATAATTTGCAAGGATCAATCAGCTGTGAACTACTTTAAGGCTTATTACAAAGATGCTAAAGACCTTGATGAATATAATTTAGAACCGTGATTATAGGTATTTCGAGAATCGCCCCATTATATAACACCATCTTCACGCATCGGGGCGTTCGGGTGTCGGTGCAAACCGAACATCATCACGCTAACGGGTAACGTTAGTTGAATACAACTTAATGTTAAGCAGGCTACAGAAGTCTACTCATTTTAAAACGGGGGGCAGCTTCCTTCAATAATTCAATTAATTTCAACTTCTAAAATGGGGGATGTATATGGGGAGGAAAATCAGAAATTCTGCAAAAGCATTAATTATTAAAGATGGGAAAATGCTCGCAACTAAGCTGAATGACAATGGTGATGTTTTCTATATTATGCCTGGTGGTGGACAGAATTCTGGGGAAAAACTCACAGATGCTGTTAAGCGAGAAGTAGCGGAAGAAACCGGAATAGAAATAGATCCAAAATCATTAGTATTTGTGATTGAGGGTGTGCAGGGTGAAGATTTCCATCGTGTAGATTTGGTTTTTTTATGCGAATACGTAGGCTTACTTGACGGATCTATCTTGCATGGGGACAAAAACCAAGTAGGATATGAATGGCTAGATATTCAAAATCTTATAAAAGAACCATTGTATCCATCAAAATTACGTAAGCAAATTCAAAGATTATTTAAGGGTGAAAAAACAGATGTGTATTTAGGAAATGAGGAAATTGGTGATCCTGAGTGTTTAGAATAAATGAGTAGATCGACATTCAACTAACGGGTAACGATAGTTTAATTAACCGCCTTTGACTGAACTGCACCCCAATTGTTAGACACCTAACAATTGGAGGTGCAGTTTTTCTATGACCAGGTTCAGTACAGCTGAAAAAATACAAGCTGTTATACGTTATCAAGAGGGATCAGACCGCCTGAAGACCATTGCGAAATCAATAGGTCTTCATCACTCTGTCTTTTTAAACTAGGTTAGACAATATGAGTATCATGGTGAGGAAGCTTATAAAAATGGCTATACATCATATTCCGTACAAGATAAACTAGACGTACTTAATCATTTGAACGAACGTGGGACGTCGGTTAGAGAAATGGCTGCGGTATTTAAAATCGTGAGTCATAGTACCATTTTAAGCCGGAAAAGAGGCTTAGAATTACATGGAGTAGACGCCCAGTAGAAGGTTCTTTAGAGGCATTACAAGCAGAGGTTGAACGTTTGCGTATGGAGAATGCGTATTTAAAAAGTTGAATGCCTTAGTTCAAAACAAGGAAAAATCACAAAACAAGACAAGCTACAAGTAGTCTATGAACTAAGGAATGAATTCCCGGTGAAAGCTCTCCTATAGTTAGCAGAAATCCCTCGCAGCACGTATTATTACGGGATAAAAACGTTCGATATGCCAGATGGAGATGCCGGGTTGAAAGGCGTCATTCAAGAGATTTATATGGAGCATCAGGGACGCAATGGTTATCGTCGTATTCGAGATGAGTTAATGAATCGCGGACAGCGTATGAATCATAAGAAGTTTCAGCGTTTGATAAAGGAAATGGGATTCCAACGAGGGGGCGAATCCCGGAGGTTAGTCCGCGCGGACGGAATGAAGTGAAAAAGCATTAGGAATGGGGAAGGTGCAATGCCTTCCTCTTATCTTTTTTGATCGAAAGGATAAATCAATTAAATGTCCGTAAACTACTTTTGTGTAACTTGGCGTTGTTCCTATACGTTTCTGGCTTGACCCCAAAGGCAGCTTTCGCAGATAAAGCCCTTGCTATTCATTATCAATTACAAATGCAAATCTAACGGTGTACCAAACCTTTCAAGTCAAATTGAATGGAACAAATCTTACTGATTTGTACGCCTTTGAAATTAATTTAACCATGATTCGAAGCAACTTCAGTTTATTAGCGTTGACAGCGGAAATTAAGGAGCCTACACTAACATTCAGGGCGATTGGCATATTAAGGGCCGAGGGAAGAACCTCTAAGCACCGAATGAAAATGTTGCTGAAATATCTCCGATTATCCATCATCGTGTCCACATAGTGCAAAATTAAGTCTTGTTTGGTCAAATACTAATATTGGTTGGGAGTTTATCATAATAAGAATACGCTATCACTAGAAAGAGTCAAGCATTCAGACAGCTAAAGGAGAAAACAATGAGTACAAGAAAAGACTTAAAAGATTACCCTTATATGAATAAGAGCTTGTCTATTGAAGAAAGAGTTGCGGACCTTTTATCTAGAATGTCTCTTGAAGAAAAGGTAAGACAGCTTGATATTTATTCTGGAAATGAAATTTCCGATTCAGTAGAAGGCTTAAATGCAGATTTGCTTAACTATGAAAAAATGGAAAAGGTATCTGCAGGAATTGGAATCGGATGCATCCAAAACCGAAATTCCAAAGCAGAGACTGCTAATAAAATTCAGGAGTATATCATCCAAAATTCAAGATGGGGGATTCCGGTACTCTTTAGTGAAGAGGGACTTCACGGTTTTGGGTGGAAGGGCTGTACAGTGCTCCCTCAGCAGGTTGCACTCGCATCAACATTTGAGCCAGAACTCGGATATAAACAAGCGAGAGTCATCGCTTCCGAAGCGCGCAGCTTTGGTATACATGAGGTTTGGGCACCTGTTCTCGATCTGGCTAGGGAAATCCGATGGGGACGAGTGGAAGAAGGATACGGAGAGGATCCTTATCTAGGGTCTCTGTTCGCGGAAAACATAGTAAAAGGACTTCAAACGGATGACCTTACAAGACCCGATGCCGTGGTGTCGGAACCCAAACATTTTACAGGATACGGTGCTCCTAGAGGAGGACACAATTGTGCTCCGGCCATGATGGGGCATCATGACAATGCCTTCTACTGTCTGCCTGTATTTGAGGCTGCATTCCAAGCGGGTGCAATGAATACAATGTGTTCCTACAACTCCATTGACGGCACTCCTGTGGCTAGCGACCATTCGCTGCTTACTGGTGTACTTCGCGACAAGTGGGGCATGAAGGGCTTCGTACGTGCGGATATGACGGCTGTCTCCATGTTGCATACGATGCACTTTGTTGCTGAAAACAATCGGGAAGCTATCAAAATGGGACTTGAAGCCGGCGTTGACATGCAGCTTTACGACTTTCCGCATGATATATACCAGGACAGCATTATTGACCTTGTAAAATCAGGTGAGGTGGACGAGAAGGTTGTAGACACAGCCGTAGGGCGTGTCCTTACAGTTAAATTTACAGTTGGAATCTTTGAAAATCCTTATACAGATATCGAACTTTCTTCGAAAGTTGTTCACAGTGAGGAGCACGTGCAGACGGCTCTCGAAGTTGCAAGAAAGTCGATCTGCCTGTTGAAAAACAGCAAAAATACACTTCCTCTCAAAAGAGACATTGGCAAGATTGCAGTGATCGGACCAAGCGCGGATGTTCCCCGTTACGGAGATTACAGCAGTCCAGTTGTGCCTGAGCATGCGGTCACGCTTTTGAAAGGCATCCAAAACATCGTTTCGGATAAGACCGAAGTTATCTATGCCAAGGGCTGCGAAATTCTGGAGTCCGACCTAATGACAATACCGGGCAAATGGCTCAAGGACAATGATGGCAACGACGGACTTGTAGGTGAGTACTACAATTCTCTTTCTTTTGAGGGAGATCCTGTTTGTGTACGAAATGACAAACAGATAAACTTCAACTGGATTTACACAAAACCTGCTGACGGCGTCAACGCAGATAACTTCACTGTTCGTTGGACAGGCAAAATTAAACCGTGCGATACAGTGGATGGTTACATTGGACTCAGCAGCATGGACAGCATGCGTTTGTGGATCGACGGCACGCTGCTTGTTGACGGTTGGGGCGACCTTGACTCCAATCAGATGGTTGCGTTTAAATTTGTCGAAGGCGAAGAGTACGATGTTAAGGTTGAGTATCTCAATGATTCACGTGGGGTAAGAGTAATCCTCGGTTACAGCCTTGGCAACGATTATATGGACGCAGCGGTTAAAGCAGCACAAGAGGCGGATGTTGCAATTGTTGCGGTGGGTGACAACGATCAGACTAGTGGAGAGAACCTGGACAGAGCGGACCTTAATCTTCCGGGCAGACAACTTGAACTCGTCAAGAGAATTTATGAAACAGGAACGCCTGTTGTTCTTGTCCTCCAAAACGGACGTCCGATGTCGATCACATGGGAGGCAGAGCATTTACATGCGATTATAGAGGCATGGTTTGTTGGAGAACAGGGCGGAAATGCTATTGCAGAGGTTATTTTCGGAGATGTCAATCCTGCTGGTCGTATTCCGATGTCTTTCCCAAGATCGGTTGGTCAGCTGCCTGTATACTATAACCGCACACCATTCTATGGACATAAATATGTTGAAATGGACTGGCTCCCACTGTACCCATTTGGGTTCGGGCTGAGTTACACAACATTTGCGTATTCGGATCTTGACATTTCAACAAAGGAAATTGCTCCGGATGGAACAGTGGATGTATCGTTTAACGTAACTAATACGGGAAATGTCGCAGGTGAGGAAGTTGCTCAGCTTTATATTAGGGATGAATTCAGCAGCACGGTCAGACCAGTCAAGGAGCTTGCAGGGTTTAAGCGAATTCACCTTGAAATAGGCGAAACAAAGCGCATCACGCTGACACTGGGATACAGACAACTCCGTACACTTACTAGAAGCCATGATTGGGTTGTGGAACCGGGTAAATTTGAGGTAATGGTTGGACCTAATTCGGGCGACGTTCCGCTAACAGGAGAGTTTTTCGTTCGGTAATAAATTTGGAAGAGTTACTAGTGCCGGTTTGATCCGGAATTAGGGAGGTAGTTCATTTGCTGCGTATGCTATTCATGCGTTAGCAATGAACTAGCTCCCTTTTATAACGTTCCATTTCCCTCCCGATTTTCGCCAGGTGGGTTCGCTAGGTATTGTTTTCTTATTCAGATGGTGGGCTTAACTAGGATGGCATACTTGTTCGTTATGCTAACGGGATATGATTGTTCAATAAACAGCGGCAGTCTAGGACATTATTTTCACGTCCCAGGCTACCGCTGTTTCTATTGTTAGGGTCAGTCTAATACTTATTTTACGAGGGTTTTATTGGGGACAACCATAAGGGGGTTCAGGCAAGCCTAAACGGTCTAAGTTGACGCATACCGTACTTTGCCAGTAGGCCAGCTGATCATCCAGCTCTTTCGCAGAATGCTGTTGAATGATTTCGATGTAGGCTGTAGCTGCCGCGACTTCCGGATTGAAGGATCTGGACCAGTAATCCGACCGATCATAACGGCCGATCCATTGTCCGTCAACGCCGAATTTTTGTTGATCGGTTGCACCGATGACGGCTCCGTCCGCTGTTCGCAGCAAAAGGAAGACGCCGCCGGTAAATCCGGTTAATTTGACGTTGTTTTTCGTTCAAGTAACGACATCAAGCTGGCCGGCAAGTGCTCCCGAGCGCTGTAGTGTAGCCCGTGTGTACATGTATCGCCCGCCATTGGAGCTTTGCCAGGAAGCCTCTGTGGTTAAAGAAGGAATTGTTTGGATAGAGGATGAAGGTGAAGTGCTCCCACCAGTGCTTCCTCCATCATAACCGCCGCCTCCGATCGGATCTTCCGACATCCGCGCAGAAACCGAAGAAGCAGGAACAGCAGCGAGCAGGGTAACAGCGGCAAGCATAAATGTTAACAATAAACCTTTCCATGTTTTCATCATAAAACCCTCCATATAATTGATTTCGTGTGGTTGCAACCCTCCATCATTATGGATTGAATACCCCATCCAAAAAGTACCAATTTTTTATAGTACTGGTGTAGATTTCGTTTATGGTTTAGTGATTAAATCACGGAATTGCATATGAACATGTTCACGCGACGGTACCGATGCTACGGTTCAATATTTTGTAATCTAATCGCGACGCAAATGTTGTTTTATAAGGTTTTGAACAATAGTAGAAAAACACATATTTAAAAGATAATTTTCAATTATTATTTCATTCGTTATCCCGTACACTTATAACTGCAGTGAGATTATAAAATTGGAGGTTAACCATGAAGCCTATGAATTCCAGCAGACCACAACGATGGCTTGCTACCATTCTGATCGCGACGACGGTGGGTTATCTAATGCCAGTATATCCGAATGTCCATGCGGCATCGGACGACGATTTGGCGCTGAAGAAGTCCGTCACGGTCTCATCGAACGAAACAAGCAACTTCACCGCACAGAAAGCGGTAGACGGCGATTCGGCGACGCGCTGGTCGAGCCTTTACACAGACGGGGAATGGATTTCGGTGGATTTGGGTCAAATCTACGAGATTAACGGCGTGAAGCTGAATTGGGAAGCAGCATACGGCAATGGGTACAAAATTCAAGTCTCAACGGACGGAAGTACGTGGAATGACGTGTTCACAACGAACGCGGGAGACGGCGGATTTGATTACATCACGTTTGAACCGGTTCGTGCCAAATATGTCAAAATGCAAGGAACAAGCCGTGCTACGAATTATGGATACTCTTTATATGATTTCGAGGTCCATCAACCGACGAATGAAGTATCAGGCATTCAAATGAACCAGACGAGACTCACGATCAAGGAAGGCGAGATTGGTCAATTGGAAGCGTTACTGCAGCCGTTTAATACGACCAACAACCAAATCAAGTGGACAACTAGTGATGAGTCCGTTGTGAAAATCGCGAACGCAAGCGGCAGCAAAGTTATACTGGAGGGCTTGAAGGAAGGTACGGCAACTGTGACTGCGGCAACGGCGGACGGCAGCAAGCAGACAACGGCGACCGTTAAGATCGCTAAGGAAATCATCAATCCGTTTAATCCCAATTACCGTGCATACGAGCCTCCACCATCCACTTACAAATACAATGAATTTCAACTCGCAGGCAGCGTGCAATTCGAGAAGAATAACGCACAAATTCGATCCGTTAAAAATAAATGGACCGTTCGCATACCAGGGCAGACCGTGAAGGACGAATTGGACTTAAGTGATGTTACCGTAACCGGACTGCCGAATGGATTAAGTTACGATTTGAAGAAAAGCTCCAGTGAGACGATCGACATCATCGTCAAGGGCAGCGCCGCCGTTCCGGTTCTAGACGATACAACCATCCAAATTTCCGTGAAGAAAAGTGCATTTGGCGGGGCGAAGGATCTCGATCCGATACAGGCCATGATTCATTATGGAGGACTTGAAATTCCTTCGTCCGTTCAAGTCGACTGGGCAAACCAAGAGATCGGGATGTTCATGCATATTAACCGTCATCCAAATGGTTCCGCACTTCCACCGTCGCAAATGACATTGTCAAAATTGAATACGGATCAATGGGCAGACGTTGCCGTAAGTTTAGGCGCGAAATATATGGTTGTCGTCATCAAACATATGGACGGGTTTGCATGGTGGAATTCCCAGGACAATGTTCTCGGTATCCATCAGACACCTTATGAAGACGGAAAAGGCGACGTCATGGCGGATCTCACAAAATCCGCGAAAGAGCGCGGGCTTAAGCTTGGATTCTATATCTCCCCGCAAGACAAAGCTTTTGGTGCCGGATTGGGAGGAACGATCAGCGATCCGATCAAAATGGAAAAATACGTTGATTATTATGTGCGCCAGCTGCAGGAATTAACGACGAAATATGGCGATATATTCGAAATCTGGTTCGATGGCAATTTGGACCCTCGTCTTGTAGAGCGCGTGAAAGAGACAATCGACCGCAATCAGCCGAATGCTATACAGTTCCAAGGCACATACAATCTGGTTCGCTGGGTAGGCAACGAGGGGGGAAGTAAACCGTTCAAGCCGTGGAATACTGTCTCTCAAGCTGGTCTGGACCGTTTCATGAACAAAGAGGGCGATGTGACAAGCAACTATAGCGATCCGAACGGGGTTTATTGGCTGCCGAACGAGACGGACACCAGTCTGCATGAAGGCGGAACTTACGAGGGGCAATGGTTCGGAGGCACGCCGAAGCCGCTAAATACATTGGTGAATGCCTTTTACAATTCCGTAGGGGAAGGTACGAATTTGCTGCTGAATGTATCACCGCAAACCGATGGTATGATCCCCGATAATTATGTTCAACGGGCGAAGGAGTTAGGGACAACCATATCGGACCGGGTCGGTTATCCGCTTGCTATCACCAAAGGTGAAGGCAAGTCGATCGAGCTCGACCTGAATGGTACCAAGGAGATCGACCATATCATTGCTATGGAAGATATCACATTTGGCGAGAGAGTACGAAAATATTCGTATGAAGGACAAACGGAAGACGGCACATGGATAAAGCTGGCGGATGGCGAAGCGATCGGCCACAAGCATATCATCAAAATCAATCCCGTTACTGTCAAGAAAGTTCGCCTGCAAATCAGCGAATCTGTTCTGACGCCGAAAATATCGAAATTGTATGTCACTAGAACGGGTATCAAAGACATAGATCCAACACCGCCAACGATTCCATCCGAATTGAAAGCCGAAGTGAAGGACGATACTTCCGTTACCTTATCCTGGAACGCCGCTGCCGATCCGGAAACAGGTATTAAACAATATTATATCTACCGTAACGGGATAAAGGTCGGGGAAACATCAGGCACGAATTACATCGATAATGGATTAACCGAATCGAATGAGTATACCTACCAGTTATCGGCTGTTAACGGTCAAGGCATAGAAGGAGAGAAGAGCGGTGCAATAACTGTGAATACAGCAGTGGATACGATTCCTCCTACAGTTGACAAAGTGGTATCTCTGCAAAGTGATAAAATTTCCGTTACATTCAGCGAGCCTGTTGATCCGCAATCCGCTCAGAATACAGGAAATTTCGTATTGAATACTTCGATCTCCGTGCGTTCTGCCGTGTTAGTGGACGACAAGACGGTTGAATTGACGCTGGCAGGACCGCTTGAGGAATTGAAAAGTTACATCCTCACGATTTCCGGGATAAAAGATCGTGCGGCTGCGCCGAACACGATTACAACGGATACGAAAATCACATTCACGAGCAATTCGAGCCTTGAACAATTTTTTCATTTCAACGAGAATCAGGGCAATACCGTGGTCGATAAAGTAACGGGCCACGCTAGCGTCATTCATGGTTCCGCTCCGGTCTGGGTTGAAGGTAAAGCTGGTAAAGCGCTCGACTTTAATGGCAAGGATCACTCGATCATTATTGATCCGATTGTAAATCGTACCAACTTCACCTTATCTGCCTGGATCAAACCGCGATCATACGATGATTACAAGATGATTTTATCGCAGGGACAGGAGAACAAATCGCCATATCAATGGGATTGGTGGATTTCGAAAGGCAAAATGTACTTCGAAATGACAAACGAGCTTGCCCAAGATTTCGGTCTGTGGGAGTTTGGTACGCCGGCAGGCTCCATACCGTTGAATGAATGGTCGCATGTTGCCGTTACACGCGATGGGAACAAATACAAGATGTTTATAAATGGCGAGCAGGCAGCAGAGAAAGTAATCTCTGGATTTATCGATCAACCGTACAACTCTTATCAATTCCGGATTGGATCCAGATCGAATGAGGACGGATCGAAATTGGTGAATGTGTTCGAAGGATCGCTTGATGAAATCCGGTTATACAGCAAGCCGCTATCAAACGAGGAAGTGCGCAAACTTTACGCGTCAGTGAACGTTGTTCCTTCTTTAGATCCGGCTGTCGTATTCTCCGGTGCGCAATCGGTTCAGGCGGGCGAGACCTTCAAGTTGAATTTGGGATTGGAAAGAGTCAAGGGGATTTATGCCCAGGATCTTGCTTTCGATTTCGATCCTAATGTGTTCGAATTCGTATCGGCAAAGTCGTTGCGGACGGGAACGGAGATCCTTAGGACGGTGAAAGAACCGCAGGGCAAGCTCCGATTCATTCTTGCAAGCCAAGGTTCTGACCAGGCTGTTGACGGGGATGCTCTCATGTTGGAACTAACGTTGCGGGCTAAGGATACGAATAAGGATACATCCGGGATAATTGCGCTAAGTCAGGCGATTTTAGGCAACGGAATTGGAGAAGAGACACTTCTTCCAAATATATACGTGAGTATCGACATTACCGCAACCGGTATGATCGAGGATGTGAACAAAGACGGGAAGGTCAGCGTTGGCGATCTGTCGATTGTCGCATTCCATTACGGCAAAAATCAATCCAGCAACGATTGGCAGGAAGCGAAGAAAGCCGATGCGAACCGCGATGGCAAAGTAGATATTTCCGATTTATCGATGGTTGCCAAGAAGATCATAGGAGGTTAATAAAGTCTATTTCGAAGGAAGTTCATATACGGTAAATACCATTATGCGAGATACGAGGAAGGAGAAAAGAAAATGAATGCAATGAATACGATGAAACGTATGATGGCAATTGCACTGGTATTGGCCATGACACTCTCTTTATTCGTGGGGGCGGTATCGGCGGCCGAAACACCTCCCGATAAAAATTTGGCACTGGGCAAAGTTACTAAGGCGTCTGGTGTAAGCGGTTTCGCCAAGGAAAATGCGGTGGATGGCAACACGGGTACCCGCTGGGCTCATGAAGTGGGCTCCGCCTGGATCAGTGTCGATTTGGACGCGCTCAGTGAGCTGGAGAAGTTGGAAATTGAGTGGGAGAATAATTCCATTGATATGGACTACTCGATCCAGTTTTCAAACGACAACGAGGTGTGGAGCGAGGCGATCACCAGGCAGAAGGTCGGTGTGTCGCACAGCACCATCGTATTGGACAGCGGCGTGTCCGCGCGGTATGTCAAGGTCAGCGCCAAGGTGACAAAAGGTTATCCGTCGGTTTCTATCCGCGAGCTGGAGATCTGGGGCGTTGCCCCCGACACTCCCCAGCCACCGAAGGAACTCAACCTCGACCCGGCGAATATCGCTCTGGGCAAAGCTGCAACAGCATACAAGAGCCCCATCAATTACTGGGGGCCAGATAAGCTGACAGACGGAATTGTCAACCGTAACGCCGACAAGCCGACTCAGTCCCGCTGGTCCAGCGAGTCGGCTGCGCCGGGCTGGGTTACCATCGACCTCAAGCAGCAGCAGGTCTTTGATCGGTTGACCCTCGAATGGGAGCAGAAAGTCGTCGAGGATTACCATATTGAGGTCTCGGACGACAACAAGACGTGGTCGAAGGTCTACACGGCAGATACAAACAAGGATGGCTATCCTTTTACCGATCAGGTCGTGCTGGAGAACTCGGTAACTGCGCAGTACGTCAAGCTGTCAATCGACAAGCTCAAACAGGGCGCATTCCCTAGCGTCTCCCTGTATGAAATCAAAATTTGGGCGCCCGATGTGTCTAGTATTAATAAGGCTCTTGGCAAAACGGCGAGCGCGTCGAAGGACGACGGCACGCACAAGCCCAATTTTGCGGTGGATGGGATTATCAATCGCGACGACAACAAGCCGTCTCAGTCCCGCTGGGCGAGTGAGCCGCAGGGAAAGGGCGCATGGCTCATGGTGGATCTCGGCGTGCCGCTGGACTTCAACCGCGTGGCGCTCGATTGGGAGACCATGGATATCAAAACCGACTTCCACATTGAGGTCTCCAACGACAACAAGACATGGGAGACTGTGTACACTGTAGGCACGCGTGAATACGCGCTGCATGAGGAATTCATGCTGGCGGCCATGATTAATGCACGGTATGTCAGGCTGGTGGCTGACAAGGTGGACGGCTATCCGTCGGTCTCGCTCTATGAGTTCGGACTCTACCAGGATCAGGACTTTGTTAGCGCAATCGACAAGGTCAAGGAGCAGATAAAGGACATCACTCTGAAGCCTGAGGACACCGAGCTCCCGATGCCGACCGGACTGCCAAGCGGAGTGGAGGTGACTTACGGAGGTACTGACTATGAACAGATCATCGACGCAAATCGCAAGATCCACAAACCGATGGTTGACACCGAGGTAGCGGTAGAGTTCAAGATCAAGTTTGCGTTTGGTAAGGAGACCGAACTGTACGAGGTCAAGCTAACCGTTCCGGGCAAGTACGACAGCGCGCAATCGAAGAATGCCAAGCCTAAGGTGCTGCCCGAGCTGCAGCAGTGGTTCGGCCACGAAGGCGACTTCATCATCGAATCGGCGAGCAAGATTGTAGTAGATCCAGCGCTAGGCCAGGCATATCAGGACATGGCACAGACCTTTGCGGTGGATTATAAGGAGATCACAGGAAATGCGATCACCGTGGTGACCGGCACCACACCCGCCGCCGGGGACTTCTACTTCAAGGCCAGCACGGAGAAGCTTGACAAGGAAACCTACGACATGGAGATTGGGGAATCTGTGACCGTCTCGGCCAGCGACAGTGTGGGCGCGTTCTGGTCCACCCGTACGATCTTGCAAATACTCAAGCGCAACGGCACCAGCATCCCGAAGGGGCTTGTACGCGACTACCCATTGTATGAAGTGCGCGGCTTTATGTTCGACGTGGGGCGCAAGGCGATTCCGTTAGATTTCCTGGAGATGTGGGTCAAGCAGATGTCATGGTACAAGATGAACGACTTTAACCTCCATCTCTCCGACGAAGCGTTCGACCTTAGCTACTGGGGCTTCCGCCTGGAATCTAATGTACCGAAACTGACCAGCACCGACATCTACTATACCAAGGATGAGTTCCGCCAGTTACAGATTGACAGCAAGGCCCAAGGCGTGAATATCGTGCCCGAGTTCGACACGCCGGGTCACGCTTCGGCCTATACGCACGCACGGCCAGATCTGGCGCGGCCGGGTAAGAGTAACTATCTCGACGTAGAGAACCCGGATTCGCTCAAATTCATGAAGGAAGTCTTCGCAGAGTACATGGAGGATGAGAACCCCGTATTCCTGCCGGATACTGTGGTACACATTGGAACCGACGAGTACAAGGGTGGCAGCCAGGCGGAAAAGGAAGCGTTCCGCGTGTATCAGGATGCGCTGCTCAAGTTTATCCGCGACGACATGCATCGCACGCCGCGCGTTTGGGGCTCGCAGACCGAGAACAGTGGAACGACCCCGATCACCGTGGAGGGTGTACAGATGTACATGTGGTATCCGGGTTACGCGAACCCGAAGGCGATGTACGACCTGGGGTACGAGATGATCAACATCCACGACGGTAACGTATACATTGTACCGGGCGCGGGCTATTACTGGGATTATTTGAGCAAGTCCAATATTCTTAAAAGCTGGAAGCCGAACAACATGATGGGCCTACAGCTCCCTGCGGGAGACCCGCAGGTCAAGGGCGGCTCCTACGCGCTGTGGAACGACAAAACCGGCGTTAAGAACGACAACGGAACCACTGACGTAGAGTTGTTTGACCGTATGTTCGACATCCTGCCTACTTTCAGCGAGCGGCTGTGGAGCAGCGCCAAGGATTACACCGTGGCAGACATTGACGCGCTAACGGCGCAGATCAAGTACGCGCCGGGGACCAACCCGACCTATGAGGTGAAGAGCAAGGAACAGGCCGTGCAATACTATGCCTTCGCCGAGGGCAAGGAAAAGGTAGACGCATCCTCAAACGGCTACAATCTTGAGGGCGATCCGATCAACGCGGCCTTTGTTGAGGGACGGGATGATCAAGTGCTCCAGCTTAAGGGCGGCGAAAGCTACGTGGAAACGCCGGTGGACAACATGCGCATCAACGCCACGCTGGACTTCTGGGTGAAGCGCACGGCAGATGACGACGACACAGAAAAGGTTCTGTTCGAGTCCGAAATCGGCGCGATCAAGGCTGTGCAGAAGGGAACCGGCAAAGTGGGCTTCTCCCGCGACTTCCGAGACTATTCCTTCAATTACACGCTGCCAAAGGACGAATGGGTGCGCCTGACGCTGGTGACGGAGTACACCAAGACCACGCTCTATGTTAACGGCACGAAGATTCATACGCTGGAGAGGACAGAGCAGGGCGGCAACAAATGGGCGTCGCTAATCACGCCGATGTCCCGCATCGGCAGCAAAACCAGCGCCTTCAGGGGTGAGATCGACAGCGTCGCGCTCTATAACTTTGCGGCCAAGGCGGAGCAAGTGAATAACCTGCCGGCGCCGGACATTATCCACACCATCACCTTTAAGACCAACGGCGGCAGTGCGGTTAGCGCAGCTACCGTAAAGGACGGCGAGAAGGCGGCGAAGCCCGTCGAACCGACACGTGAAGGGTATATCTTCGCTGACTGGTACACGGATATGGATCTGACGCAGGCCTATGACTTCAACACCAAGGTTACAAAGGATTTCATCCTGTACGCCAAGTGGGAAGTCCCGGGAATGGAACAACCGGACGCGCCGACTGCGAAGGATGTAACCGTCACCCTGCCAGCTGTAGACGCAGCAGTGGGCCAAACTCTGATTACGGTCAGCACTGCTTTGGAGTTTAGAATTATTAGTGAGTCCAATGCGGAAAAACAAGCTTGGACCTCAGGAGTAGGAGAAGCGCAAAAGACCTCGGCAACTCCGGCGCTCGTTGCAGGAGACAAGATCGAAGTTCGCGTGAAAGCAGCCGATTCTACCCCGGCAGGCGAGATTTACACCTATATCGTTGCTGCCGAGGACATTGGCAAAGAGGGGGAGAAATCGGATGCTGAAACGGTGCTAACCGGCCCGACTGCGGTTTCCGGGGATAAGACATTCACTGTTAACATGGGGCTCAATTATTTGAAGAATCCAGCTTATGCCCTGGATATTTCGCTGGCCTACGATGCGGATCGATTTGAGTTTATGTCAGCAGATTCGATTATGGAAGGAATCGATATCGTAGAATTGCGTCAGGAAGCGGAAGGGAAGATTCGTCTAATTGTCGCAAGCAGTGGCGCAGACCATGCTGTCGTTGATGACGCGCAGCTACTGGCATTTACCTTCAAAGCCAAGACGGTTGCAGAGAACACGGAGGGCAGCATTGCCGTTACTAATATGGTGTTTGGCGATGCGCAGGGCAATGAATATATCGGCAAAAATTCTATGATTCATATTGAGATTACAGGCGCAAATCCAGGTATTAAAGAGGATGTAAACGGCGATGGGAAAGTCAGCATTGGTGATTTGGCCATTGTAGCTTCACGTTATGGCAAAACTTCAGCCGATACAGATTGGGAAGAAGTAAAGCGAGCTGATCTAAACGGAGATGGATTCATTGATTTGCAGGATCTGGTTGCAGTAGCTTTAAAAATAGTTACTGAATAAGTCGCAAAGGGATATCCGGAAAAGTCGAATGACTACGGGATATCCCTTTTTTCTTTATAAGGAAATATATGGATGTCAACAGAAAATAAAGTATTTTCTTAGTGCTTAGGTTAAGATAAGTCCCCTCACTAAAAAGCTACATGTTTTGGATAGGACTATGAATCATGATGTTAACGTAGACATATAACGAAGGCTTATTGAACGTTTTTGAAGTATGATTACATTTTGAGGAAGGTGATATAAAAGGTGATCTACTCAGGGATAGTCTTGGCTTGCGTAATCATACAAAATATATATATTCTAATTACACAACCAGATAAATATAAACCATGGATTGCAGTATTTAATTTATTTGTAGGTATCATAATGACAATAATGGCTGTTATATATTATTTTGATGCTAATAAACCTAAAATAGGACCAGTAGGAAATGGACCCAATCATGATTTAATTTTGACCAATTTTCTCGTCATGATGTTTACGGGAGGAAGCTTTTTAATTATCGGTATTATCGGCGTTCACACTATAAGAAAGCTGAAGCACAAGAAATAATATGAGCAGCTATCTCGCTGAGTATGGGTTACGAGTCATGTATCCGGATGAAAAACAGCTAAAAAAATGGTAGAGGTGTTTACAATAAAAACAATTGGGCTAATAGGTGGAATGAGCTGGGAGTCATCCTTGCTTTATTACCAAATCATTAATCAGCGTGTAAAGGAAAAATTAGGCGGACTCCATTCAGCAAAAAGTCTTATGCTTTCGGTGGATTTTCATGAGATCAAGACTCTTCAACATGAAGGAAAATGGGATGAAGCCACAAAGATCATGATTGATTCTGCACAAAAACTCGAATCTGGCGGATCAGATTGCATTGTCATATGCACGAATACAATGCACAAGATGGCAAAAGAAGTAGAAGAATCGGTCTCTATACCATTACTGCATATAGCTGATGCAACGGCAAATGAAATTGTTGAATGTGGTATTAAAAAAGTCGCTTTACTCGGTACTGCTTTTACGATGGAACAAGATTTTTACAAGGGGAGACTTATTGAAAAATTTGGACTAGATGTTATCGTTCCAGATGAAGGAGATAGGAAGATTGTACATGATATTATCTATGAGGAGCTTTGTCTCGGAATTATTAATGAAAATTCAAAACAGTCCTACTTAAAGATCATTAATCGCCTTGTCCAAGATGGGGTAGAAGCCGTTATCCTTGGCTGCACAGAAATTACCTTATTAATATCTCAACTGGATTGCAGTGTTCCTATTTTTGATACAACGAAAATTCACGCTGAATATGCAGTGGATTTTGCTCTGGAAAGCACCTGATATATGTTTAGTAAATTTACTAGGCTAGTGATTTTGATAGGAAAGAATCACCAGCCTATTTTTGCTTTTCTCCATTTATTCAATTGATCAAGTTAGAGTTTTATAGGACTCACCAGCTGAGCCGTCTCCGTAGATGGCAAGCGCACCGTTAGTTGCTTGCAGATCAGCAGGCCCGATCATATCATTTGATCCTCGACGTCTCCAGAAGCCCCGCTGCTTGATAATTTTCACCTTGAATTTTCTGCATCTAAAAATCTTTTTCTTCAATTTTCTGTGGAATCTTCCCTTGCGTATGCTTTTTTTTCGTAAAACTGATTTTCGTTTGCATCTCAACATTGGATAAAATGCTCCCTCCAGCTATTTGTCTCAGTGTATGCGAATAGAGAAGACAAGTAGTGGTCTTGTGACTATTGAGGAGCCTATTTACCTCAGCTCATCCTCACGCCATCCTTTACAGTAAATGTTTTTTACAGGATAGTTTGATCATAAAAGTACTCTACCAGAGGCTGTATGGTAATATCTTACTAAGAACGTTTATCGTGTTCCAATTATCGGGCACGAAAGTTCAGGTGAAATAATGAGAACAAAGGTGGAGTCATGATCGTGGCAACAATTGAAGATTTGTTAAAATTAGATATGCGTGTCGGTACTGTGATTAAAGCAGAACCTTTTCCAAAAGCAAAAAAACCTGCAATAAAATTAGAAATTGATTTTGGCGACATAGGTATTAAACGCTCATCTGCACAAATAACGAAAAGATATGAACCAGAACAACTTATCGGCCAACAAGTAGTCGCAATAGTGAACTTTCCTGTCAGGAAAATTGCTGGTTTTGAATCTGAAGTGTTGGTAATCGGAGGCGTTCCAGAGGAAGGTGATGTCGTATTGTTAAAACCAGACCAACCGCTTAAAAATGGTACACCGATTGCCTAAAAGAGCAAACGTTTATAGATTTTCATTCAACTAAAAGGCAGCCCATATTATCGGTTGCCTTTTCCCCGTTGAAAAATAGAATAACAGAGGAACGTGATTAGGAATGAATCTGCAGCACGCTGAGAAAAAGGTGAAGGAATGGGCCGAATCAAATGCATATGTACTTGGGCTAAGCGGTTCGGAAATAGAAGTTAAATATATATGGAATCCTGGCGGATTTGTTAACCAATCCTATCGTATATCTGACGGTGAAACGATTAGGCATGTAAAGCTTGTACAAGAGCAAAGAGTTCCATATCTTAAAAAATGGGCTAGCATAAGTGACCATCTCACTACGAAATACAATGCCCCTCGACTGGTTGGAGAGGTGAGGCAAGAAATTGTACCTGATTATGGTTACGGTTTAGTGTTTGATTTTATCAATGGGAAAACATTAAGCTCCATTTCAAACCCAAAACCAGTAATTGAAAAAGTGTTGCTAGCGTTAAAGCAATTACATCGTGATAAAGAGATTAAAGAGGCAATCGTAAGTGAGGAAAAAATACATTTGTATTCCGACGCGTTTATTGAGGAGTATATTACACGATTCGAAGAAGATATGCAGATCATTAGAACGGGCAAGCATATACTTCATTTCGTGACAGAAAGCTCGTTAGATTGGTTCGATTCTGAAATAGCAGCATTAAGACAGATGGTAAGTGACAATCCTTCTTTTCAAAAACAAGCGACAGATGTCGTTCATAATGATATAAACTGGGAAAATGTTTTAGTAGATGGTAAATCGAATTTTTGGATTATCGATTGGGACGATTTAACCGCAGCCGGAGATGCTGCAATGGATTACTCTGTACTTCTTTGGCCTCTGTATAATTCAGATGACTGGCCATTCTGGAAAGATCAAATTATCAGTCTAGCAGGCGACGAAATGTTTGAAAGGATTGCGGTTTATTTTAGAGCAAAACTCCTTGATGACGTAATCGACGTTCTGGCTGATTATATTGATGCCGAGAATGTACCAGAAGTGAAAGAGAGGGCGCAGAAGCGGGCGAAAGAGATACATCTTCGTGCGTACCCTGAGTATATGAGATTGTATGCCAAGTAATAAATGATAATTATTTAATAGATAAGTCGTTTCTATTCGAAGTCTTTGAACCTGTGTAAATCGATAGATCGGCTATAGTAGGGGGACGGAACATGGAAAGTGAAGTTGCCTTAAAGAGTCAGTTGTGTGAGTTGGAGCAACAATTGTTGAAGCCGGAAATTCGTACATCCCGAGAAGCATTGTCTAAGCTGCTTGCAGATGATTTTTTTGAATTCGGCAGCTCAGGTGTAATTTGGCGTAAAAGCGATGGTATTGGTGAAGAGGGAATAGGTGTAGTAAACATGACGCTAGAGAATTTTGAAATACACCCATTAGCTAACGATACCGTGTTAAGCACGTACCGAATATTCAATCAAGTAAAAATGCAATATACGCTGCGCAGCTCTATCTGGAAATTTAGAGATGGAAGATGGCAAATGTTTTTCCATCAAGGTACACCTACTAAATCCGTATAGAATCCAAACAAAGTCTAAAATTTTGTTCACCGTCGAAGGAGTGAATAATATGGAAACATGTTTCTTATTGACTGGGAGACCGCGAGTGGGAAAATCAACAGCGATTATGCAGCTTATAAACCGAATTGGTAGTGAATATGTTGGAGGATTTTATACGGAAGAAGTCCGCGACGAGACGAATCGTGTTGGATTTAACTGTGTAACACTTAGCGGTGAAAGCAAAAGAATTGCAAGTGTAGATAGTACAAGTTCAGTACGAGTAGGGAGATATGGCGTTGATATAGAAGCCTTTGAGAATATCGCTCTAACGTCAATTAAACAATCTTTGAAGACAAAGAAGATCACTGTTATTGATGAGATTGGTTTCATGCAAATGTTGTCTGTTCCATTTCAAAAAATGATTTATGATATTGTTTCAAGCTCTCAGCATTTCATTTTAGGGACTATCTGTGTTGATGCACATCCCGATATCGATAAGATAAAGGAGCTGCCTGGCATCAAGCTGTACACAATGACTGAAGAAAATCGTGATTGGACAATCGAAGGATTGGAAACAGATATTCGCAGCAACATCCTTGGCGTTGGAATTTGTGAATCATAAGGATAGACGCTGGCACTGTAAAGCCCGATTCATTCGCGCACGGCGACGGATCGGGCTGCTTGCTTCCGAGCTAAGAGTGCTGTTGCTGAAAAACAATTAAGCTGTATCGATGGGAATGCAGCTGCTCAAAGGCTTTTCTTATGTACACGATCCTGCAGCTTCTGGTAGAACAAATCCTCGTCAAACGGAAAATCCACCCAGTCGTCCGTCCAAGTTGACAGCAACATGGCGTTGGAAAGCAAAAGTCCGTTGATGCCTTCTTCGCCGGGCGCGAGAAGCGGTTTGCCATACAAAATCGCATCAACCCAGTTTTGGGTAACTCCCTGATATCCGGAAATCGGTCCGTTAGTTGGGATTTTGCATTCCCAGCATTCCGGAGCCCCGAACATTTCCGTATGCTCCCGATTGAACTGCGATTCCGGCGTACGAAGACGCCAGAAAGTAAGCACACCGTTCTCGACGACCAGCTTGCCTCTGTCTCCAACTACTTCAAACCGGTTAGAGCCGGGGGTTTCGCCTGTTGTCGTAATAAATACGCCCGTGGCGCCATTTTCATATTCCACAAAAGTTGTGACCTCGTCCTCCACCTCGATATTGCGGTACTTGCCAAAATAGCAGAAAGCCCGCATCCGCTTTGGCATGAGTCCGGTGGTCCACTGCCATAAATCCAAATTATGGGGAGCCTGATTGATCAAAACCCCGCCGCCTTCTCCTTCCCAAGTCGCTCTCCAGGTGCCGGAATCGTAATAACTCTGGGTACGGTACCAATCCGTTATAATCCAGTTCGTGCGCCGTATTTCTCCAAGCTCTCCGGACATGACCAGATCTCGCAGCTTCTGATAAACCGGAAAAGTACGTTGATTGTACATCATGCTGAATTTTTTCCCGGACACGACGGCAGCTTCATTCATCTGCCTAACATGTTTGGTATATACGCCTGCCGGCTTCTCGCACAGAACGTGCAGCCCTTTACGGAATGCTTCAATGGCGATTTCGGGATGAGCATAATGCGGGGTGGCGATAACAACGGCATCGATAACGTTGTCGCGGAGCATCATCCTCCAGTCGGAGTATGTCTTAACCTGCTCGGACAGATTTTCTTTAACCCAGAGCAGTCGTTCTTCGCGAACATCGGAAACCGCCGCCAGAACGGCTCCGGTTACTTCGCCTCTTGATAGATAGGTCGCATGGTTCGTACCCATGCCACCCAATCCTACAACACCGATTCTAACCTGGTTCATATCGTTTCTCCTCCGACTCTTTGACTGCTGTGTTATGTTTTCTTGACGCTGTACCAGCATATCATTTTTGACAATCAACCACTTCTCTGGTATTAATGATTTTGACCTCCTATTTTACTAAAGTTGTCATCCTTAAAAATACGTAGATTATATGGAGCCGGGAGATGGTTAAATGGCGCATCACAACACTTCCCCATATCCGATTGAAGTCGGGTATTCCGAAACGATGATTCATGAAGCTGTATTTCATGCACACACCGAATATGAAATTTTTTATTTTCATCAAGGCAAGTGTACCTATTTGATCGGCGATCAGATCTATGTGCTGGTCCCCGGCGATTTGATCCTGATGCACGGCATGACTCTGCATTGCCCTAAAGTCGATTCCGCTTTGCCTTACCGGCGAACCATCATCCATTTCGATGCTAAATATGTCCAATCGATGCTGCGTGCCCCCTTTACGTTGAATGCGCTTGAACCGTTTGAGAAATTGTGCAATCACCGGTTCCATTTAACGGAGAACGATCAGGCGCATGTGAGGCAATCGCTGCGACAGCTCGAAGATTTGCAGAGTCTGGGACAAGGCGTAAGCCAACATCGTTTTCAGGCCCAGTTTCTGGATTTTCTTTATTTTATATACGGTTTATCTTTGAAGCCGATGGAGAATCGAATCAGCAGTTTATCTCAGAAGGAACATTATGTACAGCAAATTGTCGCGTATTTGGAACGCCATTACGAGGAGAAAATCGACCTGAATATACTGCAGGAGCATGTTCATATTTCAAAATATTACTTGGTGAAAATATTCAAGGAAGTGACAGGGTTTACGATTTTTAATTATTTGTATCAAAAACGGATCAATCAAGCCAAAGTGCTGTTTATGATTGAAGAGGGGATACCTGTATCCGAGGTCTGCTATCGGACCGGCTTCAAGAATCCGGCTCATTTCAGCCGGCTGTTCAAACAGATAACGGGCTTCACCCCCGATCAGTTTCGCAAAAACTTGAAACCGTCATAAAGAACAATACGAGTTAAGCTTGGCGGGATAATAAACAATTTCAAAAAAGCTTCCTTCCCTTAAGTATTGCTACAATAAAGGAGAGTTTGAATCTTGAGGAGGATGATGAACGTTGAGAACGAAATTTGCAGCTCAATTATTCACACTGCGCGCTGAACTGGAAAAGGATTTTATCGGTACGCTTCGCGCGCTGAGGGAGATGGGGTGGCATGCCGTACAAATATCTGGTCTTTATGGAAACGAACCCGCGGATATCGCCAAGGTTCTTCAGGAAACGGGACTGCGAACGGCAGGCATGCACATTGCGCTTGCGGAATTGCAAAACAACCTGGATGAAATATTGCGAAGAGCGGAGCTGTTCCGTACAAAGGATCTGGTCGTTCCCTATTTTCCGGAGGATCAGCATCATGAAGAAGGCTACAGGAAGCTTAAGCAGGAAATGAATGCAATTGCCGCCAAGCTTGCCGTAAAAGGGTATCGAATCAGCTATCATAACCATGCTTTTGAATTCGATACCGTCATTGACGGAAAGTCCGCCTTGGAATATTTGCTTGAACCTGCTCCGGGCAACCTTATACTCGCTGAAGTAGACGTATATTGGGTGAAGCGTGGAGGGCAAGATCCCCTTTCTTTCATACAACCGTATGCCAACCGTATGCCAATCATTCATCTCAAGGATATGTCGGATGACGAGAAACAGTCCACCGTGGAGGTCGGTACCGGTCAGATTGACTTTATGCCTATATTGCGCTGGGGGGAACAACACGGAATCGCGTGGTACGCCGTCGAACAGGATGAGTGCAGAAGAAATCCATTGGACTGTCTTGCTACTAGCCTGGAAAACCTCTGCACCATGGCTGCAAAACTGTAATTCAGCCGCAAGTTCAAGCCGGCTTTGGCTGCGTACTTATGAATATATTCGACCGGATAACCAGAGACAAGATATACAACATGTCTCTGGTTTTTGTGTATGTCATTTAATCGACAACGAGCGCTTTCAAAAGAAGTAATTGCCAGTTAACGATATATCGTATAGTATGTAAATTAATACGATATATCGTTAATGAAGGGGATTGCATAATGACGAAAGAATGGCAGCCAGAGGAACAATTATTTTTGCATCATGCGAATGAGAGAGAGGGGAGGGGCTCGGGCAGACGTTTTTTCAGCCGCGGCGGAGTCAAATATGCTTTGCTCGCACTGCTGGAACAGGAAGGCATGCACGGTTATCAAATGATGAAGGCGCTTGAGGATCAATCAGGAGGCACTTATAAACCGAGTGCAGGCTCGATTTATCCAACGCTGCAAATGCTCAGGGATCAAGGATTTGTTGAGTCCTCCAAACAAGACGGCAAGAAAGTGTTTGAAATTACTGATGAAGGCAGAGCTTATTTGCTTGATGAGAAAGATAATGATTCAACTGGAATGGAGCGCCCAGAGCATGGTGATACGGAAGAAGAAGGCGCTTCCTTTGAGAGAAGAAAGCCGAACCGTCGCTTAACGCCAGCTGGTAAGGAATTGCTGCATTTGCTCAAGGCTGCAGAACGAGCGGCTGTCAATGATGCCAGCAAAGCTGAGCGCTTACGCGCCATCCTAGAAGATTTTCGTAAATCCCTTCGTGAAATTACTGGGGAAGCGGAATGCGGTTGCAGCGAAGGTGGCGAGATATGAGAGAGCAGCACAATTCCGCACCCGCATTTCGGGGCGGAGCAGGTATGGGCGGGATGAGGAAATTCGGAACGGGCGAGAAGGTGAAGCCGGCCAGCATATATAGTATGTTTATACGAATATATGCACATGCGCGGACGCAATTGCCTTTACTGATTGCAGCAGTTGCCTGCGTCATTGCTATATCGCTGCTCGAATTCATCGTTCCGCAGCTAACGAGACTGACGATTGACCACATTATTCCGAACAAGCTTTTTAATAAGCTGCTGCTTATAGGCGGGGGAGTCATGGGAGCAGCTGTCGCGTTAGGGGCGTTACGTTATATTAGCTCCTCCCTTATGGCGTCTGTTGGTCAAAGGGTGCTATACAATTTGCGAAACGATTTGTACCGCCATATGCAAAGTTTGGACATTTCCTTCTTCGATCGTAATCGTACCGGTGATTTGATGTCTCGGGTCACGAACGATGTAAGCATTCTTCAGCAAATGATTTCCTCCAGCATGATGCAATTGTTTACCGATTTTTTCACCTTTACAGCTATTGCGGTTTATATGCTGTGGATTGATTGGAAATTGACACTTATGCTGCTTGCGACCTTCCCATTTATGATTTTGACGACTAGATTTTTTAGCAAAAGAATGCGCTCCTCGTTCCGCACGGTGCAGGAATCGGTAGCTGATGTCAGTGATCATTTGCAAAATACGCTAACTGGCATCCGCCTTATCAAAGCGTTTACTGCTGAGAGTTATGAGTCTGAACGTTTCTCCGAGCGAACTCAAAAAAATATGGATGCAAATATTCAGGTGACTCGCCTGCGAGCCGCTTATGAACCTATTATTGATTTTCTTAATTTTGTTGGTCTTGCAATCGTCCTTGTTTTCGGAGCATGGCTCGCGATGAAGGAACAGATGACAGTAGGTACGATTGTTGCTTTTATTGCTTACTTGAGACTGCTGCAAAATCCGGTACGACATTTTAGCCGCATTATTAACACGATTCAGCAATCGGCCGCCGCCTATGAACGCATTATGGAGGTTATGAACACGAAGGCTGAAATCGTAGAGAAGAAGGATGCCATGAAGCTTTCGCCAGTAAGCGGACATATTGTTTTTGATCATATTGATTTTGCTTATTCAAAGGATTCAACTGTGTTAAAAGATTTTCATTTGGAGCTAGAGGCAGGCAAGGTGACTGCGCTTGTCGGATCTTCGGGCTCTGGCAAAACAACGATCGCTCATCTCATCACTAGATTTTATGAACCTCAGTCTGGTGACATAACGATTGATGGTTATTCGTTAAAGGATATAACGATTGCTTCTCTTAGGGAACAAATCGGCATCGTATCACAGGATATCGTGTTGTTCAACGGTTCTATTGAAGAGAACATCAGGTACGGCAATCTGCATGCAACAGATAAGGAAGTTTTCGCTGCGGCTAAAGCTGCGAATGCTGCTGGCTTTATTGAATCGTTCCCACAGGGGTATGAGACGCAAATTGGCGAGCGCGGCGTAAAGCTGTCAGGCGGGCAGAAGCAGCGTCTTTCCATTGCTAGGGCGATTTTGAAAAACCCGCGTATCATTATTTTGGATGAGGCAACAGCTTCCCTTGATACGGAATCGGAGCAGCACATTCAGGACGCTCTCGCACAATTATTGCAAGGCCGTACATGTCTCGTTATCGCACATCGTCTTTCTACTATTCAGAAGGCAGATCGCATTTATGTGCTGGAGCAGGGAGCGATTGTCGAGCATGGAACACATAATGAGCTGTTGGATCTTCAAGGCCGTTACAGTCAGCTGTATGAGCTGCAATTTCCGCAAAAGGATGTTTCTGAACAATAATTTTGCAAAAGAGGAAGTGATCGCTTTTTGAAATCAAAACGGTTATTGACCGATTTTTTTCGGAAAACGTGGTATATCTACCTGTTCTCTCTCTTTTTCCATTTGATTTCTAACTTGATTAACGTCTTCTTTCCAAAAATACTCGGCCAGTTTACAGATAAGCTGCACATCGGCGGATTGACTAGCAAGCTTGTTATGGATTACAGCCTATTGCTGCTTATTATTGGTGTCGGCCATGTATTGTTTAACGGCATAGCGATGTATTTGGTTATGTATGTGGGAAGAAAGTTTGAATTTCTCGTTCGAAGAGGACTTTTCAAACATTTTACACAGATGGGTGAACGGTTTTATTCCAAGAATGGTGTAGGTAAGCTGCTAAGTTACTTTATGAATGACGTCACAGCGGTGCGCGAATCGATTTCCATGGGGGTTAATGCGACTGCTAATGCAACGATGCTGTTAGTGGCAGCCGTAACGATGATGATCATCAGCCATATTCCCTATTATTTGATTTTGGCTTCCATATTACCGCTGCTGCTTATTCCTGTTATCGTCGTATATCTCGGGCCTATTATTAGAAAACGGTCGCTTGAGGTGCAAGAAGCACTTGGGCATATGACAGAGACGGCAGAGGAGCAATTCGGCGGCATCCGTGTAACAAAGAAATTTGCAGTTGAAGAGATCATGAATGAACGCTTCGGCAAAACGGTAGACCAAATCAGAATCAATCAATTGCGCTTGGTACGCGTTTCGTCTTTCTTCCAAGCGTTGATTCCGTTTCTAGGAGCGATAGCTTTAATCGTGGCGCTTGCATTCGGCGGCTACTTGACGATTATAAAGCAAATTACGCTTGGCAACTTCGTCGCCCTAACGCTCTACATTAGAATGCTGATGAATCCGCTCCAGCAGATCGGCAATGTCATTAATTCCATTCAGCGTTCAAGAGCTTCACTTGAGCGATTGAATGACTTATTGTCACAGCAAACCGAAATTATGGAGCTACCGGGTGCTAAGGAAGTGAACCTAACGAACGCGGGCATTACGATTCGGAATCTTTCGTTTTCTTACGATCCAGTGTCTGCTCCCGTTCTGAAGAACATCAACCTAAGTGTTAAACCAGGCACGTCGCTCGGCATCATCGGCCGAACCGGCAGCGGCAAGACAACATTAATGAAGCTGCTGCTTCGTACTTACGACCCGCCTCCTGAGACGATCTGGTATGGGGAAACAGATATAAGAAGCATGACGCTTGAAAGCTTGCGAACCCAAGTTGCATACGTGCCGCAGGACGGTTTTTTGTTCAGTACAACGATTAGAGAGAACATTGCTTTCTCTAATCGGGAGCATGAGCTTGAAGCGGTTGTGCAGGCAGCGAAGCAAGCTCAGATTTATAACAATGTTGCGGAGCTGCCGGATCAGTTTGAAACGAAGCTTGGCGAGCGCGGTTTAACCTTATCCGGCGGTCAGCGTCAACGAACAAGCCTTGCTCGCGGCATGATCAAGAACGCTCCGATTATGATTTTAGATGATAGTGTCAGTGCTGTAGATGCTGTGACAGAGAAGGATATAATAGAAGCTCTCCAAACCGAAAGGCATAACAAAACGACGATCATTATCGCGCATCGAATTAGTGCAATCAAGCATGCGGATGAAATTATTGTGCTTGATGACGGTTTGATTGTACAGCGCGGTACTCATATGGAACTGCTGGCACAGCAAGGACTTTATGCGACGCTACATGCGATACAGGAGGAGGGAAGTCAACATGCGACCGGCACAAGCCATTCATAATTGGCAGGCAGATCAGAAGGGGGATCCGAATCAGCCGGAGAAGAAGCCGGAATATGTCTCGGCCTTTCGCACATTATCCGGTTATGCGAGACCTCATATATGGACCTTTATTGGTGTGTTTTGTTGTACGTTAATCGCGATTTTATCTGACTTGTTCCAGCCCTTCTTAATGAAAATAGCGATCGATGACAATTTATTATCTGGAAAAAATGATTTTAAAGGTTTACTTACGATTTGTGTCATTTATTTGGGTTTATCCGTATCCAGCCTGCTGTTTACTTATTTGCAAAACAATTTGCTTCAAAATATTGGGCAAAGCATCGTATCACGCATTCGCAAACAGCTGTTTGACCATATTTTAAAGCAGTCAATGCGATATTTCGACCGAATGTCGAGCGGGAGCTTAATTACTCACGTCTCCAGCGATACGGAGGCGCTGAACCAATTTTTTAATCAGGTGCTTCTGAGCCTATTTAGAGATGGTCTTACGCTCATTTTTATTATCGTGATGATGTTTCAGCTAGATACGACACTGGCACTTTACTGTTTGATTTTGCTGCCTATTATAATGGCGATTGCTATTACTTTCCGTTCTTTTATGCGCACGACCTATCAGCTTGCCAGAACGAGATTATCACGGCTCGTGGCGTTTGTTGCTGAGAACCTGTCGGGCATGAACCTTGTACAGGTGTTTCATCAGCAGAAGGAACAAGAGAAGCAATTCGATGAACTCAACAACTTATATTTCCGGGCGAATCTTCGAGAAATTCGGACGAATGTCGTATTTGGCAGAACCTTTGATATTTTGAGCAATTTATCGATTGCATTTGTTACATGGGTCGGCGGGAATGCTGTTCTTGGTCAGCAGCTGGAATTTGGCGTTTTGTATGCGTTTATTACGTATATCCGCCAGTTTTTTCAGCCAATTAATACGATCACGCAGCAATGGAATACATTGCAGTCTGCTACCGTCGCAGTTACGAGGATATGGAGCGTATTTGCGAATAAGCCGGATATTACAGATCGTGAGCATGAGCCGGATGAACGGTTAAAGGCGCATTGTGATGAAGAGGCGGATGAACGTCAGGCGTCCTTATCTACTTTGAGCTTGGAGCAGGTGAAGGGGCAGATCGATTTCAATCGGATCTCCTTCTCCTATGAGGAAGGAATTCCGATCATCAAAGATCTGGATTTGCATATCCATTCAGGCGAGATGATTGGTGTCGTGGGTACGACGGGAGCGGGCAAAAGCTCGCTGATCAGCTTATTATGCAGGTTCTATGATGTGAAGGAAGGCAACATAAGAATCGATGAGACAGACGTAAGAGATATACCTCAAGCGATCCTTCATCGCTTAGTCGGTCTAGTACAGCAGGAGCCTTATCTTTATTCGGGGAGCATCATCGAAAATATAAGAATGTTTGACGAGACGATTTCTCGCGAGGAGGTTATTCACGCCTGCGAATTTGTTGGTGCGGATACGATCATTCATAAGTTGAAGGACGGGTATGATACGAAGCTGTCTGAACGCGGCAGCGGCTTATCGGCAGGCGAGCGGCAGTTGATTTCTTTTGCGAGAATTATTGTGTTTAAGCCTAAGGTGCTTATTTTGGATGAGGCGAGTGCAAATTTGGATTCTCATACGGAACAGCTGATTCAGAATGCGCTTCAGGTCGTATCTCAGAATCGCACGACGATCGTCATTGCACATCGCTTATCGACCATCATGCAGGCTGATCGTATTATCGTTATGAGCCATGGTGAAATCGTGGAGCAAGGCAATCATCAACAACTGCTTGAGCATGATGGACATTATAAAGAGCTCTATGAGCATTCGCAGGGCAATATTGCAGTATAGCTTCATTGGTGCTAACACTTTGAGCTGCTTTAAGTCTATTTTCTAGACCTATTTCAATTAATTTGGTTGTTTTGGTTATAATAAGTCTACTTTTTAGACCTATTTCTACTTTTTTGGTTCGTAGACGATCAAAATGATGGGTTTTCTCCGAGATAGGTCTAATTAGTAGACTTATGTCGGAGGAATAGTCCTCATTTGTGCATATTAATCTATTTTCTAGACTTATTTCACAGGCTTCGTAAATAGTTGAGCATGTGTGTAGCAATCTGTGTTAAGGACAAATGATTGCAGCAACGAGCTTCATATGAATGCTTGCCTAATCGAGCAGGAACCTATTAGAATGAGTGAAGCGATTATCGTCGCAGTCATGCCCATTTCTCACACTATATATAGAAGAAAGCAGATGCAGCAATGAATATTTTCTTTCACATTTTAATGACAAACGTGCTTCCGATGGTCATCATGATTGGGCTTGGCATTATCATTCAAAGAGCGTTCAAGCTGGATATCAAAACATTATCCAAGTTGAATTTTTATTTGTTTTCTCCTGCTATTATGTTCGACCTCCTCTATAAAACCGATATTTCTGCCCAAGTCATTGGGAAGATTTTATTGTTTTTTGTACTGTTTATGATCATGCAGTATATCATCGTTGAAATTGTAATTAGAATTAGAGGTTATCAGCCAAGCATGAAAAGTGCGATGCGCAACAGCGTTCTATTCTATAATAGCGCGAATTATGGCATACCGCTCAATCAGCTGGCTTTTGCCGGCAACGAGAAAACACTGGCGATACAGGTGCTGATTATGATGACACAATCGCTTATACCGAACACTTATGGCATCTACAGCGTCAACGCACACAAAGCGGATATGCGGGCGATTTGGCGCACCATCATATCTATGCCGATTATATATGTCATTCCGCTCGCCTTCCTGCTTAGAGGGTTTGATGTTACGATCCCGCAGCCGATAGCTACACCAATAGGTTATTTATCAGCTGCGTTTATCGGTACAGCACTGATTACGTTAGGAGTACAGCTGGGCAATATGGAGTGGAAAATCTCGCGGTCACTCCTTATTGATGTGAGCTTATCCGGTATGTTAAGACTTATTGCCGGCCCTTTACTCGCATGGTTGATTGTATGGCTCATGGGACTTGATACGCTGACGGCAGCAGCACTTATCGTATCATCGTCAGTACCCACTTCACTGAGCAGTGTGCTGCTGGCGGTTGAATTCGACAACGAGGCAGAATTCGCCTCGCAATCCGTGTTTGTTTCTACTATTTTAAGTATTATCACAGTTACTGCAGTTATCTTTTTCTTGAACCTGAATGTATAAATAATAGCCAGTCTATCAGCCTATTAAATTAGTGGCTGATAGGCTATTTTTTTACCTTGTACAACATGAGATACGGGGGTAAAATGGAAAAAGATTCATATGCAATAGGATGATTGGAAATGGAGGTTGACCACTACATGCTGCCAATTACGCAAGATATCATTTATGCAAGCGCTTTAATTCGAACCTTCGGACGCGGAAATGGCGCAGTTACTGTCTTAAAGGGTGTTGATTTATCAATTCCTTCCGGGAAGCTAGTTGCGTTTAAAGGAAGATCCGGTTCTGGGAAAACGACACTTATAAATTTATTAAGCGCATTGGATCGTCCTACGGAAGGACAGATTATGTTTGCTGGACGCGACTTGACGGTAATGTCCGATAAACAGAGGGATATGGTGCGACGCAAGGAAATGGGACTTATCTTTCAATCTTTTGCATTGATTCCTCTAATGTCTGCCTATGAGAACGTTGAATTCATATTAAGAGTTTCGGGTATGGCAGCAAGCGGCCGTAAAGAAGCAGCTGTTGAAGCGTTGGAGAATGTAGGCTTGAAAAGCCGCATGCATCATCGACCGTACGAGTTATCTGGTGGGGAGCAGCAGCGGACAGCAATTGCGCGGGCAATTGCTCATAAGCCGAAGCTGCTGCTCGCTGACGAGCCTACAGCTGAGCTTGATACTCGAACAGGAATACAAATTATGAAAGTATTTCGTGATTTGGTAGAAATGTCAGGAATGACGATTATTATGACGACGCACGATCCCGCAATTATGGAAATTGTTGATCATGTGTATGAATTGGAGGATGGACAAATTGTCGCAAAAGCTTAAGCCGATACTCGGCTGGTCATTCGCACTGCTTCTTAGCGCTTCGCTAACGGGATGCTCCTTTTTTCCTTCAGAAGAAGAAGCATTGAAGCCTCCCCTTGTTAAACCGGCACAAGAAAATTATCGAACGGTTACGGTAGAGAAGGGAACGATTACACAAGAAATTAAAGGAAGTGGAAATCTGGAGTCGAAGCAGTCAGAGGTTTCACAGTTTACCGGCCCGGGGGGCCGTCTTGAAAAAATATTTGTTAATGCTGGGCAAGATGTGAAGAAAGGCGATGTTTTAGTACAACTGAGTGTGGATGGACTAGATCTTCAAGTGAAAGAACAGGAGCTTTCATTAGCAAGAGCTAAATATGCTCTCAAACAAGCGTCACTAACCGGCGATAATGATGCAATCGATATAGCCGAGCTGCAAATGGATATTGAGCAATTAAAGCTGGAACGATTGACCAAGCAATTCGACAGCAAGCAGCTTGTTGCCGAGATGAGCGGCCAAGTGACTTTCGTTGAGAAGCTGGAAGAAGGGGATATGGTTCAGCCCTATCAGACCCTTGTCGTTATTTCTAATCCGAAGGAGCTCCGTTTTTCATTAGCAGTTCAAAATAGTTCGGAAATTAGCGTTATAGACGTCGGTTTCCCCGCAATGGTTAAGTTTGGCAGCGAAGAAGTGATGGGGAAAGTCGTGCAGACGCCATCTTCTGCTCCAACTCCAATAAATGATCTACAGAAAGCCGAGTATGCGAATACATTGTACATCGATGTTCCAAAATTGCCCGATAGTGCTGAAATTGGAACGTTCGCTGATGTCACAATTTTTTTACAAAAGAAAGATGACATATTGAAAATCCCGCGCAGCGGCGTGCGCAGCTTCCTAGGCAGAACGTTTGTAAGAACGCTTGAGGATGGAAATAAAATTCGTGAGGTCGATGTCGAAACCGGAATTAAGGGAACGACTGAGATTGAAATTTCGAAAGGATTGGAAGAAGGAGCGATAGTCGTAATGCAATAATTACGGCAGAAGTCCGAATAGAACGAATGATGACCATCCATTTGTTCGACAGAGGTGATTATGAGCCGTTTACGCTTGGGAGGTTTTGGAGTGGCCTTGTTTATTATGATTATCCGTAAAATGGTGCAAAACAAATGGTTGGTCGCAAGTTTATTTATTGGCCTCGTCCTGTCCGTTGCGTTGGTCAGCAGCATGCCTATCTATTCGGAGGCTATCTTATCAAGAATGCTGGTCAAAGATTTGGAGTCTTTGCAGAACGCTAGAGGGGTGTACCCCGGCAACCAATACAATAGATTGTCTTATACGAAAGAAACGCCGGAGCAAGTGAATAAGGTTTATACTAAATTAGATGGTTACATGCGTGACACGGCTCAATTCAACTTCGGCATACCTGTAAAAGAGCTTGTCGTTGATATGCAATCCAAAACGTTGAAAATGAGACCGAGTAACGATTCCAGTGGAAATCCCTTGAGAATGACGCTGCATTCTTTCTCTGATCTTGAAAAGCATGTTACGCTAACTGACGGAAGAATGCCCGCTGAACAGCAGCCTGTTAATGGTGTTTTTGAGGTACTTGTTACTGAGCGGAGTCTTGTTCAATTTAAAACCGTTCTCGGCACAGAGTTTGTCGTAAAAGATGATAAAATTGCCGGGGAAATAAAGTTTAAACCAGTAGGTGTATTCAAAAAATCACAGGATGACGATCCTTATTTCAAGGATACAGATCTAAGCGAGCTCAGCGCAAGCTTTGTCATTAGTGATAAGATGGCGAAGCAATATTTCATGAGTGAGAGCCAAATTCCTGTTAATTCTGTTGGTTGGTTTTTTGTACTGGATTACACCAAATTGGAGTTAAGATTAGTAGACGGATTTCTTGAGGCGACCAACAAAATTCGCAACGCCATGCTCAATAGTGTAACGCTGTACCAGGTTGTGAATGAAACACCTGCGCTTGAAACAATCTCGAAATATTTAATAAGAGCTGAGCAGTTAAAAACGTTGATGTGGTCGCTTAATATTCCCGTATTAATTATGCTCGGTTTTTATATGTTCATGGTATCGAATCTTATCGCTGATCGGCAAAAGAATGAAATTGCTGTCCTGAGAAGCAGAGGCGCAGCAAGATGGCAAATCATTACATCCTACGGCGTTGAGAGCATTATTTTATGCGGAATTGCATTTGGTGTTGGTCCATTGCTCGGTGTCGTGTTGACAGAAGTGCTCGGTGCTTCGAACGGATTTCTAGAGTTTGTTCAGCGCGTTAGATTGCCGATCAGACTTTCGAAGGATGCCTTCCAATATGGGGCATATGCTGCCGGCAGCTGCTTCGTTATTATACTTATTCCCATCATCATGGCTACTCGCGTTTCAATTGTTGGTCATAAGCAGCAATTAGCGAGACTGCTAAAATCGCCGCTATGGCACAAAATGTTTCTAGATGTGATTGCGTTAGTGATAGCCTTTTATGGCTTGAATACATTCCGTAAACGGTTGGCTGATCTGCAAAGCTTGGGATTAAATGCTACGGATCTAACGATTGATCCGCTGCAGTTTGTCGTACCAGCCCTTTTTATAATGGGCGCAGGCTTGTTCTTGCTTCGTTTGTATCCATGGATACTTCGGCTTATTTATTGGGTTGGCAAGAGGTGGTGGTCTCCTTCTGTATATGCAACAATAATTCAGGTTGGACGCTCCAGCTCACAATATCAATTTTTAATGATTTTTCTTATTATGACGATTGCTACAGGTGTATTTAGCGCTTCAGCAGCAAGAACGATCAACAATAATACGGAAGACCGAATTAGGTATAGTGCTGGCGCAGACATGGTTCTGTCGACAAAATGGGATAATGATGCACCGCCGCCTCCGGTACCCGGACAGCCATCGACTCAGGCAGAAGAACTAGCTAGGATGAAGCCGGTCAATTACATGGAGCCGGCATTTGAACCGGTTAAAAATATTAAGGGCGTAGAGTATGCTGCGAAAGTATTCAAGAAGGAAGTATCGTTCAGCGTTAATGAAAGCAGCGGTCCTGCAACCTTGATTGGTATGGATTCGGACGAGTTCGGAGAAACGACCTGGTTCCGAGACAGTTTGCTTGACTATCCGCTTAATGACTACTTGAATTTGCTCGCAGGTGATCCAAAGGCTGTACTCATTTCGAAGACGCTGGCGGATCAGAATAATGTAAAGGCCGGGGACACGATCTGGGTGGGATGGAGCGACATACCGCAGCAGCCATTTGTTGTGTACGGCATTGTTGAATATTTTCCAACCTTCAACCCGAATCCTCCCGTTGGCAGCGTGAATGTAAGCGAGGATACTGAGGGAGGAAGAGCTCCTATGCTGATCGTTGGCCAGTTGCCGCGCATTCAAGTACAGCTGGCGCTTGAGCCTTACGATGTCTGGATCAAACTAAAGCCAGAGGTCAGTACATCAGAGTTTTACGAAGGACTCAAGGAGTCGAAGGTTCCGGTTACGAAAATTGTTAATACGAGGGAGAGGCTGGTCAATGCCAAAAATGATCCATTCCTAATGGCGCTAAACGGCATTTTAACTTTGGGCTTTGTCCTATCCATTATCGTAAGCTTTATCGGTTTTTTATTGTATTGGGTACTGTCACTACGAGGCCGCACCTTGCAAAATGGTATTTTGCGCGCCATCGGCTTGTCGCTGAGACAGCTCATTGGAATGCTGGCAATTGAGCAGCTGCTTACATCGGGCGTTGCTGTTTTAATCGGAATTGTTGTTGGTAATATCGCAAGTAAATTGTACGTACCAAATTTCCAAATTTCTTTCAACCCAAGCAGCCTAGTTCCGCCATTCAGAGTAATTTTTGATGGTACCGATTTGGTACGGATCTATGTGCTAGTGGGCTTGATGTTATTTGTTGGACTTAGCATATTAGCCTACATGCTCTCTCGACTGCGTGTCCATCAAGCGATAAAGCTAGGGGAGGATTGACGGATGATTCATTGCGAAGGGCTAGTCAAAATATACAAATCAGCCGACCTAGAGGTATTCGCCCTGCAAGGCCTCGATCTTCATATCGAAAGCGGCGAGCTAATGGCCATTATCGGCAACAGCGGCAGCGGCAAATCGACGCTGCTTAATATGCTTGGCGGCTTGGATAAACCATCAGCTGGTAAGCTGACCATTGACGGACGAGATATGCTGAAGTTTAAAGAGCGTGACTTCGTTCGTTACAAGCGTGAGAGTGTCGGCTTCGTTTGGCAAAATAATGCAAGAAACTTGATTCCTTATTTGACGGCGCTTGAAAATGTAGAGCTTCCGATTTTGCTAACGGGCAGCCGTAAGCGCTGGAGAGCAAAGGAACTGCTCGATGCAGTCGGACTGAGCCACCGATCTTCAAACAAGCTTTATGAATTGTCAGGGGGAGAGCAGCAGCGCGTTGCCATTGCCATTGCCCTTGCGAATCATCCTAAACTGTTGCTTGCCGATGAACCAACCGGCTCAGTAGACTCAAAAATGGCCAATCAGATTTTGGACTTATTTCGTGAGCTGAATCGAACGATCGGCATTACAGTTGTTATCGTTACACACGATCCAGATCTTGCGAAAAAAGTTGATCGTGTAGCGGCAATCCGAGATGGGAAAATTTCATCTGAAATGCTGCGCAAACGATCATATGCTGAAGAGCTGGCGGAGCTTAAGCAGGAAGAAGAAGAAAACACGCATGTCGAGTATGCTGTGCTTGATAAAGCGGGTCGATTGCAGGTTCCTTCGAATTATTTGGAATCCATAGGTGTAAAAAACTCGAATAAGCTGCGCGTAGAGCTTGGAGAAGGCAAGATCATTCTGCTTCCTCCTGAGGGAAAAGCGGAGTAGGTTATCCAAACGTAAAAGGGCTGTGCGAGGTCAGTGATGACCTTTGCACAACCCTTTTTATTCTATAGCAGACCAATGATGCAGCATCGCTTAATACAAGCTGGAGCTCGTCGTAGTCAAGAGGTGTATACGAAAGTAAAGACTAGTATATGGATGAAGATTGTTCAACTTTCTATACTGGAAATAGGAAGGAAAGCTGCATGAATGCAGCCGCATTATCAATATGAACACCATGTGGAGGGGTAATATGAAGACGAAAAGGAAGGCGCTCTTGAGCATCGCATTGGTTCTTAGCTTGGCCGTTGCCGGTTGTGGTAAAAACACGAATGAACCGGAAACACCGTCAAACACACCTGTTGAAAAAGGAAATGAAGTGATTGAAGTATCAACGGTTTCGCCAAGTGATCAATATTTGAAGTTTGATGAAGGCGAGAGCTTCGAGAAAAACGCCGTTTATGATGCGTATGAGAAAGACATTGGCGTCAAGATTACGAACAAATGGATTGCAGATACGAGCCAATTCAAGGAAAAGGTGAAAATTACAATTGCATCGGATGATCTCCCTGATTTCCTCTTGGTTAATGCAACACAATTGAAAGAGCTGACCGAAGCGGATATGATCATGGATTTGACCAAAGTGTATGACGAGAATGCCACAGATGAAACGAAGAAGTTTTTGACGATGGATGGCGGCATGCAGATGAAAACAGCGACGTTCGACAACAAGCTAATGGGTATTCCGAGCTCATACAATCCGTACCAATATCAATTTTTATATGTGCGTACGGACTGGCTGAAGGAACTGAATTTGCCTGAACCGAAGACGATGGCAGATTTTATGGCGATTGCTGAAGCTTTTAAAGCCAAAGATCCTGGCGGCACAGGTACATCATACGGGCTTGCAGTGAGTAAAAATCCATTCACTATTGACACAGGGGTAACGGGATTGCGGGCATTCTTGAATGGCTATCATGCCTATGAAAATATTTGGATTGAAGATGGCAAAGGCGGTTTGGTCAATAGTGATATTCAGCCGCAAGTAAAGGAAGCGCTCGCTGCACTGCAGGATATGTTCAAAAAAGGGCTGCTTGATCCTGAATTCGCTGTAAAAGATGTGGAGAAAGCGGCTGAACTCATTTACAACAATAGTATTGGCATGGTTTATGGCGCATCATGGACACCAGCACAGCTTGTTAAAGGTGCTGTGAAGGACGGAAAAGTAGTACAGGAGTGGGGTGCATTCCCGATTCCTACAGTGGACAGCAACCCGGCATTATCGCAAATCGGTCTAGGTGTTGATGAGTATTATGTGATCTCTAAGAAAGCGAAGCATCCAGAAGGCGTCATCAAATTGTTGAACCAGTGGATTGCCGTCGATAATCATCCAACAGATGAGCAGAAGGTATATGAATTCGGTAAAGACTTGAAAGAGAAAGGCAGCAATTACTGGCTGCTTAATCCGCTTCGCGTAGGTAAACAATTGGATAACAACGGCGAAATACTGCCAAAAGCGATTGCAAATAAAGATACTAGCATTTTGGAAACGAAGGATCATAAAACGCGGTATGAGCGGGCAATGAAGTATGTTGACGGTGACACGAGCATGTGGTGGGAATATTTGATTTCAGGTCCAGGCGGCGCGTTCTCACATGTACCGAATATTCAGAAGAATGAGCAATATTTGCAAAATAAATTTTATGGTGCGCCAACTCCAACTATGGTAGACAGACAAGAAATTTTGCTCAAGAAGCGGGATGAGGTATTCTTCAAAATCATTATGAATCAAGTATCGGTGGATGAATTCGATAAATTCGTCGAAGAATGGAAAAAGCTTGGCGGCGATGAAATTACGAAAGAAGTAAACGAGTTTTACGCTGCTCTGAAATAATCGCAAAACAGATGAAAGAGGGATTGGGCGAAACAATCCCTCTTTTTATTAACCCATTACAACGAGGTGAATGGCTTGAATGTACTAACACGGATGTGGAAGAGGGAATGGCCGCTTCATCTGATGCTGATTCCGGGAATCGTATTAGTTTTGATATTTTGCTATGTCCCAATGGTAGGCATCGTCATGGCTTTTCAGAAATATATACCGAATAAAGGGTTGCTCGGCTCACCCTTTATTGGCTTAAAAAACTTTAAATTATTGCTCGATTATCCTGATATCGGGCGTATATTTTTCAACACCGTCTATATTGCCGTGATGAAAATCGCAGCAGGTCTCATTGTACCGATCACGATTGCGATATTGCTTAATGAGCTGCGGAGAGAATGGATTAAACGGACGTTTCAGACGCTCGTTTACTTGCCGCACTTTCTATCGTGGGTTCTGCTAAGCGGGATTATCGTTGATGTTTTTTCTCCATCCTCAGGTGTTTTCAATCAAATACTTGGCTTATTCGGGATAAAGCCTATTTTTTTCTTAGGGAGCAATGATTGGTTTCCGTATGTTATGGTCGCCTCGGACGTATGGAAGGAGTTTGGATTTGGTACGATTGTTTATTTGGCTGCGCTGACGGGCATCAATCCCTCGCTTTATGAGGCAGCAGAAATTGACGGCGCAGGGCGCATCAAACAGACCTTTCATGTCACACTGCCTGGAATGATGCCGATTATCGTGCTTATGTTTACGCTTAATATCGGTAATGTACTCAACGCTGGCTTTGAACAAATCTTTAATTTGTACAGCCCCCCTGTCTATGAAAGTGCGGATATCATCGATACTTTTGTTTATCGCATGGGTGTGCAGCAAGCGCAATTCGGATTTGCCACAGCTGTTGGCTTACTGAAATCTATCGTCTCTTTTATATTCATTTCTCTTTCTTATCTCATAGCCTATCGTGTAGCGAATTACCGCATTTTTTGATGATGCGTTCGTAATTCAGAAGGGAGACATAACGTGATTACAAACCGATCACTCGGCAGACAACTATTTGTAGCGTGCAACTTTACTTTTCTAATGCTGACATCCTTCTTATGCCTCATGCCTATCATTCATATTTTGGCGATCTCATTCAGCTCTGGAGCAGCCGCAGCTGCTGGCAAGGTCATCTTATGGCCGGTTGAATTCACCACTGCAGCTTATGATAATGTATTTGGAAAACCGGAATATTTGCGTGCATTCTGGGTATCGGTCCAGCGTGTTGTTCTAGGAACATCCATTAGTATGTTTTTAATGATTATTACCGCTTATCCATTATCCAAAGATCCTCGTCAATTTCGGCTTAGAACCTTTTATGCATGGCTATTCGTATTTACGATTTTGTTTAGCGGGGGTCTTATCCCTTCCTATTTGACTGTAAAATCGCTAGGTTTGATTGATACGATGTGGGCGCTCGTATTGCCAACAGCTATTCCGGTGTTTAATGTTATTCTATTGCTTAATTTCTATCGTAATTTGCCTAAAGAACTTGAGGAATCCTCGCGCATAGATGGTGCAGGTCATTTCACTACATTATGGAAAATATATGTACCGCTATCCTTGCCAGCCTTGGCAACGACGGGACTCCTTACGATGGTGGGACATTGGAATAGTTGGTTTGACGGGATGCTGTATATGAATCATACTGAGAATTATCCGCTGCAGACGTTTCTGCAGACTGTGATTATTAAGATGGATTTCCGCTTTATTAAAGCGGAGAATGCCGAATTAATGCTCAAGCTGTCTGATCGCACAAGCCGAGCGGCACAAATTTTTGTTGCAGCATTTCCGATTCTGATTGTGTATCCATTTTTACAAAGATTTTTCATCAAAGGAATCGTAATGGGGAGCGTAAAAGAATAGTGCCGGAATGGTCTACTACTACTTGCAGGAGAAAAAACGATGAAAAACCCATTCATTTTCCACGATTCATCCATATTCAAAAAAATTATGGCTGCCTTTCTGGCGGCCTTGCTGCCGCTGATGGGGATTACTTGGATGATTGTTGAGAAAGGCTCGGACAATATCCGCAGCGAAATCTCAGAATCAATACTGAATACGACAAGGTTTTATATGGACTCGCTCGATAAGGAAGCGGATCGTATTAGCCGTTATTTGCCGAACTATGTGATGGACAAAGATTTGATGGAAATTGCAACAACGGGCAATGATATGAGCTCTTATGAGCGTGCACGCAAAATACTGGATATCCAGCGGCGGCTCGAGCTTATGAAAAATTCAAGCCCGTTTATTAAAGAATCCAAGGCCTATATTCCATTAATTAAACGAACGATTTTGAGCAATGATTTTGAGACCTATTTGAATGAACCTGAGTATATAGCCATGCAGTATAATTTGAAATTGTATGAAGAACCGTTTATCTACTGGGAAAATCGACTGTTTATTACGATGCAATATCCTCTAAATACGGTCAAAAAACCGTTATATGTCGTTGGGGTTGAATTATCTGCCACCAAGATCAAGGAAACGTTAGCGCAAATCGGCGGTACGCGAGGCGGACAAAGTGTGCTGCTTAATTTGGAGCGCGGTTGGGAAATCGAAAGCGGAGTAAACCCGGATTTGCTGGGTCAAATGAAAGCTCTGGCTGTTGAGAAGCAGGAGTCGAAGTCCAATGAAGGTTACGAAACGATTATTTACAATGGTAAGCGCTTTCTTACGGTATATAAATATTCTACGCTTTGGAATTCCTATTCCATCACTTCTATTCCCGAAGAGATGGTCCTCGGCTCATTGCAGATGTATCGAACCTTATTTTTGTGGGCATGTGCGCTTTCAGTTTGTATCATTTTATTTTTCACTTATTTTCTATTACGCTTTATCTATCGGCCGCTGATGAAGCTGGTTCATTCCTTCCGCCGTGTTCAGCAGAACAGGCTGGAGCCGATTGTGATTGACCGTGGAGCCGATGAATTCGGTTATTTATACCAAGCTTTTAATGATACGGTGCGATCGCTCAATACGTTAATTAAGGAAAATTACGAGCAGCAAATTCGGAATCAGCGCTCAGAGCTGAAACGGCTGCAATCGCAAATTAATCCTCATTTTTTATATAATTGTTTTTTTGTATTATGCCGATTAATTAAATCAGACAATCAGAAGGAGAAGGCATATCAATTTTGTTTATATATCGGGCAATATTTCCAGTTCATTACTCGTGATGATGAGGATGAGATCCCGCTCGAGCTTGAGGTGGAGCATTCTCGTACTTATGTTGACATGCAATCGATCTGTTATGGAGAACGGATACAGGTTTCTTTTGCAGGGGATGTTCCAGCCATTCACGTTCCAAGATTGATTTTGCAGCCCATTATCGAGAATGCCTATAAGCACGCTTTAGGCAATATGGTAAGTCCCGGCGAGCTAAAGGTTCATAGTGTCCGAACGGACAATGTATTCATGATCTATGTTGAAGATAATGGCCAGAGCATTACGGATAAAGAGATTGACCTGCTTCAGAAGAGGCTGCGGCATTCAACGAATCATATCGAGGAAACGACAGGAATTATTAATGTGCATCGTAGAATTCAACTGCGTTACGGAGAGGATTACGGCCTTGCGCTGTCACGATCTGATTTAGGCGGATTGATGGTCAGAATCAAACTGAGTGCAAGCTAGAGGAGGAAGCACCATGTACAGACTGCTAATTGTAGATGACCTGCCCATTATTGTCGATGGTCTAGTTGAGCTGTTCGAGCAGACAGACCATTTGCAGCTCGAAGTGATGAAAGCTTATTCGGGGGAAGAAGCATTGGAGGTATTATCCCATCATCGCATTGATATCGTCGTATCGGACATTAAAATGCCGGGTATAGAAGGGATCGAGCTGTTGCAGGAAATAAGGGCACAGTGGCCTGCTTGCAAAGTTATTTTTCTAACCGGCTATAACGATTTTCAATATGCTAGAAACGCCATTACTTACGGTGGTTTTGATTATATTCTGAAAATAGAAAGCGACGAGAAAATCATTCAGTCTGTCGAACGAGCCATCGAGAAAATTGACGAGGAACAAGATCAAGTACAGATGATCACGAGAGCGCAAACCAGTATGAGACTGGCATTGCCCTCGCTGCAAAAAGAGTATATGTGGGGACTTCTGCAGGGCAAGCAAGCAACGGAGTCTCAGTTAAAGCTGGCCTTCAAAGAATTAAATATTCCGCTTGATGCAGCCTTGCCGGTTTATGTACTCATTGGAAGGATCGATGTCTGGAAAGAAATGTTCACTACGCCGGATAAGGCTTTATTGACATACGCGCTGCAAAATATTTGCGAAGAGTATTTGTCTGTACAGGTGAGAAGCTATTCCGTTGTATTCGAGATGTCTAAGATCGTCTGGATGATTCAACCGAAAAATTGTGAGGAGTCATCTGCTGATTCCAGTTCCAGCAATTTGGATTTTGGTAGAGCCTATCGTTATACGAGCGGCATATTGGAAACGATTCAAGGTACATGCAAAAGGCTTCTGGGAACTACGGTTTCTTTTCTCCTTGGAAGTGAAGTGACCGCTTGGAATCATTTATCGGATCGTTTTCACGCGAGCAAATATGGTTTGGTGCAAGGACATGGATTATTTAATGAGGTCATAATGACCGATAAGGACATTCAGAAAGAAGAGTCCGACGATAAAACGGGAATCACTCATGATAGTTTTTATCATGCTAGAGTTCAACTGCTCATGAGCTGTTTAGAAAATAACCATCGGGAGCAATTCAATAAGCTCTATGCGGAGCTTACCGCAATCTGGAATGTTCCGGGAACACCGAGTGAGCGGAAAATTGAAATGTATCATTCGCTCTCGGCGGTGTTTCTGTACTATATTCACAAAAACCGGGACATACGGGATTACATGAATACGCAGCTCGATTTGGATAAGTTATACCGGTATGGGGATTCGACCTCATGGACGGAACTGATTCAATATTATAGGCAAATGGCCGACTGTTTTTTTGAATGGAATACGCTGCGCGGTACGCAATTGCCGACAGAGGTTGTTAATAAAGTACATCGCTATATCGAGGAGCATTTGTCTACCGATATTTCCTTAACCGCTTTGGCTGATTACGTAAGCTTGAATCCTTCTTATTTGTCCAGACTTTATAAGCAAATGACAGGCATAGGCTTATCGAAATATGTGAACGACTACAGGAATTTGGTTGCCAAAGACATGCTTTTAAACACGTCGATGAAAGTAAATGAAGTCGCGGCTGCGCTCGGATACAATTCAGCGCTTGCCTTTATTCGGTTTTTCAAAAAGCAGAACGAAACGACGCCGCAGGATTTCCGTATGGCAAGATGCCAATCGCAAATACAAGGTCAAGAATAGTATATGGATTGTAAACAACGATCTCTGTTTCCTCCTGAGCGCTCCCCTTACAATTGAAGTATAGAAGGCGCACAAGAGGAGGAAAAATCGTGAGAACATTGACAGCCGTATTACTAGGCGCTGGAAGCAGAGGGAGATATATTTATGGGCCTTATGCGGAGAAATTTCCGAATGAATTAAAAATTGTTGCTGTAGCTGAACCGAATGATGAACGTAGAAAACGGTTTGCAGAGATACATCAAATCGACCAAGAGCATGTTTATGATAGTTGGGAGAAAGCATTCGAGCAAGGGCGTATAGCAGATGTCATGATTATATGTACACTCGATCGGATGCATTATATACCGGCAATGAAGGCGATGGAGCTCGGTTATCACGTCATGCTTGAGAAGCCGATGTCTCCTTCGCTTGCGGAATGTATCCAGCTCGAGCAAGCATCACTACGATATAAAAGGCTGCTTGTTGTTACCCATGTTCTTCGGTATTCACCATTCTGGTCTGGGATCAAAAAATGTATCGAAGATGGCGAGCTCGGCACGGTAGGTACGATTCAATTAACGGAGAATGTTGGTTATCACCATATGACGCATAGTTATGTGCGCGGCAATTGGCGAGATTCAGAGGAGACGAGTCCAATGATTTTGGCCAAATCCTGTCACGATCTGGATATCATTTCTTGGCTTATGGATCAGCCTTGTACAAGCGTTAGCTCGTACGGTTCTTTGCTGCATTTCAGATCGGAGAATGCTCCAGATGGCTCAGCGGAACGCTGCATTGATGGCTGCGCAGTCGAGAAGGAATGTGCTTTCTCAGCGATAAAGATGTATTTGCAGGCGCCGGATCACGCTTGGGCGCGCTATATGACGGATGATTTGTCACAAGAGGGCATTTTGAAAGCGCTGAAAGAAGGACCGTTTGGACGTTGTGTGTACCGCTGCGATAACAATGTTGTCGACCATCAGCTTGTGAATATGGAATTCCAGAATGGTGCGAACGCATCGTTTATTATGTCAGGACTGACACAGAGCGGTACACGCCGTGTTCAAATTATGGGCACCAAGGGCGAAATTATTGGCGATATGGAGAAGGGTGCTTTTACTTTATATCGTTATGCGACTGGAGAGCAGCTTGAGATTCGCTGCAGCGTCCAAGGGGATGGCCACGGAGGCGGCGATGAACGGATGGTAAGCTCATTTTTACGAAATGTTTGCCAGTTTGACAGCAATCCTTCTCATGGCTTGACCTCTGCAACGGCGTCGCTGCAAAGCCATCTGATGGCATTTGCAGCGGAGCATTCGAGACTGCATGAGGGGCTTGCTATAAAAATTTCGGATATGCATAAGAAGCAAGAGCTGCCCGCATAACAACCGTTAGATCGTCCCTGAAGCAGATGATGGCTGCTTTGGGGATTTTTTTTGCTCATGCAAAGCAGGGTGGATTCGTTATGAAAAGAGACAGGTAAACAATTGTATATCAAAGTCATAAGTTATCTCTTTGAAAGAAGGGGCAAGTTTCTTAAAGTAACAGTAAGAACATTGTTATAAGCTTCTGCATCTATCGTGATGGAATTGTAGAGAGGAGGAGAGAATCTCGCAATAGGCTTGAAGAGAAGCACATCCTATTTAATTGTTCCTTTAGTCAAAAATAGAAAGGGAGCTATCATTTATGAAATCGAATAAAAGATGGATTGCCATCGCATTGGTTGCAATCATGTTGTTGACACTAGTTCCGGCGGTGCAGGCAGAAGAAGGTCAGGGAGATGGACAGGCGGCGTTCCGGAATCTTGCTGCGGGGCTCGGTTATGAATGGTCCGAAGAGCCGGAAGCCAAGTACCCAGATGATCATAATAAGCTGACAGATGGCATATATGGCCAATTGAATATGTCGGACCCGGCATGGGTAGGGCATGTGAAAAAGATGACACGCGAGGTTGTATTTGATTTAGGCGAGAAGAAGTCTATCTCGAACATTAAGGCACGGTTTATGCAGGATTGGCCAACTAACACTATGCTTGTGCCATTAACGGTCTCGATGTACGTTTCTGACGACAAAGAAAATTGGGGAACGCTCTCACACAATTCAACCAAGCTGCTTTGGGGCGATGGACCGCCAAGAGAAGAGGTATATGAATGGGATGGAAGCAGAGACGGCATCAAAAGCGGGAATTCTGATGCGGAAATGGCTTATGCCCGCTATGTTAAAGTAACCTTCTCGATGCATACGAGAGCTTGGACCTTTATTGATGAAATCGAAATTTGGGGCGCAGATGGGCAAGTGGCAGGTGCGGAACAAGTTGCCGCTGAGCAGCCGGGCTTCTTAGAGACGGGAGAAGCAACGGCTGGCATTCGTAATCTTGGATTGCTCTATAACGGACAGTATGCGAATGACAAGGGAACTTGGACGAAGGATCGGATTATTCCGAATATCAGTTACGTAGATCGGACTGGGGAACCAGTGGATTGGCTTTTTGACGGAGTTCTTTATCTTGGACTTACATCGCCTGCCGGAAATGATTTTGGCGGAGGGGCTACACTTGTGGACTGGAAATGGTATCTGGATAAAACATTTGCGGAAACAGGAGATATGCAGCAGCTAAACGAAGCGGCCATCGAAGTTGGAAGCAAGCTGAATCAACCAGATCATAAGGTGAAGGTTGTTTTAATGATTCCAGATCCAGGTGAGTATGTGAACGATTTCGGAGATATTGACGGTGATGGTGTATCTGAAAGCTTCAATGCTTCTAAAGTCGGAGAATTGAAAGCGTATGCAAACAGAGAGAAAGCGATACAGTGGTGGTTAAATGAAGCGGAACAAAAATGGGCATTGAATAATTACTCTCATCTTGAGCTTGCCGGCATGTACTGGCTGGAGGAACAAATCGGTATAAGCGCGACAGGGCCGGATTTAGTTCGTTCGACGAGTAATAAAGTGCATGATCAGAACTTGAAGTTTTTCTGGATACCGCACTTCTTAGCTTATAAAAGCCATATGTGGAAGGAAGTTGGGATAGATGCTACAGCCTTCCAGCCAAACTATTTTTTCGAGCAATTGGATGTGGATCGTCTGGAAGACGCCACGAACATAGCTAAGCAGTACGGGATGGGCGTTGAGCTTGAATTTGATGATCGTATGTTGACAGATGGTGTGTTTAGAGAGCGGTATGTTGATTATTTAAACAGCGGTGTCCAAACCGGTTTTATGCAAGAAGGCTTTAAAGCCTACTACCAAGGTAATAATGCCGTGTATGATACTGCGGTAAGTTCTGATCCTGCAACACGTATTTTGTACGATTGGCTCTATCAGTTTATGAATGGAACGTATCAAATGAACAACGCTGCCCCTCCAAAGGCAGAAGTGCAAATGAATGGGCAAATGCTTCAAAGCGGAGCAGTCGTTTCTGAAAGGGAGCCTCTTTCCTTTACGTGGAAATTAATCAATGATGATGGAAGCGGGCTTAGTAAAGTAACGGCTAGCTTTAACGGCAAGCCTTACACAGAAGGAACCGTTATTAATCTGGCTGGCAAGCCAGGAAAACATGAGCTTATCATCACCGTATCAGCAGGCAAATCGGAGAAAACAGCTTATGTGATTGAGGCTGGAACTAACGCTTCCGATTTGAAAGCTTTAATTGAAAGCTATAAGGAAGCTAAACAAATCACGAATGATGAAGCGGCTCGTTCGCTGATCAATTATTTAGAGATGATGAGCCGGTTCGAAGGAAGCGATGAGGCGAAGTTTACTAGGTATTTGAAAGGCTTTAATGCGAAGCTGGAGCTTCTGAAAAAAGATCATATGATTACTGACGGGGCTTACAGCGCGCTGAAGGAGGACGTCTATCATCTGCTTGGAAATTTGGCGCTGAATAAAGCTGCGGAAGCATCTACAGTGGAAGCCTCCAGTCCAAATTATGCTCCGGGGAAAGCTGTTGATGGATTCCCATCATCAAGATGGGCAAGTGAGCTGCTCAACAATACGTGGTTCCAGGTCGATCTCGGTGAAGTGACGGAGATGGACACCGTAACCATTGATTGGGAGTACGCTCGCGCGAAAACCTACAAATTACTCGTTTCTGATGATAAGCAAAATTGGACCAGTGCGGTAAAGGAAAATGACGGTGTAATTACGGCGAAAGACGGCAAAGGAACGGTTCATTTTGATCCGATCAAAGCTAGATACATTAAGTTTGAAGGGATTGAAAGAGCGACATTCTACGGATATTCGTTCTATGAGTTTGGTGTTTATCACTTATCGGGAGCAGAGCCAGTCAAGTCCATTGAAGGCATTCAAACAACGGTAGATGCGGCATCGAAAAAAGTAACTTTAGATGGTCTGGTGATGAACGGCGATCTTGCAAACGTAAGTTTGAAAGTCATCGATCCACAAGGCAAAGTTCACTATGAAGCGAAGACTGCGAGTACAGAAGCTGGAAACTTCCAATTCGCATTTACACTGACAGGTGAATTAGAAGGTACCTATGAGGCGTATCTATCGTTAGAAGATATGAGCGAACCTGAGAAGATTACTTTTGAGTATAAGAAAGAAATTGAGGTTATTAAGACGATTGAAGGTGTAAAAGTCGGAATAGACGCTGCAACAAAAAAAGTAACGATCGATGGGTTAGTGGTGAATGGCGACCATGCAAAAGTGAGTTTGAAGGTGCTTGATCCACAAGGCAAGGCTCATTACACAGCGGAGACGACGAGTACAGAAGCTGGAAACTTCCAATTCGCATTTACACTTACAGGTGAATTAGAAGGCACCTATGAGGCGTATCTATCATTAGAAGAAATGAATGAACCTGAGAAGATTACTTTTGAGTACAAGAAAGAAACGTCTGGCGGAGGAGGCGGGGGCGAAGGCACGGTAATCTCCACTCCTGACTTGTTCCAGCTGCAAGCGGATGGTTCTGTCAAAGCGGAAATGAACACAAAACTTGATCCGAGTGGAACGATGGCAGTCGGTGTGGTCAGTGAACAAGACCTGCAGAAGGCGATAGCTCGGGCGAAAGCAGATAAAGATGGAAAGCTGAAAGCTGCTATTGTGCTTAAGAAAAACGGCGAGGCAAGGAAATATGCTTTGGATCTGCCTGTATCTTTCTTGTCTGAGCATCCTAACTTACTTATTGAATTAACGACTCCTAAAGCAACGATCTTGCTTTCTGGACAGATGCTAGTGAAGTCAGCTGAGCTTGGCAAGGAACTGCGTCTTATCATTGGCGAGCGGGACCTTAAAACATTGAAGCAGGACGTACAGACTCAGGTAGCTGAAAGAGCAATCATTGAGCTGTCGGCATTATTGGATGGAAAGGCTTTTGCGTGGACAAATGCTAAGGCACCGATTACCGTTACTGTTCCGTATTTGCTAGCAGGTAGTGAGACCGCGTCAAGAATCGGTATTTTGTCCATTAATGATCAAGGAACAGCTTCAGCAATTGCGGAAGCAGCCTATTCTGATTCTGATAAGCACATCAGGTTCCAAACAGACCGAATGGGCACATTTGCGGTATTTTATAAACAGTCAGCAGTGCCATTTACAGATCTCGATAAGTACTCTTGGGCGAAGGAGGCTGTTGAGAAGTTGGCTGCTTTGGGTATTGTAAAAGGAACATCGGATACAACCTTCAGTCCGGCAGCGCAGGTGAGCCGAGCAGACTTTATTTTAATGCTTGTTAGAGCGTTAGGTTTGAAAGCAACGGTAAGCGATGCATTCACAGATGTTCAGCCGCAGGATTATTATTACGACGCAGTAACTATTGCCAAGAAGCTTGGCATCGTTACCGGCATGGAAGATGGACGATTCGAGCCGAAGGCGAAGATTACAAGGCAAGATATGATGGTAATGGCAGCGCGGGCATTGAAGGAAGCGAAAGCGTTAGAGCTATCAGGCGATATTGCATCGCTCGGCAGCTTCAAGGACGCAGACAAGGTGACGGATTATGCAGCCAGCAGCATAGCGGGAATGATCGAGCAGGGGCTTATTCAAGGGGATGGAGGTATGATTAAACCGCGCAATCATACGACTCGCGCTGAAACAGCTGTATTCCTGTACCGGCTTCTGAATTTCTTGTCGGACAAAGGATAGGTCATGATTACAGGATATCCGGCTATAATAGCGGAGTCCATAAAAAGAAGAGGCCGTCTCAAAAGCGGTAAACTTTTTAAGTTAATTACGATTGAGTCGCCTTGAACTATCTCGAAAACGGCCCTGCAGGTCTAAGCCCGCATGGCCGTTTTTGGATTTTTATCGATCGTTTGCTTTTAAAATTTTCAAGGTGCAACCAAACGGAGCAGGTCGAATGATTCTGGAGAAGCGCCAGCGGTCGCCTTTGTTCGCGGATTCCTTCCTCGGCCAATTCATTCCAGGAATCCGCGAACAACAGCGATCGGAAGAACATTCGACTGTGTAGTGAATTTGGGAACCAAATTTGTTCTGAATAGAACGCGGCTATCCGGGCTATCCCATCGTCATATTTGATGACTTTTGCTTGTATACAAATTCATTTTTTTTGGATAAGCTTTATAGAATGTTTATTTATTTGGTAGCGTAATTATTGGTAAATGAAATAACAAATCAGTTTCGATAAAGAAAGGTGACTTTATTCATGCAAATTGATCTTTCTAATAAAACAGCGTTAATTACTGGAGCTACTGGAGATTTGGGGCGAGTTATGGCGCGTACGCTGGCTGGCTGCGGCGCTAACATCGTGCTGCATTACAATAATAACGAAGCTAAAGCAAAAGAATTACAGACGGAAATTGCCGCAATGGGCAGAAAAGCGATGATCGTGCAAGCTGATGTAACGAATGAGCAGCATATTAATCAGATGAAGGCGAAGGTGTCGGAAGAGCTTGGCCATGTAGACATCATTGTCGCTAACGCGGTCATTCAGTATCAATGGACAAGCATACTTGAACAACCTATCGCAGATTATATCAGTCAATTTGAATCTTGTGTGCTGCAAAGTGTTTACTTAGCCAAAGCTTTCGTTCCCTCAATGATCGAGCGCGGGGGCGGCCGTGTGATTGGGATTAATACCGAATGCGCGATGCAAAATTTTGTGAACCAATCTGCATATACAGCGGGCAAACGCGGGATGGACGGCATTTATCGCGTATTAGCCAAAGAGGCTGGGGAGCATCAAATTACAGTTAATCAGATTGCGCCTGGATGGACGATCAGTGATCGCGATCGTGCAAGCGGCACAGAAGAAAACATCGGCTATTCGCAAAACGTACCGCTGAAGCGCAGAGGGACGGATCAAGAGATTGCGAATACGGTCGCTTTTTTGGCATCGGATTTGGCTAGCTTCATTACAGGCGCCTACATTCCTGTGAACGGCGGGAACGTCATGCCTGCCATCTAGCAGTATAAGGGAGGCCAAAAGTCTCATATAGGAAGAGGAATTAGGCAGCCGTCGAGACAGGGATGGCTGCTATTTTTTATTTTCGAAGGCATATTTGGAATAATCATTCCCTCTATGAATACAATTGAACAAATGAGTAATTATATATATTCTATATGTATAATTGACATTATTCGACAAGGAAAGCGGACAAAAGGCACTGTATTTCTAAAAAATAGCAGGAATCAGACTGTTTTTCTAGTTCTCAGGAAGGGGTATATACTTTATTCGACATTTAAGCAGCTATTGCTTAATAAGGTGTAACCATATATTATATATTACAAATATCTATATGGAATTTGGTGATTGCAAATGAATTCAACAGTCCGTACGCCTCTTTACCAGCAAATCCAGGATCATATCCGCGAGCTAATTGTTTCCGAGGGCTTGAAAGCGGGGGACCGCATTCCGACTGAAAAAGAGCTGATGAAGCTTTTTAATGTCAGCAAAATCACGGTAGTAAACGCAATGGTCGGATTAGCGAATGATCGAATTATTACGCGTGTGCCTGGCAAAGGCAGCTTCGTAAGCGATGGTCATACAGCTGAACCGGAAGAGTTAGAAGAAGTGGTGCCGGCAGCGGCCATAGTCAGCGCGGAGCGACCGGTAATCAAGAGCAAAACGCGTATGATCGGGCTAGTGATGCCATCAATTTTCGATTATTTTGCCATTCGTTTAATTGAGGGTGTGCAGCAGACGATTCGAGAAAAAGGGTACCAAAGCATGATATTGCTGTCTGATGGTAATGTTGACAAAGAAAAACAAGCAATAAAAACACTTCAGGATATCGGAGCAGATGGCTTATTGGTCTTCCCAATTGATGAAGAAAATTATAACGAAGAGATTTTGAATATGAAATTCAATCGCTACCCCTTCGTCCTGATTGACCGTTTTCTTCCAGGAGTAGAGACCAATTACATCGCTGCGGACGGCAGATTAGGCACTAGCCTCGCTGTCGAGTATTTATGGGAGCTTGGACATCGGGAAATTGCAATCTGTTCGGATTCCCCATTGCAAACGATAACGGTGCAAGAGCGAATAGACGGATACATGAACGCTTTAAAAAGCAAAGGAGCGCTCATTAATCCCGCCCATATGATTACCGATTTTAAGATTGACAGCCTAAAGGACGCGGAGAGGCATCCGTTATACCGTTACATACGTAATCGGATGGCAACAGCCTATGTTACGCTTAACGGAAGGTTGGCCGTTCATATTTATCAAATGGCTCGTCAAGCGGGTCTGCGCATACCCGAGGATTTGTCTATTATTAGCTTTGATGATCCGACCTCCGTCGTTGAGGAGTTCAGTATGTTTACGCATATTAAGCAGTTTGAGTATGATATGGGCTACCGTGCTGCAAGCACACTGATCGAAATCATTGAAGGTGGATCGGACCCAAGCAATAAATATAACAAAACGTTAATCAATCCTGAGCTGGTTATCCGGCAGACGACAGGTCCCAAACCCGTTCAATAAATAATTATAGCTGCTCATTTGAGAATCTTTTCCTAACCGGAAAAGATTTTTTTATTTATATATTGAATATATTGAATCTATATATTATATTATGAGTAAGCCAAATGTATAAACAAGGGCTCAAGCATAGAAATTGTGATTCGAAGTTTAGGATGTAAATAAATAATTTAAATGTAAACGCTATCATATTTTGTTGCGATAAGCAAACGTGGAATGAAAAATAGTAACGATACGACTCGATGAAAAAGGAGACCTGCAAATGCCTTACGAAAAAGTGAAAACGGAGTCATTAAAATCGTTGCTGGAACGATTGAAGGACGAAATCTATAAGCCGCTCTTAGATTTGAAAGTAACGGCTTGGGTGACGCCGGAGCCGGTACCATTCGAGGCAAGGGAGTCGGGCCGGAAAATCGAACTAGCTGCTGGAGAGCGCTGGGGAAACCTTTGGGATTGTGCGTGGTTCCATTTCAGCGGGAAGGTGCCAGAGGAAGCTAAAGGCTCTAAGATCGTGCTGCTCATCGATGTGAATGGAGAACTTTGCCTTGTAGATGAAGAGGGAACCCCTACACAGGGATTAACAAATATCAATTCCGAGTTTGATTACAATCTCGGGCTTCCGGGAAAACGGGTTGTACATATTAGCCCGAGCTCTTCAGGAGAAGAAGAAATCGATTTGTGGGGCGATGCAGGGTGCAATGACCTGTTCGGCTATTTCCGCAGCGGTACGCTTAAGGAAGCGCAAGTCGCGATCTGCCACGAGAATATCCGCCAGCTCTATTATGACGCTGAGGTGCTGCTGGAGACAGCGGATCGTTTACCTGAAGGATCGGCACGTAAAGCGCGTATCTTTCAAGCCTTGTATGATGTTTCCCATATCTTGATTTCATTAACGGAAGAAAGAGTTGCCGAGGCATCACGAATACTGCGTGAGCAGCTTGATAAACGCGGCGGCGATCCAGCTCTTATGATTAGCGCCGTAGGCCATGCGCATTTGGATTTAGCTTGGTTATGGCCGATTCGCGAAACGATTCGTAAAGGTGCTCGAACCTTTTCAACAGTACTGCGGATGATGGAGCAGTATCCTGACTACATTTTTGGCGCGAGTCAGCCTCAGCTATACGACTGGATGAAGATACATTATCCGAAGCTCTATGCGAGCATCAAGGAGCGAGTTCAGGAGGGGCGCTGGGAACTGCAAGGCGCGATGTGGGTCGAATCGGATACGAACGTACCAAGCGGGGAATCACTTATCCGTCAAATTCTTTATGGGAAAAGATATTTCCAAGCGGAATTTGGTCAGGAGATGAAGTCACTTTGGATGCCTGACGTATTTGGATATACAGCAAGCTTGCCTCAGATTTTGAAGAAATCAGGTGTTGATTACATGATGACTCAGAAGCTGTCGTGGAGTGTTTACAATCGTCATCCCCATCATACGTTCCACTGGGAAGGAATCGATGGCTCGCGAGTATTGACTCACATGCCGCCGGAGGATACCTATAACAGTCCGGCAGCTCCGAGATCGATTGTGAAAGCAGAGAATGAATATCTGGACAAAAACGTATCGGAGAATTGCCTCATGCTGTTTGGAATCGGCGACGGCGGCGGCGGTCCGGGCGAGGAGCATCTAGAGAGATTGCAGCGGGAGAAAAACTTGCAAGGTCTCAGCCCAGTCGTTCAAGAGCATTCCTCTAAGTTTTTCGAGAAGCTGGCAATAGGCTCAGAACGTTATGAAGCTTGGTCCGGAGAGCTCTATCTGGAAAGGCATCAAGGAACGTTGACGAGTCAGGCACGCAACAAACGCTTTAATAGGAAGCTGGAGAAAGCGCTGCGCGAGCTCGAATATGCGGCCGTTTTGGCAAAAGTGACTACAGGAAACCTTTATCCTGCTGAAGAACTAGAGCGCATCTGGAAAGAAGTACTGCTCTATCAATTCCATGATATTTTGCCAGGTTCCTCGATTAAGCGTGTGTATGACGAGTCGCTTGAACGTTATGCGAAGCTGCTAGAACAAGTCGAGCAAATGATTGAAGAAGCCTATACCGCGGTTGCGGAAGTTCTTCCGGCTGACAAGGGCTCGGATGTTTTATTCAACTCCTTGTCGTGGGAACGTGAGGAATGGGTTCAGCAGGGCGGAGGCTGGCAGAGTGTTAAGGTTCCTGCAATGGGGTATGCCTTAGTAAATAGTGATCAACCTTCAACGGTGATGGCTGAGACAGCAGCAGCTGAAGTTGGGGCAGAAGTAGAGGTCATCAAGACGAAAAAGAAAGAAAAAGCTCTTGCTGTTTTTCCTGAATTAAGGGCATCGGCCATTGACCGCATCTTGGAAAATGATTTGCTTGAGGTAACCTTTGCTGAAGATTTCACAATCGTATCGATTATGGATAAGGAGTGCGGCAGGGAAATCATTCCTATGGGACAGAAAGCGAATGAATTGAGCTTATACCATGACGAGGGTGATGCTTGGGATATTAAACAAGATTATCGTCAATCGGGTGGAGTGCCGCTTCAGCCGTCTGAATCATCAGCGTTTCAAGACGGTCCAACTGTAGGTTTACTGCTCGTATATCGGTTCGGACAATCAACTTTGACTCAGAAGGTCATCTTAACGCATGGCAGCCGCCGCATCGATTTCATTACGACAGTGGACTGGCGGGAATCTGGTAAAATGCTGCGTACATCCTTCCCGGTTAACATCCGGTCGGAAAGTGCGGCTTGTGAAATTCAGTTCGGCTACTTAAAACGCCCTACGCATCGCAATACGTTGTGGGATTATGCGAAGGATGAAATATGCGTGCATCAGTGGATTGATCTTTCGGAGCCTGATTACGGCGTAGCGCTCTTAAACGATTGCAAATACGGACACCGAGCATGGCAAAATGTGTTGGATTTGAACCTTTTGCGGAGCACGTCCTATCCCGATCCTGAAGCAGATTTGGCTGAGCATTCCTTTACGTATTCCTTGTACCCGCATAAAGGCGACCATGTTCAGGCGGAAGTGTATAAGAGAGGTTATGAGCTTAACGTACCGTTACGTTCGGTTCAAATGGCCGCTAGCGATTCATATGGGAATCTGCCGGAAGCAAAATCATTTTTTGGCATAGATCATTCGAATGTCATGTTCGAAACGGTGAAGCAAGCCGAAGATAGCGACGACTTGATTATCCGTTTGTATGAAACAGCGGGAACACATCTTAAAACAAGACTCATCGCAGATATTAATCCAACGGAAGCATGGCTTACTGATTTGATGGAGGTTCCCATCGATAGAATCTATGCGGAGGAAGGGGCTTACCACCTAGCCTTTACTCCATTTGAAATCAAAACGATCCGCTTGGCAAGGAGGCATGGCATATGACCGAGTCAGTACTGTGGAAACGAATTTGGCGGCACAAAGTATTTTATTTGTTCATGCTGCCGGGCATCATCTGGTTTTTTCTTTTCTCCTATGTTCCTCTCTTTGGTGTACAGGTTGCATTTCGTGATTTCATGTTCTCTGGGGGCTTCACTGGAAGCCCCTGGGCAGGATTTAAGTACTTCGAGCAATTTTTCTCCTACTATCAGTCATTCGAAATTATCCGCAATACAATTCTCATCAGTCTCATGAAACTTATTATCGGATTTATGATGCCAATCTTTTTGGCCATCATATTAAACGAGGTTCGAAACGTTAAATTTAAGAAAACGGTTCAAACGCTTTCTTACTTACCATATTTCGTTTCATGGATCGTCGTTGTTACACTGATGCAGCGTCTTTTAACTCCCTCTGGCGGTCCGATTAACGAGCTGCTTGGTGTCTTCGGAGTAGAGCCCATTCAGTTCATGAATAACACGACTTGGTTTTATCAAATTATTGTAGGCTCGGATATTTGGAAAAACATCGGATGGAACTCTATCATTTATATGGCAGCAATCGCCGGCATTGACCAGCAGCTTTATGAAGCTGCCAAGATTGACGGTGCAGGGAGATCTCGCCAAATGTGGCATGTAACGCTTCCAGGGATACGCAATATTGCTGTTATCTTGTTCATACTCTCGGCGGGCAGCTTAATGAGCGCCGGCTACGAGCAACTACTCTTGCTTAGCGGTCCGGCTACCGCGGCAATCGGCAGCGTTCTCGATGTGCATGTCATCAGCGCCGGAATAGGCGAAGGTCGATTAAGTTATGCGGCCGCAGTAGGATTGTTCCAAAGTGTTATTGCATTCATTCTTATCGTATCTGTCAACCGAATTGCTCGCAAAGTTAGCGACGTATCCCTGTTTTAAGGAGAGGTTTGATATGGCGAAGCGCCAATTTTCTCTATTTAATTTTTTTAACTATATCTTCTTGACGTTATTCGGCTTGGCGATGATCTATCCGTTTATTTACATTCTGGTCTACTCGCTCAACGATGGAAAAGACTCCATGATGGGTGCGCTTTATTTCTTCCCTCGTAAATTTACATTTGACAACTATGTTGAGGTTTTCGATAATGCTCGGATTTGGCAGGCGTACAAAATCACGCTGCTCCGCACCGTAATCGGTACGTTAGCGCACGTATTGCTTTGCACGCTGATGGCTTATGCGCTTTCCAAAAAAACGATGCCAGGTCGAACATTTTTTACGTATTACATTTTCTTGCCGACGATCTTCAGCGCTGGCTTCATTCCGTATTTCATCACGCTGCAGAAGCTGCATCTTATCAACACTTTCTGGGTGTACGTTATTCCGATGCTGTTCAGCTTCATGCATATCGTTATTCTCCGAACGTTCCTGCAAGGTATTCCGGAGGAGCTGGAGGAATCGGCTCGTATTGACGGATACGGTGACTTACAAATTTTCATTAAAATTATATTACCGCTGTCGGGACCGGTTCTTGCTACAATTTCTTTGTTTATCGGAGTTTCCCACTGGAACGATTGGTTCACCGGCGCCTATTATGTGTCGGATAAAGATATGATTCCCGTTCAAACACTGCTTCAAGAATTGTTAAATGAAGCGGAAGCGCTTTCCTCCTCGATGCAGAGAGCGGCGGAGCAGGGCGGACAGACGGTTAATGTCAACATGGATGGGGCAACGCCGGAATCTCTTCGAATGGCACTGCTCGTCATTACGGTATTTCCGATTTTATGTATCTACCCGTTCTTACAGCGTTATTTCGTCAAGGGCGTAATGATTGGCTCGGTCAAAGGATAATTGTCTGAAATCAGGACTTTATCATATTTAATTATATTACAGTTCACGGGAGGGTTTTTATGAAGAACAAAAGAGGGAAAAGCACTTCGACATTGATCGCAGTAACTCTGATGGCGGTTACACTGTTTGGGTGCAGTGGTAACAACAACGGCGGCGCCGTCAATAAGCCGTCGGACAACACAGATACTCCAGACAGCGGTAAAGAACAAAAAGAGGTGACACTCAAAGTTCTTCACAACTGGAACGGCTCCAGCGGCAGTGATCAAGATACGACGGCTATCGAGAAAGTAATTAAAGAGAAAACAGGAGTTACGATTAAATGGGAATATACAAAAGGCAGTGAGGTCGAGAAGCTAAATACGATCTTCGCGACACAGGATTTGCCGGATATTTATACAGGCCCAGCTTGGGGCGGAGAACTAGATGGCATCATAAAAGCGGCTAAAGAGGATCAATTGGTCGATTTGACCGATAAGCTCGACAAATATCCGAATCTTGCAAAAGCAATTGAGAAGGACAATGTTCCTCCTGCGCTTTACGAGAAAGCCTTCGATGCTTACGGCGGCAAGAAATTTTTGCTTTACCAGAACCACCCAGCAACGCCTGAGGATGCAACAGATTGGCTTTATGGCTTCTACGTCCGCAAGGATATTGCCGAGAAGATCGGTGTAGATCCGCAATCCGTTCGTACGAAGGAAGAACTGTACAGCTTCCTGAAAAAAATCAAGGACGCTGACCTTAAGGAGAGCGGCTTGCCAGTGATCCCGCTTGGAGGTTTCCATAACGGCTGGGCTGTTGGTATCGGCAACACGATGTTTTATGGCTCCGGTTATATGGAAAAAGAAGACGGGACGCTGGAGAACAGCTTCTTTAACAAAGCATACGAGGACTACACGCTCTATTATCGTAATCTGATTGCTGATGGTCTACTTGATAATGAAGCGTTCACACAGACGGATCCAATTGCAAATGAGAAAATTAAACAAGGCCGCATTGCCGTGCTAGCCGCTCATTATCCAGCAATTCTGGATGCTTCTAAGGATTATGTGAAAGCACATCCAGGTTCTGAGTATGTACCACTAGGTCCATTGGAGCGTGCCGGTGCTGCTGCAGACCGTCCAGCTGACCTTTCAATTCAAGGAAATAACGTAACTGTTATCACGAAAAAATCGAAAAACGTTGACGCAGCACTTCGTTTGCTGGATTATCTTGCTTCTGATGAAGGATTCTTATTGGTACGCTACGGAGTTCAAGGCGTTCATTGGGATATGGAGAATGGCAAACCAGTAGCTAAGAAAGAATGGTTCGATAAATTCACAGAAGATACAACAGGCAAGTTGAAGAAAAAAGAAGGCATGGGCATCGGCCTCGAAGGCATGTCAGGCCAAGACCGTATCAATTCGTATGGCGGCGGCGACATTTGGGCAGATCAGACTCGTCTGGCTGCTATGGATAATGCCCGCAAAATTCTCCGTCCTAACGGCATAAGCGTAATTTCAGCTTATAACCCAGGCGATGTCATGATGAAGTCTCCGCAATGGGAAATGCTGAAACCGTCTATGGACAAAATCGGCGATGTTTGGAAGGAAGCAATCTACGCGAAATCGGATGAAGCAGCACTCAAGATCATTAATGATCTTCGCGGACAGATGAATAAAACAGGATATGAGGAAGCAATGAAGTATACAAATGAAAATCTGAATGGCAAGGAACCTGTTCTGTTTGGAATGCCTAACTAAGGGAGGATTCTCGATTTGAGCAAGCAGCTGCAAGGGAGGTCGGAATGGACCGGCTTCCAGGAATTGAGGCCTTATGGCCCGAAGTATGATTTGCGAACCGACTTTGTCATGGTATACGGAATTTCTAATGATCTGCCTGCACGAATAGAGGGCTGGAGAAATGCCGGTTATACGATCCATCTGATGACGGGTGTATCTTGGGGAGAATATCAGGACTACTTGTACGGCCGCTTTGACGGACGAGAGCACTGGGATGAAGCTCAGATGGACCGCAGCGGCAATCATCTGCTTCATGGTAAAGATGTCCCTTATATGGTTCCGACCATTTCTTTCGCTGAGTATTTGGCGTCTCACATTAAACGAGCGATCGATTTCGGAGCAGAGGCCATTCATTTGGAGGAGCCAGAGTTTTGGGCGGCATCCGGTTATTCGGAGGCGTTCAAGCGCGAGTGGTTGAATTATTACGGGGAGGATTGGATTCCTCCCCACTCCTCGCCGGACGCGCAGTATCGGGCTTCTAAGTTGAAGGCGGCTATGTATTACCGAGCGCTCGACCGTCTATGCAGTCAAATGAAGGAGTATTCGCTTGTAACCTATGGCAGAACTGTGCGTTTCTATGTTCCGACTCACAGCTTGATCAATTACACGCAGTGGAGAATCATCAGTCCCGAAGCGCTGCTTGTTTCTATGCCGGGCTGTGACGGCTTCATCGCCCAAATATGGACGGGAACAGCGCGTACACCCAACGTGTATAAGGGACTGCGCCGAGAGCGAACCTTCGAGACTGCCTATCTGGAATACGGAATCATGCAGGAGCTGACGAGGGGTACAGGGCGCGAAATGTGGTTTCTTCACGATCCGATTGAAGATAACCCTAGATACAGCTGGAGCGATTATCGCAAAAACTATCGTTCTACCGTGGTTGCTTCCTTGCTGCACCCTGAGGTTAAGCAGTACGAGGTATGCCCATGGCCGCGTCGCGTGTTTGAAGGCAGCTATCCAACTGAGGATGGGAAAGGGAAAGAAATGATTCCGGGTGACTACGCGACCGTGCTTCTGACGGTAATGAATGTACTGCGCGATATGCACAATCATGAGGAAGTTGCAGGAGAAGATGACTATACTTCTGGAATTGGTCTATGCTTATCCAACTCCGCTATGTATCAACGAGGAGACGTTGTCAGTGAAGGAGAGCAAGAAGGCGAAGTCGTTAAATACGATGGAACCACCACGACCGAAGCGTTGAGTGATGAGCAGAAGGAGCTTCTTGATTGGTCCGCATTTTACGGATTAGCTCTTCCGCTCGTTAAGTCAGGCATTCCGCTAAGGCCCGTGCAGCTCGACAATATTTTAACCTTTCCGGGGTATTTGGATGGATACAGGGTGCTGCTGCTCAGCTATGAGTTTATGAAGCCGGAGCATCCGGGCATTCATCAAGCGATCGGACAATGGGTAAGGGAGGGCGGCATTCTCATCTATGTCGGTGATGGTATGGATCCATATCACTCCGTACGTGAATGGTGGAACCGCGAGAATAGCCGTCGTTCCTACGCTCGTCCTGAAGAGCATTTATTTGAATCACTGGGCTTGAACCGTAATCCGGAGGAGGGGGAATATCAAGTAGGCAGCGGTGCCGTGTTATTCTTCAAAGAAAGCCCAGCAGTATTGTCTCGTACCGATGCTGGGGCTGAACTCGTCAAGCATGCTGTAAGACGGTCGCTTGAAATCCGCGGAGAATCGGTTGAGTACAAGGAAAGCTCCTCGCTTCATATTAGACGCGGACCCTATGTCATTACTCATGTGCTCGACGAGACGGATGCGGAGGGATCAGTTACCCTTCAGGGCCTGTTCGTTGATTTATTTGAAGCCAGCTTGCCGGTGATGCATTCGGTGGAAATCAAAGCGGGCGAGGACAGCTTGCTGTTTGATTTGAATTACTCGAACAAGGCGCAAGAGGAATCGAGTATTCTCGTTAGCTCATCTCGTATTCGCGATGAGGTGATGAACGCCAATCAAATCTCGTTCGTTTCAGAGTCACCGTCTGACATAACCGTCAGTACGCGACTTCGTGTACCGAGCGAGCCGCGCAGTGTCACAGCTGGTGCGAGTGCTGCTTCATTCGAGTATGACGTCGATTCAGGCACGGTACTTATTCGTTATCCAGGCGTACCTGAAGGAATTGCTGTCAACATGGAATTATAATACGACTTATTCAAGAAATGCCGGCAGCATACATGTGTTGCCGGCATTTCTGTATTCTGAACCTACTTAAAGGAGGATCATGATGAGAAAAAGTATATTATCTTTAGCGTTATCGTTTTGCTTGATCGGCTCTATGCTGACAGGTCTAACCTCTATAGCAGCCAAGCCCCGTCCTGATACGGGTCCAAAGGATACTTATTACGAGAAAGCGGCATACAAGGCAAAGAAGCTGAACGTGATCAAGCTCGCTGATATGACGGTATCAGAAAGTGTAATGATCGCAACACTCCAAGGACTCATTGCAAATAAGACGGACGAACAAATTTATATTTTGCCGGAGTCAGGAAATTATGGGGTATGGCTGAAGGATCTCAAACAACATTATGGCGTTAAAACAAAGGAATTTGATGATCCATGGAAGCTTCTGAAAAAATATAAAAAGGAGTTCAACGGTTATTTGCTTTGGAAAAAAGGGGACAGCTCCATTAACGCAGCTTCCTCGCTAGCCCATATCAAGGATGCAGTGCTCGTTGAAGAGGGTGATGTGAAGAAGGCAAAGGATTATAAGCGAGTGATGGACCTTACGGGTAAAGACGAAGCATGGGTGAAGTCCAATTATTGGGATAAGGTCAAACATAATCTCTTCATCGAGCAGAAGGAGGAAATGGGGCCAAAGCTTAGAGATTATGCTGCAATGACAGGAGCTTTTACGTTTTATGATGGGAACAGCGAGTTCCGTAAAACGGTGATGGCTGACGCTGATCCAGACTCGGTTGTTCTCGGTTGGGGCGATGCCTCAAATGGGGAAGAACGCTTCATTATGCCGAGCTCGGAAGAGGGGCTCTTCACACTGCCGGCGGATCATGCCTTTAACTTGTCGGTACTCAGCGGCTTTAAGCTGAATGATCTCAAGCAGAAAGCTTCTACGCTGCCAGCGGTGGAGGACAATGTCCATTATGTTTCATTCGTTATGTCTGACGGCGACAATATTCAGTGGATGCTGAACGATCTTGCAGAGAAGGACAAGCCGTGGTTCGGCAACGCAAATCGAGGCAGCTTCGATATGGGCTGGGCCATATCGCCAAGCATGATCGATCTGGCTCCTACCGTCGCAGAACGTTACTACAAGGATGCGACCGAACGAGACGCTTTTGTAGTAGGACCGTCAGGCGGCGGTTATATGTATCCGAGCCGATATCCTGCAGCTGAACTTGATCAGCATTTGAACAGTCTTAACGATTATATGGGCAGAATGGATTTGGGACTTGTAGAGGTTATCGATTTTAACGCTTTTAACAATGCTGAGCTTTGGGACAAATATACAGCGCAACCGAATGTGGACGGTATTGTTTATTTGGAATACAGCAATCATAAAGCGCTGAATGGCGCGATTAAATGGTCGAATGGCAAACCAATTATTACACCAAGAGAGATGTTATGGGAAGGTAACGCAGGCAGCGATAACGCGTCCGTTGTTAATCATATCAATGCTGCGCCTCGCAATCCGAAGAGTGCCGCAGGCTACTCGCTCGTTCTTGTACATGCTTGGTCCAAATCGATGGACGATGTGAAGGCGGTTATCGATCAACTGGGTGACGATGTTAGAGTGGTGACACCAGTGGAGATGGCGGAGCTTATTAAGGAGCAAGTGCCGCAGACCAGCGCTGAAATACCGAACAAGGTGTATCAGGCGGAGACGGATTTTGGGCATCAAACCGGCAAGCAGGACGGGGACGGCTGGCTGGCTAATGCAACGGAGCATACGGCAGGACATATGCTGTTTGGCCCGGGCGCTGCGGATATTCAGACCGGACGCCATCAGGTAAAGATCAAGGCGATGATCGACAACCGTGATGCGGACAATAATCGGATTATGAATATCGATATATTTGATGCAACTGACAATAAAGTAGTAGCGGAGAAAGCGGTGTTGCGATCACAATTTCAAAAGGCAAATGCTTATCAGAATTTTGCCTTGGAAGCTGATTTCGTTTTAGGACATTCCTATGAATTCCGAGTCTGGTACGATGGCAATGCGAGCGTGAAGCTTGATAGTGTATCCGTCTTTATGGAAAGTAATCTTGCACAGAAAATCTATGAAGCGGAAAATGATTTTGGACACAATACGGGGAAGCTGGACGGAGACGGATGGTTAGCCTTGACGGATCAGCATGGTCAGGGTCATATGCTTTACGGTCCATATGTAGCTGATATTCCGAATGGAGTCCATGACGTTACGTTTAAGGCGAAGATTGGAAGTGCTGCGGGAGCAGACGCTCGGGTCGCGCTTCTGGACATTTACAGTCCTACTTTGGATCAGGTAGTCGCCTCGAAAGCGTTAATGCGAAGCGATTTTGCAGCTGCGGGCGTTTATGAGGATTTTACGCTTATCGATGTTCCATTCTCGCTTGGGAGCACTTATGAATTTAGAGTTTATTTCGACGATACTGCAGACATCAAGGTGGATCATATCCGTTTGGACATGCCCCAGCAGGTGATATCCGATACGGATGGCCTATACTTTAAGTTCGGCGGAGGAGACGTTCAGTCGTTGACACTTAGTGCAGACTCCGGAGAGAAGCTGCTTCAAGCGTGGGGGAGAGCAGTTCAGGACGGGAAGCCAGACGTAAATCTGACACTTGATGCGGCCTGGTCGATCGCTAGCGGCAGCGAAGTCGCTCGTATTAGTGAAGATGGAGTGTTGACGGTGCTTGGTAGCGGCGCAGCGACTGTTAAAGCTGCATATAACGGACTAGAGGCAGAGCTGCCGATAAGAGTCTCCGATCAATATGATAACCGCATATTTGAAGCTGAGAGCGCGTTTGGCCATAATACCGGAGCAGCTGACGGAGACAGCTGGTATGCTAACACGGCGGATCACGGTCCGGGTCATATGCTGCACGGTCCGGGTGTGTCCGATCTGCCTTCCGGCGGTCACAAGGTTAGCTTCAGGATTAAGATAGATGCGAATACAGGCGATTCAAATCGTGTGTTGAACCTGGATATTTTTGATGGGACGGGCAACAAGGTGGTTGGCGAGAGAGCGATTCTTCGAGGGGATTTCACCTCTGCTGATGCCTATCAGGACTTTGTGATTGAGGCTGATTTTGTAGCAGGGCATGCCTATCAGTTCCGCGTTTGGTACGATGATCGGGCGACCATTCATGTGGATCATGTGTCTGTTCGGATTCCAGCGACACCATAGTCATTGAAGGGGGTGTGCCAACGGTAGAGATATCTACTGGAGGTGCAACCTCTTTTTATAAGATTGTGTTAGTCGGATTCAGCAACGGATGATTTTATTTTTTTGGTGAGTGGATGGATACAAATCGAGCTCAAAAGGTTATACTTAAGCACTCGAACAACTACGAATCAGTATAACTATAAGAGGAAGCGATTTGATTATGACACAACATGCAAAACTGAATCAGCAAAATCTATTTACGGGTATCTTATCTGCATTGCTCGCTTGTACAGGTGGGGCGGTTCTAATTGTAAGCAGCGCGGAAAATGCTGGTTTTACGACGGTAGAGCTCATTTCATGGTTGTTCGCCGTTTATTTTTTTGGTGGACTATTGAATATCGCCTTGACGCTAAAATACAAAATTCCGTTTGGCGGCGCCCATTCCATCACAGCGTCCGCTTTCTTAAGTATGTCTGCTACCCAGTTTTCAGTGCAGGAGCTCGCTGGCGCAAGTATTTTAACTGGGATCATAATCGCAGTATTTGGATTATCTGGTTTATCTGACAAGCTGCTTGCCGTATTGCCAAAGCCGCTTATGGACGCGATGTTAGCTGGATTAATTTTCAGCCATATTGTGAAAATCGTTCCTGCAATGAAGGACGCACCTTTTGTTGGATTTATGGCAATGCTAGGTTTCTTTTTATTTCCACGCTTGTTTAAGGGATGTCCTCCCGTGCTGGGCGTTGTTTGTATGGGCTTGCTGGCCCTTTGGATTGGCTATGATCTTCCGGCGATGGCGTCGCTGCCGTTCGCGATGCCCCATGTGGTTCAGCCCGAATTTTCATTAAACGGTTTGTTATCCTTGACGCTGCCCATGACAATGCTCGTGCTTAGCAATGATTTATTCGTAGCCTTGGCAGCACTTCGGAAAAACGGCTATGAGCCTCCTGCTTCCAAAACGATAGCGATAACCGGTGTTGCCACCGCGGCTGTCGGTTTCTTGGGCGGACATACTGCAAATATAGGCGGAATGATGAGTATGCTGTGCAGCAGCGAAGAAGCAGGTAAGAAGGAATCTCGTACTTATGCTGCTATCGTCTCAGGAGTGCTGGTATCTATTTTTGGAATATTCGCATGGAAAGTTATCGCCTTTATTAATATACTTCCGCTATCTTTTATTTGGATGCTAACGGGCTTCTCGCTAATGGGCGTATTTATTCAAAGTCTTCAATCTGCATTTTCGGAATCGACTTATCGGTATTCAACAGCGTTCACATTTGCGATTGCGGTAGCTAATATTTCTTTCCTTGGTATTTCTGCTCCAGTGTGGTGCTTAGTTGTCGGTATTGTAACAATGAAATGGCTTGGCGAGGGAACGCGCAGCAATCCTTCACTTCGAACTGAACAAAAGTTAAAGGGGTAATCGGCTCATTCCCAAGGATACTTCGTCAGCAAATAATCGGCGAACTTCTTGCTCGCCTCTCTGCGCTGCTTCCGCATAGCCGTTCGATGCTCTGCCGTTTCATATAATTTAATTTCTTCTTCTGATTCAGGGACAATACGAGGTACAAGTATTGTCTCATTTTGTTCTTTCAAGGCTACAAAAGTGAGAAAAGAGGTGGCTGCGATTTTGCGCTCGCCGCTTTTTAAATCTTCTCTAATTACTTTTACAAATACCTCCATTGAGCTTTTGCCTGTCCATGTAACGAATGACTCCAAGGAAACGGAATCCGTTGGCCGGATAGGGTGCAGGAAATCGACGGAATCGGTTGACGCCGTTACTGCGGTGACACGACATAATTTGGAAGCGGATATTGAAGCGATATCGTCGATATAAGACATAAGCTTGCCGCCGAATAATGTATTATGATTGTTTACATCCGTTGGAAATACTCTCGAAACTTTAAAGCAGCGTGTTTCTTTAACGTATTTATTATCCAAAGTACTCACTCCGCTTTCTAAAGGTTTGCTGCCACTTGGGTATTTTCCCCTGTATATGTTGCAGTTATGCTGCTATTATCAATTTGGTCAAAAAAAGCTCTATTGCAGATTCTGCAATAGAAAGCTTACATGAACGTGAACAAGGCGGTCTACGTTGTATTAATGCAATAGAAAGCTGCTTATTTCCTTCGGATATTGATGGAACAATCGATTCTATTGTACTAACTACAGTGTACGTAAGAAGCAGCCAGCTTGAAGTGAATTCTACTGCACAAACTGCAACGTACTGTGCTCTTGCTTAAACACCGTTAATCACTCACAACAAAATCGAATAGAAGATGTACAATATTATTCATTTACAGGAAGCGAAAATGAGCGTAATATGATGCGGTAGCTTATCGTATACAGAACGGAATTTCATCATGCAGAGCTGCAGAAGGATGGAGAAAACAATGTCAGAGAGGGTTGTAAAAACTCAGCTTGGTGCTGTGAAGAGTCTAGGGAGCACGTTTGAGAATGCTGCACTAGAAGAAAACACCAGCCCATTAAAATTTTTATTGTCTTTGTATAAAGGCAATTTCGGAAATCTATTCGTTTCCTTATTATTTTTGGTCATAAAGAGCGCCCCTGTTTATGTGCTGCCAATCGTAACGGCTAATATTATTAATATTGCAACGAATCCAGCCAAATATCCGCTTAGCGGGATCTGGATTAATTTTGTTATTATACTGATCGTTATATTGCAAAATATACCGACGCATGCTGCTTACATTTCCTTTTTGAGCCGTGCGGTACGTTACGTAGAAGCGGGACTGCGGAGCGCGCTGGTGCGCAAGCTGCAGCAGTTGTCTATTAATCAACATCGCGAGCTGCCTGCGGGCAAGCTGCAGTCCAAGGTTCTGCGAGATGTTGAAGCGGTTGAGATGATGTCGAAGCAATTCATGCTAGCGCTCGCGCCGGCTGTCGTGAACATCATTGTCTCCTTTATCATCACACTGAAAAGCAGCTGGATGGTTTCATTATTTTTTGTACTGACCATTCCGATGTCTATAGCCATTGTGAACGTATTCCGGCGCAAAATTCGGAAGTCGAACAAGGAATTCCGCAAGGAAATCGAGCAGATGTCGTCACGGGTGTCGGAGATGGTTGAGATGATTCCGATTACGCGCGCGCATGGTCTGGAGAAAGTTGAGATTGCGCGTATTGATTCGACGCTTCGCAACATTCAAGGCAAAGGTTATCGGCTTGATTTGGTAGAGGCTTATTTCGGCTCGACAAACTGGGTGACATTTCAAGTATTTCAGGTGCTTTGCTTAATATTTACCGCGTATCTAGCTTACAATGGAGAAATTCAGGTTGGCGATGTCGTCATGTACCAAGGCTTCTTCGCGATGATACTTGGTTCTGTTACCGGTCTTATTAATATTTATCCGCAAATTGCAAAAGGGCTTGAGTCCATTCATTCGATTAAAGAAATATTGCAGTCTACCGATATTGAGAATAACAGCGGTAAAAGAAAGGTTCCAGATGTGCGCGGTGAATTCTCCTTCGAGGGCGTTGAGCTGTCGTATCCAGGGAGCGAGCACCATGTGCTTGAGGACGTTACTCTCAACGTTGAAGCGGGCGAATGTATCGCTTTTGTCGGTGCGTCCGGTGCTGGCAAATCGACAGTACTTAATCTAGTTATAGGCTTCTTGCAGCCTACCGGCGGCAAGGTGCTAATGGACGGCATTGATTTGGCGGACATTGATTTGCGCAGTTATCGCAAGCATTTGGCAGTCGTGCCGCAGACGAATATTTTGTTCTCGGGTACGATTCGAGATAATATAACATATGGTCTTCGTGATATTACCGATGAGCAAGTGAGGCGTGTCGTTGAGATGGCTAATTTATCTGAATTTATCGGGCAGCTGCCGAATGGTTTAGACACAATGGTAGGCGAGCATGGCGGCAAGCTGTCCGGCGGGCAGCGTCAGCGAATCGCGATTGCCCGTGCGCTCGTACGCGAGCCCAAAATTATTATTTTGGACGAGGCGACTTCTGCGCTTGATAATGAATCGGAATTCCATGTTCAGAAGGCGATGCAGGAGCTGATTAAGGGTCGGACGACGTTCATTGTCGCTCACCGCTTGTCAACGATACGGGATGCAGATCGTATTGTCGTTATGAAGCATGGACGTATTGTCGAGGTTGGTACATTCGATGAGCTCATGGCGAGCAAAGGTGAATTTTATAATTTGAAGCAGCTGCAGCTATAACGGTTAGCTGATTTGAATAGACGAATAAAGGTTGATTAGGCATTTTGCCTGATCAGCCTTTTTTCTATGTTTAGTGTGTTAAATGTTCATATTTTTATATGTGATGTGAATATTGTTTATTACTCTTGAAAACGGAATGACTTATAATTTGAATATAATATAAATTAACAGTGATGAGGTGCTTGATTTTATGCGTAAGAAGCTAATCTATACACCGCCGGCCAACGGTTATCCGGAGTGGAACAACAATCCTGAAATTTATCGACTGAACCGTTTGGATGCACATGCATCTTTAATGCCATTTGATACGATAGAGGAAGCATGGGAAGGCAGCCATAACAAATCTTCGAACTATTTGCTGTTGAACGGACAATGGAAATTCGCGTTCGCTCCGAATGCGGAATCCCGAATTGCGAACTTTTATGAAGCTGATTATGATCTTAGTCAGTGGGATGACATTACAGTTCCAGCTCATTGGCAGCTGCAGGGCTATGATTATCCGCAATATACAAATGTGAAATATCCATGGGACGGCAACGAGGACATAAAGCCGCCGTTCGCTCCAACTGCCTATAACCCCGTCGGCTCTTATGTACGTACCTTTACGGTTCCTGAACAATGGAATGGCAAGCCAATATTCATTAGCTTTCAAGGTGTGGAATCGGCTTTCTATGTGTGGCTGAACGGTGAGCTTGTAGGGTTTAGTCAGGATACCTTTACGCCCTCCGAGTTTGATCTCACTCCTTATCTTACAAGCGGCGAGAATAAGCTGGCAGTTGAGGTTTATCGATGGAGCGATGCGAGCTGGCTGGAGGATCAGGATTTTTGGCGCATGAGCGGCATTTTCCGTGACGTCTACTTGTATTCAACACCAGAAGCACATATTTACGATTTCTTTGTGCATACGGAGCTTGATGAGCAGTACCAGGATGCAGAGCTTATTATTGACGCGAAGCTGCTTAATTATTTTGTTAGACCGCTGGGTGAGATTACGGTGGAGGCAGCTTTGTATGATTCAAATCGAGCCCCCGTATTCCCGAAACCGCTTACGATTCAGTCAAAGGTGGAGGGTGAGGAGTTAACTGCTGCACAACTTCAAGGCACTGTACGTAATCCGTTAAAATGGAGCGCAGAGCAGCCGAATTTATATACGTTGATTTTAAGCTTGAAGTGGGAGGATGGAACGCTTCTTGAAGCAATAAGCTGCAAGGTCGGCTTCCGTAAGTTCGAGATCAAAGACGGCTTGATGCAAATCAATGGACGCCGCATTATGTTCAAAGGAGTAAATCGTCATGAATTCGCATGCGACACCGGCCGTGCCATCAATGAGTCAGATATGCGCAAGGACGTAGAACTAATGAAGCAATACAACATTAATGCTGTACGTACTTCACATTATCCGAACAACTCGCTTTGGTACAAGCTCTGTGATGAATACGGTTTGTATGTTATCGATGAGACGAATCTGGAGACTCATGGTTCTTGGTCTTATGGACAGAAGGAGCTTGGGGAAGCAGTGCCGGGAAGCAGGCCGGAATGGACCGGAGCGGTGCTGGATCGCTGTAATTCGATGCTGCAGCGGGATAAGAACCATCCATCCATTGTGATATGGTCGCTTGGCAACGAATCCTTTGGCGGAGACAACTTTATAAAAATGCATGATTTTCTTCGTGAAGCCGATCCGTCACGTGTCATTCATTATGAGGGAGCATTTCATTTCCGTGAATCGGATTCCTCTTCTGATATTGAAAGCCATATGTACACAAGTCCGCAAGGCGTTGAGCATTACGCAAGAAATAACCCGAAGAAACCTTTTATCATTTGTGAATATAGTCATGCCATGGGTAATTCCTGCGGAGGCTTGCATTTGTATTGGGAGGTTTTCGAGAAATATCCGATATTGCAAGGCGGCTTCATTTGGGATTGGATAGATCAAGCTATTCGAATAACGGACGACAGCGGAACAGTGAAAATGCTGTACGGTGGTGACTTCGGCGAATCACCGCATGACGGCAATTTCTGTGGGAACGGCCTTATTTTCGCAGATCGTAAGGTGTCGCCTAAGCTTCAAGAGGTGAAGAAAGTTTATCAAAATGCGAAGTTTGAGGCGATTGATTTGAAGATCGGACAAGTGAAGGTGAGCAACCGTCATTTGTTCAGCTCCTTAGATCGCTTTACGCTCGCATGGCAAGTTGCTATCGATGGCATTACGGTCGAAGCAGGGACGGCAGACGCCGTTGCAGCACCGGAAACGGAAGAAACATTAACTATTCCATATGCGCTTCCGAAGCTTACAAGCGTTTCATCCGAAGCTGTTTTAACTGTACAGCTGCTGCTTAAGGAGCAAACTCTGTGGGCAGACGCTGGACATGAAATAGCTTTCGAGCAATTTATATTGCCAGCGCCTGTTGAGCTTGTCATCGGCCCGGCAGCTGTTAAACCAGCCATTAAAATTGAACAATCGGCGAATACCTTGCTCGTAAGCGGTGATTCCTTTCAAGCACGATTCGATTTAACAAACGGAAATCTTGCATCCTATGAATGGAATGGATCAGAGCGGTTATCGCATGGGTTAAGACCGAATTTCTGGCGCGCCTATACAGATAATGATCGCGGCAATCAGCAGCATATGCGCTGCGCGACTTGGCGGGAAGCGGGTGCGGAGCGTGTTCTGCAAGCTATGACTTGGGAGATTGAGGCGAGCAGTGTGACCGTTAGTGTACAGTACAGCTTGCCTACTACGTCTGAGTCCCTGCTTTCCATGATTTATACGGTAAGCGGAGATGGAGAGATTAATGTATATGAGAAGCTGCAGCCTGGGGAAGCCTTACCGGAAATACCGGAGATTGGCGTTCTATTCCAAATGCCTGCACAATTTGATCAACTAAGCTGGTACGGCAAAGGTCCGGATGAAACGTATTGGGACCGCCAAACGGGAGGCAAGCTGGGGCTTTACGCTGGCAAAGTTCAGGATCAGCTCGTACCCTATATTCGGCCACAAGAATGCGGCAATAAAATGGACGTCCGCCATGCAGCGATTACGAATGCACAAGGGGAAGGGCTCATCCTGAAGGGCGCACCGTATTTTGAACTGAATGTATTGCCATATACTCCTTTTGAACTGGAAGCCTTTGACCATATTCATCTACTGCCAGAGAGCAGCAAAACGGTCGTTCGCGTCAATCATAAGCAAACAGGCGTCGGTGGTAATGACAGCTGGGGACAACGACCGGAACAACAATATACGTTGTTTGCGAATCAAGCCTATACACATCGTTTTTCATTAAAAGGGATTTAAATAAAGAAGAGGCTGGTCTTCCGTCTGCTGACGGTAGGCTAGCCTCTTCTTACTTAATATAGATGCCGCCAAATGGCAGCACTTCACGAAGAATTCTTTTGATAAAACCTCCGTTTTGCAGCTGTTCTTCTAAATCGGAATCACGTGAGCCCGTCTGAATAAGTACAGGGCCGGTGCCGCGAATTTCCCACTGGACATTCATATGCTGGCTTGCAAGCTTATTGCCATAGACAGACAGCTGGATGGATGCATGCTCAGGATATGCTACGAGTGCTCCAGTCTCTACATAAAGCGGGCGATCCGGTTGAAGCTGAATTGATTTCACATCACCAGCTGATATAATACCGAGCAAGCCAGGTCCTGAAAAACGCATGCGGACAAATTCCTTTGTAATCCACACGTTTTTCATTTTCTGAACGACAGACTTCAGCTTCATTCCATCCGAGAAAAAGAGGATATGCCGGAAGTCGAACAATAAATCGCTTTTCTCATGGATATGAATCGTTTCAAGTGAACAGCCCGCGGGCAAGCCGACAATAAATTCGGAGGGTCCCGAAATTAGGGAGCGGATCCATCGTTTCTTACGGTACATGCCGGCGAAATCCATGAAACGATCCTCGCGGTTCTGCGGGTCGCCTTGATAGGCAATAATTGATTTGGGGTGCAGCACATGCAGCTTGTCCGCTTCATCAAGGCTGAGATGCACGTGCCCGACCTGGGAGGGAGTGGTTATATTCATCCGCTAATTCCTCTGCTGCCGCTGCTGCGCTGCTTACGCCATACAATATAACGCCAGACTCGTATGGATGCGATATAAGCTGCAAAAACAACGACGATAATAATGACAGTATTAATAAGTTTGCTTATAAAGGATTTCTTGTCCTGCTTCATGGCATCCATCTCAGCTTGCAAATCTGCATTTTGTGCCATAAGCTGCTCGTTTTGGGCAAGCAGTTCTTTCTGTTTAAGCGCATATTCTGCGGCAGTCTTTGCGGATTCCTCGAGCTGACGCTGTTGCTCTGCCAGAGCTTCCTGTGCTTCAATGTATTGTTGTTGAAGCTCGCTTATTTTCTCGGGAGTATTATAAATGTCTTTGATACGGTCAAATATACCTGCGTGGACAGCCGGTTGTGGAATGACGATGAGAATAAAAGCTAAGAAGCTTGTAAGTACAAGTGCTTTCCAAATCGTATGAATCATTATAATCTCCCTTCAGTTTTCGACATTAGAGGAGCTGATACATACATTTTACAGCCTTTCTCGACAATAGTCACCCTTGTCCTACATTTGGACGGAAAAGCAGATAAAAAAAAGGATAGCAGCGACAACGCTGCTATCCTTTTGATCAGTAATTATTTTCTAACGTACAAACGGCTTGATTCTTCCCAAATTCCGCCTGGCTCAAGTGAGACAAGACCGATTTGCTCAGCCGGCAAATTCACATTCGGCGCATTGACTAGATTAAGCTGCGGCTCAGGACAGAAGAAGCCCGGCGTGGCGTTGTTGTTCCAAATCATCCACTGCTTATAAGCCGTTCCGATATCGTATACAAGTGTTACATCATTGCGTGTATCGGTAAGTACCATTGAATTACGGCCGTTTTGCGGCTCAGTAGTGTAATGGTTGTCCATCGATTCCCAGAAAGGTGAAATACCTGTTATCTTCATCGCTTCCTCATCCGCTACAAGCGGCTGGTATTTGCCTGTCGGAAGCATACGCTCATTCAGCTCCCAACGCTTACCGGTTGTGAGTGTGAAGCGATAGTCTTCGGACGTACTGTTCGAAGCGAATGGTGCGTTGATCGTCGTATGGAAAGCGATCATACAAGGCATTGCTTCCGTTCCTTCATTATGTACCGATACGTGCTGCAGTAGTCCCGTATCATTCAGAGCGTAACGAAGTTTTATGGTGAACCGATGCGGCAAGTATTTGTAGATCGGGTGGCTTTCATCGATAGAGATTTTGAGTGATACATAGCTTTCCGTTTTGTTTGTGCCAAAATCCTCGACGCTCCATGCAGCGGTATGGAAAAATCCGTGCAAATGGTTGCCTGTTTTCGCTTCATTAACAGGGAAATTATATGTTCGGCCGTTCCAAGTAAAGGTACCGTCTTCATAGCGGTTGGGAGGGAACAATACAGGGATGCCATGGATGCCCGGATTTTCTCTAAAGCTATCCATTTCCTCTAGTGATGGTTCACGCAGAAAGGTGTAGTTATTTACTTTGTCGCGAAAAGCGATAAGGTTAGCGCCAACAGCCGGCAAAACAGCGGCTTCATAAGCGCCCCATTGCAGCCATACAGCCTGTTCATCATTGAATAATTGTTCGAATGCTTGTCCTTGCGTCGACATGGTAGTCCTCCTAAAATTTAATAAGAATGAGTTTGATCTTTACAATAAATGTTTGGAATATTCAACTTTAGAATAGCAGGACAGCGCGCAACAAACAACCGCCCTATTCCGATAATAGCGGAAAATAGAGCGGTTGTATGTACAACTATGGAGTTATACGTAAATCTTTGTTGGAAGTTCGTTGTGAAAACAGCTGCTGGATGACAAATTGCTTGCGGCGATTGACATGTAGTTGCTTTGAATCGGAGATATCGGAGTCGAAATGAATCGTGCCAGCATCGATCATCTTGATTTTTCCGATATTAATGTAGCAATTGGAGCTGATTTGATAGAAACTGCGTTCATTCGTCAGCTGGTTAATTTGCTCGGCAGTCATTCTTTTCTTTATTCTATAGTTCCTGCCATGGAAGCTTACGAGTTGTTGCATACCGAGCTTGAAGTACAGCACATCCGATTCCAATTCGAAATCCTCATACACATTCCGTTCGCTCATTACAACATTCACCATCTCAATTCCCCCTTTAGAAATGTGAATCGCTGATTTGTTAGCGCTTACATTGTAGCATGTCACAATAGTATTTGTGAAGTCTTTTATAAAAAAAAGACATTGTTTGATAAAGCGGCATGTGCTATGGTCACAGTAATGCTAAAAAAAGTAAGAGAGGATGATAAAGATGAGTAATAAAAATGGGCAAGCAGCATCGAGTAAGTTTCTTTATGTTGGGTCATATGGAACAGCGGAAGAGGCTACCATTCATGTGTGCACGTTCAATGAGGAGACATGTGAGCTAAGCATTATTCAGCGTCTGAGCGGCTTAGAGAATGCTTCTTATTTAACGCTGAATTCTGATGGCGGCAGTTTGTATGCAGTTAGTGAAACAGATAGGACAGGAGCTGAGCCGGGCGGTTCGATCGCAACGTACTCGATAAATAAAGAAACAGGTTTGTTGAGCGCTGCAAGCAACCGTCTTCTTACTCACGGCGCAGATCCATGCTACTTAAGTACGGACCCGTCTGGGAATATGCTCTTCACTGCTAACTATACTGGCGGAAATGTTGCTTTATTCCCGATTACAGCTGAGGGAGCTTTAGAAGAAGCCTCTTCCGTTCAGCAGCATTCCGGGGAGCTGGGTCCTAACGCAGCAAGGCAGGATGCACCGCACGCACATTGTATCGTGCCGCTCGGTTCATCTTTTGTATGTGCTGCCGATCTGGGCATCGATGCGATCGTAACTTTCCGCTATGATGCGGAGCAGCACACGCTTACTCCTCATGGCATTAGTAAAGTTCATCCTGGCGCCGGTCCGCGTCACCTGATTTTTCATCCGAATGAAAAGTTCGGTTACGTTATGAATGAGCTGGATTCTACAATTACACAATTGAAGGTCGATGCTGAGCAAGGTGTATTAACAGCAGGGCAGACGATTTCGGCATTGCCGGCTGATTACAACGGATATAATGACTCCGCGGATATTCATTTAGGTGTTTCGGGACGTTATTTATATAGTTCAAACCGCGGGCATAACAGCATCGCTGTATTTGCAGTTGATCAAGAAAGCGGAGAGCTTGAACTTATTCAGCATATTCCTTGCGGCGGCGAGATACCGCGAAATTTCGTAATTACACCAAGCGGTGACCATTTGCTTGTTGCCAATCAGAAGACGGCTAATATTACTGTATTTACGATAGATGCGGAGAGCGGGCTGCTCTCGAAGCTGGATTCGGAGCTTGAACTGCCAAGTCCTGTTTGCATGAAATTCGCTTAAGAATAATAACCTGCGTACTGCAGCTTTGGAAGTCATGGTTTTCGTCAAGAAAGGCAGGTCCTGCTTAACATGTCAGCACCGTTAGAAATGAGAAGCATAAATAAAGAAGCAATGAAATCTGCTACTGTATATTCCATATTAATTTGCATTAGTTCGGTTCATCTCATGAATGATATGATGCAATCCGTTGTCTCAGCTTTGTTTCCCGTTTTAGAGCAGTCACTGCGACTAAGCTTGGCGCAAATTGGCTGGATTGCTTTTACGCTCAATATGACCTCGTCGGTTATGCAGCCAGTTGTCGGCTTGATCTCGGACAAGAGGCCTGCGCCTTGGATGCTTCCTATCGGTATGCTCTCCAGTATGGTTGGGATGGTTGGTCTTGCCTTTGCACCGAGCTTCTACACGGTTCTTCTTGCTGTTGTATTCGTGGGCCTTGGCTCAGCGGTGTTCCATCCAGAGGGGTCGCGAGTCGTACATTTAGCAGCAGGCAATCGTAGAGCCTTCTCCCAGTCGATCTATCAGGTTGGCGGCAATTTTGGTCAGATGCTCGGTCCATTAATGACAATGTTAATTTTCTTGCCGTTTGGACAGAAGGGTGCCATATGGGGGACTCTGCTAGCTGGTTCAGCGATTATTATTTTGATGAAGGTCGTTCCTTGGTATAAGACGCAGCTCGCTGTGCACGATGGGAAAATGCAGCAGCGGAAGGCTGCAGGTAAAGTAAAGGCAGCACTTGCGCCCAAGGTTGTCGCGTTTGCACTTTCGATTCTGTTTATGATCGTTTTTGCACGTTCTTGGTATGCGGCTGCTATAGGTAATTTTTATCAGTTTTATGTGGTGGAAACGTATCATCTAACGATCAAGCAAGCGCAGATTCCATTGTTTTTATTTATGGCAGCGGGCGTGGCTGGAACTTTCTTAGGCGGTATATTAGCGGATCGTATTGGACGAAAAAAAATGATGCTGCTTTCAATTCTCGGCGCAGCGCCATTCGCACTCATTCTTCCGCATCTGCCGCTGCCATGGGTATACCCGTTGATTGCTGTGCTTGGATTTATTTTGCAATCTGGATTCTCGGTCAGCGTCGTATATGCGCAGGAGCTTATGCCGAGCAAGGTGGGAACTGCTTCAGGACTCATTACTGGACTTGCTTTCGGTATGGGCGGTCTTGGCGCGGTTATACTCGGATATTTGGCGGACGCGCGCTCGCTTAGCTTTGTAATGATCGCATGCAGCGTATTGCCGCTGATTGGTTTGCTGGCAATTCTGTTGCCAAAGGATAGGAAAGAAGCAGCATAATAGAATGACATGAAGAGAAGTCGCTTTAAGGGAAATCCTTAGGCGGCTTTTTTTGTTTCTCGTTATTGATAAAAACCAAACATAATCATATAATGTTTATTAATTAAACAAACGTATATGAGGAGTGTTTGGTTATATGGAGAATGATGAGAGGTTTTGGTCTGCTTCGATTGAAGAACTGAAGCAAGGTTATGTGTACGAGGAAGCAGAAGGGTATTATTATTGCCTCATTTGCGGAACTCGCTTTGAGGACGGGGAAATTTTTCGGGATGAGCATTCTGGACGTTTTTATGAGGCTCGCAAATATGCAGCACATCATGTACAGCAGGAGCATGGCTCTATGCTGAATTATTTACTTGAACTTGATAAGAGAAAGACGGGACTGACCGATTTGCAGAAGGAGCTCATTCAAGGGTTTGCTGATCAACAGTCCGATAATGAAATGATGAGTCGTACTGGAGTAGGCAGCGCTTCGACGATTCGGAATCATCGCTTCGTACTGAAGGAGAAGGCGAAGCAGGCAAAGCTGCTGCTCGCTATTATTGAGATGATGGAGCAGGGGAATATTGCTGCACCGCGCTTCGTTCCTGTGCATCGCACTGCTACGCAGGTGGATGATCGTTATGCCATTACAGAGGAAGAGTATGCATCGCTGTTAAAGCAATATTTTCCGAAGGGGCCACAAGGTCCGTTGGCTTCATTTCCACGTAAGGAGAAGCGTAAAATTGCAGTGCTTCGTCATATTGCTTCTTATTTCCAAAGCGGTGTCCGCTATACCGAGGAAGAAGTAAATGAGCGGCTAATTCCGTTTTGGGAAGAGGATTATGTCACACTTCGCCGCTATCTGATCGAATATGGATACTTGGATCGCAAGGACGATGGGCGTGCTTATTGGGTGAAGGATTTAGTCAGTAAGAAGCAAGAGCTTGAGCAGCAAGATCGGGCTGAACAGGGAGAGCAACTGATTACGACGAAGAAGTCTTCAAAGGGCAAGCAAGGGAAACAGGGAAAGCAGAAGACTCAGGCAAACATACAGGAGAAAGCAGATGATCGAAAGGGTGAGCCCAAAATGGATAAAGCAAAGCGGAAACAGTTGACCGCCGATTACCAAGAACGCGAGCGAACGATGGGTGTGTTTCAAATCAAAAATAATGTTAATGGAAAAATATATATTGGCGGATCGACCAATCTAGATGCATTTTGGAGTAAAGAGCAGTTTGTGCTTAATTTCGATGGGCATGCAAACAAAGAGCTGCAGAAGGAATGGAAGCAATTTGGAAGTGAAAATTTTTCTTTTCTCATTCTCGAGACCGTTAAATTGGACCAAAAGATTCGTTATGATTATAAAGATGTATTGGACCCAGAAGGTAGGCAGCCGGTTGACATAGTGAGACAGTATAACAAAGAGGTCAACGATTTAAAGGAATTTTGGGCCGAGAAGCTGCAGCCATACGGTGAGAAGGGCTACCATAACCTGCCTGAGATGGCTGCAGACTAAAAAAGAGCAGTGGGAGAAGGAGAGTGTTTATTGAAATGTCTGCATCTGGAGTAGCACAAGCGCAAGAAAGCTTGTTCCGCAACAAATTTTTTCAAACGATCTTGTTTTCAAACGTTTTGCTGCAAATCGGGATTTGGGTACGAAACTTTGCTATTCTGATGTATGTAACTGACAAAACAAACGAGAACCCGTTTGCGATTAGTTTGATGGGCTTCGTAGAATTTTTACCGATTTTCGTATTCTCGTTTATCGGAGGAACGTTCGCGGATCGCTGGAGGCCGCGTCTTACGATGATTTGGTGTGATTTCTTATCTGCGTTATCGGTGTTTATCGTGTTGATTACGCTTCTATACGGTTCATGGCATATGGTCTATTTTGCCACGTTTGTATCCGCGATTCTGTCGCAATTTTCACAGCCCTCAGCGATGAAGCTATTCAAACAGCATGTTCCAGCTGAGCAATTGCAATCCGCAATGGCAATGTTTCAATCGCTTATGGCGATTTTTATGGTGCTGGGACCGTCACTTGGTGTCATCTCCTATCAAAAGTTTGGCATCGAAATATCAATTGGCGTGATGGGTGTAGCTTTCTTACTTTCCGCTGTCGTGTTGTTCCGAATTCCGCGTGACCGTGAGGTTGAACGAGTAGACGCCGCTTCGAAGCGTCATTTTTGGCAGGAATTGAAGGATGGTTTCGGTTATGTATGGCGTAGTCCGGTGTTGAAGGCACTCGGAGGAACGTTTGCATTAGCTGGAACAGCAGTAGGCATAGCTCAGACGCTTGGTTTGTTTATCGTTCTGGAGCGTTTGGGGCAGCCAAAGGAATTTTTGCAGTATATGTTAATGGTTAATGGAATTGCGATGCTTGTTGGCGGTGGGGCCGTCATGGTAATAGCCAAAAAGGTTTCTCCGCAAAAGCTGCTAGCCATCGGTTTGTTGGTTAGCTCGCTTACTATGATTGGCGTAGGCTTGTCGACAAGTATACCCATTACGCTGGTGCTGCAGTTTATTAGCGGTCTAGGCTTCCCTATGATTCAAATTGGAATCAGTACGATGATTCTGCAGTGGTCAGAGGAAGCATATACAGGGCGAGTGAATGGTGTGCTGACACCAATGTTCATGGGAATGATGGTCATTATGACGCTCGTTGCTGGCCAGCTTAAGCTGGTATTCCCGTTAGTCGGCATTTATTGCGTTGCCGGTTCAATTATGTTTTTGGGAATGCTGCTCCTTATCCCTTTATTCAAGCATAAACCGCTTGTTGCCCAATCTAGCACGTAATTAGCTGGTGGATATTGACAGATTCTCTCTTGTGAAGTAACATTTGCTTTAATTGATATGATCGATAGCGAAGCACGCTTATACCCTCGGTAGAGGGAGGGGCGTGCTTTTTTTGTTGTTGCATCGGGAGTGTCTCTTGGAGAGTGGCCTGCTGATGGGGGAAGTGATGCTGTCGAAATACAGCAGATGATGGAGGCAAAGGGGATGAGAAAAAAAGGAGAAGGTAACGCACAACAAGAATAACTACGAAGATGCTGTAAAATGTTGTGAGATAAATGCTGTTCGCCCACTTATGAGTTTTATATAACATTAAATATGGGAGTGGTTAAATATGCAAAAAATAGGACGAGTGATGCTCGCGTTAACACTACTTATGACAATTTTGATTAGCGCCGAAACGGCTGCGGCAGCGGCTGCTTTTACCGATACGAAGACACATTGGGCAAAGGAAGAGATTGCGAAAGCTGTTAATCAAGGCTGGATCAATGGTTACGATGCCAAAACATTTAAACCAAATTCGAATATGACTCGTGCTGAGTTTTTAAAGTCGCTTGTGGCAGCAATGAAAATCAAGGCGGAAGATATAGATACGCCATTTGTCGATGATACGGGTTGGTTTCGTTCTTACGTTGCTGCTGGATTGAAGCTATCAATGATCAAGGTTGAAGATTATAAAGAGAATATGTTTGAACCGAACCTTATGATTACGCGCGAGGAGATTGCTCGGATGACGATCCGTGCGCTGGGTAAGGAAGCTGAAGGTGTGAAATCGGGTTATTTGGCTATAGCAAAAAAGTTGGAAATCATGAAGGGCTATCCCGATGGAACGATGGGCGGGGAAAAGAACGCTACTCGTGGTGAGGCTGTGGTGATGATTCTGAATACGTTGACGGCGAAGAATGGGAAGCTGGTGGCTTATCCTAAGACGAAGGAGCAATTGAATACTTTGATTCAGTCTTTGCCTAGTTTTTCTGGAAAAACAATGTACAGTCGCGAAGAGGTAGGAGTCAATCTAAAGGGATCAGAGGTCTTCGATGATTATTTATTGTGGATTGGCTACAGTAGTACATTGAAAAGAACCACAATCGATACTTATTCTTCAACAACTGAAATGAAAGCATTAATCAAAGACTTATTAAAACAATACTATCCAAAATCATACGAAAAGGCTTACAACAATTACATTACAGTTGATGGTAAAAAAGATAATGATTCTGGAAGGAAATTCGAAACAAATTATGACGGTAGAAGTTTCCTTGTCTATAAAGGTAAAGATATTGATGGAGTGTCTATTTGGATTGGGGGTTAATTAGTTGAATAAGATACTTATTAAAAAGCTATTAGTTCTAATAGCTTTCTTATTATCAATAACCTCATTACCGATATACGAAAAAGTGTCAGCTGCTACAAACTGCCCTGCACCTGACAAATATGGTGATGATGCAAAAGGATATATTGATTATTACAATATTCCTATAAAAAGCAAAAATAATAAACCATTAAGTGAAAAGTTTTTATTGAATCAAGCTGGTATAGGTGAAAAAGTTATAGTTTACGGTTGCCCATCCGATGTATCAGATAATGAATTTGATCAAGGTCAGTATCGCTATCTTGGTTGGGATGCAGAGGGGAATTTATATCGAAATTGGAGATTTCGTAGTGACTCAAGAGCTACTTTACACGTTGCTAAAAATTGGGTTATCACACCATGGGCGACTACGATAGGAACATCAAAGGAAATACGACAAACAAATTTGTCACGTGATCCGAACGCAGCATCTTGGCTTGAAAGAATCGTAGATCCATATAAAGAGTCCCCTACTTTTCTGCAAAGCTATAACAAACGTAAAGGTACGAATTGGACTGGCGATACTTTGCTTGATTATTCAATTATTCAACAAAAACCTACTAAATTCAGTCCAGGTGTCGTTCAAATGTGGAATATTTGGCAGCCCGACGGCTCTTGGTGGTATGAAATGTTTATCATACCAGCGGATCCAATTAACGAGCCACCATCAAAACCGGATCTTCTCATTAGTCAGATAGTTAATCCGGCAGACGCTTGGATTGGTGATTCAGTCCCAGTTAAGATCACAACAAAGAACAAAAGTACAAAGGCAAGCAGCGGTCCCTTCACCGTCGGCATCGTAGGAACAAACATCAAATCAGAAGTCATCTCAAATATACCTCCCGGCCAAATCAAAACCGTTACCGTCAATGTATCCTCGACCATAAGCGGCATTAATACCTTTGCAGCAAAAACGGATTTTGGAGAAGCGGTAGCTGAATCTAACGAAAGTAACAACTTAAAAGAATTTAAAATTGCTTTCAATAAGAAAAACGAACCAACAACACCCATTGCCATCATCTCTCATAAAGAGGGAGATCATCGAACAACCTCCGAAATAAACATGAAGCCGGCAGCAGAGCCGATGCTTGATGACAAACTCTCCTATTCACCAGGTAAGGAAGCCATCACCATCAGACAGTGGAAATACAAGACGCCAGCAGGGAAAACGATAGCATCAAAGCCAGTAGCCAAAGATTTTGCTGCAGAAGGAGAATATCTTGTTGAGTTGCGAGTAACCAATTCTGCTAAAAAGGTATCAGAATGGGCGCAGCTGGTCGTTAATGTAGGAGAATTGGCAACACCAACTCCTTCAGCTAGTCCAGAACCAACGCCTACACCTCGACCAGATCTGAAAGCAGGCATTCGTTTCGAGCCTAATACAATATTGGCTGGAGGAACTTCCTCCTTGCTCAATAGCTCTGACGGATTTGATAGCTTCGAATGGACCTTTTCTAATAGCTTAGATCCTATATTTACAGACAAGAGTAAATATGAGTACCACAATCAAACATTCACAGAACCAGGCGTTTATCGTGCCAAAATCAGAGTCAGTGACAGCAGCGGATCGGCCACGGCTGAAGCTACTTTAACGGTAATCGATACCAAACCCGTAGCTATTGTTTCTGGCCCGATGCGATTAATAGAAGGAAGACCTTTTCCTGCTCCATATCACCTAGACAACTCCTATTCACGGTTAGAGGATCGCGGCGTTACCATTGATCACAGTAAAGATGAAAAGCGGTTTAAAAGAGTTGGCGATACTTCATATACTACTAACTTCCCTATCGTAAATAATCTTTCTTTAGGTCAATATAGTTTTGAAGGGAAGGTATATGATACAACAAGTAGGGTAAGTGATTGGGCAAACCTTATCGTCGATGTTGTACCAGATCAACCACCGACGATACAAGTTATTGCTCCCGAGGGAACGTATCGTAATAACAAATTTATGCTCTATATGGAAGCTGATAGTCCCGATGGGGATCTTTTAGATCATCTTCTTCTTGAAGAAAGATTTGATCGCAACGGCAATGGCAATTTTGATGAAGAGACATGGACAAAGTTATATGATGGAGCATACAAAACCACTCATACTTTAAACTATGCAACCGTAGGAAAACGACAATACCGAGCTACGGTCACGGAGAATTACGGAAAAAAAGGAACTTCGTCGCTTGCTGCAACAGACGTACTCAACTATGCTCCTTCTGTAAACTTTAATGTATTCGGAACTACGGAACAGCCAGGGCAGGGGGGAGAGAGCGGCCCGCCAGTTGTTAGCTACTCGCCGGAATCTATTTTACGGTCATGGGTTCTAAAAAAACCATACACGGGTGGTAATGCAGATAAAATTGGCTGGAAGGCAGATTCCTCTGCTATATCTACTAAAAACGCTATAATGGCAAATTTCGCAGTAGGTTATCCCAATTCGGGGAATGGATCGAACTCTAGAACTAAACATGTTTTAGCTCCTGATATCGTGGCTAAACCTTATTGGACAGCACCTTCGGGATTATTTAAGAAAGTTTATGCTGGGAACCGAATGTATGCTATTGAAGTTGCTGACGCAAACACGAAAGTTATCAGGGAATTAAACTCAATTACTGGCGTAGAATTGCGTAGATTCAATATTTATTTGAATTCTGGATACAAACTTATGGAAATTTCCCATGATGAGAAATTCTATTTCGTAGATCAACGTTATGTCGAAAGTGATTCTTCTATAAAAGTTATGGTTTTTGATAAACTGGGAAATCATATAGACACTCTTTGGATTCCTTCTCAGATAAGTTTAAAGGGTCCTATAGGGTTGTATACCAAATTAGATTTGGAATTAAGTCCTGATGGTCAAGATCTCTATATCGTAGCCAGACATATTCCAAGTGGCTATAACTTTACAAGTTATAATGTTCAATATGAATACTCGAAGTATTCATTACGTACAAAATCACTTGTCTGGAACACTATTGACGGGATCGAATATGATAGGTTCTATCAAAATGGTTTGAAATTAACAATAGCGGATAATGGTGATGTTTACTATTCATACGTTTTTGAGACTCCCAACGGTTTCGGTAACGCTCGCGTAACAAAAATTACATCCTCGGGTATTAAAACTACTTTGATACTTGGCGGTAATTATATAAGTGAGTTAACCATTTCCGATGATCAACAAATTGCATATGTCACAATTGTTTCTATTAACTACGATAGAACAAATTCAACGACAAGGTTCGTTCCTTTAAACATTGCAGGAACTGGCTTAACGCTTTACGGATGGGGAGGAACGACGATAGGGTCGCATGAAGATAATTGGGGAATGTCCGGCTGGGAACTAGATGGTGTTGCGAACCCAATAGTAAGACCTGACAGCAATTTACAAGTATTTGATATTGTAGAAATATATCACTCGTATTTATTCTCTAGAACTGGTTCAGGTCCTCAAGGTACGTTCAACGGATATCAACCAGCAAATGTAGGGAAAGCATTCTTATATCCAAATGGAACTACTGTTTATCCTTCAGTGGGAAATATATACAATGGCACCGAATGGCAAGTAAATGCTTTTTTATATGACCAAACAAATAATAGAATTATAGCTAGAACTCCGACTAGAGGTAATGAGCACCGTTTTACATCGTCATCTACTCCGATACTACCTGATGGATCATTGTACATGTTTGGCAATGATGATGTTTACCCTTTCGTTAGTGCTAGTGCTAACTCAGACATCAAACCTGTTGACTCAAACACGGTGGAAATCATGAATGATGACTGGGGCGGTTTGCTCTACGATGCGGGAAATCGGATGAAAAACTATAATCTGGAGTTCAATGTTAGTGTCAATGAGATTAGTAATGCAAAAACAATTGGTGCAGGCTTTCAAATTCAAAATGAAAAAAATATGTTTGCAGCTGAATGGACAAACAATACGTTAGCTTTATACCGCGTCGTTAATGGGGCTAAAACTTTATTACAGTCTACCTATTTAGCGCGGACTGCTTATGTCACATACCCGTTCAAGGTTGAGTCTATAAACGGCATCCAACATGTATATGTGAACCACGCTAAAGTGTTAGAAGTTGCAGATGGTACTTATACGAGCGGGTACGCTGGAATTATGTCTTTAGGGCAGCCAAATGCTGTTTATTCAAGTGTGAAAAAAACTAACTTCGGTGACACCTATACGCAGCAGACGTATGATACTGTTCTCGTTAATGATCCTATATCTTACGAGAAAATATTTAATGATATGGAAAAAGATTCGTTAGGTGCGGAGGAGTGGAGTTATAGCCATAATCCAAACTTCTTTGAAAATCCGGAAGGGTTGAGCGTTTACAACGGAAACACCTATGGATCTACGATCAATGCACTTGAGAGAGCAGGGGTATATGAAATTACCTTCCGAGCAAAAGACAATCCTGGTCTAGCTGCTTATAGCAAATGGTCGGAGCCAGTGAAGAAGCTGCTCTATGTTCATCGCAGACCTGTTGCACAGCCTGACGTAAGATTTACAGGCAGAGTATTTGTGGAAGGCGAAGCGCTTGATTATGAAACGCATGACGCGTCTTATGATCCGGATATGGCACGTATCTTGTCCGACAAGGTGTTCCGAACACGCTATGCAGATCAAAGTAATTGGAAGGCAGGGAAACGTGAATATTATAACCGCCCTGGTGTCGAGCTGATCGTACAGGAGCAAGTGAGGGATATACACGGAGCTTGGTCCTACTGGGGACAGTTCATTGTCTATAAGCCAGCAATTCCAACGATCAACCAAACGAAACCTGTAATGACCATCACGTTTCCTACAGGTACGACAGCAGCTCTTCCAACCCTACTCACCAAAGAACCAACCATTAGATGGAATTATTACGATGCCGAAAATGATCTACAAGAGCAGTATCGACTAGCGCTAACGTACGTTGACAATAACGAAGTGGCCTTATCTATCGAGCACGAGGGCAACGCGCTTACTTATGCGATGCTTGCGGGGACGATTGAGGCTGGAAGGACAGTTAAGGTTCAAGGTCAGGTGTATTCGGCTGGAGTATGGTCGAATTTGAGCAACAGTCGATTTTTCAAGCTGGATTTGCCGCCGCTAACCCATCTGCTTTCGTTTAACGGAATGAACGCTGCTGATCCTGTATATACAAAATTCAATCGTCCGCTTTTAGAAGTATTCACGATTGATCCAGAGAATCACGCGATAACAGCAATCGATTACGAGGTTTTTCGAGCATCCAATGGTGCTAATGTGACGAATACAAACTCGGCGACGTCGGCTTCAAGTTATAAGACTAATGTACTCGCTGAAGGGCTCCATTATTGGCGTGCAAGAGCATACGATGGGCTATTATGGGGGCCGTACTCGAATAACGGTTTCTTCTTTGTAGATTCGATTAAGCCCGCAGATGTAAACGAACAGTTAGAAGTTGAGCCTACGGCGGTCACGGTAAAATTTAATGCTTTTAGCGATGCCGAGCCATCCTCGGGACATGCCGCGCGAATTTTCTATTTACAGAAGGTGAATGCAGATGGCAGTGTAACGAACATTGATTTGGATGGTGATGGATCTACGGAATATAGCACACTGCTGGCGAATAATCGTCAATCTTATCGAGTGACGGGTTTAATGGCGGGACAGGAATATCGACTAACCGTACTCGACTACGATGTTGCTGGGAATGAAGGGCATTATCAATATATTCATTTCGTGACCAATAGGCCGCCGACCGCTGCTTTTGATTGGACGCCAAAGCCGGTGTATGAAGGGGATATGACTTCGTTTCTATCGAATGTGTCAGATGCAGATGGCAATGCGCTAACGATCACCTATGAGCTGACAAGTCCGCTTGGTAAAAAAAGCAGCTATTTCTATACCGTTAACGGTCCTGATTATCCGGCAAAGGGGCCTTCTTTGAGAATGACAACGACGGGGCTTTGGAGTATGAAGATGACCGTTAGCGATGGCATCGCAGATCCCGTCAGCTTGACCAAATCGTTGCAGGTGCTGCCGCTGCATATCAACGGGTATGTGCGCCATACGGAGCTGTGGGATCAATATCGCAAAGCTTACAATTTAAAAGAATCGGGAGACGAGAATGAGCCTCGCGGCTATTCTGTATTTTGGGCAGGCGAGAAATTTATTCTGGAGGCAGATACCACAATAACGGGAACTGCTGTAAAGGCGGATCGTGTAGTCGTCCGAATGGGCAGTTACGAAGCTGCGCTAGTGCCGTTAAGTGTGGCGCATACAAGCTGGAGAGGTGAGTTATGGGATGCTGAATTAGCAAAGCTGGCTAAAGGGGAAATCACCTTTACATTTACCGCTTATTACAATAATGGCACCATAAAAACGAAGTCAGTAGTCGTGAAAATCGATGATCAAGCGATAGATCTTGTCGGGGTTCATCGCGTGCAATAAAGCAGGAAGACCGGATCAAGTGCTGGTCCGGTCTTCCATACTTGCAAAGATGAGCAAACGATCTTTCGGCTAATCCTCGATTGCAGCTTTTTTGCTATTGATCGCTTTAATTAGTTCCACGTCGAACTTAGGTTTTCGGTCATACGTATAAAGCCCGTTAACTTCTTGTTCTACGTCATATAGCTGTGTATAACAGAAACCGAACATATTAGGATTTTCAAGAAGCGTACTGGTTAAGCCGTCGTATCTTGCAATAAATTCGTCCAAGCTTTTTGGACGATCGCCGTAGCCCCAGCTTTTCTCATCCGTCTGATTAGGATTCCACCAAATGCCGCCATATTCACTTACAAAATAGGGCTGTCCGTTATAAGACTGTCTATCTGGGAACGATACCCATGCTTCGCCATTGTCAGCAAAGGATTTATAACGTTCGCGGAATGTTTCAGGGTTCTGATCATAATCATGGACGTCAAAAATATCCGTTACTACATGGAAATTACCGCTTGTATCGATAACGGGACGCGTTGGATCGATGGCCTTAGTCGTCTCGTAAATGATACGAAGTACGTCATTGTCTTGACGAGTACCGCGGGGGGAGTCCCATGTTTCATTAAACGGACACCATCCGATCAAGCTTGGGTGGTTAAAGTCGCGCTCTACGCCTTCGATCCATTCCGGTAGAAAGTGAGCGATGCTCGAAGCAGTTGAAATATCGAGGCCCCAGTTTGCATGCTCGCCCCATACTAAATATCCAAGCTTATCCGCCCAATACAGGAAACGAGGCTCGAACATTTTCTCATGCAATCTTGCCCCGTTGAAGCCAACTGCAAGTGAAAGCTCAATATCTTGTTTTAAAGCTTCGTCGGTCGGAGCTGTGTATATTCCATCTGGATAAAATCCTTGATCAAGGACAAGGCGTTGGAAGACGGACTTGCCATTAATACGGAATGCTTTTCCATCTAATTGGATGGAACGTAGTCCGAAATAGGATGATGCAGCATCCAATACTTCGCCATCTCGAATGAGCTCAAGCTCCAGATCATAAAGCACAGGTGAATCCGTACTCCATAATTGGATCTCGGAGAGGTTCAAAGTAAATGAAATCGACATCGAGCTTGCTTTGACCGTTTGCTGTCCTACCGCCTTGCCGTCAAGCAATGCATTACAGCGGAATTGAACATTGTTCGTATTGCCAATCAGCTTAGCAGTTACATGCAAGCAGCCATTCTCAGGGTCTGGAGTAAACCGGCAAGAGTCTATATATGTTTCTGCAACATTCTCAAGCCAAACCGTTTGCCAAATACCAGTTGTACGAGTATAGTCGCAGCCTTGCGAATGATATGAACCGCTTTGCTTGCCGCGAGGCTGTAAGCCAGACCGTGTATCATCCTCTGCATATACAGTGACCGTATTATCACCTTTCTGCAAAGCATGAGTAATATTGAAGGAGAACGAGCTGTAACCGCCGCGATGCTTGCCGACGTGTTGGCCGTTAACCCACACCTGAGCCTCGTAATCTACTGCTCCAAAATGTAATATTGTATGCTCGCCGCTCCAATTGTCAGGAAGCGTAAAGCTTTTTTTATACCAAACGGCTGGAATGAAATCGGTATGCCCGATGCCAGAAAGTCTGCTTTCCGGACAGAAGGGAACGATTATAGTTTGTGTAAGTTTTTGGTCGTCTTGGTTTAATCCCCGCGAGATGCCGCTTTTTCCGGGGTCCATTTCAAATTGCCATTCACCGTTTAAATTAATCCACGCCTCACGAGTAAATTGTGGTCTTGGGTACTCAGGACGTGGGATGTGCAGGTTTTCCATTTCGACTTACCCCCATTAAATTAATTTAAAAGTTAATAATTAAGTGACTTATACCTAATTCTAATGATTTTTATGTTGAAATGTCAATATAATTTAATGGATCGCTTAATTATATTAACTTTTAAATTAATAATTTGTTGGTGAAACTGAGTAAAGCCCTTGAAATAATAATCGCTATTTACTTTAATTTTTTTAAAACTGATAAGGCGACAGGAAAGGTGATTAAGGACTTCTATAAGGAAAAGGAAATCTTTAGTGGGGAAGTTGCCTCAGAAGATACTATTCCAATGGGACTCTACTGTAACTTGTGAAACCTTAATTATTCACGGGACGTCTGATTTATAGACGTTCCGTGTTTTCGTTAATTATTAATCAGAAACGAGGGAGTTGTTAATGAAACAAAAGGCAATTACCTGTTTGGTTTTAATATTTACCGTGTGGTTAGTGTTAACAATTGTAAACAATGTGACTCCTGTTATGAGAGGTAATGCAATTGCAGAAGAGTTTTTTGAAAATCTAGTGAACGAAAAATATCCCACTGCATCACGGTTCATTGAAAGTAATGACAAAGAAGAATGGATAAGCAATTTGTCGAAATTAGAGGACGAGGGGATCTCTTTATCAAATTATAAAGAGCTAAAGGTTAGCTTGAATGATAATGTGATAAGGGGTCAGACGATCATCAGTCTGATGAAGAATGGGGAGAAAAAAGATTATCGGATATTCATTAGTTTTGGGGGTACTCGATATTCTCCATTAGTATCTAATTTACAATACTTAGTAGCGGAACATGCAAATGATGAAGGCTTGGACAAATGGATTAAGGCAATAGACGCGGGGGCTATCACAAGAGACGATTCATGAAAAATTGCGGTATTCGTTACATTAACAAGACCGACATGTAAAAATGACGATATATATCCCAAAATATCAATAAAACAGCAGCAGTCTAGGACTTTGTTTAGGTCCAGGGCTGCTGCTGCTGTTTTATTGGAGGTCAGTTTTGCACCGAAGAGCGGCTTACTGTCCGCTTTTGATTTTTGTGAAAAACTTACTGATGGCGTAATGTGCCGCGCCGCGAACCGCAGATTGCTCCTGAAGCTCTGCGAATAATATTCGCATACGCTCTCGATGATATGAGAGCGTACGCTGATCGACGGCTGCTTGTACGGCTGGCTCAAGCCACTTTGCAGCACGGCTCATGCGATTGCCAATGATGACAACGTTTGGATTAAATACGTTGACGATATTGGCAATACCTGCACCTAAATAATCGCCTATTGCGCTTATGTGAGCGATAACTTGCTCGTCGCCGGCTGTCGCTGCCAGCAGCAGCTCGTCCAAGTTCTCGAAACCTAAGGATGCAGTGCTCTCAAGCAAAGCATTCTCAGAAGCATATAGCTCCCAGCAGCCGCGATTGCCGCAGCTGCAGGATTTGCCTCCATACTCTATCGAGAGATGACCAAGTTCCCCGGAGAAGCCGGATGCCCCCTTATATAATTCCTTATTCAAAATAATGCCCGTGCCAATTCCTATTCCTACGCTGACATAAATTTGGTTTGGAATGCCTCGTCCTGCACCGTATTTCTGCTCCCCTTGTGCTCCTGCGTTCGCTTCATTGTCAATGGTAATCGGCAAATTGAAACGCTTCTCGAGCAGTTGCTGCAGCTCAACCTGACGCCACTTCAAATTTGGTGCAAACAGAATAGCGCCGTTATCATCAACGATACCTGGCACGCCGACGCCAATTCCGACAATTCCATAAGCGCTGTTCGGTGCTTCATTAACAAGCAGCTCAATACAAGCGATTAACTGCTCGATTACATGAGCGGCATCCTGCTGCTTCAGATCGCGCTGGTGCTCGGCAATAACATTTCCCTCCAAATCGACCAGCATGCCGCGAATATAGTTGACGCCAAGATCGACACCGATTGCATAACCAGCTGTTCCTTTGAATAGCAGCATGACGGGTTTTCGTCCGCCGCTGGATTGCCCAGGGCCGTTCTCCACGACCAGATGACCATCGATCAAATCCTGAACAAGGCTGGAGACGGTTGCTTTATTTAGTCCTGTACGCTCGGATATTTGCGCTCGCGAGAGCGGGGCATGGGAGAGCACGGCTTCGAGTACAATGGCTGTATTTATTTTTTTGATGAGCGCTAAATCGCCTGTTGGTTTCATTTTCAAAAAAGAAAGCCTCCGTCCAAGTCACAATATTTATCATTGTATCATGAAAATTATATGTTCATTTATTTTAACACAAATACTTAGTTTGTTTAATAGACAAACTAAGTTAATGCATGTTATTCTTTATGTAAGCACTCTCAAAAATAGCGAATTCCATGAAGGAGGATTTTGATTACGATGACTTATTTTAAAAATATTAACACAATCCAATTTGAAGGTAAGGGCTCTGATAATCCGCTTGCATTCAAACATTACGATCCAAACCAAGTGATCATGGGCAAAACGATGGAAGAGCATCTTCGCTTCGCGGTAGCATACTGGCATACATTTAATGCGAATGGTTCGGACCCGTTCGGCTCAGCTACAATGTTTCGCGATTGGGATCAATATACCGGCCTTGATCGTTCGAAAGCACGCGTTGAAGCTAACTTTGAGTTTATGAATAAATTGAATATTCCTTTCTTCGCGTTCCACGATGTGGACATTGCGCCTGAGGGCGAAACGCTGCAAGAAACGAATAAAAATCTTGATGTTATCGTAGCTTTGTTGAAAGATAATATGAAATCCTCCGGCAAAAAGCTGCTTTGGAATACGGTTAATATGTTCAGCAATCCTCGTTATGTTCATGGGGCTGGCACAACGTGCGATGCTGACGTCTACGCTTATGCTGGTGCACAATTGAAGAAGGGTCTTGAAGTCGGTAAAGAGCTCGGCGCGGAAAACTACGTTTTCTGGGGCGGCCGCGAGGGTTACGAAACGCTCATTAACACCGATATGGGCTTTGAGCTGGATAACCTTGCTCGTTTGTACCACATGGCTATCGCATATGCGAAGGAAATCGGCTTTGACGCTCAGTTCCTCATTGAGCCGAAACCGAAAGAGCCGATGAAGCACCAATACGACTTCGATGCAGCGACAACCATCTCTTTCTTGCAAAAATACGGATTGAAGGATCACTTTAAGCTTAACCTTGAAGCGAACCATGCTACGCTCGCAGGCCACACGTTCGAGCACGAAATTCGTACAGCTGCAATCAACGGCATGCTAGGATCTCTTGATGCGAACCAAGGCGACCTGCTTCTTGGCTGGGATACGGATGAATTCCCTACTGATCTATATTCGACTACACTAACGATGTTTGAGGTATTGAAAGCTGGCGGCATCGGCCGCGGCGGCGTCAACTTCGATGCGAAGGTGCGCCGTGCATCATTCGAAGCAGAGGATCTGTTCCTTGCTCATATCGCTGGTATGGACAGCTTCGCATGGGGGCTGAAGGCAGCTGCGAAATTGACAGAAGAGAAAATTCTCGACAACATCGTCGATAACCGTTACCGCAGCTTCAAAGAAGGTATTGGCGCGGAAATCGTGTCGGGCAAAGCAACACTTGCTTCACTTGAACAATATGCGCTTCAGAACAACCCAATTAAGAACGAGTCAGGTCGTCAGGAACGAATTCGTCTTATCCTGAGCGAAGTTATTTTCAGCGTTTAAGTCGGGAGGAACTCTGACAAATGAGCTATGTAATTGGAGTAGATTTAGGAACGAGCGCTGTAAAGGTGCTGCTCATAGACCGCGACGGTACGGTGGCTGGAGAAGTGTCCCGCAGTTACCCGCTGTTCCATGCGTTTACCGGGTGGAGCGAGCAGCGGGCAGATGATTGGGTAGATGGAACCGTTGAAGCGCTGCATGAGCTGACTTCAACAGCGGGAATCGACGCTAATGCTATCGAGGGAATCAGCTTCTCCGGTCAGATGCACGGACTTGTGCTGCTAGATGGTGAAGGGGACCCTGTGCGGAACGCTATATTATGGAATGATACACGCACAACGGGGCAATGCCGTGAAATCGATCGTACGCTTGGTGATAAGCTGCTTAGCATTACCCGCAATCCGGCTTTGGAAGGCTTTACCCTTCCCAAAATCCTTTGGGTTCGCGAGAACGAGCCGGAAGCCTTTGCGAAGGCGAAGCTGTTCCTTCTGCCGAAGGATTATCTTCGCTATCGCTTAACTGGCGAGCTGCATATGGATTACTCGGATGCAGCAGGCACGCTTTTGCTTGATGTAGCAGGCAAAGCATGGAGCAATGAAGTGCTTGAAGCATTCGAGCTTCCAGCGAGCTTCTGTCCGCCGCTTGTGGAGTCGCATGGACTAGTTGGCACTTTGCTGCCGAGGTTTGCTGACCTCACAGGGCTGCCGGCAACGACAAAGGTATTTGCAGGTGGAGCGGACAATGCATGCGGAGCGATTGGATCGGGTATTTTATCCGAAGGCTTAACGCTTTGCAGTATCGGTACATCCGGTGTTATTCTCTCCTATGAGAATGACAAAACGAAGGATTTTGCGGGCAAGGTGCATTTCTTTAATCACGGCAAGGAGGATTCGTTCTATGCGATGGGTGTGACACTTGCTGCTGGCTACAGCTTAAGCTGGTTCAAGAAAACATTCGCACCTGATGAATCCTTTGATCAATTGCTCCAAGGTGTTGATACCGTGAAGCCGGGAGCGGGCGGACTGCTGTTTACACCATATCTTGTTGGTGAACGTACCCCACATGCGGATTCAGTTATTCGTGCAAGCTTCATCGGAGTTGATGGTTCACATGAACGTATTCACTTTGCTCGCGCGGTTATGGAAGGGATCACTTTCTCGCTTAATGAGTCAGTCGATTTGTTCAGACGTGCAGGCAAAACGGTCGATACGATTATTTCCATCGGCGGCGGCGCACAAAATCCAGTTTGGCTGCAAATGCAGGCTGATATTTTTGATGCTAAGGTAGTAGCACTGGAAAACGAGCAAGGACCTGGTTTAGGTGCTGCTATGCTTGCTGCATATGGAGCAGGCTGGTTCGACAGCTTGGAGTCCTGCTCCAATACATTCGTTAAACATGCGGATTCGTATTCTCCGCAGCCTGAAGCGGTTGCTGCATATGCTGGCCTATTCAAGGTTTATCAGCAAGTATATGAGCAAACGAGAAGCTTGAATGAGGCACTTGCGCCTTATCGCGGCTAAACGATAGAAAAAGGAAGGACCATTATCCTCTATTGAAGGGTGAGGGTCCTTTCTTTTTTCTTGTTCGAGCTAGGGTTATACTATTAACGTTTATAACTGCTCCATATCATTTCGGGTTTTACGCCCAGCTCTCCGGCGATCAATTCAGCCGTTAGACGCTGAGGCTTTTTTATTTTTCCGTTGCGAATTTTGGAAATGGTCGTAAGAGAGATAAGCGTAGATTGTGCAAGTGAGGTCACAGATATATTTTTACTAAGCATGAGCATGCGAAGTTTATAAGAGGGGTCATCCTCTTGATCGTTCATATGAAGGCTGGTCAATATGACGACAAAGTTTTTTAAGCTCCGATTGCCATTGTAAAAAGGCTGAATCACCGCATCGGCGTTATAGCAGCGGTCTCCAAGCTTAAGCTGGATGTTGATAGATTCAGATGTTCGGTTGTTTTTGGCATATTCAAGTACTTGTTTCACCTTATTTTGTTCATGATCTGGCACCAGCTCGAATATCGTTCTGTTTACATATGAAGAGGAGGGCTGCTGCACAGGGGCATAATAATGCTTAAAGCTCAAAATATTATAACGTTCATTTACAAGAGCAGAGATCATAATTTTATGCTGCAAAATATAATTATCAATCCATTTTTCTTCACGTAAATCCTTGCATATGATGACATAAACGATGCGCTCATCAAGCTGCAACATACGGCAGGACAGGCGCACGTCCGCTGGAGTCGAGAACTTGGTGACTAGTGTACACTCAAGCAATGGCGAGAGAGCTTGCTCATCGGCAAGCTGATGGATGGCATCATCAAAGGAGAGACTCGTTTCCTGTGTCGAGATGATTGTTGATGGATCGAGCAGTAAGAGATCCGATTTCTTAAAGCCGGAAAAGGCTGCAAAAGCTTGATTGACATCGCGAATAGACCAACGGGATTCGTCGTACTCGACGATAAGCATAGGATCCGATAGCAAATAAAATAAATGATTCATCAATGACACCCTCCCCATCAATTAGCATAGGCGGTACGTTTATGGAATGATTATGTCACAGAACCTAACGTAATGACATGGTTATTTGTGATTAAATATGTTCTTATCATTTCACTATATTTTTTTACATGATTTTTAATGAATTGGGTATGTTATACAAAACGTTAGAAAGGATGATCGCTGTTGTCTACGAATTCAGCTTTACTATTTGATTTTAACGATGCTCAGAGTGCAGCTCTCGCTTGCGAGACGCTTAGGGAGCTCGGATACGAGACGGTTCTTCATGAGGGAAGCAGTATGCATGTACATTTAGAGAGAAGCGATGTCACATCGGCACTAGAAATTGCACAATCGCATGGAGGGCAGCTCGTCGAGCAAGCTAATATTGATGCGGATGCTGTAACAGGTAGTGCCTATTCGCTTGATACGATAGCCATTCCAGCACATCTCGTAAATGAGGATTGGGCGTCGTCTTATAGTAAAGGTGAAGAAATAGAGGGGCTGCACAATCGTGACGACGCAGCAGATTACGATGAGGAGTTTCTACCGGATCCCGGGACGTATGATCATTTCTCAGGTGATGTGCGAATTTAACATTCAAATACATACACATCAAAAAAAGGCTGTCTCAGCGTCAAATGACGTTTTTGACAGCCTTTTTGTATCATTTATTGAAGTACAGCATTTAATCCAGCTGTATAGCCGGTCGAGAAAGCTGCTGTAATGTTATAGCCACCGGTATAGCCATGTATATCCAATATTTCTCCGCAAAAAAATAGTCCGCTCATGAGCTTGGATTGCATCGTTTTAGGATCGATTTCCTTTAATTGAATGCCGCCTCCGGTTACGAATGCATCTTCAATGGACAAAGAGCCGTACACTCTAATCGGAAAATGCTTGATTAGCTGGGATAGGGCTATCCAATCTTGTTTTGGAATATTGTCATAAGTAAGGCTCTCTGCTAAACCTGCTTTCTGAAGCAGAATCGGAATCATTTTTTCAGGCAAGCAGCTTTTAAGTACATTTTTAATCGTTTTTTTGGATTCGAGTTCAGCGAGCTTCAATGTTTCTCTATAAACCTCATCTTTGCTCTTATCCGGCATCAGGTCGATCGCAACTTCAATATTACCTGTCTGAAATTGCTTCAGTGCTTTCACTACAAATTGACTGCATCGCAGTACGATTGGGCCCGAGATACCGAAATGGGTAAAGAGCATATCGCCTTGATGCGAAATAATCTGTTTGCCTTTAGGGTTCCAGACGGACAGAGCAACGTCTCGCAGCGAAAGACCTTGCAGCTCCTTACTTACGATAAATGGTTCATTCGATGTGAGCGGCACTTCGGTTGGAAATAGCTCTGTTATGGAATGCCCAGCCTTCTCTGCCCAGGCGTATCCGTCACCGGTTGAGCCGGTCTGGGGTACAGATTTCCCGCCTGAGGCTACGATTACACTGCTCGCACGGAATGTTTCACCAGCTTTTATACGCACGCCTGTGACTCTTCCGTTATCATACATGATATGATCGACGGGAGCGTTCAATATGATCTTAACGCCTTGTTTGCGTACTTGATTAATAAGCGTATCAACTACAGTCTTTGCCTTGTCGGATACAGGGAACATTCGGCCGTTGTCCTCTTCCTTAAGAGCAATCCCGAGGTTCTCGAAAAACGCGATAATATCTTTGTTATTGAAGTTGGAGAAGGTACTGTGAAGAAAACGCCCGTTACCGGGAATATGCTTGATCAGCTCGTCCAACTCTTTATTATTAGTTACATTACATCTGCCGCCGCCGGATATGCCGAGCTTGCGGCCTAATTTATCACCTTTATCCAGCAGCAGCACCTTAGCGCCATCCTTGCTTGCGGCAATGCTAGCCATTAGACCCGCAGAACCCCCGCCAATTACAATTGCATCATATTGCATCGCTTTCCACCTGCTATTTTATTAGTAGTATTATAATACCACAAAAGAAAGGCGGCGTTTGAATGCTGCGTGACGAATGGAAGATAACTGGCGCAAAAGGGTCAGAACTATTTCTAAGGGAATGGAAATCAGAAACAGAGGAGACGAAAGCGGTTGTCTGTCTCGTTCACGGGATGGGGGAGCATGGTGATCGTTATGGTCATGTAGCCGCACAATTTACAGCTGCTGGGTTTGTTCTAATCGCGCTGGACCAGCAAGGTCACGGCCGCTCATCAGGCAAACGAGGACATCTGCATTCGCTTGGTGCAGCTGTTAGCGATGCTGCTCTAATGATTGAAGTGGCTGGCAAGCGGCACCCCGGTAGTCCGATCTTCTTATATGGTCACAGCATGGGGGGCAATGTGGCGCTTAACTGTGCATTACGTCTGCTGCCTCCGATTCAAGGTCTCATACTCACAAGTCCTTGGCTGCGTCTAGCATTCAAACCGCATCCTGCAGTGGAGTGGTTTGGCCGGAAACTAGCTTCCGTTATTCCAACGATGCATCAATCAACAGGCTTAAATGCTGCTGATCTATTTCGTCCAGGTTATGATCAAGCCGCTCCGATCGTGGAGGATCCATTATGTCATACAAAAATTACGCTCCATACCTTTACGGAAATTACCGAAGGCGGTGAGTGGGCTATTGCTCATGCATCAGATCTGCAAGTACCTCTCCTGCTCATGCATGGTACCTCGGATCGAGTTACTTCACTAGATGCAAGTGCTCTGATAGCCGAGCGACTCGGAGACCGAAGTTCCTTTAAACGTTGGGACGGTGGATATCACGAACTGCACAACGATTTGGAAGGTGAGCAGGCTATTCAATTGATCATAAAGTGGATAGAAGAGCAATTGTAAAAAGCTAAAATCTATGTTTTAATCGGATTAATAGATTGTTATAAAAATCCATGTTTTTACATGATAAAACCTTAATAAAATGATATAGATTCACGCATAGTAGGGGGATCGGACGTCTGTGTTTAAAGAATTGCTCTTACAATTCATTGTGTCCTTATTGCCTGTCTTTGCCTTTCAGCTTTGGTTTGATAAAGATCAAAGATGGAAGGGATTGCCGATCTTTATGAGCGTATTTTGCGGCATATCCATGATATTATGCATGGTGACTGCACCAAACTTACATGGCCATGAAGTCGATTTCAGGCTGATTCCGTATATGATCGGATCACTTTATGGCGGTGTGCCCTCATTAGTTGTTCTTTCGATCATTTATCTCGTTGTGCGAATCCCAATGCTCGAAAGCACATGGGAAACGATCAGCTTGGTCATTTTCCTCGTTGGTTTTATTCCACTTATGCTGGTGTCCATTCCTTCGTTCAGGCCTTCCTCGGTTCTCTGCAAGGAGCGGAAAGAACAGAAGGGCTTGCTGATTATGGCGATTTTGATTTTGTATTATATTGTAACCATTACGGGTTTCATGTTAGTACATGGCAAGTGGTGGTCAATTGATATGGTGCAGACTCAGCTTCTTTCTCTTTCTGCTTCATTAGTAGCAACATGGATCTCTATTTTTATTATAGAGAATGTTAAGGAGAAACAACTGCTCTACGATGAAGTAAATCTAGTGTCAGCCAATTATCGTAACGAAGTGGAGAAGCTGCAGCATTTTATTGATGAAACATTATTTGGTGTAATTATTATTGATAGAGAAGGTCGAATTACGCACATTAATGAAATGGCAGAGTCGGTGCTCAGTCTTCATACAAGGGATAAGAGGCTGCTTGGCACAACCTTTCCGATTGTTTTTCAGGATACGAATGATTTGTGTATAAAGCTGCTTTCTGAGGCGTTAAATGGTGAGAAGAGCTCACTTGTGCCTTATGTTAACGCTGACAAAATGCTGCTTCTGACAACTATTTTGATCAATTCATCGTTAAATGATCAGAATGCAGGAGCGGCGCTTATCGTACAGGATGTAACAGAACTTCGTCAGCTTCAGAGTGAGGTTGGCCGCATGGAACGACTAAGCCTAGTTGGCCAAATGGCTGCGAGCATTACTCATGAAATACGTAATCCGATGGCGGTTATCCGAGGTTTTGTTCAACTGATTCAAGAACGGAGTCCAAGAAACCAAGAGGAGTACTTTGGGATTGTAATTGATGAGCTGGACCGTGCAAATATGATTATTAGTGATTTTTTATCACTTGCTCAGAATAGAGAACTCACGATGGAGCTGTCCTCATTGCATGAGGTTGTTAATGAAATCATCCCATTAATTAGTGCTGATGCGAATTTACGTGGTCAATCGATTGAATTAAGCCTTTGCGAAAATTTGCCTTTGATAATGATGAATGATAGAGAGATTAAGCAGCTGTTTCTTAATATTGCTCGTAACGGAATGGAAGCTATGGGCAATAAGGGAACATTACATATTAGTACCCATAATTGGGGGAATAAAATCGAACTGCGCATTGCCGATCAAGGTGTCGGCATACCTTCCGAGCAGATGGAGCATTTGTTCGAGCCCTTTTTCTCGACGAAGACACAAGGTACGGGACTAGGCCTGCCATTATGCTTAAGTATCGCTCAGCGGCACAATGGACGAATCGATGTTGAATCGAAGGAAGGGGAAGGCACTGCTTTTATAGTAACCTTCCTCCTGCCGGAAGAACGCGCAAGTTAAAGGCTCATACTTAATAAAGTAGCTATCTCAGGATTTATAAGGAATGCCATTGCTGCGCATACTACCTTCGAAAGATAACCGGCTAAAGCGGTTAGATTTTCTGATGGAAGGAGGCGTTACCGATGACACAGCATAATGAAGAAAAGGGTCGTTCGGCTGAGCAAGCTAAACAAGCTGCCAATAATTCGGGGGCTAAAAGCAAGTCGCCAGAGTCGGCTGGGTTTGACAAGAAATTGGATGGACCTAATCGTCCTTCAACGTAGTGCGGGGGTGATCATATGACGGATCATACTCAGAAGAGTGAAGGGATACATCCGAAAGATGATCCCGCATTAGATCCTTATGAAATCGAGTTTTTGCCGCAGTTTCGTGAAGGGCGGGGAGGCCGTGCGCCGTTTGTGAACTCGCATGGCGTTGTCATAGGTGATCATGATTATGAATCTCCTAATTCACCGCTGTCACAGTGGAGTGAGGATACTGATCCTGCTGTTATGGCAGGTGACGAATGGGTGCATCCATTTAAGGATGTGGGCTTTCTAACGGCGGAGAACCGGGATATTTTTGAGAAGGGCCTTCCGCCGCAAGGAGGAATATTTACTCATCCCGACAAAAACGCGGCGTATGGTTTGGACAAGCAGAAAGATTCTCCCCAATAAGCTGAAAAAGAACAGCCGGAGTGAACGCGCTCCGGTTGCTTTATTTTGACTACGGACGGTATAATAGTAGCTAAAATAAAGTAATTAAAAGGAGTGTGTTTCGATGTCGATGTCATTCGAACGATACATGTTAGATATGGTGCAGCCTATGAGAGACGATCTTACTCGCATTGGTATTCAGGAGCTTCGTACACCTGAAGAAGTAGAAGAGAAATTGCCAAACGCAAAAGGAACAGCACTTGTTGTTATCAATTCCGTTTGCGGCTGTGCAGCTGGCCAATGTCGCCCAGGCGTAGCTGATGCGCTTCAGCATGATATTACTCCTGATCATTTGTATACAGTATTTGCAGGTCAAGATAAAGAAGCGACTGCAAAAGCTCGTGAATATTTTGCTCCTTACCCTCCATCTTCCCCTTCAATTGCTTTGATGAAGGACGGAGAGCTAGTACACTTCATTGAGCGCCATCAGATCGAAAATCGTTCCGCAGCGGATATTGCAGCCGATCTGACAGACGCTTTCGATCGGTTTTGCCGCTAACTTAGGACGGTAAACTATGAGCTTACAACAAGAAATCATTGAAAGATTAGGCGTTCAGCCCAAAATTGATCCGGATCAGGAAATTCGTAAACGAGTTGATTTCTTGAAGCAATTCGTGAAGCAATCGGGTACGACGGGCTTGTTAATCGCGATTAGCGGCGGCATAGACAGCGCGGTTGCAGCGGGTCTTTGCAAGCGGGCAACGGATGAGCTTAGCTCAGAGACGGGCCGCGAGTATATGACACTTGGCGTGTTTCAGCCTTATGCCCAGCAATCCGATATTGCTGACAGCTATGCAGTTGCGGAAGCTTTCCAGTTGAAGCATCGCGTGGAGACGAATATCGAAGAAGCTGTCGATGAAATTACGATTGAGGTAGAGCATGGCTTTAAGTCGTTAGGCATTCCGCGTCATTTGAGCCGCGGAGGCAAAGGCAATATAAAAGCTAGAACGCGAATGGTCATGCAATACGCACTCGCGTTCGACCTGAATCTAATTGTAGTCGGAACGGATCATGCATCTGAAGCCATTACTGGTTTCTATACCAAGTGGGGCGATGGTGCGGTTGATGTAACTCCGCTTAGTACGCTTAACAAACGGCAGGTTCGTGAGCTTGCATCCCATATCGGCGTGCCGCAAAGCGTGCTCGACAAAGCACCGACAGCAGGCCTGTGGGACGGACAAACCGATGAGGATGAGCTTGGTATCACTTATGGTGATAATAGCGATTATCTTGAAGGCAAGGAAATCGCCGACGAGGCTCGCGAGAAGCTTGAGAAACAATATTTAAAAACCGAGCACAAGCGCTCCCCTATTCCGGGTATTTAAGCATTAGTGAATTGATTAAGAGACTGTTCCTTAAACCGAGAAATCGGCGGGGGCAGTCTTTTTAGATTATCCATACAAATATGGTTTAGAAGGTGAGCACGCATTGAAAGCGAGGATACCGTACATTATCGCAATGACCATTACGATGGTGCTTGGATACAGCTCTAGGTTGTTTGCTGATTTCCTGCCAGTGTTCGTGGCGGAGCATTTTGGTGATGCGCTATGGGCGAGCATGATTTATTTTGGCGTTCGCACAGTGTGGGTACGTAAGAGAATGTTTTGGGCTGCAGTAGTGAGCGTTATCTTTTGTTTTGGCATCGAGCTTAGTCAGCTGTATCAGGCAGAATGGATCAATGAGATTCGAAGTACAGTTTTGGGTGCGTTAGTGCTCGGGAGCGGTTTTTTAACTGTAGATTTGATCAGGTACAGTGCAGGCATACTGGTTGCTTTGGTAATGGATAGATATCTAATGAAAGTTCGCATGCAACGAAGAGGTTCCCCTTAGTAATGAAATTATATATGATAAGAAGAAAAAATAGTCAATTGAGGAGACGCGTCTAATGAGCTTTACAGCTAATCAAAATGAAATTATTCAGAAAATCGCGATAGCAGCGCAGCAGCAGCAGCCAATCTTAAGCAGTGGAATATGGTTTCATCACGATATACGCGATAACTTTTATTATGCATCGTATTTGTTCGCAGCTTCTGTTGATCTATCCTTTCAGTTGCCATTCGATAGAGAAGCCGCCAAACAAACCGCAGCAGCTGTTCTGCTTGAGGTTCTTGCTCTTCAAGATCAGAAGGGAGACAGCGACACCTATGGTCACTGGCCGCTGAGGCTGGAGCCGGTTCTCAAGGACTCGAAGCCTAATACACTGCCAGTTGAGCTGATGGGCAGCTTGATGGCCTTTTTTGCTAACCGTTACAGGTCTTATTTTGATGATAAGCTCGTACAGGCATTCGATACTGCGCTGGTACATATTTATCGAAGCGGTTTTTACAATCAGAAAAATGTTTTTGGTCATCACGATGCTAAATATACAGCTGCGAAGCTGATTTTCGGGCAATTGTTCGATGACGCGGAACTACTGGCGGACGGTCGGAACAATCTTCAGCTAACTTTGGCTCATGTTCGCAAGTATGGTATGTCCGAATACAGCAGCTTGCCTTGGTTCTGGCATTGGGTGCAGGCATTCACCTGTGCTTGGCATGAGATAAACGATTCAGCAATTAAACTAGAGCTGGCTGAGATGCTGGATTTTCTCTGGAACGAGAGAGCGGCATTCTACTTGAAAGGCGCTTATGTCGGTGCGCATTGCCGCGGTCAGATGCATGATCTCCCGCTAGACAGCAATGTTCTGCACGACTATGTGCAATTCGGTGATTTTGAGCTTCCTGCACAATTGCCTCGTACGGAGTATGCGGGATTTCTATTTTATGAGGCACCAGAAACAGCCCGCCTTACAGCAATGAATCGATGTGAACCAACCGAGGTGAAAAAGGTGATCACGAAGCTGACAGACGAGTCGACATATAAGCTCCACAGCTATGCCTACATTACATCGGATTTTGCGGCAGGGGGAATGTGGGAACGATTCACGGAGTTTGACAATGAGCAGCATCGTTGGGATATTTCTTTGCCGTTAGGGCAGCAAAACGGCGTGAATCAATTGTATTTCTTCCATCCGGCAGAGTCGAACGCAAAGGATGATTTGAGACATCAAACGGAGCATACAGAAGTTCTATTTTATAAAAATACGATTGCAGCGCTATATCCTATTCCATCAGGTGCAGCTAATCAAATTATAGGAGTATTGCCGTCTATAGCTTGGCAGCAGGAGTCTGGTATTTTGCTCGGCCAGACCGATCATGTTTATTTGGCCGTATATTTGATGCAGCCCTTTGAACTGCAAAATCTTTCTGACCGGTATATTGTGACAAGTGAAGGCTCTCGGAACGGTGTAATTGTTGAGGCAATTAGTCATAGTGATGCTCGGAAGAGAGGCATAAGCAGCTATGAGGCATTTGTTGCTGAGGCAAAGGGAAATATGCCAGCATGGTCATCTGAGAATGAGCTAAGCGTACGCTATGTGTGTCATGATAAGAGTGTACTCGAGCTAAGTGCAGGTAAACAGGGTGGCAGTGAAAAATCGATCAATGGTGAATTCATTGATTTTACGGAATATAAGCTTTAAAAATAGGCAAAGCTTGACTTCATTTGATCCTTCTGCTAATCTCACTTTCAGGGAAAAGGCGGGTGTTAGTATGATCATCGGCATCGGACATGACTTATCTGATATTACACGAATAGCGAGAGTGTTAGACGGACCTACAAGCGGCAAGTTCTTGGAGCGTATTCTGTCAAAGAGAGAGCGAGAGCTGGCTTTACAGTACTCAGGTGAAAGGCTCAATCAATTTACAGCTGGTCGCTTCGCAGCGAAGGAAGCAGTCGTGAAAGCTTTTGGCTGCGGGATTGGGAATGTGATTGGTTTTACGGACATTGAAATTTTGCGAGGAAGCTGCGGCAAGCCCGAGTGCAGCTTAACGGCGGCGGCTTGGAGGCGCTTAGCGCTTGATCCTGAAGCTGTTCGCATTCATGTGACGATTACACACGAGCGGAAGCTAGCTTCTGCGTTCGCTGTTGCGGAGCGGATATCGGAGTAACCTTTTGACTATACTTGGAATGTAATATACCAAGGTAGCTAGTCGAGAGGGGTTGTCGACGATGGATGAGCAGCGGCTTCAAAAAACGAAGCGTCGGTTTAAAACTGGGCAGTGGGTCGAGTTTGACGGCTTGTATTCGGATGATTGGGGCGGAGATTTAGTATTGGTGCAGGGTGATTTGTTTCCGATACACCCCGAAATGGGCGAGACACATTGGACATACGCCGGCCAAGCCGAGCTTCATTACACGAAATCTCCAAAAATAAACGGTCATCATATCGGCTATTAGGCGATAACAAGTAAAAAAGATGCCAGCAGCAGCTTCATCTGCTAAGGCATCTTTTTTTTGCTTGTTTTCTGTTATTTTTTGCTTGCTAACCAATCGGAGAGTCCGGCAATTTGTTCAGCAGTTAAGCGATCCTTAAAGGCAGGCATAGAGCCCTCGCCCTGCTCAATTTGTGTTGCAATATCTGAAGCACTCATGCGTTCTCCAATTTTCTGAAGATTTGTTGCTGGACCAACTCTGCCTTGCAGTCCCGTACCATGACAACTGACGCAATTTGCCTTATAGACTGAAATCACTTCAGCAGGCCCTTTAAGTTCATTCTTTTTTTTGGAAATGCCATTTTCCTTTTCTCCACAGCCTGTTATAGAAATTAGCACCATCACGGTAATCAAAATTGTTGTTGCAATTGAAAAGCTTCGAACCTTATTCAAAAATATCATCCCTTCTTATTGATTTATATTGAAAATATAGGACTTATCTGGATATTCACAAGACTTCCATATGAATTTATATCGTTAGTTCGTATAATAGAAAAGATAGTTAACCATTTGCAACGCAGATATAGATATTATATCTCAGATTTGATTATAGGAGAATTCATGAACCCGACAATAGAAAGTATTTTGCAAAATCAGTTGAACAACATTCAAGCCGAGGTTATTATGACCGCCTATACAGAAAAAGAACCTGGCTGGTTCGTGCAAAAATCTGAACCGGATTTTTTCCGTTTCTGCTATACGGATAAGGGTCAGGCCTGGCTAAACATAAAAAATGAACGTTATATTTTGAAACCAGAAACGCTGTATCTACTGCCTGCGGGTGCGCAGCAATCGTTTGGCACAGAAGGAAATGAACATTTCGGATTTTATTGGTGTCATTTTCGTTTAGAACTGAGTGATATTCAAGTGATAAAGTCGTTGCAGCTGCCGCTGTTTGTTTACGTGCAGGACGGGCAGATGATGAAGGAGCTTTTTGCCAAAATGAACGCGCATCAACATTGCACCTCTATTACGAGAGAGCTGAGGCTAAAGTCCACGTTGCTCGAGCTTCTTGCCTTTTATTTAGATGAAAGTCACGTGCAGAGACAAACGGTTCAGCGGCCTTCTTTTGAGGTGAAGTGGAATGAGGTGCTCGCTTACATTGAAGAGAATTTGCAAGAGAACATTCAAGTTGGTGATCTGGCGAAAGTTGCTTTCCTCCATCCAAATTATTTCATTACATCATTCAAAAACATTATGGGTTGCTCACCGATCCAATATGTGACGAATCGCCGAATATCACTTGCAAAACAGCTGCTCATGGAAACGGAGCTTCCAGTATCTATGGTTGCGAAGCGAGCTGGGATGCAGAATCACTATTTATCCAGACTTTTCAAAAAATACACAGGTATTACCCCAGTTCAATACAGACGGATCGGAAAGATTAGCGGCGGTAATCAAATGAATCTCACAACGAGAATGAACGAGGAGAAGAACAACTAATGGGAGCAATAGATGCAAAAACGTATTTTAGTACAGAGCTTCTGAGCTGGTATAGGCTTATTAAGCGTGATTTGCCTTGGCGGATGAATAGAGATCCTTACCGAGTATGGGTGTCAGAAATTATGCTGCAGCAGACGAGAGTGGATACGGTTATTCCGTATTACAACCAGTTCATGAGTAAATTCCCTACCGTTAGAGCGCTTGCCGAAGCACCTGAGACTGAGGTGCTCAAAAGCTGGGAAGGACTAGGCTACTACTCACGCGCGCGAAATTTGCAAGCAGGAGCGAAAGAAGTAGTCGAGCGTTATGGCGGCATTGTTCCAGATGATAAGCCATCTGTCGCTGGATTAAAGGGCGTAGGTCCTTACACTAGCGGAGCCATTATGAGCATAGCATTTAACCGTCCAGAGCCGGCAGTTGATGGTAATGTTATGCGTGTGCTCTCACGTTACTTTTGCTTAGAGGACGATATTGCGAAGACTTCTACACGGGTTAACATTGAGAAGCTGGCAGCCTCGCTTATTCCGGAAGGCGCTGCAGGTGATTTTAACCAAGCGCTGATGGAGCTCGGGGCACTTGTATGTACACCGAAGTCGCCTAGCTGTTTGCCATGTCCCGTGATGGAGCATTGTGAAGCTAGACTTGCGGGCAGAGAAATGGAATTGCCTATTAAGACAAAGGCTAAGCCGCCTCGTCCAGAGTTTAGAGCGGCAGCAATCGTTGTCGGAAGCGGGGAGAATGCAGGCAAAGTACTCGTTAGGCAGCGTCCGGATACAGGGCTGCTTGCACAAATGTGGGAGCTGCCGCATTTGCTGTTGCCTGCGGATAAAGTGAAATGGCTGGACGATGCTGCGCCGAAGGAACAGGGAGAGCTGGCGGAGATGATCGGCCGGATGGTTGAGACGGACACCGGATTGCTAATTCGTCCGCGCAGCTGGTTTATGGATGCTGACCATATTTTTAGCCATATTCATTGGAAAATGCGATTTTATTTGGCGGATTTAGGAGACCAGACTTATTCACACAAAGACGCAGCTGCTGCTATTGCATTGGATAATAATTCTATTGCTGCTGAAGCGGTTTCAGAATATGACGCTAATCAAAAATCGGCTGTTAGTACTGCTTCTGCACCGGCAGAAATGACGCCTTCAGGCACTTATCGTTGGATAACGAAGGAAGATATGAATACATTGCCGTTTCCAAATTTATTTTTGCGCATTTTGAAGCAGTTTTGGGAATAAATGAATATAAGAGTCGGAGGAGAAGCGAATGGGCGATATGCTAGAGCTGCTGCTGCAGCACAAAATTGTAGCAATTTTACGAGGGATTGAAGATCGACATGCAGATGCAACCGCGCAAGCTTTAATAGATGGCGGTATTCATATGATGGAGATCACGATGAATACAGAGGGTGCTGCAGTCATGATTGATCGTTGGCGCACGAAGTTTGACGGGAAGGCAGCTGTAGGTGCCGGTACGGTAACGGATGTAGAGCTTGCTATGCAAGCTGTTTCTGCTGGCGCGCAGTTTCTCATCTCGCCTAATTTGGACGAGGAAGTTATTGCTTACGGCCGCGAGCGCGGCCTCTCCGTTTGGCCGGGCGTGATGACGCCAACCGAAATTGTGAAGGCATGGAAAGCTGGAGCGGATGCGGTGAAGATATTCCCGATGGGTACGCTTGGCATAGGCTACTTGCAAGAAATTCGCGGTCCGCTGAACGATATACCGATGATTGCAACGGGTGGTGTAGATTTACATAATATTTCCGATTACTTTAAAGCAGGGGCAAATGCTGTTGGAATGGGCGGCAAACTCGTCAATCTGGAATGGGTTCGCGAGGGGAAATTTAGTCAAGTAACGGAGCGGGCACGACAATTTGTAGAAATCGTACGAACGTTATAGAGCAAGGAGGTTAATGCATGAACTCAATCTCATGGATAGTAATCATCTTCTTCATAATTGTTTTGTTGATCACCTTTTTAATTTGGAAAATAGGCGTAAGAAGCCAGAAGCCGCGGAGAATTGCGAATGCGGATGCTCCTAATGTTGACACGCAGTGGGAATCGATTTCCTTCACAAGTGATGGCTCTAAGCTTACGGGCTGGCTGCTTCAGCCAGCTTCCTTTGACTTGTCAATTGAAGGGCTCAGTCCACTTATCGTCATCGCGCATGGCTGGGGCTCGAATCGAACGCGAGTGCTTCGGTATGCACGACCCCTTTATGAAGCGGGATTCTCTATATTAATGTATGATGCGCGTAGTCACGGCAACAGTGATTCTATTTCCGCGCCATCAGCGCTCATGTTCCGGGATGATGTGCGAGCTGCGGTAGAGACGGCCAAATCAATTCATGGCGTTGATCCAGACCGAATAGCGGTGCTTGGCCATTCACTAGGAGGCTTCGGTGCGCTGCTAGCACTCGATAAAGGCATGCAGGTGCGCGCGGTCGTAACGGACTCGATGCCCGTTAGATTCGAAACGATGATGAAGTCAGAGCTGCGACGCAAAAATATACCGCTTTTTCCATTAGCCTATCTCATACCGAAAATATGGCTTATTCGCTCAGGTATATCTTCGGCCGAGTTCAAAGAAGCAAGTATTCCATTAGTACTCGCTAAACATGCGGGCAGCGCGGACATTGAACGGACGCCGGTCATGATGATTCACTCGAATGGTGATGGGTTTATAAGTTCAGAGGATCTGCGGGAATTAAAGGATCAAATGCCTAATGACATGATACATACATTATTCGTATCGACCGAAGGACATAGCACATCGGAACAAGATCCTGTCTTTTGGGAGAAGGTTATTCCTTTTTTGCTCGAATCGGTCGCCTATGCTGCCTGAAAAAAAGGAAGCCTGCGGCACGAGGCTGCAGGCTTCAAGAGAGAATATATAATAAAGGGGGGTCATGAATTTATTATATAAGCATAAGATGAAACCAAGATGAGAGAAATATTACAGTTTGATTACATGGCTGAAATGTGTAAATAGTTATTTAGGAGGTTCGAATGCGTAGAGTAGCTTCCAAACTGTTGGCTGTTTTTATTGTCGTAGCAGCTGCATTATACCTTGACTTCAAGCTGGATTTATTTCCTGCCGCAGCAGAGTCGGAAGAGGTGACCGCCATGGATGAAACGAGTAAACTTGAGCGATTGGAGCTGGAGCTCGCTAAGCAGTTCAAAGCTCGGTCCGAGCGGTTTTCGGTAACCTACACGGGGGACAAGCAGGAACTATCGAACAAGATGACGGAGGTCATTCGCGCAGCTCTAAAGCATGATGACTATTCAGCCTACATACTTGAATCCTACATCTACACCATTCGCAGCTGGGGGAATAAGTCTACGATCTCTCTTGAAACGAGATATCGTGAGACACTTGAACAAACCGCCGTGGTAGATCGTCAAGTAGCAAAGGCGCTTCAAACGATTATTGAACCGGGCATGAACGAGCATGAGAAAGTAAAAGCCATACATGATTGGGTTGTTAGTCATGTGGAGTACGATCAATCGTTGAAGCATTATACAGCGTATGATGCGGTGACGTTAGGAGAAACGGTGTGTCAAGGTTATTCTTTGCTTGGCTACAAGATGCTGAAGGAGGCAGGCCTAACGGTCCTCATAGCTGAAGGCACTGTAAATACTGGCGAACACGCTTGGAATATGGTTAAGGTAGATGGCGTATGGTATCATCTAGATCTGACTTGGGATGACCCGGTTGCGGTTGCAACAGCAAGTGAAAAACCATCTGCACAAGCAAATCAACTAGGTGAGAGTACGATTCGTTACAACTATTATTTGAGGTCGGATGATGAGCTTCGAGTCGATCATCAATGGATCAAAAAGTATCCTGCTGCAACTACCGCTTATGCCGATACCATTCGTGAACTAGAGAAGCAAGGCGAGCAGACAGAGCGGAATCGCTTCAGCAAGCTGAAGCTCGCACTTGGGCTGCACTGGCTTGAACCGGAATATACGGTGTCTAGCTCGGAGCAGCTTAATCAAGTGATTCAGTCCGCGCTTGATTCGAAGGCTGGCAGCTTAGAATTCAGGTATGAGCAAGGCGGCCAATTTCCAGAAGCGTTGAAGGCTGCCTTCGAACGAATAAATATAGCCGTAGGCTATCGGGCAAGCTATGAACCATATGCTGGAGATGATTCTCTTCTTGTTCACTTAAAGCTAGAGTATGCGAAATAGTTCGTTGGTTTAAAATAAAGCGTACAACACAAAAAGGGGTGCAGAGATGCACCCCTTTTTGTATTGTACGATGCAAATTATTGCTCGCCATTCCTTGCCGCGGTCATTTGCTGCCATACAGAGCCTGCGGCTTCTTCACCGCGTTCAATCCGCTCAAGCGCCATTTTGGCTTGCAGCTGAATTTCAAACTCGCTATCCTTCGCAGCTTCGCGGAGTGCTTCAATTGCAGATTCATCTCCTGCCTCGTATAGAAAGCGTGCCGCACGCCAGCGGACAAGCTTGTTTTTGTCGCGAAGCGATTCAATCATTGGTCCTACTGCAGCCGAATCGCCAAGATCGGATAAGGTATCCCCAGCAGTCCGTCTGACGGAAGTTGAGGAGTCGCGAAGTGCAGTAAACAAATAGGGCAGAGCTTCAGACGATCGCAAATCTCCAAGGTATATAACAGCAAGGCGGCGAATCGATGTATTCTCATCCTTAATTGCCTTTGCAAGCAAAGGCAAACCTTCGATTGAGGAAACGAACCGCTCGAGTGCAGCATAACGAACTTGCCAATCTGGTGAGGCGAATTGCTCTTCTGCTTCGTCGAGTGTTAGAGGAGCGGGCCTTACAACAGCTGGTACTGCTTCCTCTGTAATAGAATTTCCTTGTTCGATGGCAGCTTGCACGAGAGTGTCTAATCTTTCACTCGGGTAAGAAGCTTCCAGCTCGCGTACAATTTCAGCGGCAATTTCCTCGGGCTCACCGTAACGGATACCAAACTCCTCGAGCTTCCGTTCGCGAATCATGCCAGAGCCTGCAGCAAGGCTGACCGCTTCGCCAAACTGCGAGGGAAGCGCTGAGCGAGCTTCGCTGTCCCCCATGCGTACACGTACTTGCATCGGAATTCCGCGATACATTTGAACGAGAACTTGCGCTTCTCCGTAGCTTGTTGAGGGTCCTTTATCGCTGCCTTGCTGCCCATCATCATCCTTCTGAAGAAGCTGTCCTGCTTCAGCTAATATAGTTGCCCAATCTGCTCCTGGCTTGCGGTCAAGCGCAATAAAGTCAGCTGTACGGAACAGGCTCCGTACACCATTAATTTGCAAAAGCTGCTGAAGCACTTCGGGAGCATCGCTTGCTTCACTTGCTTTATAAGTAAGCCTGCGGCCGCGGGGCAGCGTCTCATCGACATTCAGTTTCATTGAATTTGGACTTGGTGTTGGTTCTATAGAAATTAGTTTCATGAGGAAACCTCCAGGGAAAAGTGATGTTATTAGTGTAAATCCGTTGTATTTGTGTAACAAATACTGCGTCGAAAGCGTAGTCTTATGTGTAAAAGCTATATGAGCAAGTGTAACTGATTTCATGTTCGGATGCGAACGAGGCAGCGGTTGGCTGCTATATTTTATTGTTTTTCTGATGTGTCAGCCAGGCTGGAACTTGGAAGACTTTCGTATAAATAACATATTTGCATGTGTGATGCTGACTTGGTATCTTATTAAAGCAACGAATGATTGCGAAGGAGGGAAGGACGGTTGAAGTTAAAACGATTTGCAAACATAGATCCTATTGAACAGCACACTTCTTTGAAGCAATTCAAAAGATGGCGTAAGGAACGCATTCGCAAGCTGAGAATGAAGGATTATTCATTCACCGTTCCGAATGTTGAACCTGATATCGCATACTTGGAGGATAACAGAAAATGGCCCTCTATTACTTGGGTGGGACATTCGACTTTTTTCATTCAGCTCGGCGGGTTGAATATTATTACGGACCCAGTATGGTCGACTCAAATGGCTCTCCAGAAGAGACTTTCGCCGCCGGGTATTAAAGTTGAGGACGTACCTCCAATTGATGTTGTGCTCATTTCTCATTCACATTATGATCATCTAAATATAAATTCGCTGCGCAAACTGATTGGAAGCAGACAATTGCTTGTGCCGGCAGGCCTTGGTGCTAAGCTTCGGAAGAAGGGGTTCCTCAGAATAAAGGAGCTGCATTGGTGGGAATCCGAAATTATTAACGGGGTTAAATTCACGTTTGTGCCTTCACAGCATTCAACGCGCCGCAATCCTTGGGATATGAATAGCTCGCATTGGGGCGGTTTTGTCATTGAGCGTCCAGTGTCACGAAGCGAAAAGCTGGTGAGCGGCGCTCGCGGAGATTCCCCGCTGATATCTAAGGAGGAGAAAAATGCGGAGCCGAAAGCTCAAATCGCGAGTACAGCAGAAGCGGTAACCGCCAGGCTGCATCCTTTTTTCAGTGAGCGAGGTGTTGTAGAACGACCGGTTGTGTCGGATTTTCCGACGATTTATTTCGCAGGAGACAGCGGGTATTTTCAAGGCTTTAAGGATATTGGTCGTCGCTTCACAATTGATGTAGCGATGCTGCCAATCGGAGCCTATGAGCCGGAATGGTTCATGGCGCCGCAGCATATTACGCCGGAGCAAGCGCTTCAGGCGTTCGACGATTTGGATGCCAAGTGGTTCGTGCCGATGCACTATGGAGCCTTCAAGCTCGCTGACGATACGCCTCGCGAGGCACTCGATCGGCTGGAGGCTGAGCGCTTAAAACGTTGTATTGCGGATGAGCGTATTCTAGTACTCCCGCACGGTGAGACTTGGCGGTTGTCCGGAAAATAACAAATGAAGCTAAATATTCGCCAAATCCGCACAATGATGCGAGTAAGCTAAAAACGTTATACTGATCATATAATGTAATGAGAATATTTGATTAAGCTTGGCTTAGCGTATGCTAGTTCAAGCTTAATCTTAAGAAGCAAGGTTTGCATGCGCAAACCTAAGCATAATCTTACGAAGCAAGGTTTGCATGCGCAAACCTTTAAGGAGGAATCAGTAAATGACTCACGCAAATATCCGACTTGGTGTTATTGGCGCCGGTGCAATCGGAAGTATACATATGCAGACGTTTAAAAAAATTGAAGGTATCGATGTAGCGGCCGTTTCGGATGCTTACCTTCCGCTTGCCGAGCAGCGTGCTGCTGAGTACGACATTGAAACGGTCCATGCAAGTCCGCAAGCATTGCTTGAGGATTCTTCTATCGATGCTGTGGTTATCGGTGTACCAAACCAATTTCATGCTGAGCTTGCAATTGAGGCGCTAAAGCAAGGCAAGCATGTTCTACTGGAGAAGCCGATGGCCATTAATTCTGATGCGGCTCGCTTGATTGTAGAGGAAGCTGAAAAATCCGGCAAAATATTAATGATGTCCCATCAGATGCGCTGGACAGGACTAAGCCGTGCGCTTAAACAGAAGATTGACAGCGGCAAAGTAGGACATATCTATAATGCGAAGGCAGGCTGGTTCCGCAAGAAGGGCATTCCCGGCTGGGGCTCGTGGTTTACACGCAAAGACCAAGCGGGCGGAGGTCCGCTTATAGATATTGGAGTTCATATGCTTGATCTATCGCTCTATTTAATGGGGAATCCGAAGCCGATCTCTGTATACGGCTCAACTTATGCAGAATTCGGACCTAAACGTCTCGGCACAGGAACGTGGGGAACACCGAATTGGGATGGTTATTATGATGTTGAGGATCTTGCCTCGGCATTAATTAAGCTTGATAACGGTGCGACATTGTCGCTTGAAGTAAGCTGGGCAGCACATTCTGCCTTGTTGCCCGAAGACCCTTTCATTCATTTGATGGGAACAATGGGCGGTGTGGCAATTGTTGGAAATAGCGGCAAGTATGTCACGCATGAGAACAACGAGGTTGTTGAAAGTGACATTACGCCGCTTGAAGGTGAAGAGGATCGTATTCTGATGAGCCGTCATTTTGTAGATTGTATCCGTGAAGGCAGACAACCGATTACTTCCGCGCTATCTGGCTATACGAATAATCGTATTCTTGACGCGATTTATGAATCATCCCGCACGGGCAACGAAGTTAAGCTCAATTGGAATTAACGTATTACATTGTCAGCTTTTCAATATCTCATTAGTTAAAAAAAGGCCTTCCCTCACACGACAACGTATCTTGGTCGCATAGGGGAAGGTTTTGTTGCGCTGCCATCTATGACCGAAACATGCTCCTTAATTTTGGATAGCCGATCGAAAGGCAGGAGAAGCAAAAGAAGGTTCGGTTTCCTTGCATACTGTGCTATAATAGGTCAAGATAAAGTGATTTTGTAGTGAAGGACGGGATTAAACGAATGATTAGTACAAGTGGCATAACGCTCCGTTACGGGAAGCGTGCGCTTTTTGAAGATGTTAGCATTAAGTTCACGCCAGGCAACTGTTATGGCTTGATCGGCGCTAACGGCGCAGGTAAATCGACCTTTTTGAAAATATTATCCGGTGAAGTTGAACAATCGCACGGAGAAGTGCATATAACGCCGGGTGAACGGCTTGCCGTTCTGAAGCAGAACCATTATGAATACGACGAGTCCGTAGTACTTGAGACGGTTATGATGGGTCACAAGCGTCTTTATGAAGTAATGAAGGAAAAGGACGCTCTGTATACGAAAGCGGACTTTACCGATGAGGACGGCATGCGTGCGGGTGAGCTTGAGGCTGAATTCGCTGATATGAACGGATGGGAAGCGGAATCCGAAGCAGCAGAGATGCTAAACGGACTAGGCATTACTCCTGACCTGCATGACAAGAAGATGGCTGAGCTTAGCGGTAACGAGAAGGTTCGCGTATTGCTGGCTCAAGCTTTGTTCGGTTCGCCGAACATTCTATTGCTCGATGAGCCTACCAACCACTTGGACATCGAGTCCATCCGTTGGTTAGAAGACTTCCTTGCTGATTACCAAGGTACTGTAGTCGTTGTCAGCCATGACAGGCACTTCCTGAATACCGTTTGTACGCATATTGCGGACATTGACTTCGGTAAAATTCAAATGTATGTCGGCAACTATGACTTCTGGTATGAATCCAGCCAGCTAGCTTTACAGCTGATGCGCGGAGAGAACAAGAAGAAGGAAGACAAAATCAAAGAATTGCAGGCGTTTATTCAACGTTTCAGCGCGAATAAATCGAAAGCGAAACAAGCAACTTCTAGACAGAAGCTTCTTGAGAAAATTTCACTTGATGATATTCGCCCATCGAACCGTAAATATCCGTTTATTCTTTTCAAAGGTGAACGCGAAGCAGGTAAGCAGTTGCTGCTTGTTGACGGCTTGACCAAAACAATCGACGGCGAGAAAGTAATCGACAACCTGACGATTGCGCTTAATAAAGGCGATAAAGTCGCTTTCGTTGGTCCGAACAGCTTGCCAAAAACTTTGCTTTTCCAACTGCTTGTTGGTGAGGTTGAAGCGGATGCTGGAAGCTATTCATGGGGCGTAACAACGTCGCAGGCTTATTTCCCGAAAGATAACTCACCGTATTTTGACGGTGTGGATTTGAACTTGGTGGAATGGCTGCGTCAATATTCGAAGGATCCAGATGAAACGTTTATTCGCGGCTTCCTTGGCCGTATGCTCTTCTCAGGCGATGATGCGATGAAGAAAGCAAGCGTATTGTCCGGGGGCGAGAAAGTTCGCTGCATGCTCTCCAAGATGATGCTTGAGGGCGCGAACGTATTTATTTTGGATGAGCCAACGAATCACTTGGATCTTGAATCCATTACGGCTTTGAATAATGGTCTGACAGATACGGATTGCACGGTTTTGTTCACATCGCATGACCATCAGTTCGTACAAACGATCGCTAACCGCATCGTTGAAATTACACCTAACGGTATAATTGACCGCATGATGACTTATGACGAATACCTTGAAAGTGCTGAGGTTAAAGCGCTTCGTGAGCGGATGTACGCGGTTTAAGCCGCAATGAATATAGAGCGTCTGCCTGTAAGGGAAACCTTTCAGGCAGGCGTTCTTTTTCTGGATATAAGGTTTATTAAACGAAAAAATGGTGGAACAGGAGTAATCCTGCTTCACCATTTTTTTTTCGTTTGGTCACGCTTGGTTCTGGGCAAGTGGAAGTTTGCGACCTTTGCCGTAAGGGATGCAAAGAGGAGTTCCGAAGATAGGGTCAGCTGTAATTTGGCATTCCATATCAAATACGGCACGGATAAGCTGTTCGTCCATAATCGCTTCTGGCTTGCCTTGCGCGTGTATTCGGCCGTCTTTTACCGCGACGATATGGTCGGCATAACGACATGCCAAATTGATGTCATGCAGTACCATTACGATCGTACGATTCTCCTGCTCGTTTAAATCGAAGAGCAAGTCAAGAATTTCGATCTGATGCGCCATATCGAGATAGGTTGTAGGCTCATCAAGTAAAATAGTTGGTGTATTCTGAGCCAGCGTCATCGCAATCCAAGAACGTTGACGTTGGCCGCCGGATAATGAGTCCACCGAACGTGTGGATAGCTCGTCCATATGCGTGACTTCAAGCGCTTTTTTGACCATTTTCTCATCTTCATGCGACCATTGCTGCAGCCAGCTTTGGTAAGGATAACGTCCTTGTTTCACGAGCTGATGTACGGTCAGCCCTTCCGGAGCGATAGGGCCTTGCGGCAAGATGGCTAGCCTTCTTGCTACTTCCTTGCTTGAGAGCTTGGCAATCTCGGCACCGTCAAGCAGGATCGACCCTTCCTGCGGCTTTAATAGACGAGCAAGGGAACGCAGCAGCGTTGATTTGCCGCAGCCGTTGCTTCCGATAAATACTGTAATTTTTCCGGGAGGGATAAGTAAATCGAGATTGTTGAAGATCGCTTTTTGTCCGTAGGATAATGTGAGATTTTTCGCTTGAATGGAGGACACGATAACCACTCCCCTTTATTTATCAGTTTAGTTTATATTGTTAGGATCCATTTCGATGACGATACAGTAAATAGATGAAAAAAGGTGCGCCTATTGCCGCGGTAAAGACACCTGCGGGAATGTCGAGCGGGAGAAACGCAATTCTTGCGATCAGGTCTGAGAGCAGTAATACGAGCGACCCTATCAAAGCAGATACAGGAATAACGCCTCCATAAGCTGGCCCAACAAGCTTGCGTGCAATATGCGGAGCCATAAGGCCAATGAAGTTGATGGCGCCTCCGATAGCAACTGCTGCGCCTGCAAGCGCTACGCTGATTATAAGAAGAATGGTCCGCTTCACTTGGACAGAGCTGCCTACACTTGATGCTACGTCATCCCCAAGCTCCTGCACATTAAGATGTCTAGCGTAGATAAGGGCTATAGGAAATAACACGAGTAGCCAAGGAAGAAGCGTCCAAAAATCTCTTTCCCATGAGACACCGTATATGCTGCCTGTCATAAACGTAAAGGCTTTGACAGCTACAGCGGTAGGTGTGAATGATGATGTAAGGATGAGCATATAGGTAACGGCCGTTAAGGCAGTTGCCATCCCAATGCCTATTAAGACCAGCCTAAGCGGTGTGACCCCTTTGCGGTATGCGAATAAGTAAATCAGGAATGCAGCGGCAAAGGCCCCTATAATAGCACTCAAAGGCATGAAGCGGATGCTGACATGCGAGAAATACAAAATGAATACAACGGTTCCAAGAGAAGCACCGCCTGTAATGCCGATAATGTCCGGAGACGTCAACGGATTGCGTACGATACCCTGCAGCAAAGCACCGGATACGGCGAGTGCTGAACCTACCATCACTGCAATTAATACACGCGGCATTCTCAGTGAAAATATAATCATCCAATCGGAGGAATCGCCTCTCCCAAAAATAGTACGTATAACATCGATAGGATTTATCGTCTTGCTGCCAAGGCCGACACAAATGATAATAGCTGCTAAATTGGCAATAAGCAGTGAGATGATCACCATTAAGGTTCGGCGGTTTAGCTGAAAGGAGTGGTTGCGGCCTCTCAGTGTGATCCATTTGTTCATATTAAGAATGGCCTCCTCTTCTAGCGATAAACACGAAGAAAGGAACACCGATAATAGCCGTCATGATACCAACGGGAACTTCCTTCGGAAACGAGATATATCTTGAACCGATGTCAGCAGCCAGAAGCAATATGCCGCCATATACCGCGCAGTATGGAATTACCCATCGATAATCAATACCAACTAGATATCGCATGAGGTGTGGAATAATAATTCCAACGAAAGCGATAGGACCAGCCATAGAGACAGAGCCCCCTGCAAGCAGAACAACTATAATCCCAGCAGCTAATTTGATATACACGGTTTTTTGACCGAGTCCTACAGCTACGTCCTCACCAAGTGCAAGTACGTTCATATGTCTAGCCAGCACGATCGCTGCGATTAAGGCGATTCCCATATAAGGAGCAGCGGCTGTTAATATGTTCATATCGCGTCCAGCTACGGAGCCTACAAACCAATAGAGAACTTGATCGAACGTTTGACCGCTCGTCAGCAACACGCCTAGCGAGAGTGAAGAGAAAAAAGCTGTCATAGCAGCGCCGGCTAAGGTAACCTTGAGCGGCGTCAATCCGTCGTTGCCAATTGAGCCAAGCGTATACACAAGGGTAACCGTGAAGGCTGCTCCTATAAAGGCGAGAGTTGCGAAAGTCGTCATCCCGCTAGCTCCGAAAAATGCTGAGCCAATGACAATGAAGAAAGCAGCTCCTGAATTAACACCGAATATGCTCGGAGAAGCGAGTTGGTTACGGGTAATTCCTTGCATAAGGGAGCCGGCAACGGCCAGACTTGCTCCGACTGCAGCAGCAATGAACGCGCGCGGGACTCTAGCGGTTTGAATAATAAGATGCTCTTGCGAGCCGTCGAATGCGGTAAAAGAAGCTAATATGGTTCGCCAGTTGATATTCGTTACTCCAAAAGTGATGCTGCAAATGATACCAACAGCAAAGAGGAGCAATCCTGCAATGAGCCCGAATGTTTTATGAGCCCGCGTTTTTAATAATGTATCCATAATCTCCTCTTCTCTCGATGTCAAGAATGAACGTTTGTATAGATGAATGACTACTAAAACATTTTAGGATATCAGTCGAATAGTGTCAATGAAGTTGAAAATCATTATCATTAATTATTGACTTTTTTTGATATGGCTGGTATAGTTTCGTTTGAGATACTACTGAGAATGATTTTCATCATGAAGGGGAGAAAAATAAATGTCTTTTGTACTAAAAAAGAAATTCACTTGGACAGCATCCGCCCTATTACTTGTACTAGCTGTAATTGTTTCGGGATGCGGCCAAACAGGCTCAAAAAATAACAATGGCAATGCTGAAGGAACAGGTACTTCGAACACAGAAGATGCTAGAGTGATCACACATGCAATGGGTGAGACCAAAGTTGCTGGCAAACCTGAACGTATCGTCGTCCTTACCAACGAAGGAACAGAAGCATTACTGGCACTGGGCATTAAACCGGTTGGCGCGGTGAAATCATGGACAGGCGACCCGTGGTATGATCATATTAAAGCGGACATGGAAGGTGTAACCGTAGTAGGTGAAGAGAGTCAGCCTAACATTGAGCTGATTGCGAGCCTTAAACCTGATCTTATTATCGGTAATAAGTTACGCCAAGAGAAAGTTTACGAGCAGCTTAAGGCTATTGCACCAACTGTGTTTTCTGAAACGCTTCGTGGAGCTTGGCAGTCTAATTTTATGCTGTACGCTGATGCGACGGGCCTGAAGGCTGAAGGAGAAAAAGTTATTGCTGACTATGACAGCCGCGCAGCAGACTTTAAAGGTAAAGCAGGCGATAAACTTAACCAAAAGGTTTCCGTTGTTCGTTTTATGGCAGGTAAAACCCGTATTTACTTAGAGGATACTTTTACAGGCATAGCATTCTCTAAGCTTGGAATTACACGTCCGGACAGCCAAAAATATAAAGATACATTCGTTGAAGAAATTACGAAAGAGCGTCTACCCGAAGTAGATGCGGATATGTTATTCTATTTCACTTATGAGACTGGTGACGGTAAAGGCACTCAGATGGAAGAAGAAATGTTGAAAGATCCATTGTGGCAAAGCCTGAACGTAGTTAAAAACAATAAGGCGATTAGAGTGAGCGATGCAATCTGGAATACTGCAGGCGGAGTCATTGCAGCTAATTTAATGCTTGATGAGCTTTATACGATTTATGAAATCAACTAAATAATCGAGTATAGAAGCAGCCGGTTAATATAACGGCTGTTTTTTTGATTTCTATCGTTTCCAAAGAAGTGTTTTTCTTGAAATTGCGGGTAACTTAATTAGAGTATAGTGTTCAACTCCAAGCAACGAATTGTTGCATTCATGCATAAAAGTGCGTACCTGGTAAACACTGTTTCTCTAGACCCACATAGGTTCGTTCCGTTATGATACCGTTAGGTTGTTTATTGGGTAAAAAATACATAGCATTTTTGTTTGGGAGGTAGTAAAGCTGAATCAGTATGATGAGATTAAGCAGGGAGAGAAGGGTGCCTGGGTCAGTATCGCTGCCTACTTGGCACTATCTGCTATAAAACTAGGAGCAGGCTACTGGTTTGTGTCAGGAGCTCTCGTTGCAGACGGCTATAACAACCTAACGGATATAGTTGCATCCGTGGCCGTATTGGTTGGTTTGCGAATCTCGCAGAAGCCGCCGGATAAAGATCATCCGTATGGACATTTACGTGCTGAGACTATAGCTGCGCTTATTGCTTCTTTCATTATGGCGACGGTAGGTATTCAAGTATTAATTAGCGCAGCAAAATCATTATTTGCTACTGATCATCATGTTCCGAATTTGATGTCGGCATGGATTGCTCTATTTGCGGCAGTATGTATGGGCGGCGTCTATATTTATAATCGAAAGCTAGCCCTTCGAATAAAAAATCAAGCTTTACTAGCAGCGGCTAAAGATAATTTATCGGATGCTCTTGTAAGCATAGGGGCAGCTATAGGAATTATTGGGGCACAGTTTGGTTTGCCTTGGCTCGATCCGGTAGCGGCAATAGCTGTGGGAATTATTATTTGTAAAACGGCATGGGAAATATTTTATAGCTCCACACATGCGCTTACAGATGGGTTTGATGAGAATGAGCTTACTTCCTTGCGGAAAACGATTGCCAAAACGAAGGGTGTTAAATCAATAAAGGATATTAAGGCTAGGGTCCATGGAAGCCACGTGCTTGTAGATGTGATTGTTCAGGTTGATCCTGAGCTAACCTTGATTGAAAGTCACTGTATATGTGACGAAATAGAGCAGCGTATGAGTCGCAAGCACAATATTATGAGTGTTCATGTTCATGTTGAACCGCATGAGTTGATCGAGAATACTGAAGTAAATATGTCTGAAAAGTAGTAAAAACATTCGGTAATTGTTACCAATAAATTTGAAAAATAGATTTTATAGTTCAAATGGCACTGTTGGTTTTTGTTACCAATAGTTCCAATTGACTATATTAAATGATATAGTTTATTCCAACCAAAACTAATATTACTAATTAAGATAGGCAAAAAGACACTTCCTTTACGGAAGTGTCTTTTTTTGACTAAATATAATTGATTAGTGGTTCAAAACACCCGATTTATTGAAGCGGCAATTAGGAAGAATGGACGATACTTGTCTATTCTAATCGAATTTACAATGGAACAGAACCGTGAAACTTAAACTGTTTACACACCAAGGAGGCGTAATGATTGCAATACACCATGAAACAAAGGATGGCAACAGCAACGTTAACGGCAGCATTATTGTTTAGTTCGATTTCAGTACCAGCAGTATTGGCCGCACAAGAAGTGCAAGCGACGCAAGCTGCAGAGATACAGTCCAGCGTAAATATGCGTACTTCACCTTCCACATCCGCATCCATTATTCGGAGTTTAAAGAAAGGTGAAAAAATTACGGTTATCGAGAAGGTTAATTCATATTGGTATAAAGTAACCGATTCCTCGGGAAAAACAGGTTACATATCAACCTCTTCAAAATATGTTGAGCTTCAAGTATCAGCTCCTTCACAAGATAGCAATGCGATCGTTAAAACTTCGGTTTCTTTCCGCAAGACAGCTTCGACTTCGGGCGAGCGTATTCGTTATTTGAAGAAAGGCGAGAAAGTAAATATTATCGCCAAAACAAACAGCTATTGGTATGAAGTACAGGATAGCAGCGGTGTGCGCGGTTATGTTAGTACGCAGGCTGCATACCTTAGTATAACGGGCACGATACCTGGTAACAGCACAGGGAACGCTGGCGGGAACACTGACGGGAACACTGGCGGAAATAACGGCGGCACAGTGACTGAACCTGGCGAGGCTGAGGACAAGCTAATCGAGCAAGTGATTACGGCAGGGATGAAGTATTTAGGTACGCCTTATGAGTATGGCTCTGACCGCAACACAACGTTAACTTTTGATTGCTCAGATTTCGTAAGACAAGCTTTTCTTGACGGCGCGAAGCTGAAGCTTCCAGCAGATTCTCGTCAGCAAGGACAATATGTGAAGGACAAAAATTCTACGACAACGAAATTGTCAGAGCTCAAACGCGGTGACATCGTATTTTTCATGTCCTATAAAGGAACAAAGGCTTCAGCTTATAGCGGGATCGACAAGTCTAAAGCTACAATTACCCACGACGGCATTTATTTGGGTGACGGCAAAGTATTGCACACCTATTCCAAAGAGAGTGGCGGTGTAACCATCAGCAATATGAAAGGTACGCATTGGGAGTACCGCATGCTGTTTGGCGGAAGCGCACTATAGTAGGGTTGATGAAGAAATTGGTGAAAAAAGAAATGGCGGTGTTGGGGTGGTTATCCCTGCACCGCCATTTCTGGCTTTTGGTCGATTGCCGCGCAAATTGGCGGAATAGGCAGCATAATAGATCTAGTTTCTAGATCTATTTGTGTTGAATTGGTCGTTTTCAGAGAAATAAGTCTAGTTTCTAGACTTATTACTGATAATCCGGCGCTTTAGAGGCACATTGGTGGAAGTGGAATAGGCAGCATGATAAATTTACATTTGTTCTGAATAGAAAGGAGCTATCCCATCGCCATCTTTGATGACTTTTGGTATAGCCCCTTTAACATGCTGTATATTGATATGCTTATGAATCTATTTGGATTTTCGTACTTTCAGTATGTTTGACAGGCTCGTTCTTGGCTGCTTCGGCTTGTTCGCTCTCAAGCGCTTTCTTTTTATTACGTCTCTTGCGAAGTAAAAGATAAACAATTAGAATCGGTACAGCTCCTAAAAAAATATATAAGGAAACGTCTTTTACCATGTTTTCTGCAGCACGGCCATAGAAATAAAATAAAAGACCGACAATATAAAATTTCAATCCTCGTCCAATAGCCGCATATCCGATTAATCTCCATAATGGAAAGTTTAAGCAGCCAGACAATATGGTAAATACTTTAAATGGAATAGGTGTGAATGAGCCGATTAGAATGGCAGCTTCACCATTTTTCTGAAACTTATCAGTAGCTGCGTCAATCCATTCCTTTTTTAAAAATTTGTATAGGACTGATTTGCCCATTACCTTACCCAAATAGTACCCGACAGGAGTGCCTAAGAGACATGCGATATAGCCCACAGTGGCCAGCCATAATGCTGTAGAGGGATTGAGAATACTTAATGAAACTTGAAGGAAGAAGGCAGGAATGGGAAATATTACGGCATCTAGAAACGCATGAACAAACAATCCGAGTGGCCCGAAATCCTTTAAAAAATCGACTACCGCTTGAAACATTACCAGGCTCCCTTTCCATCAACTAACCTGCACACAAAGCCTGCTAAACGAGATATACCGTTTGTAAACTCCCCAATATGCTAACATATGCTGCAGCTTGTTGAAAAAGCGCTTTAGCGCTTAATATTTTAATTATAGCATAATTATTCGGCTTAAGAAGATGATAGTTGTCATGTGTTTTTAATGACTTTGTTTTTCTTCAGACCTCATACCTAAATACGAATACGTGGTTACCTGCGCTCAGGTTTCAATCCTTTTAAAAAAAAGATAATGGTAAGCAGCTTAATTTATCGTGCTCATTGTCTAATTTGGAACAATTTATGAAGTTTAAAAATAAAAAAAACGCTTGTTTACGGGTGGCCGTAAACAAGCGGAAAGAGCTAGAAGCTGAGGAGCTACTCCCGGATATGACGACGAGATACAGCGCTTTGCTGCGCTGCTTGAATGACGCGGCGGCGTACCTCTTCAACGACCCTGGAATTGAAGACGCTTGGAATGATATACATCGGGCTAAGCTCTTCGTCACTAATGACGGAAGCAATAGCTTCCGCAGCAGCGAGCTTCATCTCTTCATTAATCGTTGTAGCGCGACTGTCTAATGCTCCGCGGAATATCCCTGGAAAACAAAGGACATTGTTAATCTGATTAGGATAATCAGATCGCCCCGTAGCAAAGACGGCCACAATATCCTCGGCAAGCTCAGGTCGTATTTCAGGTTCGGGATTAGCCATTGCGAAAACGATCGGTTTTGGCGCCATCTTCGAAATATGTTCACGCGTTAAGATGCCTCCGGCTGATACACCAATAAATACATCCGCACCGTTAAGTGCTTCAGCTAAACCTCCGATGCGACGCTCTTCATTCGTATTCTCAGCATACCACTGCCATGTGGAATTGTCGTAAGCCTTATCAGCGGTCAATATACCGTCTCGATCTACGCCAATAATATGTTTAGCTCCTCCTGCAATCAGCATTTTTGTACAAGCGGTTCCTGCTGCTCCAATTCCGCAAATTACGATTCGAGCCTCCTGCAAGCTGCGGTTGGTTAGCTTAAGTGCATTTAGCAGACCTGCATACAAAACGACGGCCGTTCCGTGCTGATCGTCGTGAAAGACGGGGATATCCAGCTCCTTCTTCAATCTTTGTTCGATTTCAAAGCAGCGGGGAGAGGAGATATCCTCAAGATTAATGCCTCCAAAAGCCGGTGCTATGTTTTTGATGGTTGCAATAATAGTCTCTGTATCCTGCGTGTCGAGGCAGATTGGAAAGGCATCAACATCGGCAAATTGCTTGAACAACATGGCTTTTCCTTCCATGACTGGCATTGCTGCATACGGGCCGATATTGCCTAGTCCGAGCACTGCACTGCCGTCGGAGACGACGGCGACCATGTTTCTTTTTACGGTTAGCGTATAGGCTTTAGAGGGCTCCTCAAAAATAGCTTGGCAAACTCTGGCTACATCCGGTGTATAGACACGGGACAAGTCATCGCGGTTTTGGATTGGCGTTTTGGGCTGAATGGAAATTTTCCCTCCCAAATGGAGGAGGAAAGTACGGTCGGATATATGAACTAACCGAATGCCCTCTAATGATTTTAGTGCTGTTGTCAGTCTCTCGGCTGCGCCATGCTCCGATATTTTTACCGTTAAGTCGCGCAAGCTTTTATTCTTGTCAGTATGTATAACGTCAATGGCGATGATGTCGCCTTTGACTTTCTCGATCGCTGTTGCTGCTCGACCGAACTGAGCAAGATTTGTATCGATTTCCAACCTTAAAATAATCGTTTTCCCATCTGTCATTTTTGAACTCATAATAAACAGCTCCCTTCATCAGTTATACTATGTGGATAAGGGCATACAATTTATGCTTCATTCTTAATTGAAAAAGAAAACCGTCACTGCATTAGGCGCAGGACGGCGTTAGGACAACTCATGGGGTCGTATTGTTGGTTGCGTTTGGTTAGCAGGCTGTCTCTATGCTGGTCTGAAGCATAGGGCTCATGGATGAGTGAAAACCAACGATCGACGGTATCGTTAGAGTCAAGCATTTCGCCAAAGCCGTTATTGATGAAGTATTCACAATTCTCTTCCTCTTGACCGGGTATTGGCTCATAAAACAGCATCGGGATTCCTTTGCTCATTCCTTCGGTGCAGGTCATACCCCCGGGTTTCGTAATGAGTAAATCCGATACGTCCATGAGCTTGTTAACCTCACGGGTGAAGCCGAGGATACGGATGTTCGGATGTTGGAAAAGAGGATCAGCAAGCATTTTTTCCTTCATCTTTTCATTTGAGCCCACACAATATATGAGCTGAGTGCTCTCCCGCCATTTGGTCATATATTCAAGGGCGTTATCCTCGTACAGAATTCCCCATCCGCCTCCCATAATAAGTACAGTCGGCATATTTTTTAATTCAAACTGCTCTCGAATTTCTTCCTTATCGTATGTATGCCAGAAATTGGGGTGAACAGGTATTCCTGTAACTTCAATTCGGTCTGTTGTAACCCCTTTTTCCATAAGCCGTTCTTTCACTAGCTCGCTGGAAACGAGGTATTTGTTGACTTCTTGGCTTACCCATGACCCATGTGCATCATAGTCAGTAATTAGTGTATATAACCTGATGTCTAGTCCTAACCGTTTGAGCCTAGCGACAACAGCATTCGGTCCAGGATGCGTGCATACAATGAGATCTGGTTTCAACTGTGATATTACCTGTGACGTTTGGGTATAAAACATACGGTGAAGTGCAAGCTGCATAAAGCGGTTAAGCGATTTTTTATAATTGCTGCGGTACATAAGACCGACCATCTTTGGTTGTTTGCTTACCGTTTTGCGATATGCAGATATAATCCATGGACCAAGCACCGGATTAAGAAACTTCCCCAGCTCGATGACACGGGTTTGGACCCCCGGACATAACTGCTTTAGTCCGACAGCGAGCGCATAGGCAGCTTGAGTATGACCGGAGCCAAAGCCTTCAGAGAGCAGAAGCACTCTTTTCTTACGCATTCATTCCACCTACTTTTCTAATTCCATATTACGATGCAAGTGCGACTAACACAAGTTTTATCCGCCGGGGTTGCGAATATTACAGTAGATAATTTATCCTAGAAAGAAATAGTGCATATTGTTATGATATGTATCTGTAGTGCTAACTATATTTACATATATTTTACAAGTATATAATAAATAATAAAGTGAGGATGAACTAATATGGATCAAGCTAATCAGAATAATGAAAGTTTGAAAATAGGGGATAATGTTCGTGCAGAGGTTCGCTCCGGTCATTATCTAGGTGAGCTCATTGAAATCAACGGGCCGCGAGCTCTCGTAAAGGTGCTCGCTGTATTAAAGCATCCTGAGCAAGGAGATCTCCACAATCCTTATAACCCAGATGTGCCCATGTTTCACGAGAGACGTGCGCTCAGCTTTACGGAAAAAACGACTGTCCTGATGCGTGATGTGAAGCGTCATACAGGCTCTATTCCTGATTACAACTCCTCATTAAGAGCTGCTGCTGAAGCAGAGGCTGCTTCGCTTGATCGATTGCAGCGCTGGGCTGCAAAAGGACTTGAGCAAATGCAGCAGCTATTGAAGGAATATAAATAGCGTAATATTATTTATTAATGAAGACGGAGTGAATGGCAAGCGCTGCGGTCTGCTCATCGGCGTTCCACTTGGTGGCAGCGCCTAATGCGCCCATTAAGCTTCGTAATTCAGCTCCGTTCTCTTTTTTTCTTCATGACTTGGTTACTTCCCCATATTACTTCTGATAATCAACTTTCCATTGCGTTATTAGTACAAATGCGATCATGATTGAAACCGCCTTCCGAAGTGTCACCTTCCTAAACTTACTATATAACAATCCCTCACTCCTCTGATAAAATATAAGGAAATAATAGTTGTAAACTAAGTTATGCTTACACTCCACAAAGAAATGAAGGATAGCTCTTCATAAAAAAGATGTTTTATGTCCGAATCAGTAGTCAAAAAGTGCAAACAATTATGAAAATATTAAATTGATTCCGCTTTGGCCTAATGATAAAATATTAGAATAATCGCAATGTAGCGGTATAGAGGCCGGGTTTGGTCAATTAGACGCAAGCGCTCGTATTTAGAGCAACTTCCGTTAGCTAATGAATGTCAAGGAGCAGGCCGGTGTGCCTCGCTGACTTCCATTCTATGATAAAACAAGTCAAAAATGAAGCGTAATGCGTATTCATCGGTGCTTATTTTCAACACGTTCACGCTTACCCAAAAATCTTCTCATAGAAAGGTTGCATACAATGAAAGAAAAAATTTTGGGATTGCCGCCGAAGCAGGGGCTCTATGATCCGCAGTTTGAGAAAGATGCATGCGGCATGGGTTTTGTGGCCAACATCAAGGGAATTAAATCGCACAAGGTCATTCGCCAAGCGTTGACGCTGCTCGAGAACATGGAGCATCGCGGCGGTCAAGGCAGCGAACCGAATACGGGAGACGGAGCTGGTATTTTGCTTCAAATTCCGCATACATTTTTTGCAGCTGAATTAAAGAAGCAAGAAATTGAGCTTCCCGCCGAAGGACACTACGCCGTAGGTATGATTTTTATGCCGCAGGATGAAGAGGCTCGCAGCGCAATTGAGCGTGAAGTGGAAACGATTGTTCAAGAGGAGAACCAATCGGTTATCGGTTGGCGTACAGTACCAACGGATGATAATAAGTTAGGTGAATCTGCATTAGCGGTTAAGCCATATGTTCGTCAGCTGTTTATCGGCAAGAACGATAGCCTGAAGGACAACATGGCATTTGAACGCAAATTATATGTGATTCGTAAGCGCGCTGAGCTTGCGATTCGTTATGCCGGCAAAGAAGGCGGCAATATGTTTTATTTCTCGAGCTTATCATCAAGAAAGATTGTATACAAAGGCATGCTTACGACGGAGCAGGTTCGTTCATTCTACGTCGAGTTGAATGATGAATCGGTTGTATCGGCGATGGCGCTTGTACATTCCCGTTTCAGTACGAATACATTCCCTAGCTGGGAACGCGCTCATCCATTCCATTATATGATTCACAACGGAGAGATTAACACACTTCGCGGTAACGTGAACTGGATGCATGCTCGTCAAACGTTATTTGCTTCTGAATTGTTCGGTGATGATATCGAGAAAATTAAACCAGTTATTAACCCAGACGGCTCCGATACTGCAATGTTTGACAATACACTGGAGTTTCTATTCTTGTCCGGTCGTTCCATGGCTCATGCTGCAATGATGATGGTGCCAGAGCCTTGGTCCAACCATGAGAGCATGAGTGACGAACGTAAAGCTTTCTATGAATACCACAGCACATTGATGGAGCCGTGGGACGGACCAGCTGCGCTTGGCTTTACTGACGGCGTAAAGATTGGTGCGGTTCTCGACCGTAATGGTCTTCGTCCAGCTCGTTATTACGTAACGAAGGACGATCATATTATACTTGGATCCGAGGCTGGAACAGTTGATATTCCGGCGGAAGATATTTTATACAAAGATCGTTTGCGTCCAGGACGCATGCTGCTTGTTGATACAGAGCAAGGCCGCATTATTTCTGATGAAGAAGTGAAAGCGGAAATCGAGACGGAGCATCCTTACCGTGAATGGCTCAATGAGCATCTTGTGGATTTGGAGGATCTGCCAGAAGCACCTGAACTGCCAGAACCGAATCATGCGACTGTTCAAAAGAGACAACAAGCGTTCGGATATACATTTGAGGATATTCGTAAAGTGCTTGAGCCGATGGCTGGCAGCGGCATGGAGCCTATTTCTTCAATGGGTTACGATGCACCGCTGGCGGTATTGTCAGAGCGTCCGCAGCGTCTATACAATTACTTCAAGCAATTGTTTGCTCAAGTGACGAATCCGCCTATCGATGCCATTCGTGAGGAAATTATTACTGCAACGGGTACAACGATTGGTCCTGAGCGCAATTTGCTGAACCCTGAGCCGGAGAGCTGCCGTCATATCAAATTGGATACTCCGATTTTGTCTAACGAGCAATTCGCAAAGCTGCGCCATGTACGCCGTCCAGGTTTCCGTTCCATAACACTGCCGATCTTCTTCCTTGCAGATGAAGGCGAAGCGGGCTTGCGCGCTGCACTTACACAAATGTGTGAAGCGGCTGATCGTGTCATCGCTAAAGGGCATAATTTACTTATTTTGTCCGATCGCGGCGTAGATAAGGAAAATGCTGCAATTCCAGCTCTGCTTGCAGTAGCGGCTCTGCATCATCATCTTATTCGTCAAGGTACACGTACGAAGGTATCTATTTTACTAGAGTCAGGCGAACCGCGTGAAGTGCATCACTATGCGTTGCTGCTTGGTTACGGCGTAAATGCTGTTAACCCGTATCTTGCATTTGAAACACTTGACGATATGATTAAGCAAGGGATGCTTCGCGGTATTTCGCATGACAAAGCAGTGAAAAACTATATTAAAGCCGCAACTAAAGGCGTTGTAAAAATATTGTCCAAAATGGGTATCTCGACCATTCAATCTTACCGTGGTGCACAAATTTTTGAAGCACTCGGCTTGAAAGAAGATGTTATTAACGAGTACTTCACATGGACACCGTCCCGTATCGGCGGTATCGGACTTGATGTTATTGCTGAAGAGACGTTGAAGCACCATAACCGTGCATTCTCCGAGCAAGAAGGCGGAGAGAAGGAGCTTGATTCCGGCGGGGATTACCAATGGCGTAAAGATGGCGAGGATCATTTGTTCACACCACAAACGATTCATACGCTGCAAATGGCTTCTCGTTCAAATGATTACAAGCTCTACAAGAAGTTCTCTACGCTAGTACAAGGTGAGGACAAGAAACATTTGACGCTTCGTTCTTTGCTGAAGTTCAAGGAAGGACGCCAAGCCGTTCCGCTTGAGGAAGTTGAATCGCTTGAATCCATTGTGAAACGATTCAAAACAGGTGCGATGTCATTTGGTTCGATCAGTAAAGAAGCTCATGAGAGCCTTGCGATTGCGATGAACCGTTTAGGCGGCAAATCGAATACGGGCGAAGGCGGAGAGGATCCTGCGCGCTTCATTCCAGATGCGAACGGTGATTCAAGACGCAGTGCGATTAAACAAGTAGCTTCGGGACGTTTTGGCGTAACGAGCAATTACTTGGTTAATGCTGATGAGATTCAAATCAAAATGGCTCAAGGCGCTAAGCCTGGTGAAGGTGGTCAATTGCCTGGTCTTAAAGTTTATCCTTGGGTAGCAGAAGTTCGCGGCTCGACGCCTGGTGTTGGACTTATCTCACCGCCGCCGCATCACGATATTTATTCCATTGAGGATTTGGCTGAGCTTGTCCATGACTTAAAAAATGCTAATCCACGCGCACGAATTAACGTGAAGCTGGTATCTGGTGTTGGCGTCGGCACGATTGCGACAGGAGTTGCTAAAGGCCGTGCTGATGTTATTATGGTCAGCGGTTATGATGGCGGAACAGGTGCTTCACCAATGGGCTCGATTCGTCACGCTGGCTTGCCGTGGGAGCTTGGTCTTGCTGAAACACATCAAACACTAATGCTTAACAAATTGCGTGATCGTGTAGTTCTTGAAACGGATGGAAAAATGATGAATGGCCGTGACGTTGCGATTGCCGTGCTCCTCGGAGCTGAAGAATATGGCTTCTCGACTGCTCCACTTATCGTGCTTGGCTGTATTATGATGCGTGTTTGCCAATTGGATACATGTCCGGTAGGCGTTGCAACACAAAATCCGGAGCTTCGCAAGAAATTTATGGGTGATCCTAGTCATGTCGTTAACTATTTGCGCTTTATTGCTGAAGAGCTGCGTGAGATTATGGCAGAGCTTGGCTTCCGTACCATTCAAGAAATGGTTGGACGTGTCGATATTTTGGAAACGAAATATTTGCATGAGCATTACAAAGCGAAAGGTATTGATCTCACTGGCTTGCTATATGAGGCTGAGCTTCCGCAGGATGCAGTGCGCTACAATATTCAAGAGCAAAACCATGGTCTTGAATTGTCGCTAGATATGCAGAAGCTAGTTCCGCTTGCAAAGGCAGCGATTGAGAGCGGCGAGCGCGTACGCGGCACATTCCCTATTTTGAATACGAACCGCGTTGTCGGTACGATTCTAGGCAGTGAAGTTACGCGTAAATACGGCGCAGCTGGATTGCCGGAAGATACGATTTCATTCCATTTTGTCGGAACGGCTGGACAAAGCTTTGGTGCATTCGTACCGAAAGGAATTACGTTATCGATCGAAGGCGACTCCAATGACTATTTTGGAAAAGGTCTCTCTGGCGGTAAAATCATTGTAGCTCCGTCACCGAAGGCAACTTTTGCAGCTGAGGATAATGTAATTATCGGTAACACTGCACTGTATGGCGCTACTAGCGGTCAAGCATATATCCGCGGTACAGCAGGCGAACGCTTCGCTGTTCGGAATAGTGGAGCCAATGTTGTTGTTGAAGGCGTAGGCGATCATGGCTGTGAATATATGACAGGCGGTCGCGTCGTTATACTTGGCAGCACCGGTCGTAACTTTGCAGCAGGTATGTCTGGCGGCGTCGCTTACATCTATGACGAGAAGGGCGATTTCTACAACCAGTGCAACTTGGAGATGGTATTGCTCGAGCGTCTTGAAGACTCTTCAGATATCGCTGAGCTTCGTGGACTTATTGAAACACATGTTCAGAATACAGAGAGTGCGATTGGTTCCCGTCTATTGAATGAATGGGATGTATCGCTTTCGAAATTTGTAAAAGTCATTCCTAAGGACTACAAACGTATGCTTGAACAGATTCGCAAGGTCGAAGATAGAGGATTAGTTGGCGAAGCGGCACTTCTTGCAGCTTTTGAAGCAAACAAGAAGGAACTCGCACGCGCAGGCGGCAAATAAATTATTTTAAATTTACAAAATCATAGGTAACAATAAAGGGGTTGTCCCTGAAGTAGATCGAACTACTTCAGGCGACAGTCCCTTTTGTTTTTCGACAAAATGCCACCAAAATAGAAGAAAGCCGCACCCATTAACCGACATATTCCATTCGAGGACTCAAGTATAATGATGTTAATATATCTATCATTAGTATGGTTATTAGGTATGATGGAGGAATTACGCATGGCGACGGATTCAAATAATGCCTCGCGCGCCCACATTAGGCTCCGCTTCACAGAAGGCGTTAAGGCAGAGCTCAGGCTACTCAGTACTGATGGACAATTGCTAACACCATCTACGACCACAGTGCTTCTGCTTAATATAAGCCCGCATGGTTTATGTTTCCTATCAGGCTTACAGTTACCGATTCAGCATAATTATTTAGTGGAATTTCGAACGACGATTTCGAATGTGCAGCTTATCGTTCGCGGACGTATCGTTTGGAATTTACAGCAAGATAATCAACATGCTCATGGTGTGTTATTTGAATGCTCCAATACAATGCGTTCGTTAATTATTGGCATTATGAACCAAGAGTTATTAGAAAGTCAGCCACAGCAGCAAAAAATACATTATTTATATAGCAGAATATTGAACAGAAATCGTTTAGACCATAGCGGTTAAATGGTAGTTATATAGAGAAATAACAATTTGAAAGAAGGGGGAGATGCTTTGAAAATAATATTGTTATCCGGCGGATCTGGGAAGAGATTATGGCCCTTATCTAACAGCAGTCGGGCCAAACAATACTTATCTGTGCTGCAAGCTCCAAACGGCGGTATGGAATCGATGCTGCAGCGGATATGGCGTCAACTCGATGAGTGTGATTTGCAAGAGCATACTCGAATTGCGACTTGTCGCGAGCAGGTGGAGCTCATACAGAGGCAAGTAGGGACCAAAGCACCGCTCATCATTGAGCCGGAACAACGTGACACATTTCCAGCAGTTGCACTATCCGCCGCATATTTATATTCAATCGCAGGAGTATCCTTAGGTGAAACGATTATTGTGATTCCTGTAGATTCATATGTTAGTAATGATTTTTTCTCATGTATTAGGGGGCTCCCAAAGCAGCACAGAGAAAGCAGCTCTGATCTGCTTATGGTTGGGATAAAGCCGAGTTACCCGTCAGAGCAATATGGATATATCGTTCCGGAGGCTAATCGACATCGTGATGATGAGGGTATGTACGAGCGTAAGGTACATACATTCAAGGAAAAGCCGTATGAGGCTGAAGCGAGTTCATTTATTAAAGCGGGAGCATTATGGAACAGCGGAATTTATGTCTTCCAGCTTGATTTTATGATTAATATGCTTATGCAGCGCGGGCAGGCCATTCATTATGAAGAGCTATATAAACAATATTCTAAAATGCCCAAATCAAGCTTTGAAGTTGAAGTTACGCAAAAAACATCCTCCCGTTCCGTTATCGGCTATGATGGTGAATGGAAGGATCTTGGCACCTGGAAAACGTTATCGGAGGAACTAGCCTTCGAACGTTTAGGCATGGGCGAACTATCTGATGATTGCGAGCAATCTAAGCTAATAAATGAACTGGATATTCCGATCTCCATTATTGGTTTGACGAATGTAATTGTTGCAGCTAGCCTAGACGGTATTCTAGTGACAAGCAAAAATGCTGGTTCAGAGCTGGATGCGAAGCTTAAGCTGATGAATGAACGTCCCAAATATGAGGAGCGACGATGGGGACACTCCAAAGTCGTTGATTCAGCAATTCTGTCATCAGGAAAACATTGTGTAACAAAACGAGTTTTTATTGCTGCTGGACAAAATTTCAGCTATCAAATGCATTTTAAGCGAAGAGAGACATGGACAATATTATCAGGGGAAGGAGTGCTGATTCTAGATGATGTGTATCGACACATCGAGCCGGGTGATACCATATCTATTCCAGAACGAACTAGACATAGCATGCAAGCCATTACGGATGTAGAGCTAATTGAGGTTCAAACTGGCAATCAAATTAATGAAGATGATATTATTAGATTGGGCACCACTTGGGATGAGATTACAAGTCAGCTGAATGTTGTATAGATTGATGGTTTAGATGCATACTTAATCGACGTTATGATAGAACTTCTGCCATTTAACGCTAATTGTCGTTTTTAATGTTGAGGTTGTTACAGTCATTACGAAAGAGAGAGGGAGCGATCTATCGAATGATATGTTCAAAGGACCGTTTTTATTGTGTTAGTTGCGGGGAGATGCTTTTAAGTCCTGAGGCAGATATTATGTTTCGAACAGGATTTTTCCGAGTGGTACATCCAATGGGTTATTGCTTAACATGCAGCGTAGAGCAAGATAAGCTGGATGCTAGAGTAGGATCGCCGGGTAAGACCAGTAACTATGACTATAAAATGTTCCTTCGTGCAGATGCAAAAGTTGCCGAACATGTTATACAGCCCTATCGTACAAATGATAATGAGAGCCTCTGCCCTACAGTTTAACTGTAGAGTGGAGGTGTATTTTTTTGTAAACTTCCATTTGTTTCCTTAATCGTTTATAATAAATAGAATTTGGATTTTTGAAGGAGGGCATAAACATGGATCAGCCTATTGTTAAATTGCAAAATGTAACAAAAAAAATTGGCAAAAGAACCATTATTGATCGATTGACGCTCGATATACCGCTTGGAGAAGTATTTGGTTTCCTAGGACCCAATGGATCAGGCAAAACAACTACGATTCGGATGATGGTTGGCTTAATGTCGCTAACAGACGGTGAGATAACAATCGGAGGACATAGCATCACGAAGCATTACGAGAAGGCGATTCGCCATGTTGGCGCTATAGTAGAGAATCCCGAAATGTACAAATATTTGAGCGGCTACGATAATTTACTTCATTATGCACGTATGATTCCTGGCATTACGGAGCATCGTGTGCATGAAGTCGTTAAGCTTGTCGGTCTTGAAGGGCGAATTCGCGATAAAGTCAAAACCTACTCGCTAGGCATGCGTCAGCGGCTTGGTGTAGCACAGGCCATTCTGCATAAACCGCAGCTGCTTATTTTGGATGAGCCTACGAATGGCTTAGATCCTGCGGGTATACGCGAGCTTCGTGATTATTTACGTTTGCTTTCTAAGGATGAAGGCATAGCTGTATTCGTATCTAGTCACTTATTATCTGAAATGGAGCTTATGTGTGATCGAGTGGCAATTATTCAAAGCGGCAAGCTTATAGATGTTCGAACCATTCGGGGCGAACATGCAGCGAAAGTACATAACCGAGTGGTAATAGAAGTAAACAGCCAGCAAGCTGCGATGGATGTGCTTTTCACTTCTGGCTTTACCGCGGAGCTTGAAGGACATGATGCCATAGTGATTCAAGCTGACAAGGACACCACAGCTGCGATTAATTCAGCTCTAGTATTAGCCGGAATAAAGGTTTATGGCATTCGGGCACAGGTTAAGACTCTTGAAGATCAATTTTTGGAAGTGACAGGAGGGGAACGAATTGGGTAATTTTTTGCCGCTTATTCAAAATGAGAATATGAAAATTTACCGTCGTCCTCGTACATGGGTGATGTCAGGTATATTAGTAATGTTAGTTTTGGCGATTTCGATATTATGGCTTATATTCGGTGGAAGAGATACATCGATGTGGGATGTTGTATATTTGGAATCATCCATTTTGTTTCTGCTCGTAACGATCTTTACCGTTGTTATCGCTGCAGGCGGGGTTGCTGAGGAGTTTACGAGCGGTACCATTAAGCTGCTTCTCATTCGTCCATGGTCACGCTCAAAAATATTGTTGTCTAAATATATTTCAATCATGATATTTGCCATATTACTTGCTGTAGTCTTATTTACAACGACAATATTCGTGAATTGGATATGCTTCGGCATTAATGCATCAGCGGATATAAAGTCAACCTTCATTGGATCAGACGGAAAAAATCCAGTGTCCTATTTGCTTCAATATTATGGTTTGACATTAATTTCACTAGTCGTGACCGTTACGCTAGCATTCATGCTCTCCACTGTTTTCCGGAGCAGCGGCTTAGCAATCGGGATGGCATTGTTCCTCTTGCTTGGTGTTAACAGCTTTGTTGCTCTAATTGCGATGCTGGATTATAAATGGATTGATTATCTGTTGTTTATTCATTTGAATCTAACGCAATATTTGGATACTAACCCGATGCGAGAAGGAATGAGTTTAGGGTTCTCGCTGGGAGTGCTTGCTGTTTACTACGCTATATTTATAGCGATAACTTGGTATGTCTTTAACAAGCGTGATGTTGCTTCATAATTGTTAAGTATATTGTGAAAAAAAAAGCCGTTTCTGCTCGCATTGCTTCTTCGGAAGTCATATACGAGTGGAACGGCTTTTCATTTGAAAATAAAACATGCCATAAAACTCGTATGAAGAAAGAAAGACTGCTCGCAGCACATCCATTGTGCAAGCGGGCAGTCCTCTGGTAATTGAATAGTTGCAGCTGATTTATTTGGCCGAAGCAAGCTCTACTTGAGCGATTGCTTGCTCAATAGCCGGTGTCATAGCGAAGGCACGGCCTTGCTGCTGCTCAGCTGGAAGAGTGGCCAGTTGATCTATTCTTCTTTTAATTTCATTTGAAAGATCGCTGACGCGCTGAGCATACTCTTGTGCTTTAGCGTCATTTTTATCCGTAAGAGCTGATTGGTTTGCTTTTGCATAGGAAGTTATCGCAGCTTCATAAAGATTGATGTCCCATGGGAACTTATTAATACCTTCATCAATCGTTGCAAGCGACTCCTCAAAAAGACCCTTTTCTTGCAGGAAACGATATTCACTCATAAGAAGACCTCGATTATAGGGATCATATTTTCTGCCTTCCTTAATTAAGCTAAGAGCCTCATCTAGAAAGCTGACAGTGTTCGTTTGCTGGTAGGCTTGATCGAGCCAATTAGCTTTCGTTAATCTAAATTGAGAATGCTTTGGCGAAGTTTCAATCGCATCATCTAATATCAATAGCAGCTTATCTAAAGAGGTTTGTTGTTGAACCGCTAGATCGATGGCCTTGTCATATTTTTTGATAGCACTTGTTTCTCTAATCGCCACTACTAGCAGGACTAAAGACAAGAGCGCGATCACCGCAGGGTAAGCAATTTTTGACCAAATCTGATCAAGCTTACCCTCCAACCGCTTAATAACTAGCTTGTGAGAGTAAGGTGCAAGCATACAACCAAGAGAGATAAATACGAGAGAACTAATAAATAAGAAGCTCATATCAAAATCTATCACGCTATGGACAAGCATTGTTAATGAAAAAATGAAAAAGATAAAATGGCTGCCTCTAAGCTCAGGATAACGTATAAATGAGCGGATGTACAAGAAATAAACAAGCGCAAGCAGTCCTACGACTGCGATTAAACCGAGCCAACCGCTTTCAACAAGTACTTGAACATAGAAGCTATGTGCTTGTCTGCTCCAATAAGGGTTATTCTGATATTGTTCAAACATGGCCTGCCAGGCGCCGCCTCCGCCACCGAGCAGGGGATAATCTTCTGCTACGCGAAGACCGTCTTTGTAGAAGGTAAAGCGTTCCAAGACGCTGTGCTGTTGAAGGTTAATATTTTCAAAACGTGCAGCAATTTTATCTGGAAGCATACCGCGAATGGCGCTGCTGCCTAAAAGCATACCTGCGGCCAATGCTGAAAGAACGATAGAGACAGCAGGGACAACTGCGAACGACCATTTATAGGATGAAAGCTTAGCTAGCTTATTCTCCAGGAAAGCAGCGGCTTTGGCATGATAGAGCATGATAAGGCCAGTAGTAATGATGAGACCGAGCAGCAATAGTCCCCAGCCTTGCATAGGCAATGAGCTGAACAGCGAGATTGGACTTGGTGCTTTCTCTGCAGTAGGCTGTACTAATGTGGCAATTGAATCGACAATCGTCGTTAGCTTGCCAAGTATAGCCATGGAAACCACTACAGATATGATCATAAACACTATGTATGTAATTTGTTTCGTTAAACGCAAGAATGGCAATACAATCAGCAGCATAACCGGAATAATGACAATTGCACCGCGTGAATAGGTGAGCATGAACGAAATCCAAATCGGTACAAGCATTGCAGCATGAACCAATCTTGCAGAAGGACGTATGCAATGAACAGCATAATAGAGACTAACTAGAAACACCGCAACTAAGAAACTAGAGTATGTATTTGAGTATTGAAATACAGATGAAAGACGGTAACCATCATGCGCAAGCCATAGGGCATCTTTATAATACATCTGACCGAATAGATTTAGTAATCCAAATAGGACGATTAAATAAGAAGAGAGCATAAGCGCATATTCAATTGTTTTGCGCGCAAGTTTGTTTTCTGCAAAATAAAGTGCTCCTATAAATAGAGCTGCTAGCAGGAAAAAAACAAGAGTCATAAACTTCGCATAGTAGTTTGATACTGCTTGAAATGAGGACAACCAATAGATGAACGGAAGAAGCATGACGGCAATCGACAAAATTCCCCGATAGCTGTTCATCTGCGTGCTGCGGTAAATGTAGACAGCGGTGAAAGCGAGCATCACGTATCCGAAGATGAGAGCTCCATAAATGGGTCCATCAAAGCTTAATTCATAGCCGTTGAACAATGCTCTCTCATAAGGAAAGATAACTAAAAATAAAGCAATCCCAATCGTCCCAATCCACCGTAGCAGCGCAAAATCAGCATTTAAAGCGGTCGTATTACTTTTTGATTTGTTTCGTGCACTCATTCGTAAGTACTCCTCATCTATCGTTATGTAGATATGAAGCAGATTGCTTCTTTAGTATTTTAGCAAATGAGAGAGTAGATTACTATATTTAGAAGGAATGATTTGTATGAAGTTTACAAATTTGTTTGCATTGGGGTTTTGTCGAAATTGAGATCGATTCGGAACAATTCTACAAATTAATCAGTGATAGGGTAGAATAAGGTATTAATATGGAAGGAATTTTGGTAATATAACGAGGGTAGAGTAGCGAAATTAATGGAGTTTTAACAAAATTATTTAATCAGAGAATAAGAATGATTTTAATCATTTTTTTATGCTTTCAATAGAATATAAATACGGAGGGAAACTAATATGAATATAATAGTTACTGGTGGCGCTGGGTTTATTGGTTCTCATATAGTTGATTTGCTAGTCGAGAACAATCATTCTGTTATGATAATTGATAACTTATCAACAGGAGAAACTAACAATATCAATCAGAGAGCCACATTCGTTAAAAATGATATCCAAGAAAGTCTCGAATATGAATTTAAGGAGTTTAGACCTGATTGTGTTATTCATCATGCTGCACAAATAGACGTAAATACTTCCATGATTGACCCGATATCGGATTCTAAAACAAATATTGTTGGAACTATTAATTTATTGGATCATTGTATTAAGTATAAAACAAGAAAAATAGTGTATGCATCTTCTGCGGCCATTTATGGAGTACCTCAATATTTAAGTATTGACGAAAATCACCCCATATCCCCACTCTCTTGTTATGGTATATCTAAGTTCACTCCAGAACAATATATTAAGACATATTCTTCTTCCTTTGATTTGGATTATACGATACTAAGATACTCGAACGTGTATGGTGAGAGGCAGAGCTCAAAAGGTGAGGGGGGAGTAGTCTCAATCTTTTTGAAAAAATTACTCTCAGGAGAGATTCCAGTTATACATGGTGACGGTGAGCAAACAAGAGACTTTATTTATGTTAAAGACGTTGCGAGAGCAAATCATAGTGCCATTCAACTTGGGAGTGGAAAAACGGTAAATATTTCGACAAATTCAAGAGTTAGTATCAAAGCCCTTTTTGATTTGTTAACAGCTTCAATGGGAAGTAGTAAGATAGAACCGTTAAGCACAGATAGTAGAGTGGGAGATATTTTACATAGTGTTCTTGATAATAAATTAGCAAAACATGAGCTAGGTTGGTCGCCTAACTATACCTTGGAACAAGGCATTGAAGAAATTATTAATTATTATAAAAGAGAACTATCTCTTAGTTTATAGAATGAAAAATGGATGGTTGATAAAATGAAAAATTTGAAAAATGTAGGTAGATTAATTTTTGAGCTTTCTAAAAACGATTTCAAAGTTCGCTACGCAGCTTCATATCTAGGAATCGTCTGGGGCATAGTGAATCCTTTAATAACTTTGCTAGTTTATTGGTTTGTGTTTGAGATTGGTTTTAGATCGGGCGCAAGACCTGATGGTACACCATTTATTGTGTGGCTTGCATGTGGGATGGTTATGTGGTTTTTTGTTTCCGAAAGCGTCTCTACTTCCAGTAACAGTTTTCAGGAATATAGTTATTTAGTAAAAAAGGTGTCTTTTAGAATAGGTATATTACCTATTGTAAAGATAATTTCCTCACTGTATAACCACATAATATTTTTAGTTATTTTGGCTATCATTTTAGTGACAAATGGAGTTAAACCAGATATTGTGAATATTCAATTTTTGTACTATCTGTTTTGTAGTATTTATTTATTAACAGGTATAGGACTAATTACTTCTTCGCTAGTTGTTTTTATTAGAGATATTGGTCAATTAGTTGGAATTGCTATTCAGATGGGGTTTTGGTTAATTCCAATTGTTTGGTCGGCGGAAATAATATCAGATAAATATATTTTCTTATTTAAATTAAATCCTGTTTATTATCTTGTAGAGGGTTATCGAGATACATTTATAGAAAATGTTTGGTTTTGGCATAGATATAATCAATCGTTCTATTTTTGGTTTATTTCTACAATAATATTATTTATCGGTTTTAAGCTATTTAAAAAGCTGAAACCACATTTTGCGGATGTTTTATAGTGGAGGATATAATGAGCGAAATATCAATTCAATTAAATAATATATCTAAAAAGTATAAACTGTATTCAAAACCTATTGATCGACTTTATGAATCATTTGTAGGAAAAAAGAAACATGTTGAATTTATGGCTCTTAATGACGTTTCGGTTAGTATAAAAAAAGGTGAAACATTAGGTATCATTGGGGAAAATGGCTCTGGAAAGTCGACATTACTAAAAATTATTTCTGGAGTTTTGACTGAAAGTACAGGAACTAAAAAAGTGAACGGACATGTAGCAGCACTCTTAGAACTTGGAACGGGATTTAACATGGAATATACAGGGTATGAGAATATTTTTCTTAATGGTACAATGCGTGGATTTACAAGAGAAGAAATGAATGGAAAATTAAAACAGATTATTGAATTTGCGGATATTGGTGATTTTATTAATAGACCGGTTAAGACCTATTCGAGTGGAATGTTCGCTAGATTAGCTTTTTCCGTAATGATCAGCTTTAAACCGGAGATATTGATTGTAGATGAGGCTCTATCGGTGGGAGATGTGTTCTTTCAGCAAAAATGTAATCGATATATGAAAGAAAATATGGATGATGTTACTAAAATACTAGTTTCACATGATCTTTCCTCTATTGCCAATATGGCTGATAATGTAATTGTTCTATCAAAGGGTGAGGTTGTATTCTATGGTGAGCCGTTAAAAGCTATTGAATTTTATACTAAAAGAGTGCATTCTAAAGTGTTTCAAAACAGCAGTGAATCTATTCAGAAGGATCTTGTTCAGATAAATATTAATCATAATGACGATTCTAAATGGACTACGATTGACAAGGAATCTTTAGGGGGAGCAGGAGAAGTTGTAATTAACTCTATTAGATTTATGGTCAACGGGGAAGAATATAAAGGATATGTTGCAAAAGGATCAACTGTGGAAATTAATATGCGAATTACTTGTTTAAAAGATACAGCTGAATTAATATTCGGATATTTGGTTAATGACAAATATGGAAACGCCATATTTGGGGAAAATAGTATGAGCTCTAATCTGAAAGTAGGTAAACTGCAACATAATCATGATTATGTAGTTAAGATGAATCTTATTTGGCCAGAAATTCAAGAAAACGATTATTTCATTACACTCGGTATTGGTGAAGGATTTCATGAATTACAACATACTATTCAATGCTGGGCACACAATATTATTCAAGTCAAGAATATAACTACTGAAACGGTTCACGCAATTTTTAATAATAAAATTAAGGAGATCAGTATAGAAAAAATAAATATATCTTAATGATTATGGAGTTGATTAAATTGTCACAATGGAGACTAAGTGATCCGATATTCGAGTCTGAGAGATTAAATAATAAATTACGGGTGGCTCCTTGGGAAGGGCATCGTAAATTTGCATATGATTTTATTGAATATTTAAAACCAGTTAATATCGTAGAACTAGGTAGCCACTATGGTTGCTCTTTGTTTTCATTTGCTCAATCGATAAAAGATCACAATTTAAAAACTCAGTTGTATGCAGTCGATACTTGGGGCGGTGATGAGCAAGCCGGTTATTATGGAGAAGAAGTAATAAGTGTTGTAAAAGAAACGATATCTGCCTACTTTAATGATATAAATGTCATGTTACTTCGTAAATCATTTGATGAAGCATTAGTTGATTTTGAAGATGAATCGGTGGATATTATTCATATTGATGGTTTGCACACCTACGAGGCAGTCAAACATGATTTTACTACTTGGTTACCTAAACTAAATAGTAATGGAATAATTTTATTCCATGATGTACACAGTCCACTAGAGTATGGATCGAATATATTTTGGCAGGAGATTAAATGTCTATATCCTCACTTTGAATTTACGCATAGTTGGGGACTAGGAATGTTATTTCCAAAAGGTAGAAATAACTATGATAAATTAGAACATGAAAATTTCAAAGATATAGCTTTAATATATCAATATAAGGCACTATTTGAGTTTGAGAAGATTAAGAACGATGATCTGTCTGATATGGTGAAGGAAAGAGATGAGCTAATTACCAATAACGAAAAGTATATTTCAAATCTTAAAACAACCATCATTGATATCGAAAAGTTAGTGAATGAAAAAGATAATGTTATAAAAGCAACGGAGAGATTAGTAGTAGAGCGAGATATTGCATTAAAAGCAACGGAGAGATTGGTTGTTGAGCGAGATACTGCACTAGTCAATAATGAAAGAATGGTAAAAGAAAGAGATGAAGAGTTAAATGAACTGACAGAAAAGAATGCAAAACAAAGCGAATTGATTAATTATTATAAATCAAAAAAAATCATTTTCAATTTTAAAAAGAAGTAAGAAACTAGGAGTGTAATGATGAAAGAATCTATTAAACGTATATCAAATATTAAATCATTGAAATATGTTTTCTTTGATATATTTGATACTATTCTACTCAGGAAAGTGCACCCCGAATACACAAAGATGATCTGGGCTAAAAGAATAAGTATTCAACTAGCTGGGAGAATTACAGCTGAAGAAATTTACAACATCAGAAATAGAATAGAAGCCGAAACTTGTATTAACAACGAACGTGGAGGGAAAGATAAAGAGTTTACTTATGACCAATTAATTGGTAATCTATTTGTCATTTTTAAACAAGAAAAACTATTTGCAACTGAAGTGGATTATCAGAATTTTTATAATTTATGTTTGGATATTGAGATTGACGTAGAGACAGCAGTGCAATATGTTGACCCTATGTGGTTAGAAACGATAAAAGAAATAAAAAATATGAAAACGTTAAAAGTAATTTGTGTTTCTGATTTTTATCTACCGGAGGAAGCTATCCGAAGATTATTTGTATATCATGGAATAGAAGAATATATTGATGATTTTGTAGTTTCGAGTGAGTATTTGCTTACTAAAAGAACGGGACGCTTATTTGATTTTGTAATGGAATCAAAGGATATTCGATCAACAGAAGTAATTATGATTGGTGATAATGAGGTATCAGATCATCAAGTACCCCAGAGCAAAGGCATTCAGACACATTTGATCAATCGTACAAAACAAGTAGCTTTCTATGAAAAATTTATGAAAGATAATAAATTTCAGAACGAGAAGGAGATTTCGAACGAGTTATTAACCTTAGCAAAGATCAACAGATTAAAATCTCCATTTAATAACTTGATATTCTCACTCTTTTATTTCACAAAAAAATTACATGAAGACTTAGTTAGCAAGGGTATAAAAGATGTGTTCTTTTTATCTAGAGAAGGAGAATACTTGAAAGTTTTATTTGATAAATTTCAAGAGACTGAAGGATTTAAAGATTCTCGACTGATCCATTCTCATTATTTAAAAGTTTCTAGAAAGTCGACATTTTTACCTTCATTAAATGAATTGGGTCAGGAAGATTTTCACAACCTCTTTAGACAATATAGAAAAATTAGCTCATATGAATTCATGTCAAGTTTAAACTTTGATGAGGAATTTATTAATAGCATAGCGCTGAGTCTGCAAATTAATTTACATAAAAAAGAGGATGATTTCCCGACAAGCGAATCGTTTCGCCTTTTGTTAGATAACAAGACGTTTCAGGATTATTATGAAAATGTTAGAGCTGAACAAAAAAAACTTTTTAAATTATACGTAAGCAACTTAAGTGGTAAGAAGAATATGGATTCTTTGCACATTGTAGATGTTGGCTGGAAGGGAACAATTCAAGATAACATATATAATATTTATGATGGACAGGTTTTAATAAACGGTTATTATGTAGGCCTTGTCGCTTCTGGGAACATGAAAGTAGATAATGATAAAAAAGGTGTTGTGTTTTCGACAATATCTTATAAGAATGATCAAACTGCAGTATTTAATGAAAACAGAGCGCTATTTGAAATAATGCTAGGTGCAACTCATGGCAGTGCTGATCGCTATATTAATAAAGACAATAATGATGTAGAAGTATTAACAATTCAAAATGATAAAGAAAAAGAGATATTTGAAAAAATAGTTCAACCGGCGCAGGCTGCAATGTTAGACACGTTTAAAGATATTTGCGAAATATTCTGTTTAAGGAGTTTGGATATAGATAAATTCATGAGACAATTTGCACTAATTCATTCTGATTTAGTACTTTCGCCTACAATGAAAGAACTTTCTTTCTTTGATAAACTTTATCATTATGAAAATTTTGGTGTGTTTGAATTTACAGAATTCAATACTGTACAACAGAAGCATACTATAATGTATAGATTAAGTAACGCACGACATCTTTTAAGAAATCCACATGGCTTTTTTTCAAATAGTTTTTGGGCTCCCATTACACTAAAAGAAAAGGGGCTTGCTATACTGATTCCCCTTTATAGTTGGTATAAGAAACGGAAATATTTCGATAAAATAGAGAAAACTCATAAAGAAACCGATAATTCGTCTGCAACGATTCATAATTTTGAAAGTATGATCAAGGATAGAGATGAAGCAATTAAAAGTATGACTCATATGATAGATGATCGAGACGATGCAATAAAGAGCATGACTAACATGATTGATGAGCGAGATGCGTTGATTAAGCATCTATATAGTGAGATCGATAAGTTGTAAACCCATTAGCAATAGTTCTAATACGAATGAAGGCAATGAAGGAGAGGGAACAAAATGAAGTGGGCAATATTACTAGGGTCTCCTGACATAAGTGGAGGAAGTTATGTCATATTTGAGCATGCAATAAGAGCGAAAAAAAATGGAGAAAATGTAACCATCATTACTGAAGAAAAAGTAAATATGGAGAGGTTACACTGGCACCCTGAAGCAAGGATATTAAACTGGAAAACTTATGATGAAGCTCTGACGGACAATTATGATATTTGTATTGCAACATGGTGGAGAACGGTATATGAAATTACTCGTATCACTGCGAGTACATACGCATACTTTGTACAGTCCATTGAGTCACGCTTTTACGATCTTCATGAAAAACCATTGAGACAACTTGTTGAATCAACCTATCATTTACCCCTGCATATCATAACCGAAGCCACATGGATACAGTTGTATCTAAAAACGGTATGTAATAATTCAGCGTATCTCGTTAAAAATGGAATTCGCAAAGATATCTATTCCACACAGGGCGAAAGATATGCTGAAAGGAAACAAGGACAACTGAGAATCTTAGTTGAAGGACCGATAGATGTTGGATTCAAAAACGTTCCTAAAACCATTGAGTTGTGCAGAAACTCCATGGCAGACGAAATATGGCTGCTTACCTCGAGCCCGGTAGATAAGTATCCAGGAGTCGATAGGGTGTTTTCAAGAGTACCGATATTTGAAACAGCAAAAATATATAGATCATGTGATGTTATTATAAAACTTAGTTATGTAGAAGGAATGTTTGGTCCACCACTTGAAATGTTTCATTGTGGAGGAACATCTATAACGTACAACGTAACTGGACATGATGAATATATTGTTTCTGACTACAATGGTTTAGTTGCAGAAAAAGACGATGATAAGAAAATTATTGAATATATCAATATGTTAAAAGAAGATTCTACTAAATTAATCGAGCTAAAAGATAATGCTATGAAAACCGCGGAGGATTGGCATAATTGGGATGAAGCAGCGGAGCAATTTGTAAACGCAGTTTATGACATCATTCAAAATAAACCACATGTTAATAAGGAAACGCTTAAGAAAAAGCACCAGTTCTTCTTCGATTGGTATGTAATAGCGGAAGATTATAAGAACGATAAATTGTATGCTTCAAGGTCAATTATTTTCGAGAAAATAAAAAAACATGTTAGAGTTAGATATCCTAAAATTCATCAGAAGTTGAGAGAAATAAAATTTTCCTTAATTGCGAGAAAAGGTTAATGTTTAACGTCCAAGTACTAATGTCGACGTATAATGGTGAAAAGTATATTAGTGAGCAAATACAAAGTATATTAGATCAGGAAAATGTAAATGTTCATCTTTTAATTAGAGATGATGGTTCTACAGATAAAACAATTGAAATAATTAATTCATTTATGAAAAAACATAGTGATCGAATAATGTTTTATGCTGCTGAAAATATTGGAGTGAAAGAGAGCTTTTTAGAACTGTTGAAAAATAGTAATCAAAAGTTTGATTTTTTTGCATTTTCTGATCAAGATGATTTTTGGCTGCCGAATAAGCTTTTTGCAGGGGTCAATTATATAAGCAATTCTATGGAAGATGGTCCAATCCTATATTGTTCAAGAACAACCATGGTTGATGAGGATTTAAATCGATTGGTTGAATGGCCTCCCGTACCGAAGAGACCGTTGAAGGTTAATAATTCTCTTGTAGAAAACGTTGTTGTTGGTTGTACGATGATAATCAATTTACCTGCAAGACAACTTTTGATTAAATTAAAACCCAATTCATGTAACATTATTATGCATGATTGGTGGATGTATTTATGTATTTCTGCATTTGGTAAAGTTTATTTTGATAAGCAATCAAACATATTATACAGACAACATTCAAATAATTTAATAGGTGGAGAAAGATCGATAATTAAGAAATGGAGCCAGAGATTTAAGAATGTTTTCCTAAAATTACATAATAATATAAGATCATTACAAGCTCTTGAGTTTAATTCTGTATTGAACCGAAATAAAGTAAGTTTTAGCGAGTTTGAAACACTAACGGAGTTTAATACTTATATAACTTATTCTGTATATAAAAGATTGAAATATTCGTTTAATAATAATTTATATAGGCAATCTAAAATAGAAACTGTTTTACTTAAAGTACTGCTACTGATAGCTAGAGTTTAGTTGTTTTTTAATAGACATCATTTCAGTAAAGAGTATGAAGTGACATCTAATCCCTTGAATAAACAAAATAAGAAAAGCAATTTGAGAAATGATAAATAGATTATTATTTTTAGTAGGAGAAGTGATATGGGACAGTTATCCATTCTTCGAGGGCGAGGGAAAAAGGCAGCAAAGTGCTTAATCGAATTTCTATTGTGGGCTTTGGGTTCTATTATTTTTCTCTTTATCATAACTGGAAAAAAAGAGAATTTATTGTTAGTAGACGATAATTATACTCAATGGCTACCTGTACTAGACATGGCATTTAATCATTTACTAAAAGGAGAGTTAGCATATATTAATCCGTATCAATTCTTAGCAATTGATATTATTAGTGTTGGTTATTACAGTATTCTAAATCCGTTTATGTTCATTTCTTTTTTGCTAAACAAGCTGATTAATCAAAACACAATAACCGTATACATATATATGATGTTTGCTCTGGGAAACTATACAACTGTGATATTACTAAAAGCATTAAATTTAAGATGGTACTATTACTTCCTTATAACATTCTCGTATGCGGCAATTTGTCCGTATATTCTACATGGTCATTGGTATTATGTATTTAATATTTACTTTTTATTGCCTCTAATGATCTATGCAATTTTAAAAATTTCGACAAATGACTTAAAAAACTTTAAAAATTTCCTTCCAGGAATTATATTATCGTTGAGTGTATTCATGGGAAATATTCAGTACTCAGTGTATATGATAATGGTTTATATTGTATTAATGCTTGGATTGTTTCTTTTGAAAAGAGAATCTAAAAAGAAAATAGCTATTCTGACTATACTAAATTCAATAATTACATGCATACTAGCATTACCACAATTTATACTTTTGAACAATGTATCTTCACAATCATTTGATTTTTCAAATGATAACAATCAGTTTTTTGATCTATATATGGGTTTAGGGAAATTGATTATTAGTATGGTATTACCATACCAGAATTCATTATTTAGTGAAATCTTTAGTAACTTTAAAGCAGAACATGGTGAGTATACTAGTTATAGCTTGTATTATATGGGTTCAATTATACCGATATCTATAGTTGGATTATTTTACACAATAAAATACAAGAGTAAAAAGTCGGATTTGTTTATATTATCCATTTCATCTTTTTTCATTATTGCAATAGCAGTTGCTGTTGCTGCTAAAACTTTTATTAGCACTATCTTGTTCTATATTCCTGTTGTAAATCAATTTAGGTTTTTGTTTAAATGGATTTTCATAATCCCTCCTTTATTAATTATTCCTAGTGCACTGTTTTTTAAGTTATGTAAAAATAAAATAGTTATTAGTGTTGTTTCTGCAATAGTATTAGTATTTAGCTTAATGGGTTTACATCAAATTCATAAAGTTATGAAGCTATACTCGTATGCTAATATACATGAAAAATCACAAATAATTACACAAACAGATCTTAATTTAAATGATTATAGAATAATAAGCGTCTTATCAGAGAAGGATTGGTTTAAAGATAGTTTTGATCTAAAAACTAAGCTTTTTAGGAATGGAGCAACATACGAAAAAGTTTATTCAATTGGCGGATATCATATGGGGCTGGATAAGTATAGGAGTTCATTAATTACACCTATTTACGGACAAACTGATAATATTTATAATGGATTAAACGAAAGATCACCAATATTTTATACAAAAGATCAATTAAAAACCTCAGAATTTATTTATAACGAAAAAGAAAGATTATTTGTATCAAATCAAAAAAATGGAACTATTCATTATTTAAAAAGGAGTGATAATGCACCTTTCATAAAAGGTGCAGCTGACGAACGTTCCACAGACTATTTTAAAGATCAATCATTTGTGTTTTATAGGAATGATGGGAGTATTATTTCAAAAAGCTTAGGTTTAAAAGAGGATGGTAGTATAATAGGATATGAACATGATAACGAGTCTTTTTGGACTTATAGTAATAATAAACTGAATTTTTATCATAAAAACTATTATTACTATCAAGATGTTGAGAAAGCTATTATTAATCTATCACTAAAATATATAATAGTTGATAAATTCGATAGTAGAAAACAAAACATAATTGATTTTATTAATAATAGCAATAAATTAAGTATTACTCAAATTCATGAATATACAAAAGATCAGGAAATAATTGAAATCAGTAACGTTAAAAAAATAATTTCATCTATAAATGATGAGCTTAAGTGGATGGCCACACCTTCCGGTTTTGAGATTAATAAAGAGAAAACAGGAACTGTAATTTCCTTGCAATTTGCGTATTCGGATAAATATAAATGCAAATTGATTACTAAACAAAGTAACAATGAGTGTCATATTACTAATGATGAAGGATTTATGAAACTCAATGTAAGTGATGACTACATAGGGGGAATTAAATTATATTACAATGACATATGGATTCTTCTTGCCTACCTCTTCTCGATAATTACATTTTTTATTTTTATTGGTATATTGTATTCGAATAATAAACTTAATAATATCGAATAAATCACAAGTTTTGAATTGGAATATTTTTTAGCCAAAACATATTGATGGAATGTGCTGAACATAAAGTATGCAAAATGAAATTGTAAAATGAGGTTAACTAGCTAAGTCAGGATAACCTCATTTTAGTACGTTCAGTATGTAACTATAAAGGGGGATTGGCCATTCATTTTTAGAGTACTGTCACAAAGCCCATTCGTTACATAACCCTAGTAGTGAGCTGTTACCGCAAAAGAACATGATCCAATCATGTTTTTTGTATAGTCAGATGAATAAGATCACTGTGCGAGTAGTACCTTACAGAACGGGTCTTGTGAATCCTCTCATAAGTAAGACTGACACAGTAGAAAGTCATCCTTCTAATTATCGAGGTAGCGTAGAAATGATTCTGGATACTCTTGAAAGTTCTAAAGAGCGTGTAAGTATTATTATTGTTGGTAGTTCGAGAAATGTAGCTGCAATATAATCGTAACCCTGCCTTTTTAGGCCAATATATAAGCAAGAAAGACATTGATGAGTTGTATAGTGAAAACCGTAATCTGTGGTGCACTTTTGTTTTTCAAACTGTCTTAGGGGTGTACGATCGAGATTTATTTGATAATAAACCAGTTAATCTAAATCTTACTGATGAAGGATACCCAAGATATGGGCAAGGTCATCGGATAATGCAATTGACAGTGAAGAATGTTGATAATTGCACCTATGACAGAAGAAACGAACTACATATTTAAGCAAATTTAGAACTGACAAATTGAGACCGTTGCAAGAGTAGTATTTTTGAAAAAAATTTAAGAGAGTCAAATATGACTGAACTGACCCAAAACGTGAGACAAAATAAAACACCTTCAAGTTGTACGACGGAACTGACCCCATAACGTGAGACAAATCAAAACACCTTTAAGTTGAAATTACGAGTGTTGTAAAATACTTGTACAACTTGGAGGTATTTTTTACGTGGGGACAAGGGTCAGTTATCCAGTAGAGGTGAAAATGAAGGCAATCGAATTGCGATTAGCGGGGGTTCCTGTAAAAGAGGTTATGGAGCAGTTGAACATCATGAATTACAAGCAGCTAAAGGTGTGGATGAAATGGTATCGGCAAGGTGAAGTTCATCGACTGGAGCAGCCCGTGGGCAAGCAGTATAGCTATGGGAAAGGGCCTGGATATGATTCAGAGACAACGGGACTGGAAACTGAGAATCGCTTTCTGAAGCAACAAATTGAACTCTTAAAAAAGTACAACACCATGAAAAGGAGTTGGTCATCCCAGAAATCATAATCTCATTTATCGAGACTTCCAAGTCACAGATGAGTATTCAAGGTTTATGTGAACTCTTGGGCGTCTCGAGAGCAAGCTATCATCGTTGGAGAAAGCAGCCTGTGAAGAAGAGCGATGAGCGTCTTACAGAACGTATTCGGACACTCTGCGTTGAACACAAGTTTCGCTATGGCTATCGTAAAATTACGGCTAGTTTGTGTGAGGAGACCCCTGTCAAACATAAAGTGGTTCAACGTATCATGCAGCGAGAAGGCTTGCAATGCAGGGTGAAAGTCAAGAAGCGTAAACAAACAGGGGCACCTACTTATGTCGCGGATCATCTGCTCAAACGTAATTTCAAAGCAGACAAGCCCCTACAAAAGTTAGTTACAGATATTACCTACTTGCCATATGGACCTAAAATGCTGTATCTTTCTAGCATTCTCGATTTGTTTAATGGTGAGGTTATTGCTGCAACGATTGGAGATACACAAGACACAGCGTTTGTCCTGGATACCTTAAACCAGCTTCCAACTTTTCCTGAAGATTGTATGTTACACAGTGATCAGGGTTCTGTGTATACCTCTTCCGCATATCAACAAGCGGTAAATGGAAAAGGCATTACCATGAGCATGTCCCGTAAAAGTACGCCCGCTGATAATGCCCGCATCGAATCGTTTCATGCCACCCTTAAGTGCGAAACGTTCTATCTCGACCGATTGACCTGCACAACGACGGCAATCGTTGAACAGACGGTCACAGACTTCATTGATTATTATAACAACATTCGTATCCAAACGAAACTAAATAACCAGTCACCTAGTAAGTACCGGCAACTGGCTGTTTAGTTAAGGTATTTTGATCCTTGTCTCAAGAACGGGGGGGCAGTTCCAAAATACTCGTACAACTTGGAGGTGTTTTTGCTTGGAAACAAGAGTAAGTTACCACATAGAGGAGAAAATGAAAGCTATTGTCTTTCCGTTAAGTAAGACTTGAAGAATCCAGTTTTTTTCTTTTCTTTAATCCAGTAGCTCTCAACTTCGATGTTTATGGTTAATGAATTATGTAGGAGACGATCTAGGATTGCGGTAGAAAGTACCGTGTCACCAAATATCTAGCCCCAAGAACCCAAAGATCTATTGGAGGTGATGATGATAGAGCCTTACTCATATCGTTTAGAGATAATCTGAAAGATGAAGTGAGCGGCAGTATCCATATATTAGTCATACATTTATCTTACGCTAATGGTTGTTCAATTTGTCCATTAGTATAGATTTTTTATATAATAAGACTGCAAAAGCTATCATTGACACAACAGAAAGAGTAAATATAAATGAAGATTGCAACGTAGTATTTCCGTTGAAATATAGATTTAAGTAAGATGTAATTTTATAATTCCATCCTAATATTCTGCCGATATCACCGGAGTCTGAAAAAATATAACTTGTAAGTACGATACTTGATAAAACAAAAATAATTACTTTTTGTAGTGAATTACTAAAAGCATAAAGCAGAATAAAGGCTACAGTTGTATGCAATAGTGTAGATGGAGTATGCATCATAGATGCACTAAATACAAAAATAATACAAGCCGTAATAAAAAAGTAACTAAGAATTGAATCATTTTTTGATTCAGTACCTCTTAATTGAAACAAGTATAACATTGTAATCAATAAAATTATACCTGGTGTAAAATATACAAATAGATCAGGTGCATACTGTAAGACTGTAAACCATATTCTATCCATCTGATCAAAGTTGTCCATCAATATTTTTAATGGAGCGTCATTCATTTTAGGAAATATACTTAATACAAAAAATAGAATGGCAAACGTTCCTCCAAATTTCATTGTATCAAATGTTTTTCTTCGGATCTCGCTTCCATTAAACACCATGATAAGTGTAATTATTATAAAAGGAAAAAGTATTAATATTTGGCTTTTCATACTAATTCCTAAAGAAATTAGTAATGCACTTAATAAAAGATGTTTTTTTGTCTTATTAAGTAATAGCACACCTATTGTTATTAAATACAAAGGTACTGTATCTAAATGTATATATAACACGGCTATATAAAAACTTATCGGGTTGAAAAAACTTAAATAATAAATTGTTCGTATTTTCTTATGGATATAATTATTTTCGATTAGAAATGAGAGTACGCTTAGTATAGTTAATAAGAGCAGTAAAATATTAAAGAGTTTGAAAAGAGATACTTGGATATATGGATACCCATTAAAAAGTGGTGCAGCTTCAAATATTCCTCCTACAAACTTATATGCAAATCCCCAAAACAAAACTAATGTTGGGTTGTAAGGAAAACTATAGAATGGGAAGTTAGTGTATTTTTGATCATTTATCTGAAACTGATATAAATCTATATTATGATTATATAACTGAATCATATTAAAGAATCCTACTACGTCTGAACCGACAACTATAAATAAAGTTAAAAAGAAGGTTGATAGTGTAAGGATTATATCTCGCTTTTTTAAATGACGAAAAACTGCTGTAGAGTAAATAAAGACAGAAAAATCACCATGTAATCTTCTGTAGATAAATACCGTCAGAGAGAATAATAAAGCAGTAATCATTGCTATAACCAATATTTTTATAAATCCACTGTTATGATCATTCATTAATTCAATAGAGTAATAATGATTATAGTGGCCTAAACTTGAAATGTCAGATATTTTTACTAATGCATTGGATAAGTCTATTTTATCTATATAAATACTTGTTATTACATTTGAATCCATCTCTACTGTTAGACTCTTTTTTTTGTTATTATGATCAATAATAGTTTCATATTTTGAATTTGTCTTTTTTACAAATTCAAAAGTGGTTTTTTCGCTATAAATGGTACCCGTAACTTTCTCGTTATTAGTATTTAGTAATACTTGTAAGTTAGGATTTTGAAATTTATATAGCTCATTAGATATATAGGTACAAACAAATAATGAAAAAATAATTAAAGCTATTACAATAATTTTTCTCTTAATCATATCTCGAAGTACTCCTTTCATGTATTTCACAAGTTAGCACATTAGAAACAAAAGCCCGAGGGAAAACATCCTTGACTTTTATTCAGACCTACCTCTAGTTGGAGATTTGTAAATTGCCTTGCCAAGCTGTTATATTAGGGATTTTCGTACAAATAGCATCAAAAACGATATTACTCTTTTCTAAGTAATGTTTATAGTTTGAGATTTCTTCTTTGCGTCCCTGTAGCTCTGGTGAAACTAAGCAAAGTTTAAATCCGTTTTCTTTTAATAATGTATAGGATTCTTGAGAAATGGGGAGTTTTGTAAAACAATCTATCCATACCCACCTTACTCTATTTTTAAGATTTAATATGGTGTCTAATCCTTCATATTCAGAAAACCTAACAGCAATATTACTCTCACCATTTTTAGATAGCAAATAAATCATTGGAAAGGAAGAATCCAGGAAAAAATACTCAGTAATATTATATTGATGAATGAGTTCTAGAACTTTATGTTCAATTCGTTCACTTTTAATATTTAATATCATGGTACCATGACTATAATGTTTTAAGTATTCTTCAAAGTCTTCCCCATCACTGAAAGGATCATGACTAATAATTAAACGATCTCCACGATCCCTTAAGTCTAGCTCGACACCATATTCTTTAGGTACTTGTTTCAATTCCTCTATGGTGTTTATTCTATGAGCGATGTACTCCATTTTTCAATTCCCCTTTGAGTTTAATACTATATTGTAATGTCCGTTTAATGAACTTCCATTTGCTAGAGAAGCCTGTATTCCAACTTGATTGCCCGTGGATCCTATTCGGGAAAATTACATCAAATCGGACCACGTTTATTTTTTTCTTTTTTGCCATATATAGTGAAAATAAGTCTAATGAGAAGTCATATGGTGGATTATCCCACGAGTCAAAAAAACTACGATGAAACACATTAGGTTGAGCATTAATGTCATATAGGGTTTTACTCATATATATAGATTCAAACAAACTCATACCGAAAGTGAAAAATTGATCCATGAAAGGACGATTTTTGCGTGTTCCTTTAATATAGATATCTGTTGGATTTTCTCTATCTTCTATTAATCGAAGAGCCTTAAGCAAATCTTCAGGGTCAGTCTGCAGATCGGCATGGGTCCAACCAATATATTTTCCCTGAGCGTGGGATAAACCGAATAGTATGCCGAAGCCATAACCTTGATTTTGTTGTACATGTACAGTACGAGCAAAATAATAGTTGCCAATTAGATTATTTAATACAGCTTGACTATCATCTGATGATCCATTATTCACAAGTATGACTTCTATATCATCCCTATCAATACATGCTGCAAAACGATCTAAAATTAATGGTATATTTTTTTCTTCGTTATAACAGGGTACAACAATTGATAATTTTATCATTTTTTAAACACCCACCATTTTTGTCCAATGAAATTCAGAACGGTACTTGTACCGGTTGCAGAGATAAAAGCTAAAAGATACGCTTGAGGGACTAATAATAATCCACATTTATTAACTAAGACATTGGCTGATAATGTGAATGAATACAAAAGAGCGAATCGAATCACTTTTTTCTTTTGATGAGCCTTCTCTTCAAAAGTCCACTGTTTATTAAGTATATAAGCTACGATAGTACCTAAACAAAAAGATATGCCTTTGGCCGCAGACGGCGACACAAAGGCTTTAAGTATAAAATAACTAGAAGTATCAATCAATACAGCAAGTAGTCCGACAATTAGAAAACGATATGCTTGCGTTTTTAGCATGTTTATTCGTTTTCTTGTGCAAAATCAGAGTAAATATTAATTAATTCATTTAATTTATCTCGGTTCACTGTTGGATCAAGATTTAAGTTATAAGGATGCCAGAAACATTTGTGGAAAAAGCTTTGCCAGTAAACAAATGTTCTATAGTCATTGGGTGTTCCCCAGCAAATATAGTCACTTGTTTCAAGAACCTTTATATTTAGGCCCATTTCAATTAACTCATTTATTGTTGAATCTACATAAAATTCACCATTCACACGAATGTCCTTTTTTCGCATGTTATCAAGTGCATCAATTAGATAACGAGATTTTTTAAAGTAAAATGAGCCAACTACTGCATGATCATTTTTAGGTTCATCACTAATTGGAACTTTTACACTTATCTTTGTAACATTACTATTTTTATCGGTATCTACCCAACCATACATTTGCGGATTGGTTTGGCTAGATATATGATTTCTAAAAGTCCATACAATAGCATCAATTTTTGGATCATTGAATAGCTCGTTTAAATGATGATGATCATAAATCATTCCATTATCACATGCACCAATCATTACAGGTTTATTTAAATCTTCATCCTGTAGGCCTAATTCACAAGTACATGCTTGTCCCTCGGTTAATTGATTTATTGATACAATCTTTGCATTTGGGTATTCTTGCAATAGTTGTTCACGCAACGGATATTGCTGTAGGTGCTCTTCAAGGCATACGAAAATATTATGTTTATTGTTAGGAAGACTTTTTGCAGCTTGAATTATCATTGGTTTTCCAGAAACTTCTATCAGCGGTTTTGGTACAGTATAGCCTTCTTTAACGAATCTACTTCCGGCACCTGCAAGCGGAATGAGATTAATTCCATCATGCTGAGCAATAAACGACTTATTTTGTTTAACAATGTTGGAAAAGTACTGTGACCATTCGTTATACTCTGCAACATCCTCAGGTGTTCCCCATTGAAGCATATGTTGGATTTCGTAAATGGAGACGCTTAGACGGTCCTGTAACAGTAAGTTATACACAAGACTTACATAAAACTCATCGTTTAAATGAATATTTTTATCCATTAGTAAATTAAAATATTTTTTTACGTAAGATCCTTTTTTAAAATAATAAGTACCGTCAGAAGCATATTCGTTCATCCGATTATCTGTAAAAGGTTCTTTTTCTTTAATTTCAAGCATCCATTGATTATCATCACGCATAAAAGCATAATTTGTTTTTCCAAGCATGTGCGGATGGTAACTTTTGTAAGAAGGGAGTGCTCCATCTGCATTTCTATTGCGAGTATGTTTTAGGAAATCATGATAATCCCAATAGCAAGAGAAGTCGCAATAATTCACAATAACTTCTTCCTCATCATCAATTAAATCATAAGCGAAGGAAACCGCATAAACAGGTCCCTTTTTATGAGGAGGGATAGCAACAATATTGCCTTCTGGGGCTATACGGTTTAAGATCTGCTCCATGTTTGTGTTTTTTAAATGATCCTCATTACAAATAAAGGTGAACTTATTTTCACCGGGGAACATATTAACTACATGTTCAATCATGGGAATTCCATCTATTTCAATTAATGATTTCGGAATCGTATAGCCAGCTTTCAAAAAACGGTTACCAAAGCCTGACATAGGAATTACTATATGCATAAGTTAGTTCAATCCTTTATATTATAGTTTTTGTCGAAATTTTTCTGCTTCCCAGTTACCTAAGTATTTTAGTTCTTCTATCGGCAACAAATTTATTTTCCCTGGGGAATATTGAAGGCCCATCAAATGCAGCTTTAAGACGTCTTCCATCTCTTTTGCTTTTTTTACATTGGATGCTACAAAGTAAATATGATTATCATAAATAATGACTTTAGGATGGTCTTGATATTTTTCAAAGTAATTATGTATGTTAGATGATGCAGTTTCATTGTTAACGATAAGCGGTTGGTATCCAAGAAATACAAGCCCGTCAGGGAAGTAAGGAGTGTATTTTAGGAGATCAGGGTTTTTTTCTATTAAACTCGTTATTTGATTGTCTTCCGTTAAATAAGTAATAATAGGTTGAACATCATTAAATTTATTAATAATATGTGATAATTGATTTGTTAAACGGTAACGTTCCAGGTCAATGTTCAATACTTTCTCTAATCGAGAGGTGACAGAGTCTGTGATAATTTGAATGTCTTCATAGTTGTCAGAACTGATTATAAGTCCATGATTTTGGAGGAAGACAATCTTCGGTTGGCAACTGTTTATTTGAATATAAATGTCATATTGCTCCTTTAAATGCAGTGCAAGCTCGACACCTGGAGTCTCATAATTAACTAGTAATATTTCAGATCCAAAAATTTCAAGTAATAGTTCCTTCCAATTATCTAAACAAGTAATTGCATTTACTGCGACAGGGTGTGTGTGTAGCGTGTATTTAGAAAGTATTGCATGAAGAAAGGTCTCAATAGAAGGTCGAGACTCTGGTGTCAAAATCGTTTTTTGCAAAAACTGTGCAGAGATATTTTCACGTTCTTTTTTTGAAGAAGCGTTTAAAACTTGATCTGTAGATAATATTTCACATACCATATTGTTATTGACAATAGAGTAACCACGTGTAGAACTTAGATCAGATAGAAGATAGCCGGAGGCTTTAATGGCCATTCTGCCATCATCAAATTTCACTGATGAATTACCACCGCCTGCTTGAATTAAATCAAATCTTTCTCCAGCGTACTTAGACATTAACACTAATAAATCTAATTCATTCATATTAAATAACCTCGCAGTTCATTGAATTGTTTGATCTCCGTTATTCTATCAGTTGTTGGTATAACTTTACTAGAATGATTTATCCAAAACGCTCGGATATTCATGTTTAAAGCTCCTTTAATGTCTTTATTATATGAATCACCAATCATACAAACTTGTTCAGGGCTTAGTCCACATTTCCGAAGTGCTAATTCAAATATATGGGGATGAGGCTTTTCGCAACCTGCTTCCTCACTAGTAACAATATAATCAAACAAGTTTTCTATCCCTAACTGTTCAATTTTTTTGAATTGAACATCTGCGGTTAGATCAGTCACCATGATAATCTGTATGCCTTGTTCTCGTAAATCACTGAGCAAGCTAATCACATCATCAAAAAGATCTATGTTATTAATAAATGCATTCCAATATGAAGAGTAGCAATGATTTGCTAAACTAATGGGTGATTCAGGATTTTTAGGGAGTTGTTCAATTAATTTTTGGAAATATAATAATCTATTATGCGAGGCAGCATAACCATGCAGAGAGATATGAATAGGTGTTTTTGCTGCATGATATCGATTTAATAAATCAGCATAACCTAATCCTGTTTTCTGCGCTAATATGTTGATAACCTTAGATAAAGCAAATTCATGGCATCGATTATAGTCATAAAGTGTATCATCAAAATCTATAAATATGCCTTTAATATTCAATGTTATCCTCCTTCATTTTATCAGAAATAATTATAAGTATTACGATTTGTACTAAACCTCTCATCCCATTCAAAAAAGTCGCATCCGTAGAGATGATTTCCTCTCGATTAAGTACAAGCTTATCTACCCATGAATTCACTTCTAATATATTTGATTCCTCATTTATAGTAAGGTACTGGGTTTGTAGATTCTCAGAATAATCATGATCAAATTGAGTGCCTGAACGTATCAATTCTATAACAAGAGGCTCTAAATCAATATTCGAATCCAAAGTAAGTTTCACTAGAGTACGTGGATCATAATGAAGATTTCCAACTATAAATTCATCATCAGAGAAATAAGTAATAATTAAATCAGCATATAACTTTTGAGGATGAATATATTTCTGAGCATCTGGCAGTCTAGCATTTATTTGCTCGATCACTTTTTCTTTGGAATAACCTCTCTTAGCTGTATCTCTCAATATTTTCCAATGACATCGAAGGTCGTCTTCTGTTTCAATATAAATCTTTAAATCAATGTTTTTACGCATTTTTGGCAAATAAAAGGGATGAAGGCCGGATAATATAATAAAATCATTTGATTTTGTTATCATCGGTGAAGTAAAAGTGCCTGTATCATGATCATAGATAACTCGTTCTACATGTTCTCCTCGCTTCAATGCAGTCAAGTGATCAGATTGACGGTGTAGGAAGTTAGCCTTTGGATTAAGATGGGTATATGTTTCCCAGTTGACATCACCGCGTTCCCACTTGTGATCACCATCACCTTCTATTTCCAAAAGACGTTTATGATACAAAAGGAGTTTCAGATCTTGAAGCAGAGTGCTTTTCCCTGAACCACTATCTCCCCCGATACCTATAGCAAAAGCAGCGTATTTCTTTTTATAAATTGAATTACTCCTAACTCCATGGTTATAAAGATAATAAACGACTGCAAGTAAACAACTTGTTAATATTGTAAACGTAACATTTTTTAATTGTTCGCTACTAAATTTCAAATCTAAAATGTGACCAATTAGTATAATGTCGTTATATTGAGTATGATGAAACACGATGAAGTAAACTAGATATGATACTGATAGTATGCCATCTAATATGAATACTTTTTCGTTAGAGGATTGATAAGCATTTATAAAATAAATACATAAAAATGGCACAATCCATATGTACCATCCAGGCATTGGTGGTACGAAAAGCAAAAAGGCTGAAAATAGAAGACCTGTATAACTAAACAGCAAATCATTATTTATTTTCTTGTAGATAGAGAAGCGTATGTATATAAGAAGGACAACAAACAGTGACAAGTATATTTTGATTCCTGCAATTGGAAACGATACATTAAAGATCTGCATTTGCTCTTTGTTTCGTAAAACGTACTGGATAAATCCGTCAGAGAACAAAAATGGTGAAGACAGAATAAAGTAGATTAATGGAGAAAATGCCATATAAATTAATGATCGATTCGATTTCCTCCAAAGAAATATTATGATTAAAGGAAGAGCTGCAATAACATGAAACTTTGTGCTTATTGCTAGTCCAAAGAGAATCGCTGCAAGTAGACCCTTCTCCTTTATAAGGTAAAACATAGATGTGAGTAGAAAAGCTGTTGGAATCAGATCGAGCTGTGAATGTATATAACTAGCATAAATGATGATGGGAGATGAAAAATAAAAAATCAAAATTTCTTTGGATTTTGTTGGAAACAGTTTGTAGAGAAATACTAATATAATGATGTCTGCTAATAGTAGTGGGAGTTTGAATATAAAGTTGCTTATCACCCCGGAAGTGAAGATTTGTGCAAACACTTGAAAAAAAGATAATAAATAAAGCATACCTGCAGGATAAGGAAAAGGGTTTGGTAATTTTTGTGTGTAGTAATAATTCCATGGATTGGAAATATGGTTAGTGAAATAATCTACAAATGGAACAAATAACAGATCTTTATAGTCTGAAGAAAATAAAGCTAGTAAAATTAACTTGATGAGAAGAATAGCTAGAAATAGTTTGTTTTTCAGAAGAGCTTTTGTCATTAGTAGTTACACCTTCAATTATATTTGATATGCTTAATTTGAATATCTTTACTATTATATACGATTTCTTTCATGAAATTGAAGTTAAATGTCGAAAGGTTTATTAATTATGTCGAATCAATTAACAGAATCGATGGTGATAGATAATATGAAAGGTATCATTTTAGCTGGTGGTACAGGTTCAAGATTATATCCGTTAACAAAAGTAACTAACAAACACTTACTGCCAGTAGGTAAATATCCTATGATTTATCATTCAATTGCAAAGCTAAAACAATGTGCAATACACGATATCCTCATCGTTACTGGCAAAGAACACATGGGCGACGTAGTAAACTTGCTCGGAAGCGGCCATGAATTCGGCGTATCTTTTACATATAAAGTTCAGGACGAAGCAGGTGGAATCGCACAGGCACTCGGATTGGCAGAAAACTTTGTGAATGGTGACCAAATGGTCGTTATTCTAGGCGATAATGTGTTTGATGATAGTATTGCTCCGTTCGTCAGCAACTTTAAAGAGCAAAATAAGGGTGCAAAAATACTTATTCAAGAAGTTCATGATCCACAACGCTACGGTGTACCTGAGTTGGATGGAGATAAGATCGTTTCTATTGAAGAGAAACCTAAACAACCAAAGAGTAATTATGCAGTTACAGGAATATATATGTATGATAGTAATGTTTTTGAAATCGTTAAAACGCTTAAACCATCAGGTCGCGGAGAGCTTGAAATTACGGATGTAAATAATGCATATATTGAGGCTAATGAGCTCAGCTATGATGTTCTTGAAGGCTGGTGGACAGATGCAGGAACTCATGCTTCATTGACAAAAGCAAATGAGCTTGCAAAGGATCTTACGTTTGGTGAGGAATTTGGTAAACTAAAACTATAACAAAAAGGTGACTTATGAAAATATTAGAATCAAAGCTTCCAGGTGTTAAGCTGCTAGAGCCTGTCGTATTCGGTGATCACCGTGGTTTTTTTATGGAAAGCTACAATGAAGAAATTGCGCATGCGAATGGAATTCCGTTCGCTTTTATTCAAGATAACCATTCCTTATCAGTAGAAGCTGGGGTACTTCGCGGTATGCATTATCAATTATCTCCAAAAGCACAAACAAAGCTCGTTCGTGTTACTAATGGAGCGATATATGATGTAGTTGTTGATATTCGTAAAGGCTCACCAACATTTGGACAATGGCAAGGTTTTATTCTGAGTGCAGCTAATAAACGCCAATTGCTTGTTCCACAGGGTTTTGCACACGGCTTCTGCACTCTTGTTCCAAACTGTGAAGTTCAGTATAAGGTTGATGCCCTCTACTCCCCCGCTCACGACCGAGGCATCGCATGGAATGATCCTGCACTAGCTATCGACTGGCCGACATCGAGTCCGATTCTATCGGATAAGGATGGCAAGCATCCAGTGCTTGCAGATGCGGAAATCAACTTTGTATATGAAGGGTGAGTTAGACTCGTGAAATTACTAGTTACCGGCGGAGCAGGCTTTATTGGCAGCAACTTTGTTCTATATATGATTAAGAACTATCCAACTTACGAAATCATTAATGTTGATGCGCTAACCTACGCGGGCAACCTTGAAAACCTGCGATCGATTGAGCAGCATTCTAGCTACTCATTCGTGAAAGCAGATATTGCGAAGCGAAGCGAATTAGAGCCATTATTCCAACAAGGCATCGACGCCGTTATTAACTTTGCAGCTGAATCGCATGTGGATCGCAGCATTTTGCATCCGGAGATTTTCGTGCAGACGAACATTCTTGGTACGCAAACACTGCTTGATCTTACTAAGCAATATAATGTAAATAAATTCGTCCAAGTATCTACGGATGAAGTGTATGGTACACTCGGCGAGACAGGTCTCTTCACGGAAGATACTCCAATTGCGCCTAATAGTCCGTATTCGGCTAGTAAAGCTGGGGCAGATCTGCTCGTTAGAGCTTATCATGAGACGTTTGGTCTTAATGTCAACATTACGCGATGCTCTAATAACTACGGGCCATATCAGTTCCCTGAGAAGTTAATTCCGCTCATGATTCAGAACGCGCTTCAAGATAAGCCGCTTCCTGTGTACGGTGATGGATTGAATGTACGGGATTGGTTGTATGTTGAGGATCACTGCAGCGCTATTGATTTGGTCCTTCATAAAGGCGTCAATGGTGAAGTGTATAACGTCGGTGGACGGAATGAGCGGAATAACCTGCAGGTTGTTCGTACGATTCTTGAAGAGCTGGGCAAGCCGGAGTCACTTATCTCTTACGTAAAAGATCGTTTAGGCCATGATCGTCGTTATGCGATCGATGCGGATAAGATTCGTAATGAATTAGGCTGGCAGCCGAAATTTAATTACGAGGACGGGATCAAGGAGACAATTCGGTGGTATCTAAGCAATACGGAGTGGATGGAGCAAGTTGCTTCTGGTTCTTATCAGCAGTATTACGACACGCAATATAAGGATCGCCTGGAGGCGAATGAATAAGATGTCGAAAACGAAAATCATCATAACAGGTGCAAACGGACAGCTTGGACGTGAATTGACAGCGTGGTCAACAGAAACGGCTGAAATCATTGGATTAAGCCGTAGTGAGCTTGATATTACAAATCTTCAAGCATGTCGAAATCAATTTGCGCTTCATCGCCCTGATGTTGTGATTCACTGTGCTGCTTATACAGCTGTAGATAAAGCCGAGTCCGAACCGGACGAGGCTTTTCGTGTGAATGCGGCAGCTACACGAAATGTTGCAATTGCAGCTCGCGAAGTTGGCGCTAAGCTATGTTATATAAGCACGGATTATGTTTTCGATGGAAGAGGTACAACTCCATACAATGAATATGATCAGATAAATCCACAAACGGTTTATGGAAAGTCGAAGTATGCAGGTGAACAGGCGGTACAGACATTGCATGATCGTTTCTACATCGTACGTACTTCTTGGGTTTACGGGAAATACGGCAATAACTTTGTAAAGACGATGCTGAAAATGGCTGGAGAGCGGGATAAGCTCAAAGTGGTAGCGGATCAAGTAGGATCGCCAACTTATACGTATGATCTTGCTGCTTTCTTATTAGAGCTTGTTCAAACAGATTATTATGGTATTTACCATGCATCTAATAGCGGAATATGCTCATGGTTTGAATTTGCTAATGCCATTTTTGAAGACAGCAACACGGCAATCCTAGTTGAACCTTGTACAACAGCAGAATTTCCGAGACCTGCACCGAGGCCTGCGTATTCAGTCATGGATCATTGTGCCATTCGGAGTAATGGACTAAATGTGCTGCGGCCGTGGAGAGAAGCTTTGAACCACTATCTTAAAGACAGTGAGTGATAAATGTTATGCCTACAGTAAGTGTTTGTATCGTAACCTATAATAGTGCGAAAGACATTGCAACGTGCTTGGATGCGGTTCTGAAGCAAACCATTCCGATTGAGCGCATTATCGTGATCGATAATGCCTCAACAGATGGAACGGATGAACAAGTAAAGCCCTACATGGAGCATGTTCATTTTATTGCGAATAAAGTAAATAACGGGTTTGCCGGCGGTCAAAATCAGGCTATCCGTGAAACCTCCGCGGATTATGTTCTTGTATTAAATCCGGATGTAACGCTGGATCCGAATTACATACAAGAAATAATTAGCTATATGGAGCAGCAGCCGACGGTTGGAAGTGCAACCGGACGGCTTGTTTTTGCGTCTAATATAGAAGTAATGGATAGCGCCGGTTTAGGAATGAAACGGAATAGAAATGCATATGATCTTGCCACTGGCGAGCCAGCAGCTGACTGGAAGAACACACAACCTGTTTTTGGCGTGTCAGGTGCAGCGGCGGTTTATCGAACGGCTATGATTCGTGATATCGAATTTGAAGGCGAATTTTTTGATGAGCATTTTTTTGCATATAAGGAAGACGTAGATGTTGCATGGCGAGCGCATAAGCTTGGCTGGACTTCTTATTACGTACCCGCCGCGAATGCGGTGCATCATAGAGGGTGGAAGAAGGGCAACAGAAGAAATGTGCCGTTGTTCGTACGTAAACATTCCTATCAGAATCGGTTCTTCACCCTTTTAAAAAACGAGCCTATTGGTTGGCATTCCCTATTAATTGGGCCAGTAATACTGGCAACTGAAGCTGCAAAGCTCGGTTATATTATTTTGCGAGAGCCTGGATTGTTAAGCTGTTGGCCTACAATATTTCGATTGCTGCCAAACATGCTCAAGAAACGCAAATGGATTCAAGATAAAGCTAAACAAAAACAATAGTTTGTTTTATGATCATATATATAAGTTGTAAAATAAAGGGTTCTCCTCGTATTCTATTTTTGGTACAATGCAGATAGAGTCGAAATTTAAGAGAATGCGGGTGAACACGGCGAATGTTAAGGCAAAACCAACGGTTTTTGACACAATTATATATGTTGGCTGATCTATTCTGTACATTGGTCGTATTTATGGCCGCGTATTGGCTTAAATTTTACAGTGGACTGCTGCCAAGCTTTAATTCCGTATCGTTCTCAACCTATGTATTATGGGGAACGATTTATTCATTTTCGGCAGTACTGATCGGTTTTTACTTTCAGTTTTACTCGCCCAAACGACGTAAGAACTATTCCTATGAAGTGCTCCGAATTTTACAGATTCAAACCATTAGCTTTCTTGGTTTACTCAGTTTGTTCTTCTTTACACGCGAAGTACATATTTCCCGGGAATTTCTTGCGATTTTCTTTTTAATGAATTTTATTGCCATCGCAGCTTACCGTTATTTGGTGAAAAACATACTCGCTTCATTCCGTCGCAAAGGATTTAATAAACGTTTTGTCCTCATCGTAGGGGCGGGCTCAGTGGGACGCAGTTTTTATGCGAACCTGCAGCAGCATCCGGATCTTGGTTATGAGGTTGTCGGTTTTCTTGATGATTATCACGAGGAGCACGCAGCAGAGCATCGACATATGAAGCCAATTATCGGCAGACTCGATGCGCTTAGGTTGAAGCTGGAACAGATGCCTATCGATGAAGTAATCATCGCGCTGCCTCTTGATGCGCATGCGAAGTATGCGGAAATTATTGAGGAGTGCGAGCGGACGGGTGTAAAAACGCTTATTATTCCTGATTTCTTTGATCTGCTGCCGGCTCGGCCGTTTTTCGATAATTTTGCAGGAATCCCTCTTATTAACGTAAGAGATATTCCGCTGGACGAGCTGAGCAATCGTATATTAAAACGGTGGTTTGATATCGCTTTTTCAATAGTTGCCATTATCATAACTTCTCCAATTATGCTGTTCACTATTATTGGACTTAAGCTGACCTCGCCTGGTCCGATTTTGTTCAAGCAGGAACGAATGGGACTCGATCGCAAAACGTTTCATATGTTTAAATTCCGATCGATGCATGTTTCATCGGATAAAGTATCTGACACGCAGTGGACAGTGGAAAATGATCCTCGCCGCACCAAGTTTGGCAGCTTCCTCCGTCGAACGAGTTTAGATGAGCTGCCGCAGTTCTTCAATGTACTGCTCGGTCAGATGAGCGTCGTTGGTCCACGGCCGGAGCGTCCTTATTTCGTGAATCAGTTTAAAGAGGAAATTCCGAAATATATGGTTAAGCATCAGATCAGACCTGGGATTACAGGCTGGGCACAAACCAATGGTTTAAGAGGAGATACCTCGATACAGGACCGCATTATGTTGGATATTTTTTATATTGAAAACTGGACTTTTTTCTTTGATCTCAAAATTATTTTCAAAACGGTACTGAAGGGCTTGATTAACAAAAATGCTTACTAACAGCGATTCAGCATACCGAGTATCGGTTATTATTCCTACATTAAATGCAGGGCCAGAGCTAGAAGAGCTATTAGAGAGATTGCAGCGGCAGTCACTCCCTCCCTTTGAAATTATCGTAATGGATTCCTGTTCGGTTGACGGAACGCAGGAGAGGGCGCTGAAAGCAGGTGCAACTGTCATAAATGTGGAGCGAAGTGAATTCGATCACGGCGGGACACGCAACCTCGCAGCCTCGCATGCTCGAGGAGATATTCTCCTCTTTATGACACAGGATGCTCTTCCTTATGACGATAAGCTCATAGAGGAGCTGACTCGCTCATTACTGTCCACGAATAATGTTGCTTATACTTATGCAAGGCAGCTCCCAAGACCCGGTGCTAACACGCTGGAGCGTCTAGCAAGGCAGCATAACTATCCGGCTGAGTCTCAATTGAAAGCATATGAGGATATTGAGCAGCTCGGTATAAAGACGTTTTTTTGCTCTAACGTCTGCTCGGCGATATGGCGTGAGACGTTTGAGAAGATGGGGCGCTTTCAGGAGCCAGTCATTTTTAATGAGGATTTGTTTATGGCTGCCAAATGTATTTTGACAGGTTATAAGGTTGCCTATTGTGCAGATGCTGTCGTGTATCATTCGCATGAGTATACGATTAAGCAGCAATTCAAACGTTATTTCGATAACGGAATTTCAATGCGATGCAATACCTGGATTACGCCTTACAGTGCGGTTGGCAAGGCAGGCTCAAAGCTCGTTAAGCTGCAATTGCACGAGCTTCATCGTACCCGTCAATGGCATCTTGTTCCTAAGTTGGTCGCTGAATCGGCTGCCAAGCTCATTGGATATAAGTTAGGCATGCGATATCGCCTTTTGCCATCATTTATAACTAGAAGACTAAGTATGCATCGTCTGATCCTAACTCATATTGAAAATAACAGCACCGGCGTGACCATGAAGCAATAATCCAGTTTTATAACGACTATAACTACTCCGAAGCCTGTCCGATTAGATTTAATCGGCGGGCTTTTTTTTCATTTCATAAGAATACGTTTCTATGCCTGCGCTCAAACTAGAGGGACTTGTAAGATTCCACAAGGTAAGGAGAAACAGAGGTGTTCTTTTGGCTATAGGATCCATTTGGCTGACGGCATTTTTAATTGTATATATTCTACTATTAGCGGCCGTTCTTGTTATGGAGCATCGTCGACCAGCACAGTTGACCGCATGGCTGCTGATCACCTTTTTGTTCCCGGTTATAGGCTTTATTGCCTATATCATGCTAGGGAAAGATTTTACAAGACGTAGGCGTATGGAACGATTTAAACAGGAGACCATGCGTTACGCGAATCAAATATCGTCAAAGGTCGTAAGGGCTGCGGATATGGGGAATGAGCAGTTTGAGCGGCAAGAGAAGCTGTATGCCATGCTTACAGGTCTAGTTCCGTTTCCGATTACTCGAAATAATGAAACATTAGTGCTGACGAATGGCCACGACACGTATGAAGCCATATTAGAACAGCTTGAGCTGGCAGCCCATCATATACATATGGATTATTACACTATTCGAGATGATGAAATCGGCAGACGTTTTTTGCAGGTGCTTACGCGAAAAGCAAGGGAAGGTGTGGAGGTTCGGATCGTATATGACGGAATCGGCAGCTTGCATTTGAGCAAGGATTATGTGAATAAGCTTCACAATGCAGGGGTTCGAACAAGCTGTTTTTTACCGCCAAAAATCGCCTTTTATGATAGAAAATTAAATTATAGGAATCATCGCAAAATCGTTGTTGTAGACGGGGTGGTTGGTTTTGTCGGCGGCATTAACGTTGGTGATGAATATTTAGGCAAAGACCCTAAGCTCGGTTTTTGGCGGGATACGCATTTGCGTTTGAAAGGGGACTCTGTGTATTACTTGCAGGAGCTGTTCATGAACGATTGGGCTTTTGCGGCAAAAGAAGAACTGGATGGCGAAGCTTATATGCCGCCGCATCATTGCCTAGGAAATGATCGTGTCCTCATGGTATCGAGCAAGCCTGGACAGCATGATCACAAAATTGTTGAGACGATGTTTGCAGCTATCACTGCAGCATGCTCTAGAATTTATATAAGCACTCCGTATTTCATTCCCGATCCGAGTTTGCTAATGGGACTTAGAACGGCTGCACTCAGCGGAATTGATGTAAGGTTAATCATTCCTGGCATTGCGGATACCAAGCTCGTTCTGCTTGCTACGTTATCCTATATACAGGAGATGCTTGAAGCGGGAGTAAAGGTTTACCGTTATGAGAAGGGTTTTATTCACGCGAAGGTGATGATTGTTGATCAAATGTTGGCAACCGTCGGCACAGCGAATGTGGATATGCGAAGCTTGCACAGCAATTTTGAACTGAATGCAGTTTTATTTGATGAGAGGACCATTAAACGGCTGGAATCTGACTTCATGGAGGACTTGAAGGATAGCCGTGCACTAGAGATAAAGTCATTCATGAAACGGCCCACTCGCCAAAAAGCGGCAGAAGCTTTAGTTCACATGTTATCGCCGCTTCTTTGAACGATGCATGCGGAGCTGTATTTTCGGGCATATTTTTCGAAGGTGGCCAAAACATGTAGTCATCACCGCGAATGCCAGCACAGCTTTATGAGCTGTATGTATTCGCAAAAACAATGGGGAGGGTATTACTGTGAGCGATGCGAACAACGAGCAAAAACAAGAGGCCGTAGAACCGAAGCATGAGGGACGAGATGACTATTTTATGGATATCGACAGGATGGTTAATGAAGGATTGGGCGGAGGTAATGTAACGCTCCAAAATGGTCTTATTGACGAATCAACGACGGATACGATGGAGCCGGAAGCGAGATAATTTTATTTATGAAGTTGCTGTTAATTTGAAAAAATGCAGGAGGGATAGACGAAATGGACACAACTCGCGCGAAGCAAATTTATGAATCCGACCAGACGTTTAAAGTGTATCTCGATGAGGACTCGGTCTGGATTGAAAATGTGGATGAGGCGAATGGGATGGCGACCGTTATGGTGGGCAACAATCCCGTGAATGCAAAAACCGTATCCTGTGATCGTTTGAAGGAAGAGAGCTAGCAGACGCACACTCATTCAGCAACAACAAAGAGAGGCACCCCGAGAAATGACGGAGTAGCCTCTTTTTGCTGACTATTGGCTTATTCGAACATATATAGCTTTAGCCGCCGTACGCTTCTCTGAAAGCAATACAGAGCTGTGTACGATCCGTTTCCCACAGCTCCGCAATTTCAGCACTTACGTTCTCTTCCCACCAATCGCATTGGATCTTCCGGTTGTTTTTATTTTCATGGACCCAAATCAGGTTGACAATCACTTTTTTAAAATAAAGAGCTTCAGCCTGCTCCATCTTCTCCTTCGATACCCAAAGCTTCATCCGCTTCACGGTGCGGTACAGCTCGTTGCTGCAGGCTCTGCGAATTTTACGCGCAGTCGGATAGCCGGCTGTATGTTTTGGCGCGTTAGTTTTCATTGTAGACCGACTCCTCTCTAACCCATATGTATGCGTCAGGGAAGGAGGAGGTCACTCGTTTGACACTTTAACTGCTTGTCGAAATTAATCAACAGTGATATAGCCAACCATGGGGCCGCCGTGGCGCATATCGGTATGGGTCAAGCATAAAATAGGATAAGTACCTTCCTCTTTGGCTGTGAATCGTACAATCGTGGTTTTGCCTTTTACGACTTCCCCGCTAATGCCAAGACCTTCCACAACAAAGGGATGGCTGTTTCCGCTCACGCCGCTAATATGCAGCTCGGTAGGCTCGTCTTTTTGGACAACAATTTGGCCTGGATCCCAGCGGTACATTTCATGCTCCTTGCCGTCAGCGGTCTTTGATTTGTATTCGACAGTTACAATCTGGAAGATTTGCGGCTCCGAAGGAGGTGCGCTAACCTCTCTTGATCTGTCCCAGCTTAAGTAAACGCCAGTTATAACGATTAGCACAGCTACTAAAATAAACATTTGAATCTGTCGCTTACTTACGATTAATACCTTTGACATGAAACGCTCACCTCATCTTTTCGTATCATTTAAGGCTAGTCTATGCAGGGGCTTGTCAGCACATGACAAAAGTGGAAGGTTGTCTGTATCGTATGTTAGAATAGCTTCAGCGCAACAGATTAGTGAAAGCTATATTTTATGCAGGAAGGCGGATTGAGAACAGCAATGGATTTTATTCATGAAATTTTGGACAATGTATTGCAATGGGTTGAAAGCTTGGGGTATTTTGGTATTTTGATCGGATTATTAATTGAAGTTATTCCAAGTGAAATTGTATTAGGCTTTGGGGGTTATCTCGTATTTAAGGGGGATATTTCCTTCTGGGGCGCTGTAGCGTTCGGTACAATTGGCGCGATCGGACAAAACTGGATTTTATATTGGATTGGAAGATATGGCGGACGTCCAATCGTCGAGAAGTACGGGAAATATATTAAAATCAAGCAAAAGCACGTTGATATTTCAGAAAAGTGGTTTAATAAGTATGGAGTAGGTATCGTGTTCACCGCTCGCTTTGTTCCAGTTATGAGACAAGTTATTTCAATCCCAGCGGGTATGGCAAGAATGAATTTTGGTCTATTTACACTTCTAACTGCACTTGCTTCACTGCCATGGTCTATTTTATTTGTATATTTGGGCAAATCTTTGGGCGAGAATTGGGATAAAATCGATGAGAAGGCTGCGCCTTATGTACAGCCAGCCATCTTGATTGCAATTGCGCTGCTTATCGTATATGTACTATTCAAATTTGTACGCTCACGCGGCAAATCGGTATAATGGAACAGTCAACCTTGCATTTTTTTGTGATTAGCAACCATTAAATAGACGAAAGAGGGATCAATATGAGCAAAAGTATCGCAGATAAACTGGGCAAAGGTATAAGCCCGCAACAATTTATTGACGGCATGACCAAAAATAAAGAGCAATTTTTAGACTGGTCGGAAAAATTCGCTTGGACCGATGAGAGTGATAAGGAATACTTCGAATCGTTGAACAATCGTGACGATCTTCGTGTTTCGATCTTGATGGCGGATTGGTGCGGCGATGTAGTACGTAATATTCCAGTCGTTTTCAAAGCGCTTGAGAATAGCGGAGTACCAACCGAAGTACTTATTATGGAAGATCATCTCGATACGATGGATCAATTTTTGACAATGGGCGGCCGTTCCGTACCGGTTGTTATTATCGCGGATACTGGCGGAGCTGTACTGGGACAATGGGGACCTCGTCCAAGCCATGTGCAGGAAGCAATGATTGCATTTAAGAAAGAAAATCCAGATCGCGAAGCAGCGAACTATCAAGAGAATCTTGCGGTTACTAGGCAAGAAATTGATCGTCGTTATGGTGAAGGAACAGCTTACCAGTCCGTAATTGTGAAAGAGCTCCGTACTTTACTGGAGTCGTTATAAGAGTTATGAGTGAAAATATGCGAATTGAGACGTTTACACTTGGCCCCTTGCAAACAAATGCTTATCTCATCACGGTAATGGAGCCTGCTGCAAGCGAAGGTGAAGAACCTAAGGAACGTGCCATCGTCATTGACCCTGGCATGAACCCGCGCAAGCTGCTTGAGCGCCTAAAAGGAGTCAAGGTGGAAGCTATTCTGCTGACTCATGCCCATTTCGACCATATGGGCGGAGTAGATGAATTACGCAAGTCTGCTGGTTGTCCTGTCTACATACATGATTTGGAGGCGGATTGGTTAACCGATCCGCGTAAGAATGGTTCAATGAGATGGCAGGATGTAACGCCTCCACTCTCAACGGATGAAGCCGAATTTGCATTAGCGGAGGGACAAACCTTATCGCTGCTTGGTTTGTCTTTCAAAGTCATGCATACACCAGGACATTCTCCTGGCAGCGTGAGCTTCCTGCATGGCAACCATTTGTTCTCAGGCGATGTGCTGTTTAAAATGTCCGTTGGCCGAACAGATCTGCCAGGTGGACGTGAACGGGATTTGTATGATTCCATTCGCTTGAAACTGTATAAGCTAAGCCCAGATGTCATTGTATATCCGGGGCATGGCGGACGTACGACGATAGGTTATGAAATGGCGAACAACCCGTATACGGGAGCATGAAGCATGAGGAAGGGGCATGACGTTTGGCAGATACAAAGGTACAGCATGTTGTAGAGGATTCAGAAGAGAACTCAGGGAAATCGAAGCTGACTGCAGAGCAGAAAGCAGCTGAGAGTCAACGAATCATTACCGGCATTGCCGCGCAGCTTACGATTCCGGTAACTAAGGTTAAATCGGCAGTAGGTTTGCTTGATGAAGGGAACACCATTCCATTTATCGCTCGTTACCGTAAGGAAATGACCGGTGAGCTTGATGAGAATGATTTGAGGGCTATTGAAGAGAAGCTGCAATATATGCGAAACCTGGAAGAACGCAAGCGCGAGGTAATTCGTCTTATAGACGAGCAAGGCAAGCTAACTGACGAGCTGCGCTCAGCGATTACGCAATCGGCCAAGCTGCAAGAGATCGAGGATTTGTATCGGCCTTATCGGCAAAAGCGTAAAACACGTGCCAGCGTCGCGAAGGAAAGAGGGCTCGAGCCTCTCTCGGAATGGTTATGGTCGCAGCCGCGCAGCGGTGATCCGCTTGATGAAGCCGCTCGTTATGTGAATGTGGAGAAAGGTGTACCGACAGCTCAGGATGCTTTAAACGGAGCATCGGACATTATCGCCGAAAATATTGCCGATGACGCGTCCATTCGTGCTTGGGTACGCAAATATACGTTTGATCAAGCGCTTCTTAAGACAGAAGCTAAAAACGCCGCTGAGGAAACGGTTTATGAAATGTATTACAGCTACCAAGAGCCCGTTAAGAAGCTGCCTCCGCATCGTGTACTTGCGATTAATCGGGCTGAGCGTGAAGATGTGCTGCGCGTTACATTCGATGTTCCTGCAGATCGTATCCATGACCATATTCAGCGGAAGCTGCTTAGAAACGGTACGGTACAATCTGTACGAGATGTCCTTGTTGCTGTCATTGAAGACTCGTACAAGCGTCTTATTTCACCGTCTATTGAACGCGAGGTGCGCGGTGAACTAACTGAAAAGGCTGAGGAGCATGCGATCTCGATTTTCTCTGAAAACTTACGTAATTTGCTGCTGCAGCCTCCTGTTCGGGGCAATATCGTACTAGGAGTTGACCCTGCATTTCGTACAGGCTGCAAACTTGCAGTCATTGACGACATAGGCAAATTGCTTGAGGTTGCGGTATCCTATCCTACACCTCCAAATAACAAGGTTGTTGAAGCAGAGAAACTTATTAATGGATTAATTGATAAGTACAAAGTGGAATTGATTGTCATTGGAAACGGTACGGCCTCGCGTGAAACGGAGCAATTTATTGCTGGCCTGATAGGCAAGCGTAAAGCGGCTGGAGCGGGCGGCCCGGAGCTGAAGTACATAATCGTCAATGAAGCTGGCGCAAGCGTGTATTCGGCCTCCAAGCTCGCTCAGGAGGAGTTTCCAACGCTTGATGTGGCAGAACGCAGTGCAGTATCGATTGCCCGCAGATTGCAGGATCCGCTTGCTGAGCTTGTGAAGATCGAGCCAAAGGCAATTGGAGTTGGTCAATATCAGCATGACGTCAGTCAGAAGCGGCTCGATGAAACGCTGGGCGGCGTAGTTGAATCAGCGGTTAACCATGTTGGTGTCGATGTGAACACCGCTTCAGCATCACTGTTATCCTATGTAGCTGGCATAAACGGTACGATAGCGAAAAATATCGTGAAATACCGTGATGAGAACGGACGATTTGTGAAAAGGAACCAATTGCAGAAGGTGCCGCGTCTCGGTGCCAAATCCTATGAGCAGTGTATCGGCTTTTTAAGAATTGCTGAACCTGTCAACCCGCTGGATAGCACTCCGATTCATCCAGAGTCCTATGAGGTGGTAGACAAGCTGTTTAAGGAGCTTGGTCTTAGTCTTAAGCAGTTAGGATCAGAGGAGCTGAGAACGAAGCTGGCAGAGCTTGACGTCGATGCAGTTGCTCCTACGCTTGGCGTGGGCGTTCCAACCTTACGGGACATTATGGATAGCTTGCTTCGACCGGGGCGTGATCCGCGCGAAGAGCTGCCTCCTCCGATTTTTCATACGGATGTGCTGAACATTGAGGATTTGGCTCCAGGAATGGAGCTTCACGGAACTGTCCGTAACGTTATCGATTTTGGGGCATTTGTCGATATTGGGATCAAGAACGACGGACTCGTTCATATTTCCCAACTAAGCGATAAATTCGTTAAGCGTCCGATGGATGTCGTGTCTGTTGGTGATACGGTAACCGTGTGGGTACTCAGTGTCGATTCGAAAAAAGGCCGTGTTAGCTTGACTATGCGCAAGCCTAACTAACGCTTTCCATTATAAAGGGCTTGCCTGTCATGAGGCAGGCCCTTTATAATTTATTAAGTTCATGGGCGTCGCCCACTACCCTACAAAAGGAGTGAGCTGACTATGAAAGCAGAAAAAACAAACGGATCGGCTCATTCAAAATGGTTTGGACTTGCACTGCAGGCACTCGTTATTTTGTCGCGTAAGTCAGAGTCATACCCAAGTGCCGCTATTGCCGATTGCTTGAAGTCAGAAGCGTCACAATTACGCAGAGTGCTGGCAAAGCTAGCTGCAGGGCAGTTGATTGAAACGAGAGAAGGCCGTGACGGAGGCTATAAGCTGAAGCGTCCGCCTGAGACGATAACATTAGCTGAGGTATACATTGCCCTCAAAGTAGGAGAACCTCTTTGTAATGGGATGCTGGACACAATAAGCTTACATGATTCTGGGATGAGTATGAAAGCGGCATTTATGGATATTGCGAATGAGGTTGAACAGAAGACGATCGAAACACTTCAGCAGTTTACAATCGCGCAGCTCGCAGAGAAAACATTGCCGAATTACTCATAGCTTATTTTTAACAAAGATAGTTAATTGACAAAAGTAACGACACGCCATATACTGTGTATATAAATTGTACAGTTCATGTTTTTACTGTGCTAAACAATGCACAGTATAGTTATGTTTTTAACTGAGTGAAAAACAGCACAGATAAAAATTATCCTTGGAGGGAAATCTAATGACCACAAATCAAACGGCTACGCAAGAAAAGATCCAAACGAATGAGCAATCGAATGCTGCTTTCTTCAACGTTCTTAATGATCGTCGTTCTGTACGTGAATATGATAGCAATGCAGTAATTTCTGAAGAAGAAATTAAAGAAATATTAGAAATCGCGACAAAAGCTCCTTCATCCTCTAATATGCAGCCTTGGCGTTTTCTTGTTGTAACAGATCCGGAACTGAAGCAGAAGCTGCTTCCAATTGCATTTAATCAAAAACAAATTTCAACTGCATCGGCGATTATTATCGTCCTAGCGGACCTCGAAATGTATACTTTGTCTGAGAAGATTTATGGCTCAGCTATCGAAGCGGGCTTTATGACGGAGGAAGTGGGCAATAACTTTATTGCGAACTCAACGAAGATGTACTCGTCGTTGCCGGCAGAGCGCTTGAAAGAAGTCGTTGTATTTGATACGGGTCTTGTAGCGATGCAAATTATGCTTACGGCACGTGCTAAAGGCTATGATACAGTTCCGATGGGCGGCTATAACCGCGATCAATTGATGGAGCAATTTAATATTTCGGATCGTTACTTGCCGACCTTGGTGCTTCCAATCGGCAAAGCATCTGCTGAAGGACGCGAAACGACTCGTCTATCCGTGGATGATGTTACTTTTTTCAACAAAATATAAGATTTAAGCATCAGTAATAGCAGCAAAATAATAAAAGCGACCCTCAAATGATGGGGTCGCTTTTGTTATTTCAATTATAAGTAGTTAGGAGTGCTCAATGATATTCTGCTTTCATTTCACCGCTTAAACGAGCTTTAACCCTAACAGGGATTGCAGCCGTCTTGCTATGTGGTTAAGCAGCAGTGATTCATAACTGAAATTCAGTGCTGTTTTCTTGATCCTTCGGACTTTGCTTGTTTCGGTAGAAATACCAGCAGTCATTAAGCAGTTTTATTTGTCTGCGATCTTTTTTCTGAAAGGCACGCATCATTTGATTGCAGAGCCACTGTGGCATACCTATCGTCCTCCTCCCCAGGCCTAACTTGTTGTAATACTACAATATGGGGAAGGGCGTGTGTCCGTGCAGGTCCTAACTATATACTATGTTCTTCTTCGTACTCTTCATACCACTGTTCGAGCTGTGCTTGCAGAGCGCGGATTTCCGTCAAAAGTGAAATAAGCGGGTAGGATTTTTCTTGTACGCCGGCAAAATCCTTCTCAAGGCTGTTGATGTAATCAAGCCCTGATATGATGGAAATCGATGGATCATGAAGCTCAACATCGTTGCACTCAGCTACTGCATAAGGCAAGCTTGGAACATGCTCAGCCGTTAGTTTATCGATTTCTTTATGAAGTCGCAGATTAAGTGCGCTTAGCTGATAAGCATGCGTCTCTGGCATTTCGACGAAAAAGATGCTGTTATTCTGTTTCAATAGGACATAGCGCATAATTGCCATATTAATTATTGATCTCCCCTCGGTACGTTACCGTACTTCATCTGTAAAATTTTCTGCATGTTTAATAATTCCTACTTGACAGTGTAGCCTATCGCGGCTTTAAAATTCAAGTAGTTGGGGGAGAATAATGTATGGATAATGAGGCATTGCAGCTTTGGGTTGAGCAAATTTCTACAACCTTTTTTGGGCGTCCTTTTTTGCATCGAGCGACATTCAATAGTCGTCTGAAAGCAACTGGAGGACGTTACTTTACGCGTTCGCACAACATTGAGATCAGTCCTCATCAGCTTTCGGCTTTTGGACCTGAAGAAACTGAGAAAATTATAAAGCATGAGCTTTGCCATTATCATTTGCATATATTGAAGCGGGGGTACCAGCATCGCGACGTTGAATTCAAACACTTGCTTGCGCATGTAGGCGGCTCTCGCTATTGTCAGTCGCTTCCCGAACGCGCGCAGCGTAAGCCTCAGCCATTTCGGTACAAGCTAATATGCACGAAATGCGGGATGGAATACTTACGCAAGCGAAAGATTGACCCGGCCAAATATGCTTGCGGAAAATGCCGCGGAAAATTATTGTTGAAATTGGTTGACAATCAAAGTAGTACGTGATATATTATTTCTTGTCACTTTTACTTTTCCCTGATAGCTCAGTTGGTAGAGCACTCGACTGTTAATCGAGTTGTCACAGGTTCGAGTCCTGTTCGGGGAGCCAGTTTTGGAGAGATACCCAAGTGGCTCAAGGGGACCCTCTGCTAAGGGGTTAGACTGCGTAAGTGGTGCGAGGGTTCGAATCCCTCTCTCTCCGCCACATTTTTTTACAAGTGCTGCAACGGGAAGACCGTTCATCCGGTCTTTTTTATTTGCCACTGAGGTTGCATCTTAGTGAAATACCTTGTTTGAAATGTTTTACATGGCCCGTTGGTCAAGTGGTTAAGACACCTCCCTTTCACGGAGGTAACAGGGGTTCGAGTCCCCTACGGGTCACCACTATTCTCAAAGTGTGCTAGCTTTACGGAGCTTGGTTGCAATACAGCGAGAGCCATTAGCTCAGTTGGTAGAGCACCTGACTTTTAATCAGGGTGTCGAAGGTTCGAGTCCTTCATGGCTCACCATTTTCTTTATGGAAATGGGAGTGGAGGATATTCGACTTATAAATGTGCGGTAGTGGTGGAACGGCAGACACGCTATCTTGAGGGGGTAGTGTCCCATGGACGTGCAGGTTCAAATCCTGTCTACCGCACCATAACTTAATCTTTGCCGATGTATATAGGTGAACTTAGAAGGTGTCATTTTAATACACTTTTCTGATAGATGATGCCACTTTATATTCAGATCATAAATCTGACTAGAGGGTGGTTTTTTCGTTATAAGTTGCTCGAGCCGTGAAAACAGATGCATCATTAGAGATGAGGAGCTGTAAACATGAAAATAAACTTAAACTTTACGAACAAGGGACAAGCCGCGATTAGCAAATTTAACAACGAGGAATTGCTTGAGATTTTCGGACGCTACAGCAATACCTTAATGAAAAAATACTCAATCGAAGTCACTGTACCGGCTGAAGGTAATGAAGCGATTATCGAAAAGGGTACACTATCCGTATTTGTAGACAAAATCGAATGTGACGTTGAAACCTTCTTCAAAGAATTGGGAAGAGATGTTAAGGTTCCATTGAAGAAAAGACTTACGCCTGAGGACAAGTTAGACAACGTTTTTAAAGCCGAAACGATTGAAGCGTAGAGTCAATTTAGCACTTTTAAAAAAAGAGAAAAAAATGCTTGTACTTCTGATGATATGGTGATATAATCATTTATGTTGTCCAAGCATGAATCTTCTCAAAGGTTCCAGACGGCCCGTTGGTCAAGTGGTTAAGACACCTCCCTTTCACGGAGGTAACAGGGGTTCGAGTCCCCTACGGGTCACCATTAATCCTCAAAGTGTACAAGCTTTATGGAGTTCGTTGCAATCATTGCATAAGCCATTAGCTAAGTAAGCTAATGCGAAATTAATTGCAGAAGCTTTCAACTTATAATGTGCGGTAGTGGTGGAACGGCAGACACGCTATCTTGAGGGGGTAGTGTCCAATGGACGTGCAGGTTCAAATCCTGTCTACCGCACCAATAGTAATAAATCGTACGCCTCTAATAATAGGGTCGTTTTTTTTGTATATTCTAACAAAATAGTAAATAGATAATGTATAAGCTAGAACAAGAGGATGCCCGCGGAGGTGTCCTCTTTTTTTATTGCTACTCATGAAAACAACAAAGTAACGTTATTTTCTCACAATCCATGAACACATTTGCGACCGTATTCTTGGTAAGCTGGTTTCATCATAACGTAGGAGAATGAAACGATGCTTAACGTAGCAATTATTGGTGCCGGGGCTATTTCTAACGCTCATATAGATGCTTATTTAAAGTTTCCAGAGCGGTGCCAAATCGTGGTGATCAGTGATATTTTTGTCGAGAAAGCAGCAGCGCGTAAGAAGCAGCATAAACTGAATGCGATGGTTATATCTGATTATTTGGAGCTTTCGCAGCACAAGATTGATATCGTATCCATTTGTACACCTCCCTATACGCATGCGGAAATTGCCATCGCATTTCTTGAAGCTGGTGTACATGTCCTTGTGGAGAAGCCGATGGCATCTTCCTTGGAGGAATGCGATTTGATGAATGAAGCGGCAGCTCGGAGTGGAAACTTATTGTCAGTCGTTGCTCAGAACCGTTTCAAGTCACCGATGATGAAGCTGAAATCGGTGATGGATAGCGGTTTAGCCGGGAAAAAAGTTCATGCGCAGATTGATTCTCACTGGTGGCGAGGCCATTGTTATTATGATCTCTGGTGGTGCGGTACTTGGGAGAAGGAAGGCGGGGGCTGCACTTTAAATCATGCTGTTCATCATATCGATGCTTTGCTATGGATGATGGGGCGTCCTGTCGGCGTACAAGCGCTCATGACGAATGTGTCGCATGATAATGCAGAGGTTGAGGATTTATCAATTGGTATTCTACAATATGATGGCGGTGCGCTTGCACAGGTTACGAGCTCCGTCGTACATCATGGGGAAGAGCAGCAGCTTATTTTCCAAGGGACGAAGGCGCGTATTTCTGCTCCGTGGAAGGTAAAGGCATCAACTGCCTCTTCAAACGGCTTCCCAGAACCGAATCTGCAGCTTGAGGCAGAACTGCACAACTACTATGAGGCTTTGCCAGAGGTGGCCTACGAGGGGCATGTAGGGCAAGTAGACAATGTACTCACCGCAATAGAGACAGACGCACCGCTGCTTATAGACGGTTTAAGCGGCTGTCAGACACTAGAGGTCATTGTCGTGCCTTCGTTAACAATTAAAATTTCGATGCCTTGATGAGCGTGAAAGGTACCTTGATATTGCTCGGGATTATCGCTAGCACGATTGTATGCAAAGTAAAGCGGCACCTCTCGAAGATCGATGTTATGGATGTAAGACAAATCAAGCACATCCTCGCTTAAAAAATAGTTGGCATCTACTAGTTTACCATAATAGAACGAACTATTTTGCCTGCAAAGCTGAGCTAAGGACGTATGGTAACGCGCGTATTGATGGGCACTAGTTTGGACAATGCCAGCACGTCGTCGTTATACATTCGAATGCAGCCATGTGAAACGACATGACCAATAGAGGATGGATCGTTAGTACCGTGGATGCCATAATGAGGCTTGGAGAGTCCCATCCAGAATGCTCCGAACGGTCCGCCGGGATTGGGCTGCTTGTTTATAATCGTAAATTCGCCGGTAGGTGTTTGGGTGAGCATTTTACCGATGCCTACGGGAAAGGCTCGCGTGACGATGTCGCCGTCCAGCAAATATAGCTGTCGATCGGAAAGATCGACGATAATACGGTAGTCAGGCATATTAAATTCACTCCTTTTCTGCTATGGTATGTGGAGCAGCGTAGGTTTGCTTCATTGTTTTTCTGCCTTGATCGCTGCATCGTGTGCTTTGGGGAGGTTATCATTTTGCAGGAGCTTGTTGGACACTGTGAGGCATGTAAAAAGCATGTATATTGCAATGATGGATTTATTAACGGCATCGTACTGGAGGATAAAACGTTAATCTGCTTTGAATGTTCCGAGGATAAGCTTCATCAATTACTTGATGAAATATAGCGCATGCTGCAAATAGTAAAAGGGCTCTCCGAGGAGAGCCCTTTTACTATTTAATGACCTGATGATTCGTGGTCGTTAGACAGCTTAAGTACGTCAAACAGTTTGAATAGTAAGCTAAGTACAATAGCTACGACAGTTGCGAGAGCCATCCCCGAAAGCGAGAAGTCTCCGATCGTAAGCTTTACGCCGCTAAGACCAGTAACGAGAACGACTGTAGTTAAGAATAGGTTAGTTGGCTTGCTGTAATCCACTTTGGATTCAACAAGCATCCGAAAGCCGGAAGCAGCGATAACGCCGAAAAGCAGCAGAGACACGCCGCCCATAACCGGTGTTGGAATGCCTGAGATCAGTGCAGAGAACTTACCGGAGAACGACAATATGATCGCTATAACAGCAGCTCCCCCAATAACAAAGGTCGAGTATACCTTCGTTATTGCAAGTACGCCAATATTTTCTCCATAGGTCGTGTTAGGCGTAGAGCCTACGAAGCCCGATAGGATGGTAGAAATACCGTTACCCAGCATTGAGCGATGAAGACCAGGGTCTTTTGACAGGTCTTTGTTAACAATATTTCCAGTAACGACAAGATGACCGATATGCTCGGCGATAACGACTAGTGCCGCAGGCGCGATCGCTATAATAGCCGTCCACTGGAATTCAGGGAAGGTGAAATGCGGTAATTGCACAAAGCTATTCTCAGCAAACTTGCTGAAATCTGTGAAGCCCATGAAGTAGGCTAATACATATCCTGTAATAATACCGAACAGAATCGGTATGATACGCATGAATCCGCGGAATAGCACGGAGCCAAATACCGTTACGGCGAGCGTGATGGTGGAGAGGGCAACGATTTTTGGATCAGGGGTCCATATTGCTGCGTCCGCATCAGTAGGGATTATCCAGCCTGCCATCCGAGCTGCGACTGGAATAAGCTCTAAACCAATAATCGCAACGATAGCGCCCATGGCCGCTGGTGGAAATACGACGTTAATCCAGCCGGTGCCTGCTGCTTGAATAATAAGCGCGACGATGGTGAAGATGACGCCTGATATAATAAATCCGCCTAATGCAGCTGCATAGCTGCCGCCAGCCGCATGATTGGCAATAACAGCGCCAGCCGGAGCAAGAAAGGCAAAGCTTGAGCCTAAATATGCCGGAATCTTATTGTTGCATATCCAGAGGTAAAGCAGCGTTCCGATCCCGTTCATGAGTAAACAGATTGCCGGATCAACACCGAGTATATTCGGTACGAGCACGGTAGAGCCAAACATTGCAAATAGATGCTGCAAGCTAAGCAATAAGCTCTGCAGGGTGGGCGGTCTTTCGTGAACGCCAATAGCGTTTTTCATGAGAATGAACTCCTTCGATTCGATAGGTCGTATATTTTTTGCACTAATCGATTTTACTTAGTTCAGTATGGGTTGGCAAGTGTTTTCTTATCATAGGATGGTCATAAACGAATACATTAATGAGTAAGAGGAGGTGAAAGGATGGAATTGTGGGTGATTTGGCTCATTCTCGCTGGCATATTGTTAGTCATTGAGATGCTAACGCTTACTTTTTATTTGCTTTGGTTAGGAATTGGTGCTGTTGTTGCGGCTATCATTGATTGGTTCTGGCCGGGCTCCTTTGTTCTTGAACTAGTCGTTGGTTGCATCGTGGTACTAGTATTGACTATATTTACTGGTCCGATAACCCGTCGCTTCCATTCCTCTCGGGGCTTCAAGGATGCGGTGGACGAACTCGTCGGCAAGCAAGGGATCGTGCTGGAGGAAATTTCAGCGGAAGCTCCTGGTATTGTCAAAGTAGGAAATGAAACGTGGAGTGCAGTATCAAATGAACCATTGATGAAAGGTGAGAGCATTGTTGTCGTCAGTCGTGGAAGTGCAGTGCTACAAGTTGAGAAAGGGTGAGGCTAATTGGATATGGGTTTGATCGTAGCGTTTATATTATTAGCTATCGTCATCGTATTTGCGGCGTTATCCATCAAAATTGTACCGCAGCAAAGGATAGGAGTTGTGGAGCGTCTCGGAAAGTTTAATCGACTGCTGACGCCTGGTGTTAACATTCTTATCCCAATTATTGATCATGTACGTACCTATCATGATTTGCGTATTCAGCAAGCGAATGTACCGCCACAAACGGTAATTACAAAAGATAATGTTCAGGTGAAGATCGATACGATTATCTTTTATCAGGTGACGGGCCCTGAGCAGGCTACATATGGCATATCCGATTATGTATACGGGGTGCGAAATATTAGTACGGCTACGATGAGGCAAATAATTGGTAAGATGGAACTCGACGAGACGTTATCAGGACGGGAGAAAATATCGTCCGACATACGGATTGCGCTAGATGAAGCGACTGAGAAGTGGGGCGTTCGGATTGAGCGAGTAGAGGTCATTGATATCCAGCCGCCTGTGGACATCCAAGATGCGATGGATAAACAAATGAAGGCGGAACGAAGCAAACGAGCGATGGTCCTTGATGCAGAAGCAGCGAAGCAGGACATGATATTACGCGCTGAGGGTGACAAGCAAAGTAAAATATTGAAGGCTGAAGGCGATAAGGAAGCCCGAATTCGTCAAGCAGAGGGACAGCGTCATGCACAGGAGCTGGAGGCGATGGGGGAAGCGAAGGCCATCCACACCATTGCGGAAGCGGAGAAAAACCGGATCGAGCTCATTCGCTCCGCTGGCCTCGACGAGAATGTGCTGACGTACCGCTCGCTCGAAGCGCTCTCTGAAATTGCTCAGGGAGCTGCGAATAAAGTGTTCATTCCCACCAGAGCAATCGACACACTTGGCAGCATTGGAGCGATAGGTGAAATGCTCAAGGCAAGCAAGTGAGATGAGTGAAGATATATAAGCAAATGAGGTTGTCTCAAAAGGTTATCAGCCTTAAGAGACAACCTTTTCTTATGCGGGTAGCATGTGTGCGGACGGGTGGCGTGTGGTTGTAAGCACGTATGTGCTCTTACAAAGAAGAAAGTAGCTAAGTTTGTTGGCTATAAGCGCGTATGTGTGCTTACAGCGTCCATTCGGAGTGTGCGGGCGGGTGGTGTGGGGCTGTAAGCACGTATGTGCTCTTACAGAGAAGAAAGAAGCTAAGTTTGTTGGCTGTAAGCGCATAGGTGTGCTTACAGCGTCCATTCGGAGTGTGCGGACGGGTGGCGTGGGCTGTAAGCACGCACGTGCTCTTACAGCGAAGAAAGTAGCTAAGTTTGTTGGCTATAAGCGCATATGTGTGCTTAAGGCGTCCATTCGGAGTGTGCGGACGGGTGGCGTGGGGCTGTAAGCACGTATGTGCTCTTACAGAGAAGAAAGTAGCTTTTGTTGGCTGTAAGCGCGTATGTGTGCTTACAGCGTCCATTCGGAGTGTGCGGACGGGTGGCGTGGGGCTGTAAGCACGTATGTGCTCTTACAGCGAAGAAAAGTAGCTAAGTTTGTTAGCTGTAAGCGCATAGGTGTGCTTACAGCGAAGAAAGTAGCTAAGTTTGTTGGCTATAAGCACAAATGTGTGCTTAAGGCGTCCATTCGGAGTGTGCGGACGGGTGGCGTGGGGCTGTAAGCACGAATGTGCTCTTACATCGAAGAAAGCAGCTAAGTTTGTTGGCTATAAGCGCGTATGTGTGCTTACAGCGTCCATTCGGAGTGTGCGGACGGGTGGCGTGGGGCTGTAAGCACGTATGTGCTCTTACATCGAAGAAAGCAGCTAAGTTTGTTGGCTGTAAGCGCGTATGTGTGCTTACAGCGTCCATTCGGAGTGTGCGGGCGGGTGGCGTGGAGCTGTAAGCACGTATGTGCTCTTACAGCGAAGAAAGTAGCTAAGTTTGTTGGCTATAAGCGCATATGTGTGCTTACGGCGTCCATTCGGAGTGTGCGGACCGGTGGCGTGGGGCTGTAAGCACGTATGTGCTCTTACAGAGAAGAAAGTAGCTAAGTTTGTTGGCTGTAAGCGCGTATGTGTGCTTACAGCGTCCATTCGGAGTGTGCGGACGGGTGGCGTGGGGCTGTAAGCACGTATGTGCTCTTACAGCGAAGAAAGTAGCTAAGTTTGTTAGCTGTAAGCGCATATGTGTGCTTACAGCGTCCATTCGGAGTGTGCGGACGGGTGGCGTGGGGCTGTAAGCACGTATGTGCTTTTACAGCGAAGAAAGTAGCTAAGTTTGTTGGCTGTAAGCGCGTATGTGTGCTTACAGCGTCCATTCGGAGTGTGCGGACGGGTGGCGTGGGGCTGTAAGCACGTATGTGCTCTTAAAGCGAAGAAAGCAGCCAAGTTTGTTGGCTGTAAGCGCGTATGTGTGCTTACAGCGTCCATTCGGAGTGTGCGGACCGGTGGCGTGGGCTGTAAGCACGCACGTGCTCTTACAGCGAAGAAAGTAGCTAAGTTTGTTGGCTATAAGCGCATATGTGTGCTTACAGCGTCTTACAGTGAAATAGAGCGGTGTAAAATAAGTACTGGCAAGCGTAATAACAAGCGAAAAACCCTTGATTTTTAAGGATTTTTCGTTTTTTTTGGCAGTGCGCCCAAACGGAAGGTCTGATGAGCTTATACGAAGACTTAGTATTTAATATACCAAATTTGCGGTGAAATTCTTTAATTTGATATAATAAATATGAATATCGAAATAAGACGGGAAGCTGCCTGAGTGAGAGAGCATCTTGAGTTATCAGCCTTAACTGTTCATACACTAGATAATTATGTATACTCTCTTTACAATGTACAAAGCAGAAAGGAGGCTAACTATGTCGCAAGATGACGTACCGCTGTATAAAAGGATATATAATGATTTAAAGAACAAGATTGAATCCGGGGATTACATCGTAAACGAACAGCTCCCTACTGAATATGATCTCGCTGAAATGCACGGAGTAAGCAGAATTACATCAAAACGTGCACTTATCGAATTGGAGCGGGATGGGTTGATCTATCGAAAAAGGGGAAGCGGCAGTTTTGTAAAAAAGATTGATAACCGCTCACTCTCGTCGATATCCGGTGGCAAGATCATATCGATGATTTTACCTTATGTAGCGGACAACGGTTTGTTAGGTTATATTCATGGGGCAACGGACTATTTGGAAGACAAAGGGTACTATCTCGCGATCCATTCGAGCAAATGGAGCAAGGATAAAGAAAAAGAGTTGATCTATAGTTTGCCCAGGAGCGGAATCTCAGGCATACTTCTCTACCCGGTCAGTACCTTGAAGAATCTAGACGCCGTGTATTCGTTGCATATGAACCGGTATCCGATTGTGACAATCGACCAGTATTATGACAATGTGCCGGTGGGAAGTGTAACTTCTGACAACTTCAAAGGCGGTTACTTGGCTGCATCTAAGCTTATTGAATTGGGTCATAGACGTATTGCCTTTGTTTCAAGCATTAATCTTCAATACAGAAGTTCTGTTAGGGATCGATTCTATGGTTATTGCAAAGCGCTGCAAGATGCAGATGTTTCAATTGATGGAGAGATCATCGTTGACGATTTTATAGATGAATACGAAACTTTAGCTAAAACGGAATGCGTTCAATCGCTAATAAAGCGATTGTTGGAGAAGGGCGTTACTGCGATTCAAGCAGAACACGATCATTTGGCCGTAGACTTAGTGCGCACTGCTGTAGAACAGAAAGTAATGGTACCTGAAGAACTATCAATTGTCGGTTTCGATAACCACGATATTTCCGCAAACATTGAGATCCCTGTGACAACGATAAAGCAAAATTTTTATGAAATCGGCAAGCAAGCGGCCGCTATGCTTGTGGATCAGATCGACCTGGGAATCTTGCAAAAGCAAAACAAAGTGGAGATTGAAGTGGAATGGATCGGCCGGCAATCAACAGGGCTTGCTGAGTAGAACGGACCCAAAACTTTGCGGTTTATCTAATAAAACTCACAAAAACAGCCATTCATCCCTGTCCTGAAAGAGGAAGGGGATGAATGGCTGTTTTTACTAAAGGTATATCAATTATTATAAAAATTAAAATTTGTCATACCAATATATTTACAAGGAACATTAATACGAATATAATGGAACAAATCCCCAGTAGTTGATATACTAAATTTCCTTGGGGACTGCACTTTAACTTTTCAATGCGCAGAAGGCGGGAAGCATTCGACATCATGAATGCGCTTACACCGAATGGGAGGTGGAACGAGAAAGGCAAGGAAAGAGCAGGTCATTTGAAGTGCATTCTAAAATTACGTTTAAAGGGGTAATCGTATGTCAAAAATGAAAGCGCTTAATTTATTTTCTATCATCCTTGCTTTTGTACTTGTTTTCTCGATTGTAGGTTGCAGCAGCAATAGTAACGGTAATGGCACTGGGGATGCAGCAACCGCAACAAATACGGCGACTGAAGCAACCAATGCTCCTGCGGAAGAACCAGCCGAAGAAGTAATCGACATGCAGGGCAAACCGATCAAGATCGCAGCGTGGTGGAGTGCCGATCCGCGAGCGGTCGCAGAAGCAGAGCGCGACGCTTATACTCAAAAATCGATCGAAGTGATCGAGCAGGTTGAGAAGAAGTACAATACGAAAATCGAGTTTGTGACACTTGATTATAACCAATTCGTAGAGCAATTCACGACGACATCCTTAGCTGGAGAACCGATTGCAGACATCGTTCGCTTGGAATTGTTCTGGATGTTCCCGAAGCTTGTGAAGGATGGCTTTGTAGGTCCGCTTGAAGATTACATGGATATTGACCCTGCGAAGGTTCCTGGGTGGATGATCGAGGGCGGCACGTACGAAGGGAAACAATACGGACTTGTAGAGAGCGCCCCTTCTGGTTTTGGTGTTTGGTATAACAAAACATTGTTCCAAAAGTTAGGTCTTGAAGATCCTTACCAGCTGCAGCAAAAAGGGGAATGGACTTGGGATAAATTCATAGAAATTGCTAAGAACGCAACGAAAGATTCTGACGGCGACGGCAAAGCGGACACCGTTGGTTTGAGCGCTGGAGCTAGAGATCTTTTCAATATGTTCGTCTATACAAACAACTCTTCGGTAGATGTAGCGGAAGACGGATCTCCGAAGTTCTCGTTGGATAGCCCGAACGCGATGGAAGCCGCACAAACTTTCTATGACATGTACAATACGCACAAAGTTGTTGATACCACTAACGAGCCGTTTGTAAATGGTAAGGTTGCGATGACGATTCACTTTACTTGGGAAATTGGAAACTACAAGCAAAATATGACGGATGAGCTTGGTTTCGTGTTCTTCCCGAAAGGTCCGAAAGCAGAGAAATACACGACTCATACACCGTTCGGCAACATGTGGGCTGTATCGAAAATGTCCAAAAACGCGGAAGTTGCCGCGAAGATATTGGACGAAATAACGTTGTGGAGAACCGTTTATCCGGATGTTCAAGAAATGGTCGATGAATCGCTGCAAGCAACGTATCCTTCTGCTGAGATTATCGACACTGTTCGGCAGATGGGGCAAAACGTGGAGTACATCAACTACACGGTATATCCAGAAGCTACTGCCATTCTAGATGAAGCTACAAAGAACATGTCCGAAGGAAAAGAAACGCCTGCAACATCAATTGAGAAGATTAAGCCGTTATTGGAATCTTCGATGAAGCAAATTTTGGAGTAATTTTGAGGTAAGTACCATTTAAGATCTCTTGCGTAGCACCTCTATGCAATCACGATAGAGGTGCACGTGAAAGAGGAAGGGGAGCTTCAATTGCACCAGTCAACTAACATTAAAAAGTTTCTAGCGATCTTCTGCTCTGCAGTGTTGGCGATAGGGTTGTTGTCGGGTGCGCCAGGCATTTGGGCTGAAGAGAAGCCGGCCGAGACTGGGGAATCATCATTGGCAGTCGAGAAGGCATTTAATAAAAACGGATACGGCGGTTATCTCGAAAAATATAAAGATGAGGCGAGGCCAAAGCAGGCCATTCGGGTCGAAGCTGAGCATTACGAGGCGGTTGAAGGGATGGATGCAAGGCCATACGAGGATGGAAATGGGAATAGCGGCGGAGCCGTGCTTGCCGGTGAAACAGGCACCATTCGCTGGAAATTTGAAGTGAAGAACGCGGGGCTTTACAACATCAAACTCCGCTATTTCAATATTCCTGGGAAAAACTCGGATATTGAACGTGAACTTCGTATTGATGGGCAAATCCCGTTCGAGGAAGCGAACAGTATTTTTTTGCAACGTACATGGAAGAGCGAACAGAGTACAGTGGAACGAGATGAGCGCGGCAACGATATCCGGCCTAATAATACGGAAGAGTCGGTCTGGCAAGAGGTCGTGCTTCGGGACATAACTGGATATTATGAAGAGCCTTATTTTGTTTATTTTAGCGAGGGCATTCATACCCTATCATTAACATCATTGAAAGAACCGGTAGTGATCGATTGGTTCGAATTATTTCAGACTGAAAAAATGATTGATTACAAGGATCAATTGGACGTATATAAGCAGAACGGTTATGAGGAAGCTTCCAATGCATTCGTGAAATTACAGGGTGAAGACGCCGTACTCAAGTCGAGTTCGACGCTTTATCCGATCATGGACCGTACTCCTGCCACTGAGCCATATCACGTTTCGAAAATGCGCATGAATGCGATCGGCGGCACGAATTGGAGAATGCCTGGGCAGTGGATGGAGTGGGAGATCGAAGTACCGTCAAGCGGCTTATATCAAATTGCGCTGAAAAGCAAGCAATCTACTAATAGAGGGCTTTCATCAACAAGGGCGCTATACGTTGACGGGAAAATTCCATTTAATGAAGCAAGTAGGCTTCCATTTGAATTCAGCAGTGATTGGCAAATGAAAGTGCTGGGCTCGGAAGCCAAGGAACCTTATTTGTTCTATCTATCGCAAGGGAAGCATCGCCTGCGGTTAGAAGTCACGCTCGGGGAACTTGCTCCGATATTGCGGACCGTGGAATCGAGCGTGTTAAATCTGAATTCGCTATACCGTAAAATCATTAGTTTTACCGGTGTGGTGCCGGATCCATTTCGGGACTATCAATTAGAGAAACGGATTCCGGAGTTAATTGACGGTTTGCTTCTACAGAGTGAGACGATCGATGGCGTAGCCGCTTTACTCAAAGGTTTTGATGGGAAGACAAGCGATAGGACAGCGCTTCTCCAAACATTATCCTATCAGTTGAAGGATATGGCTAAACGTCCTGAAACGATTCCGTCCCGTTTGGAGCCTTTTAAAACGAATGTTGGCTCACTCGGTACATGGATGATGCAGGTGAAGGAACAGCCCTTGGCTATTGATTATTTGTTAGTGACAGCGCCCAGAGCGGATTTGCCGAGAGCGAAAGCAACCTTATTTGAAAAAATTGTTCATGAAAACGCTTCATTCTTTGCTTCGTTCTTCGAGGATTACTCCAGCGTCAGTACGGTTGAAAATGAAGAAGAAGCTATTTCTGTATGGGTATTAGCAGGAAGAGACCAAGCTCAAACATTAAAGAAAATGATCGACAATGATTTTACATCAGAAACGGGCATCCCGATTAATCTTAAGCTTGTTTCCGCTAATGTACTGCTTTCCGCAACGCTTGCGGGTAAAGGTCCGGATGTGGCGATACAAGTGGGGAACGATGTTCCGGTCAATTTTGCGATGCGCGGCGCACTTCAGGATTTATCAGCTTTTGAAGACTTTAATGAAGTGACTAAGCGATTCCAGCCGAGTGCGATGGTTCCATACGAATATTTGGGCAAATACTTTGCGCTGCCGGAGCAGCAAATTTTTCCGGTGCTTTTCTATCGAGAAGATATCCTTCATGAGCTTGGGCTAAGTGTTCCAGATACATGGGAAGATGTTTACCAGATGATCCCGGTGCTGCAAAAGAATAACCTGCAGTTTGGTTTGCCGCAGGCGTCGCTCGATGCGTCGGCAGTAACGGATCAAATGCCGCCAAATCCGACATATGCCATGATGTTGTATCAAAGTAACGGAAAGCTATACCAGAATGGCGATAAATCCAGTGCCCTTGATACGGAAGTATCGATCCAGGCGTTTCAAAAGTGGACAGAATTGTATGCGAACTATAAGCTGCCCATCACGTTTGATTTTCCAAACCGATTTAGAACCGGGGAAATGCCGATTGGGATAGCAGATTATTCGACGTACAACCATTTAAGTGTCAGTGCGCCGGAGATCCGAGGCTTGTGGAACTTTGCGCCAGTACCAGGCGCTCTTATGGAAAATGGAGATGTACGCCGTGAAGCACCAGGACGCGGATTCGGCGTCGTCATGTTTAAAGATGCTGAAAACAAGCAAGCTGCGTGGGAATTTATGAAATGGTGGACCGATAAAGATGCTCAGGTTGATTTCGGCCTTGAGATGGAAGGGCTGATGGGCATTTCAGCTCGTTACCCTACAGCAAATATTGAGGCGCTTCAAAAGCTGCCATGGCAGGCAGCCGACTTGAAAAAGCTGATGGGTCAATGGCAGTGGGTAGAAGGAATTCCGGAGGTTCCGGGAGGTTACTTTACGGGCCGACATCTAGATAATGCGTTCCGGAGAGTTGTTCTACAGGGGGATGACGCAAGGGAGACGATTGATCAATACGTACGATATGTAAATGAAGAAATAACGATCAAACGAAAAGAATTTGGGCTTCCAATAGAGAAATGAGGGGAATCTTATCCAAAGCACAGCTCGTGAACGTTCAGTCGTGAACGTGCAAGCCCAGCCAAAGCCGTCGAAATTGAAAACCTTAGTTCAAGATATAAAGTTAAGCAAGCATTCGTATATATTGTTGGCACCGTTTTTTATCATTTTTTTCATGTTCACTGTGCTTCCCGTCATGATGTCTCTGACTCTTAGCTTTACGAATTTCAACATGCTCGAATTTCCGAGGTGGACTGGATGGGACAATTATGTACGGCTATTCGTGAAGGATGACGTGTTTTTAATTGCATTAAAAAACACGTTTTTATTCGCCGCGATTACTGGTCCTATCAGTTACATTGCTTGCTTTATTTTCGCATGGCTTATCAATGAACTGCCTCCGAAAATCAGGGCATTCATTACGCTAATTTTATATGCGCCGTCTATTGCGGGCAATGCGTTTATGATTTGGCAAATTATGTTTAACGGAGACTCGTACGGGTACTTCAATTCATTTCTAATGCAGTGGGGCTTCATCACAGAGCCGATCCTTTGGCTTCAAGATCCTGAGTACATGCTTGGTATCGTTATGGTTGTTCAGCTTTGGTTAAGCTTAGGCACAGCGTTCCTTGCGTTTATCGCTGGTCTCCAGGGCATTGATCAGACGCTGTTTGAGGCGGGGGCCATGGACGGGATTCGGAACCGTTGGCAGGAGCTTTGGTTTATCACGCTTCCATCTATGCGTCCGCAGCTCATGTTTGGCGCGGTGATTCAATTGACGACTTCTTTTGCGGTTGCCGAAGTCAGTATGTCTTTGACGGGCTTCCCGAGTACGGATTATGCAGCGCATACGATCGTCACTCACCTAATGGACTTCGGTACCATTCGTTTTGAAATGGGATACGCTTCAGCTATAGCCACTGTGCTGTTCGGGCTAATGTTAGGAATGAATCTTGTGACACAGCGGCTTTTAAAGAAAGTGGGGGAATAAGCACAATGATTCTTCGGTGGTTGTTGCCTAAGCGTCTTAATCGTTCGATCAGTGTGGACATTTTGCTTTTTCTAATGATCGGCGGCGTAGCTGCTTTCATGGCCTTGCCTCTTGTTTTTGCCATTAGCAATGCGTTTAAGCCTATGGATGAAATTTTCGTGTTTCCACCTAGATTTTTTGTTAGAAATCCGACTTTGGACAACTTTTTTGACTTGTTTCAGCTGTTTACTGATTCTTGGATCCCGTTTTCCAGATATGTGTTCAACACGGTGTTCGTTGCAGTAGTAGGGACAGCGGGCCACGTCATTCTGGCATCTGCTGCAGCTTATCCGCTTGCGAAACATCATTTCCCTGGTAAACAAATATTGTTCAGCTTGGTCGTTCTCTCACTCATGTTCTCGCCGCATGTTACGTCAATTCCGAACTACATGACGATGTCATGGGTGGGACTCATCGACAATTATGGCGCTTTAATATTGCCGGCTTTCGGATTTTCGTTAGGTTTGTATTTGATGAAGCAATTTATGGATCAAATCCCAGATGTGCTGCTTGAAGCTGCGAAGATCGATGGCGCATCCGAATACAGGATTTTCTGGACGATCGTCATGCCGATGGTCAAGCCGGCTTGGCTTACGCTCATTCTGTTTTCGTTCCAACGTTTGTGGGCAGCAAATGCAGGCGCGCAAACGTTTATCTACAGCGAGCAGCTGAAGACGATGGATTACGCATTCAGCCAAATCGCTCAGGGCGGGATCGCCAGAACGGGAGTTTTCGCGGCTGTAACGTTTCTAATGATGACAGTCCCTATCGGAGTTTTTATTTTGACGCAAAGCAATGTAATGCAGACCATGTCGACCTCGGGCATGAAGGATTAAAGAGGGAGGGGCAACGTTTTGAAAATCAAAGGCATCCTAGGGGTCCTCATTGCCCTGCTGCTGTTTTCAGTTATTCCAACGGAAGCTTTCGCTTCCACGCTTCCGGGGTACACCTATTCCTATGACAATGAGGCTCACCCTTCCCCCTTGCCGTATATTTCGTCCAGAACGATCGACGGTAAGCAGTTGAAGGTGGGAGCCTTCCGTTCGCCAAATGACATTTTTATCAATAAGGACGGGTCTTTGTACATTGCTGATACCGGTAACCACCGAATCGTTATCATTAACCAGAATACGGATCAAGTCAGGGTAATCGACCGGTTCCAAAATAACGGAACGGAGGACAAATTTAACGAGCCGCAAGGCGTGTTTGTGGACTCGGAGAATGGGCATGTTTTTGTAGCAGATACGTTAAATCGGCGCATTGTCGAACTGACGGAGGCTGGAAGTCTCGTCAATATTGTTCAAGAGCCTAAGTCAACGCTCATCCGGACAAACTTTCAATTCGCGCCTATTAAGCTTGCGCTGGATAAGGCAAAGCGAATGTATGTTGTCAGCAAGGGATCGTACGAGGGTCTTATGGAATTCGACGGGGACGGAAAATTTGTAGGGTTTATCGGGACGAATCGAGTGAAGTTCAACCCTATTGATCTCCTCTGGAAGCGTATCTCGACAGAAGCACAGCGGGAACAAATGGTTATGTTCGTTCCGCTCGAGTTTAACAATGTTGATATTGATGAACATGGTTTTATGTACACAACGACATCGGAAGTCGGTTCGAATGAGCTGGTGAAAAGATTGAATCCTTCCGGGGTCGACATTTTGCGGCGCGAAGGTTTTCATCCTCCGAAAGGCGATATACAGACTACGCAAACCGGAAGCGTTACGGGGGGCTCTACATTTATCGATGTAGATTCCGAGCGGGCAGGGATTTATAACGCTCTCGATTTTAAGAGAGGCCGTATTTTTACATACGATAAAGATGGTAATTTATTATACCAATTTGGCGGAATGGGCAGTCAGATGGGAAGGTTTAAAGCTCCATCAGCAATTGACTCGTTCGAAGACAACATCTATGTCTCGGATCGGTTGCTTGGAACCATCACTGTGTTTGAACCGACAGTTTACGGTAAAGCCGTTCGTAAAGCAGTCACATCCCATTACGAGGGAAACATGGAGCAGGCTGAAGAAGCATGGAACGAAACGCTAAGGCTGAATCGAAATAATGAGATTGCCTATATCGGCATAGGGAAAGCGTTGTTAAAGCAAGACCGTTACGTCGAAGCGATGGCCCACTTTGAATTGGGCAACAATCGCAGCTATTATTCGGAGGCATTCAAACAGAACCGTGAACTGTGGTTGGAAAGAAATTTCGGATATATAGTAGGAATCCTTGCGCTTGTGGCCGCTGTTTACCTATTTGTCAGAAAAAGGTTCAGAACCGCATCCACGGTCAATTATACGGATTCGAGCATTTGGAAAAATCCGTTCTACACCGCTGTCCATCCATTTAACGGATTTTGGGAGATGAAATATGAGCAAAAGGGCAAGGTAGGTATTGCATTTGGCATACTGCTCGGACTTTTTGTTACGATCATTTTGAAACGGCAGTTCAGCGGATTTATAGTAAACCACAACGATCTCTCTGAATTTAATAGCTTTGATGAATTGAAATTTGTTGTACTCCCGTTTCTGCTTTGGTGCGTGGCCAACTGGTCGTTAACGACACTGATGGAAGGCGAGGGTTCCTTCAAGGATATTATCATGGCAACCGGTTATGCTCTTCTTCCTTTAATTATCGTTTATTTACCGCAGCTTGCATTGAGTCATGCCGTGACCGCTGAAGAAAGCACATTCTATTACCTGCTAAATACAGTTGCCGTATTATGGTCGCTATGGTTATTATTTGTGGGCACAATGACGGTGCATCAATATACGCCAGGTAAAACGATTGTTACTATGCTTCTTACCATTGTCATGATTGGTATTATTCTGTTCTTATCCTTACTGTTATTCAGCGTAATGCAGCAAATGCTTTCCTTCGTAATATCCATATACAACGAAATTACATTCCGCATGTGAAAGGGGGGGATAGCGTGAAAAAAACCGGAATTATGCTATTAGCCGTCTGTGTCTTAGCGTTTGGGGTTGTAAGCTGGGAATATATGAAGCGGCAAAACGCCGGTTCTAATCATCAAGAAACCCTTGCCGTTTCAGCAGATGCGGAAGGTAACGCAGCAACAAATAGGGTCCCCTTATCCGGTACGGCTTTGGAAAATGGCATGATCGAAGCGGCAAAAAATGAAGCTCTCTCATTGTACATTCATCCGGTAACGACCGAAATTGCTATTCTTGATCGGGCATCGAACGAAATGTGGTACTCGAATCCCCAAGATTTGAAGTCCAATGAGAAACTTACACCGCTTTATCAATCATTGCTATCATCGCAGGTGAAGCTTTCCTATTATAACGAAAAGGGGCAAGTCAGCACGTTTAACAGTTTTGACGACAGCGTTAAAAAAAACCAATTTGAAATCGGGAAAACGGACCAAGGCGTTAAAGTAACTTACACGCTTGGTAATGTGGTCAAAGGATTCGAGATTATTCCGCTCGCGATTAGCGAGAAGCGATTTCAAGAGGAAATTATTAAAAAAATTGAAGACGAAAAGACTCGGAAAAGTATCATTTATAAGTTTTCATTCGATAAAGACAATAAGGTTTACACACCTAGGCAGATGCAGCCATTCGTGGTAGAGGAAGTTGCAAACATTTTAGAATCCATAGGGTACACCAGCGAAGACGCAGCTTCTGATAATAAGGAAAACGGAATGGAATCCATTTCGTCAGCGAAATCGATTCAATTCAAGGTTTCAGTTGTCTACTCGTTGGAAGGGGATCGTCTTCTTGTTTCTGTTCCGACTAAAGAAATCGTCTATCCTGAAAAATTTCCAATTCTTTCTCTTAATGTCTTGGAGTATTTCGGAGCTGCAGGCTTGAAGGATCAAGGTTATATGTTCGTCCCGGATGGATCGGGTGCGCTTATTCACCTGAATAACGGGAAAACGACGACAGATCCTTACAAAGCAGCAGTTTACGGTGAGGATGCTGCGATCGTGCATAAAGAGAAGATCCAATCGAACATGCCGATCCGCATGCCCGTCTTCGGGGTCGTTAAAGGACAACATGCAATGATGGGTGTCATTGAAGAGGCGGAGGCGTTTGCAAGTATCACAGCAGATGTAAGCGGCCGGAATCACACCTATAATTATGTGTCCACTCAATTCGATCTTATGGCAGCGGACCAAATTTCACTGTCCTCCGGAGCAGATAAAAGCGCAATTCCTGTCTTTCAATCCCGCATTTATGAGGGAGATCTTAAGATCAGTTACAGCTTTCTGAACGGAGAGTCAGCATCTTACTCCGGTATGGCCAAGCTTTACAGGGAAAGACTGGCGGATCAATACGATTGGGAGCGAATCTCGAAAAATACGCAGCTTCCTTTTGTATTACAAGTTGAAGGGGCATTTCCTCGGAAGCAATCGTTTCTTGGCGTCCCGTATGAAAGCCTTGAGCCTTTAACGAAATACAAGGAAGCGGCTGAAATCTCAGAGCTTTTGCTGCAAGAAGGGATATCGAATATTCATCTTCGCTACTCAGGATGGTTTAACGGAGGTATTCGGCACGAATCTCCGAAAGACATTCAATTGGAGTCGAAGCTGGGCGGAGGCCGCGGCTTTGAGGAGCTAAAGAAATTTTCGAGTGAAAACGGAATTACGTTGTACCCCGATGTTGCTTTTCTAAATAAGTATAAAGGCTCATCAGATGCAGCAATGCTTTTAACCAAAAAGAAAGCCAAGGTCTATGAATATAGCCCGGTATTTTATCTTGAGGACAAAAGCCGATTTTTGCACTATGTGCTCTCGCCTTTGGCGCTTGAGCCAACAGTAGAAGCTTTCACCAAGCAGTATAACGATCTCGGGGTAACAGGATTGTCGTTAAGTGACCTTGGGTCCGAAGTCAATTCCGACTTTAAGACGGAAGCGATGGTCGATCGGCAGCAGTCGAGAAACTTTGCTCAGCAGCAGACGAAAAAATTAGGATCGAGCGTGGATCGGATCATGGTCTCTGGAGGGAACGTGTATGCGGCATCTTATGCAGATATCGTCGTCGAAGCACCTCTTCACAGCAGCCGGTATGCGATTCTTGACGAAGATGTTCCGTTCTACTCAATGGTGCTGAATGGATATGTCGATGCAGCAGGAAATGCATGGAATATGGATATGCAAGAAGGCCGTCAAAAGCTGCTAAAGGCGCTGGAGACGGGTTCAGCTGTTTATTATGATTGGTTTTATGCTGAGCCTTCTGTTGTTAAAGATACAAAGTACGATTACTTATTCTCTGCCTATTATAAGGATTGGTTGAACGAGGCTTCAGAGTTATATGAAGAAGTGAATCGGGTTTTACAAAACGTAAGAGGACAAACCATTCAATTGCATGAGAAGCTTGCAGATCAAGTATATCGAACGACTTACGAGAATGGATTCGTGATTATCGTAAACTACGGGGATCAAGCGGCTACGATTGACGGTATTCGAATTGACGCTGAAGGTTACTGGGCGGGAGGTGAGTAAATTGTTAAAGAAAAGTATGTCTTTGGAGCAAAGAAAAGCATGGTACGGCGTCTTGTTTGCGGCCCCGTGGATGATCGGATTTACATTTCTGTTCTTAATCCCGCTTTTCCAGTCTTTCCGGTTCAGTATAAGCACATTAAAATTAGCAACCGGCGGTTTTATAACCGAATACGAAGGACTTGCAAACTTTAAAACATTATTGTTTACTCACCCATCGTTCAATCGAACGCTAGTGGAAGCGGTAAGTAAGATGTTGGTCAATGTGCCGATCATTATTATTTTCAGTTTGTTCGCAGCCGTTCTTCTCAATCAGAAGTTTAAAGGACGCACGTTGGCCCGCGCAATCTTCTTTCTACCGGTTATTATAGCCTCATCAGCTATAGCGGGATTGGAAACGAATAATTTCATTGCTAACGTTATGCAATCGAGTGGGGCAGCAGAAGAAGGCGGCAATTTCCTGCAAAGCTTTGAGCTTGAGAAGATGCTGTTGGAATCGGGTATGGCTAAGATTTTCGTCGTTTATTTAACAAGTGCGGTGGATCGGATTTACGAGATTATAAGTTCATCCGGCGTGCAAATCTTAATTTTCCTAGCGGCACTTCAATCCATCTCTCCATCGTTATACGAATCTGCGAAGATGGAGGGCGCAACTGGGTACGAAATTTTTTGGAAGATTACGTTTCCGATGATGTCTCCGTTAATTTTGACGAACACCATTTATTCCATTATCGATTCATTTAATAACAATGCAATGAGCGGGTTAATCTCTAAGACCGCTTTTGCACAATTCGAATTCGGTCACAGTGCGGCAATGTCATGGATCTATTTCTTAATCATCTCCTTGCTATTGCTCATCATTGGCTGGGTCATCTCTAAGCGAGTATTTTACTACGACTAGTTCGACAGGGAGGTGTGGGCAATGCAAACGAGATTACAAATGATTCAGAAATCGATCAAGCATGCGAGTCCGTTAGAGACCGTCAAGAGGTGGGGCTGGATCGCATTTCGTGCACTGCTTGTCACAGGCTTGTGTTTCATTATTTTGTATCCGCTGATCCAGAAATTGTCTGTTGTGTTCCGCAACAGGAGCGATATGTATGACCCGACGGTACTATGGATTCCAAAAAGCTTCACATTGGACAACGTAATTAATGCGATGGACACCATGAATTATTGGGTTGCTTTTAAGAATACGCTTTTCATCTCCGCAGGCACGACTATCCTGCAGGTGCTGTCATGTGGATTGGCGGCGTATGCTTTTGCTCGCTTGCGTTTCTGGGGCAGCGAGGTGCTGTTTTTCTTAGTCATCTTTACGATTGTTGTTCCGCCGCAAACTCTGATGATCCCAACGTATTTAACCTATCGTTACTTTGATTTCTTCGGGATTCTTGGGTTGTTCGGGCTGGATGGCGTCAATTTGATTGATACGGTATGGCCGTTTATTATGTCGTCTTCATTAGCTTCAGGATTGAAAAATGGTCTTTATATTTTCATTTTCCGCCAATTTTTCCGAGCAATTCCGAAGGAACTGGAAGAAGCGGCTTATGTGGATGGCTGTGGAGTAGGAGCCACATTTTTTCGCATCATTATACCGAATGCAGTATCGGCGGGCATTACAGTCATCCTGTTCTCATTCGTATGGCAATGGAATGACAGCTACTTCGTATCGCTTTTCTTTAATAAGGAACAGGTGCTCTCGACTCAAGTGTCTGCCCTAACCGCGCAAATTTTTCAAACGATTACGCATGATCCGCTGTATGTGTCGATGATCTTAAATACCGGAACGCTGCTTGTCATGACGCCATTAATTATTATGTATATTTTCGTACAAAGATATTTCGTGGAAAGTGTTGAACGAACCGGGATTGTCGGTTAAGCATCACAGGCTGTCCCATAAGTTCCAGACTTGGGGCAGCCTTTTTTAACATGGATAGATAAGGGACATTTAATCTAGATTGGAGAAGGTTAATTTGACAAAGTCCAATACCGTGCATATCATTTCACACACCCACTGGGACCGTGAATGGTATTTGCCCTACGAGAAGCACCATGTGCGGCTAGTTAAACTAATGGATTCATTACTAGAGACGCTGCAGCAGGATCTGGATTTTAAAAGTTTCCATCTCGATGGTCAGACCATCATTCTGGAAGATTATTTGCAAATTCGTCCGGAGAAGCAAGAGATTGTTGAGCGGTTCATTCGCGAAGGCCGTATTCATATAGGCCCTTGGTATATTTTGCAGGATGAGTTTTTGACGAGCAGCGAAGCAAACGTACGTAATTTATTGTATGGACACAGGGATGCCGGGCGGTATGGAGCGATTGCTAAAGTCGGCTATTTTCCAGATTCGTTTGGGAATATCGGGCAAGCGCCTCAACTGATGCTTCAAGCAGGTATCGACAATGCTGTTTTCGGCCGCGGCGTAAAACCGACTGGCTTCAATAATGAGGTATCGAAATCCGAGGCATACGAATCCCCTTTCTCCGAGATGATTTGGGAAGCGCCGGACGGTTCGCGGGTGCTAGGCATTTTGTTCGCTAATTGGTACAGCAACGGTAATGAAATTCCTGTTGAGCGTGAAGCGGCTTTGAATTATTGGAACCGTAAGCTGAAGGACGTTTCTGAATACGCTTCAACACCTCATTGGCTCATGATGAATGGATGCGATCATCAGCCGGTTCAGACCGATGTTGCGGAAGCGATCCGGACAGCGCAGGAGCTTCTGCCGGAAATGAAATTCGTCCATAGTAATTTCGATGATTACATTGAAGCTGTCAAAGATTCACTACCCGAACGGCTATCAGTCGTGAAGGGAGAGCTTCGGAGCCAGCATACGGACGGCTGGTCAACGCTGGTCAATACGGCATCATCGCGAATATACATTAAACAAATGAACCAACTAGGCCAAGCGCTGCTGGAGAAAGTAGCAGAGCCTGTAGCGGCATTCGCTTACTTAACCGGACAGACTTATCCGCACCATCTGTTCACTTACGCATGGAAAACCTTAATGCAGAACCATCCTCATGACAGCATTTGCGGCTGCAGCGTGGATGAGGTTCATTCCGAGATGGTGACCCGCTTTGCCAAAAGCAGGCATATTGCCGAATCGATTATTGAAGAGAGCCTCTCAGCACTCGCGCCGAAGATCGACACAATCAGCTTTGCTTCATTCGGAGAAGCGGTGATGCCTCTTCTCGTAACCAATACGACCGGTTGGGTACGTACCGGCATCGTAACGGCAGAGGTTGAATTGAAGCGCATCTATTTTAACAGCGGAATGGGCTTTGATGCCATGAAACAAGAGCTGAAGGAGATCCAGACGGAAAATCTGCTCCTTGTTGATCTGGAAGGCCGGGAGGTCAACTGCAGTATCGAGGATCTTGGGGTACAGTTCGGCTATGATCTTCCTGAGGACCGATTTCGCCAGCCTTATTTTGCAAGAAAGGTTCAAGTGCGGTTTGAAGCCGTTCAGGTGCCGGCTCTCGGTTATAAAACCTATGCATTGATTCGGGGCAGCAGCTCTAGCGCGCTGCCGGGAAATGAGGGATCCCTACTTACAGGAAACCGTACGATGCAAAATGAGCATTTGTCTGTAACCATTGAGAACGATGGGTCTCTAACGATTACCGATAAACGGACGGATACCATACTGCAAGGCTTATGTGTGTTTGAGGATACAGGAGATATTGGCAACGAATATATGTATCGTCAGCCGGATGAAGATGTGTCTATTAACACCAAAGGTCAGCATGCTGGAGTTAGAGTGCTTGAAGATACGCCATATAGAGCGACATTTGAGATCAGTCATACGATAATGATTCCTAAGTCGGCAGATTCCTTGTTGGAGCGGGAGAGACAAGAGCTCATCTGGTTCACTGGAAGAAAATCGGGAAGATCAGATGTTCTAATTCCATTTCAAATAACGACAAAGGTGTCGCTGGACAAAGAAGGCTATGGAGTACAGGTAGAAACCACTTTCAATAACCAGGCTCACGATCATCGTTTACGCGTCTTGTTCCCAACGGGCTTCAATGTCCGAAGTCATTTGGCTGATTCTATATTTGAAGTGGTGGAACGGGGGAATACGCCTTCGCAGGAATGGAAAAACCCGAGTAATTGCCAACATCAGCAGGCCTTCGTCACGATTACCTGCGACAAGCAGGGATTGACGATTGCTAACCTTGGATTAAATGAATACGAGGTGCTTCAAGACGGGAGCGGTACCATTGCGGTTACCCTGCTCCGTGCAGTAGGAGAATTGGGGGATTGGGGATATTTCCCGACGCCCGAGGCCCAGTGCACCGGGGAACATACAGTAAAGTTTGAAATCATACCTTTCCCAGTGGAAACGCCGGCAGGTAAGGAGGAAGCGATTTGCTGCGGCGCTGCAGCATCGATGATGGAAGCCTATCAATTCCAGGTGCCATGGACAGTAAAGCAAATCGGGATTCAGAAGGGAGAACTTCCAGCGGTTCATTCCTTCATGGAATGGCAGGGAGAGAAGCTGGCATTTTCCTCTCTTAAAGTATCGGAGGAAACGGGTGATGTGATCGCGCGTTGGTATAATCTATCCGCCGACCCGCAAAATTTATCAGTAATCCCTTCGTTTGAAATGACGGACATAAGCCGGAGCAACATTTTGGAGCAGCGTTTAGAGAAAGCCGATTTGAGAGACGTGCTGGTTCGACCAGCTGAAATTGTTACGTTAAGCTTAAGCGTTCAAAAGGATCTATTCATTTAATAAGCTAGAAATTAGGACCAGACCACTTTTACTAAGTGGTCTGGTCCTATTGGATTTATCGCCCGGGAATTTAATCGCATCATTTGAAAGAATGGGCATAAATTCCTCTAAGGGGATAGTCGTTCGAGATTTATGGAGTGGACACGATTAAATTGGAGAAAAACGAAGGGAATCATTGTTTATAAGGATATTTAAGAAAAATATGACAAATTCGGTGACCTTTTCCGCTCTTTTGCGTATTATCCCTTAGAGTTATACATAGTACGCTTGAAAGGGGAGATTTCATTGAGCTTTAATGATCAAAATCAGAATTTGGGTGAGAATCATAGTATGAGCGGTCGCAGGCCGCCGGAGCTGCAGCTAAGTACGGTGAAGAAAATCGTATTCGGTGTCATTGCTGCTATTGTTGTCATTTATTTGGGAACCACATCTTTTTACACGGTGCAAGAGCAAGAACGTGCTGCTATTCTTACTTTTGGTAAATACTCGAACGAAACGTCAGCAGGTCTTCATTTTAAATGGCCTTATCCGATTCAAGAGGTCATCACAGTAAAAGCGGAGCTGACACAACGGATTCACATTGGTTACCGTCAAGAGGGATCGGAAGCGATTCCTGTAGAAGAGGAAGCAATGATGATCACTGGCGATGAAAACATCGTATCAGCAGATGCGGTTGTTCAGTGGAAGATTAGCAACATACATGATTATTTGTATAATATTTCGGATGCCGAGCAGTTTCTGCGTAATGCGGCAAGCTCCTCGATTCGTGCAGTAATCGGCTCGGAGAAGCTTGATTATGCGATTACGGACGGTAAAACAGTAATCCAAGACAAAGTTCGTGAGAAGCTGATTGAGCTGCAGACCAAGTACAAAACAGGCATACAAATTATTGATATTAAGTTCCAAGATATTGAGCCGCCAAGCGGTCAAGTGGCTGAAGCCTTCCGTGAAGTTACGAATGCGCGTGAGGAGAAAAGCACAAAAATTAATAACGCCGCGAAGTATGAGAACGACCGAATTCCGAAAGCGCGGGGAGAGGCGCAAGCGCTTCTTGAAAATGCCGAAGGACAGAAGAAATCTCGTATCCTGAATGCGGAGGGTGACGTAGCTAAGTTTAATGCGATATTCGGTGAGTACAAAAAAAATCCGAATGTTACCCAAAGCCGTCTGGTGCTAGAGACGCTTGAAAAAATATTGCCGAACGCCAAAATCTTTATTACGAATTCAAATAGTGATACCGTCAACTATTTGCCGTTAAATGAATTGCTGCGCAGCGGATCGGGCAGCACAACAACGCCGCCGGCATCAACGCCGCCTGTTGCAGAAGCTCCGCAAGGAGGTGAAGCACAATGAAAAGAAACCAATGGTTAACGATCATTATTGTGCTGGTTGTCGTTATTTTGGGCTCAGGCTCGATGTATATTGTGAAGGAAGGCGAGTATAAGGTCGTGCTTCGATTTGGAGAGGCAATGAGAGCTGTACCAGAGCCAGGCCTTAAATTTAAGCTTCCGTTTATTGAGAACGTATCAACGCTACCTAAATATCAAATGACATATGAAAGTACTCCGACAACGATTCTGACGAAGGATCAGAAGCCTATCGTAGTAGACAACTATACGGTATGGCGCATCACGAATGCATCGCAATTTTTAAGAACGGTGCAATCGGTTAGCGGCGGTATTCAGCGGATCGATGAGGCAGTGTACAACTCTGTTCGACGTAAGCTATCAGAGGTCAATTACGATAATATCATTAGTGAGAACACAGCCCGTGGCAATATTAACGATGAAATTACGAAGGATGTTGTAACGGCGCTGACACGTGATAATTATGGTATTGAAATTATCGATGTTCGCATTAAACGTACTGATTTACCGGAGGAAAATAAGCAAAGTGTATACAATCGGATGATTTCGGATCGCCAATCGATCGCAGCGCGCTACTTGTCCGAGGGTGATGAGGAGTCGCGCAAAATTACTTCCAAAGCAGATCGCACGGCGACGGAGCTATTAGCACAAGCACAAGCTGACGCGAAAAAAATCGTTGCTGAAGGTGAACGTGAAGCTGCAGTTATCTATAACAAAGCTTACGGCACTGATCCACAGTTCTACAATTTTTACCGAACGCTAGAGAGCTATGCGACTACTTTAAAAAATGAACCGGTCATCATGATACCAATTGATTCTCCGTATGCGAAAATTTTATTAGGTCAATAGTGGCTATCCCCTCTCGCCGATGCGAAGGGGGATTTTTTCGTTTGTTCTTCAAATTTATCATATTAAAGAAAAAAATAGCCAATAATCAGGATAATTGTGCATTGATCAGAAATATGTGTATCAAAATGTTAGTGGCAAGAAGTTCCATGCATGCTAAACTCGAAGAAACGGTAATGAATAAGGAGGATATTATACCAATTATGCCTATGAAAAAAACATGGTTCAATAAGCTGTTATTTTCTTACTTGCCCGTATTCCTCATTATCATTTCGTTTCTGATTGCCGTTTCTTTCTTCAGTATGGGAGAGTTGACGCGCAGAGCCGCGCTTACCGTCAACGAGGGTTCCGCAGCCTACGCGCTGGAGGTCGTGGATCGTGAGCTGCAATCGATTGAGAAAATGATGATTAAAGAGATGATGGAGACAGGCGGAATACAAAATTATTACAACAGAACACTCAAAGATGATCCTTATAAATTGATGTTAATCCCTTCTAAGAAATTAGGGGATATTGCTACCCGATATACATCTATTCATTCCATCTATATGGTCCGCTGGGAGGATAGCATGGTATTGAGCAACAACGCGACTATTCCACTAACCGAATTCGGGGACAAGCGGTTTATTCAATCCTTTCTTGAAACGGGCCAAGGCTCCACATGGACAGGCCGCCGAATGTATAGTGAGCTGGCTAACCAGCAGCCGATAGGCGTTGTATCACTAGTGAAGCGAACGCCGCTTCCGGCCGGTGACCTCGGCATTGTTGTTATCAATGTCAGGATTAAGGCTTTGCAGGATATCGCGGGGGAAATGCTTGGAACCAAGTTCATCCAAAGCAAAATAATCGACCGCGAAGGAAACTTGCTGCTGGCAGTTCAGGAAGGCTCCGAAAATATTGAGGGAATTACCGAGATGCGGTCGGACTACACAGGATGGATTATTCAAAGCAACTTTGGAGGGAAAGGCTTCTACTACTTAGCATCAGGCCTCAATTATATCCTCCTCTGGAGCGGCATTGTTGCCATTATGGTTGCGGTAGTCTACATCGTCTACATTTCAAAGCGACATTCCCGGCCATTGGAGGCGCTGATCAACCGACTGCGGGTGTACGCCGAACTAAAGGCGGAACAACTGCTGAAAGGTGGAGGGAAGGATGAATTTACTTTTATCGAAAGCGTTCTAGATGGCATTATTGAGCAAGCCGACGAATTGCTGAACCAGCGCGACGAACACTTGCGCATCCGCAAGCGGCAGTGGGTCATGGAAACATTGGAGGGAGAATTCCATAACTCTGACGGCTCCGACTGGCTGCACATTTCGAAACGATTCGGATGGAAGCAAGATAGCGGCAGAGCGGTGGCCGTTGTCATTGAGATTGACCGGTATACAGAGTTTTGCAGCATGTATACGAAACGCGACCAGTCACTACTGAAATTTCTGCTAGCCAATGTAGCAGCGGAAATTGTGCAGCATCAGAACATCGACATATTCGGTGAATGGCTTGAGGTGAACAGATGGTGCGCATTTCTGCAAATGGATGAACGAAAAACAGTGGAGGATGCTGCGATCTGTGTCCAACAGATTTTGGAGTGGATTCAGGGCAATGTCGATTTCGCGATCACTATTGGATTAGGGACCTTGGCGGAAACGCCGGATGAAATTAGCACTTCCTATGAATCTGCGCTGCATGCGCTGCAATACAAGATGACGCTGGGCATAAATCGAGTGATCGCGCAATGGGAAATCCCCATTAGCAACCATAGCGTCAACCGCGTTGCAGTAGCGGATATTCGGAGTATCGTCCATGCCTACAAGCTCGGTGAGCCGAATTGGGAAGCCGCATACGACCAGTTTATGAATGAGCTTCGCAGCTATGTCGCGCCCAGAACGGAGCTTCAGCATCAGATCGATTATTTGATTTACCAAATATCAGGGGAAGTGATGGAAATGCACGCTGAATACCAGAGCATCTGGTTTAATGAAGCGTTGCCTCAAATCAAGCGGCTTGAAAAATTTGAAACATTTGAGGAACTGAGAGACGGCGTCAAAATCGTTATGTGCGAAGCAAGCGCAAAGATGACCGAATTACGGAGAAGCCGCAACTTCTCCGGAGTCATGAAAGATGTCCGCAACTATATTATTGCAAATTATGACAATCCGGACTTGTCACTGAATCACTTGAGCGAAGCTTTTGCATTAAATCCGAAGCATGTTAGCCATATGTTTAAAGAAGAGTTCGGTGAAAAGTTTGTTGACTATTTGGCGGGTATTCGCATCGAGAAGGCGAGGGAAATGTTGGAGAACAGTTCGCTGCCAATTCAAGAGATCGCGGTCAAGGTTGGCTATCTCCATTCGTTTTCATTCATACGAGTATTTAAGAAGCTAACCGGCATGACGCCCGGAGACTTCAAAAAGCAATTGAAATAATCCCGAATCGCTTTTACGGTATTTCGTTATGAACTGCAATCCACGGAAAAAGGTGTATTACTCGTTTTGACGCAGCCAGGATACCGCTAACAGGGCGGTATCTGCCTCAATCTGAAAATTGTGTACGTGAAAGAATCACGCGGATTGCAAAGCCAGTCTGCTGGCCGTATTGTGGGAATATAGATCGCGCAATCTGTAATATGAAACTGAAAGAGGTGAGTCACTTGAGTACGGTGGAAGAGTCAGCGATACATCGCGTTGGTTGGAGTCAGAAGCTAAGCGCTGACAGAAAAAGACTCAAACAAAATATTCCTTACTTTATTATGTTTATTCCTGTAATTTGTTATTTCCTTATATTCAAGTATGCTCCTATGGGAGGACTTGTTATTGCCTTTAAGGATTATAACTTTGCAGAGGGCATATTAGGTAGTCCATGGGTCGGATTCGGGCAATTCAAGACACTGTTTACTAACCCGCAATCATTTCAGATTATTAAGAACACGCTAGTGCTTAGCCTGATGAGTCTGTTTATCGGTTTTCCGTTTCCTATTATTTTAGCTATCATGTTGAATGAAGTACGCCGTGTCTGGTTCAAACGTTATGTGCAGACGTTAGTCTATATGCCGCATTTCCTTTCTTGGGTTATTGTATCCGGAATTGTAATAACAATCTTTGCAAATGAGGGTGTTATCAACGATCTGCTGACGGCGGAATGGATGCCGGAACCATTCGCTTTCCTATACAATAAAGGATCGTGGCTGGCGATTTTTATCGGGTCGGGTATTTGGAAAGGGGTAGGATGGAGCGCAATCATTTATTTGGCAGCGCTTTCTGCAATCGATACAAGCTTATACGAAGCGGCAAGCATAGATGGAGCAGGGAAATGGAAGAAAATATGGAATATTACGCTGCCTGGCATAACGCCGACTATTGTTATCGTTTTTATTCTTTCAGTAGGAAGCATCATGGAGGTCGGTTTTGATCAAGTTTACATGCTGCAAAATTCGGCAGTATATGATATTTCCGAAGTTATTAGCACCTATTCATACAAGATTGGATTGCTGCAGCTTCAATTCAGCCTTACCGCCGCAATGGGTTTCTTTGAATCGTTGATCGGACTTATATTGGTACTTATAACAAATTCAATTGCCCGGAAGTTCGGGCAAGGCATATGGTAAGGAGGTCCGGTTGCGATGAGAGCTTCGTTCGGTGAAAAAGTATTTTATACTTGCAATTATATCATGTTATTTCTTCTCAGTTTAAGCTGCGTTTTACCAATTATCCATATTTTCGCATTGTCACTAAGTGATGCGCAATCAGTCATTTCCAACAAAGTCGTATTCATGCCGATTAATTGGACGCTGGAGTCGTATCAGCAACTCATTTCCGGCAGTGACATTGTAAACGCATTCAAAAATAATGTCGTCATTACAGTTGTCGGTACCATGCTCAGCATGGCCTTCACGATAATGGCCGCTTATCCGCTATCTAGGAGAGACATGTACGGCAGGCGCTTCTTCTCATTGGCCATCGTATTCACGATGCTGTTCTCGGGCGGCATGATTCCAGGTTATCTTCTAATCAAGTCGCTTGGGTTGATCAATAGCTATTCCGCATTATGGCTGCCGGCGCTCGTTGGCGTATTCAATATGCTGGTACTAAAGACGTCCTTTGAAAGTATGCCAGCAGAAATGGAAGAGGCAGCCCGAATCGACGGTTGCGGGGAATGGAGATTGATATTTCAGATCGTGCTGCCATTGTCAGTACCGGTATTGGCCGCATTGACGCTGTTCTACGCGGTTGGTTTCTGGAATCAGTTTATGAGTGTACTGCTTTTTATGAACGAACCGAGCAAATATAATTTGACCGTCTTGGTGCAGCAAATGATTCGAAGCCAATCCATGATGCAAGAACTGACAAGCCTACAGCCGGAAGATATTATGAAAATGACCCCGGAAACGCTTCAATCAGCAGGCGTCATGATTATGGTAGCTCCCATGCTAGTGTTTTATATATTTGTTCAAAAGCATTTTGTTAAGGGTGTCATGATTGGAGCTATAAAAGGATAAAGAAATTAATCCATTAGGGGGATCTGTATATGTTAAAAATTTCTAAAGCAAAAAAAATGAGTGGTCTGCTGCTGGGCACTGCATTGCTGTTGAGCGCTTGCTCTTCAGGAGCAAACAACCCAGGCAACTCCGCAACGAATGCACCGGAAGCACCAGACAAAGTAGAATCAGAAAAACGCGGAAGCATCTCCGTCTCCATTTATGACCGGGGCTCAGTGCCGCCGGAGCAAGGCACCATCGACAAGAATAGTTGGACGAAGTGGGTCAACGATAATGGACCGGCCGATGTGAAATTTATTCCTGTTCCGCGCTGGGAGTCTAAGGAGAAGTTCAATGTGATGTTTGCTTCTGGAAACGCTCCAGATGTTATTTTCGAATATGACACATCTTATCGCAACGAGCTGATCAACCAGAAGCAACTAATGCCATTGAACGAGCTGATCGATGAGCATAGTGTTGAATATAAGGAATTACTCGATAAATACCCGATCATGCGTAAGGTTACGACCCGTCCCGACGGAAATATATATGAATTCGCGCGTTTAAACGGTCAGGGCATTAACCATCTATTTATCATTCGTACCGATTGGCTAGAGAAAGTTGGAATGGAAGCTCCGAAAACAACTGACGAATTGTATCAGGTGGCTGAAGCATTTGTCAAGCAAGACCCTGACGGTAATAACAAAGCCGACACATTGAGCATGAACGTAACCTTCGTGGGCGATCAAATGCTTACCAATATGTTTCAAGCTGTAAACTATAAAATTCAGGATGACCAACTCGTACCGACTTGGGAGAACAAAATAGCCAAAAATAACTTTGTTAAAAAGATGTATGATAACGGGTTGATCGATAAGGATTTTCTGACGGACAAAAATGGTGAAAAGTCTAAGCAAGATTTCATTAACGGCAAGTTGGGAATCTACGGCTCCAATGGAGGCGAGGCCTACGCTACCTTAAAGGCCCTTAGAGCCAATGATCCAAATGCGAAGTTCGCGGTAATCGGTTTGCCTGCCAGCGAGTTCGGGCAATTCGGACCGGTTGTCAACAACCCGATTCAGGCAATTGCTGCCGTAAACGCAAACACTAAAGATCCAGTCGCAGTCATCAAATATATGGATTTCCTCAACAAAAGATCAACCATGATGACACTTAATTTTGGACTGGAGGGCGAGCATTACAATCTAGATGGCGAAGGTGTTCCGATTCTCGTTGATCTGGAAAAAAGTAAAAAAGAGGTAGACTTTATGGGTGACTTACGTATGTCAACCTCTGCAGCTGTTCTTGGCGACATTAGTCACATACGTTACAAGTTGAATCTTAACGATCCTTTCGATGCGGAATATCTGGAGTTGTATACAGCTGCGGAGAAGCTTTATTTGAACCCAGACGCGCCAATGGCGGACTTTACGCATGGAGAGCATGCCCCTTCATTGCCAAAAGATCTTCAGTTGATTGTGACCAATACGTCAGAACAAATGACGAGCTACTCCCAGCAGGCACTGATTGGAGGAAGCAAATATACGGTTGAACAGGCGATTGCCGAATCCAAAGCTTTTTGGGAGAAGGCAGGCGGACTGAAGGTTGACGAGTGGTATGCCGACTGGTATGCGAACAATAAAGAGAACGCCATTCTGATGAAAGATATTTACTCAGTTAAAATTGATTAACACACGAAGCCGAACATTCGATTGAGATTTAAATCATTGGAATAGAGGGACAAAACATCCGTTGGTCCCTCTATTCCGTATGCACAGAAAAGGCATTCCGAAAGATTGAACTAAATAACATGTTTGGAGTGAGGACCAGGTATGAATTTGCATACGGAACGGGTTTGGCGGGAAATGTGGGAGCAGTTCGGCTGCATGCTCAGGTTAGAGGACGGTCTTGTGAATCTGGGCAAGCCGGGACATACGGCTGAAGGCTCCCAAGTTCAGGAAGCGCATGACGGGCGCTCCACCGCTGCGTATTATGCAATTGGTACTGCACTGGGAGTACTAGAAGAGGCGCAAGGATTGCAAATCCTCCAGTCGCTTGCTGAATTACAGATCACGGACAAGATGAGTCCGCATTATGGAGCCTTTCGTTGGTACCGAGAAGAAACAAGAGTCAACGACTCGAATGCAGCCTTCTTTATTCTAATGCCATTGGTTGTGCTACGGCTTTATATGGAAGAACAAGTTCCTGCCACTCATCGTGAGCTTCTGGATCAAATGCTGGATCACGGTGCAGATTGGTTCGAGCATGAGTTAAAGGAACCGAGCTTGTATTATTCCAATAAAATCGTGAGCGATGGCGCACTTTTGCTCGCTATTTCGAAAATCCGCAGCTTGCCACAACACTATCAAGCAGGCATAGCCTTCTTCGAGCGATGGATGGAATATACGTATCGCCGAGGCTGGGGCTGGGGCGAGAACATCAGCTTGATCTATATTCAGGTCATAATGAATGCACTTCAAATTGCCAAAGTTTCCTTGCATGCTAAGGACCATGGACTGCAGGATGGGATTCGAAGGGTGATGGACGGACTGGAGGATTACGTTCGTTTTCATGAGGGGTATGAGTTTGTGCCAACCATCCGTAGCTATAATGATCAAGGCGAGCTGCACCCAAGCAGCTTGATGTGGAGATTAGCCGGTTTGGAAACGAGCGAATCAGTCGAAGCGGAGACTGGCGGCAGTTTATGGAACGGCTTGTCTTATCTGTTATTCGAGGAGAAACTCTGGACGGAAAAGCCTAACTTGAAGCTGCCGACTTTGCGGAGTCGGACTGAACGTATCATGGATTCGAGCTATGCATATACATGGGTTGGTTTAACGGGGAGAATGGGCAGCGTGAACCGATTCCCGGTCATCGCAGGCTCCTATCAATACCCGACTTGGGGCTTAGCTTGGCAATCATATCCGGTATCGCTTGCTGTAGAAGGGCATCAGATCTCATACCTGCGCTGGTATGCTAATGAAGGTGAAAGCGTAAGAACCCATCCCGCTGCCTACCAGAAGGCGTATTTAGGACCAGCATTGTTTCGGGAATCGTGGTATCCGGATACCCAGCTCAGGTCGGTTCAGGAGAACCATGCTGTATTGGTCGTGCGCAGTATGAGCCGAATTCACAACAAAGTAAGCGAGCTTTCCGATGAGTGGGTCGTGAATCGCTGGACAGGCGAGCTGCGGACAGTACTAGGAGCAGATGGACGAGAATGGACGATCCTGCATTATCCTCAGTCGACAGTGTTGATAGCACCGCTGATCGGCATTGCATACGGTGATCTTACTCGCCGAATTCCTACACTTCATCCCGTGATGGACGGCGATACGCTTAGATTAAGGCAAGTACTTTATACCGGAGAATCGAAGCTCCTGCAGCAGCCGAGGCTGGAGTGCGGCTGGGCGATTTATTATGCGGACGGCATAAGCAGCTTAAGTGAAGCAACAGCTCTTGCAGCTAAACTGCGTCTTGTTGAGGCTTCTTATAAAGATGGAGAGGTTCCTCGAGAAAGTTATATGGAAATTAGATGTGCAACATTGTTCGAAGGAGACAGGAAGCTAGTAGAGCTTATCCTTGATCCCAATAAAATAGAAAGCGGTGAAGAGTAATGAATGAAACGATCGATCTTTCCAAGACAGAGGCTAATACCATAATCGAAAGAGTAATCGGACAGCTCAAGCATTTAAAAGGCGGCGTTGTAGAAGAAACTTGTCCGATCGGTATTATATCCATGGAGAACTGGGAATGGCCGCAGGGTGTGGGTCTGTTTTCCCTCTACTTATACTATCGAAAGACAAGCAGACAGGATATAAAGCAGTATTTAATTGATTGGTTTGACCGAAGAATTGCAGAGGGCCTTCCCTCCAAGAACGTGAACACGATGTGCCCGATGCTGACGCTAAGCTTCCTGGCCGAGGAAACCGGACGAGAGGATTATATGGAACTGTGCCGGGAATGGGCTGAGTATGCGGTGGCGGAGATGCCAAGAACAGTGGAAGGCGGCATTCAGCACGTCGTTTCAGGCCATTTAAACGAAGGCGAGCTATGGGACGATACGTTATATATGACTGTGCTGTTCGTTTGTCGGATGGGTCTGTTGCTTGAAAAGAAAAGCTACATTGATGAAAGCATTTATCAGTTCCTGCTTCATCTCAAATATTTAACTGACCGCCGCACGGGATTGTTGTTCCACGGTTGGACCTTTAACGGCCGTCATCACTTCGCCGAAGCTCTGTGGGCTCGCGGCAATTCTTGGTACACGGCAGGTCTCGTAGATTACTTGGAAATGATAGAGCTTCCTAAGCCAATTGAGCAGTTGCTTCTATCCGCATTGGAGCAGCAAGCGTCCAAGCTTGCTGAATTGCAGGCGGACGATGGCATGTGGCATACGTTGTTGGACGATCCGAATTCTTACACAGAAACGTCCGCAACCGCAGCTTTCGCTTATGGCATTTTAAAGGCAGTACGAAAAGGTTATTTGTCTGAATCCTATAGAGAGGTTGGTATGAAAGCGTATAACGCCGTCGTATCAAAGATCGATTCTGACGGCGTCGTACATGGCGTATCTTATGGCACCGGAATGGGCAGTACACTCCAACAATATCGCGACATTCCGATTTGTCCGATGCCTTACGGTCAATCGATGACACTGCTAATGTTAATTGAAGGATTGGAGCACTAGATTACAAATTGAACAGGAGTAAGGAATAGGCGTGCGCAGTGACACGCATCATCTATTTGGTGAAAGTCAAATCAAACTCATATTGTTGGCTTCGACTACGGAGGTTTGAAAGCAATCCCAAGCAGCGGGAAACAACTTATTAATTGGAGGTTTGAGATGAATAAAATCCTTATGAAAGCATTTAAATTAACAAGTGTCATTATGAGTTTATGTTTGCTCATTTCTTTGATTGCAATTTCTCCGGGGCAAGTAAAAGCAGCATCAGAGCAACCCGAAGTTGTACTGAATGACCAATTCGATGATTTAGAGGTAGGAAGCACACCTGCGGACTGGTCTCTTAACGGGAATGGTACTTTAACGGTGGAAGATAATAGTACTGCGACTGGCGGAGAAGGCAATGTCGCAAAAGCCTATCGCACGTTAGCTGAATCATTTGGGGCAAATAGAACTATAATTACATCCCTCGGGGATATCGTAACGGTGTCTGGAGACATATACGCGATGCAAACGAATGCCCTTGCATATTTCAATGTGAGATCCAATGACGGAAAAACTGTCGCAGAAATTAATATATATCATGATGGTAGGATTGTAATTAATGAGGGTACGGTAAAGGTGCTTTCTTCATATTCAGCTAAAAAATGGTATAAATTGGCATTGAAAATCAATACTGTATCAAAAAAATACGATGTTTATATCGATGGGGAATTAGTAGAGTCCCAGCGTAGTTTTAGAGACACAACAGCCACAAATGTCGGTGGTTTACAGATTGGTGTAGCGAAGTGGGGAACGCAGGGAGTCTTTTATTATGACAATATTAAAGTAGAGAGATTAGCAACTTCTTACGTACCTGTTACAGGTATAACACTAGACCAAACCAGTTTAACTCTTAATTTGCATGATATGGTACAGCTAACGCATGCCGTGCTGCCGAGTAATGCAAATAATCCCAATGTAATATGGTCTTCAAGTAATCCTGAAGTGGCTTCTGTAAGTGTAGGTGGCAAAGTGCTTGCTAAGAGCGTAGGCACGACAATCATAAAAGCGCAGACAGTAGAAGGAGCTTTTTCAGCAACCGCTGAGGTGACCGTGAAGGGTGTGCCAGTTGAAGGAATAACGATGAGTGAAGTATCCACAAACGTAACGGTAGGAACAAAAATACAGTTATCAGCGCAGTTGGTACCTGCAAATGCTTCTAATCGTAATATCACGTGGACATCCAGTCATCCTAATATAGCAGATGTTGATGGATCAACTGGATTGCTCGCAGGCGTAAGTCTAGGAACCGCAACAATAACGGCTACTACGGAAGAAGGTCATTTTCAAGCTCAAAGTACGGTTCAAGTTGTAGATCGTGTTGTACAGCAAAGTTTCTATGTAGCGCCAGATGGCAATGATTCTAACCCTGGCACTTTGGAACAACCCTTCAAAACGATCGTGAAGGCTCGCGATGCTGTTCGTTCCATAAACGCTACGATGACAGGAGATATTATCGTTTACCTGCGGGGTGGAACCTATTATCTTGCCGATACTGTTGCTTTTAACGAGGTGGATTCAGGAGCGAATGGTTATCAAATTGTGTATAAGGCATATGAAGATGAAAAACCGGTTCTAAGCGGCGGGAAGGAAATTCAAGGGTGGACGATGCATAATGCTGACCAGAATATTTACAAGGCATCCGTGGGCGGATCTCTCGAGACAAGACAATTGTATGTCAATGGAGAACGTGCCATCAGAGCTAGAAGTAATGGCGGTCTATCAAATGCAACCAAAAATGTAAACGGACATACGACAACCGATACATTCTTAGCATCATGGAAAAATATCAGTGATCTTGAAATGGTATATTTTGATAAATGGACGAACCCAAGAAGCGGGGTAGAATCTATCACAACAAACGGAAATATTGCTTCTATTAAAATGAAACAGCCAGGATGGTTTTATGCTACCAATAAAGGCTCATCATCCGCTACAACTCCGAAATATTATGAAAACGCCTATGAATTGTTAGATGCTGAGGGTGAATGGTATCTGGATCGAACAGGCGCCATTGACGGAACAGCCTATACGGTATATTACAAGCCTAAGGCGGGAGAAAATATGTCGACTGCCAATGTGGTAGCGGCCAAGCTGGAGCAGCTTGTTACGTTACAAGGCAGTTCAGTGGAAAATCCGATACTGAATTTGCGATTCGAAGGCATTACCTTTATGCATAGTACCTTCTTAAAGCCAAATGGCGATACTGGACACGCGGATGCGCAAAATAACGTCATTAGACAAGCACAGTGGGGTACTATCAAAGGAGGAGAATATATTGTTGATGCAGCTGTAGAGTTGAAATTTGCTAATTTTGTCACATTCGAAAGAACCAATTTCACTCATCTTGGCGGTAGCGGTATTAACATGTATGCAGGATCGCAGCATAATTTGATCAGGGGTTCTGTCTTCACGGACATCTCGGGTAATGGTGTTCAGGTTGGTGATTACACGGATATCAATATACTGGGAAGTGAGAATGATACACTGCATCCGGATGAGCGTTACTTGCTCAAAAACAATGATATAATAAACAATTACATTACTAATATTGGAGTTGAATATAAGTCTGCATCGGCGATTGGCGCTGCAACGCCGCAGGATATGGATATTCTTTATAATGAAATAGGGCATGTTCCATACTCTGGTATTCATCTTGGTTGGGGTTGGGTGAGTTATAAGACCGGTACAAAAAACAATCGAATCCAACATAACTATATCCATGACGTTACGAAGGAAGTGCCAGATGGCGGAGCGATCTATACATTAGGAGATCAGAAAGCTAATTCTATTAGTTCAATCATCTCTGATAACTATATTAAAAATCAAGTGAAAGTATATGGAGCATTATATTTGGATGAGGGATCGAATTACTATCAAGTTGAAAATAATGTGGTTGATAAAACGCCGTCCTGGCTTCTTGTCAAAGATGTCCGGAATACAATTAACAATACGTACACGAATGTATCCGCTTATGCAAGTCATCCTGCTCCGGGGTCTTCGAGCAAAGCTGTACCAACGAATACAGTTCTTGTAAGTGATGGCAATTGGCCGCAGGAAGCATTGGACATTATGAATAATGCAGGAATTCAAGCTGAATATCGGGATATCATTCCGCCGATAACATTACTCAGAATCACAGAGCCTGCTTCGATATCAGCCACCATAGGAACGGAAAAGACAGCGGCAGCTCTTGGATTGCCCGGAAAAGTAGCACTGGTTACCGATACGGGAAATGTGGATGCCAGTGTGACTTGGGATTTAAGCGACATTAGCTACGATCCGGCTATCAAGACGGTGCAGACCTTCACAGTACCAGGGACTGTAACCTTGCCAAGTTGGGTGTTAAATCCCAATAGCGTGCCTATGACAACAAGCGTTAGTGTATCAGTTGATAGGATCCCAACGCAGACCGCCACAGTTACCGCTTCATCGCAATACAGTGCCGATTATACTCCGGACAAAGCGTTCGATGGTATCGTAGGGCAAGCGGGCAGCGGCGAATGGGCGTCCAAGGGAGAGAAGAATCCGTGGATCCAGGTGAACTGGACGACGAGTCAAACGTTTAACAAGATTATCTTCAATGATCGGTCCAATTCAAGTGACTGGGCGCCAGGTGGAACGCTTACCTTCAGCGACGGAAGCACTATGACGGTATCAGGAATTCCGAATGACGGGAGCGATTATTCTGTAACTTTCCCTGACAAGACGGTGACATGGGTCAAATTCCAGGTATCCGGTGGAAGCGGGCCAAATGTCGGTTTGTCAGAAATGAAATTTGTGCCAGAATTTGTGCAAGCAGCACCTAAGTCTACATTGACAGGTGTAGAGCAGGTGTTCCTTGGTCAAACATTTGATGTAACGATGGGCTTGAGCAGTGTTACACAAAGTGTATACCAGCACATGTATGCGCAAGATGTGACGCTTCATTATGATTCGGAACTTTTGAAGTTTGAATCGGTTACATCGCTCAAAAACGGATTTGAAGTGATTGATCACAAAGAGGAAGTACCGGGACAAATCCGAATTGTTGCAGCTAGCGTAGCTGCAGCGCAAGACGTACTTGCCCAAGGCGATGTATTGTCATTCAAGTTTACAGCTAAAGCTGCAGCCGATACAGTGAATACGACAATCTCTGTGAGTGATGTGTTTATTGCTAACAAAGATGGGGATGAGCTCTCGATTGATGGAGCTTCAACCGAGGTTCAAATCAATATCCCAGTGGATAAATCGCTGTTGAATGCAACGATCGAGAACGCTCAGGCTAAGTATAATGCTGCCGTAGAAGGAAATAGTGACGGATTGTATGCGGCTGGCTCCAAAGCTGTTTTACAAGCGGCTATCGATGCAGCAGCTACGACAGCAAACGATTTGAATGCGACGCAGGAGCAAGTGGATACTGCCAAAGCAACATTAGCAACAGCCATAGCAGTGTTTGAAAGCATGAAAATAACTGCAGATGTTAATGGAGGAGGAATCACGGTAGGAGACTTGGCTATCGTTGCTGCAGCCTATGGCACACAACCAGGTCAAGCGGGTTGGAATGTGAAAGCGGATGTCAATAAAGACGGTAAGGTTGATATTGAGGATATGGCTATCGTAGCTAAAGCGATCCTGCAATAAAATAATTCAGAAGCAGTAATAAGGGGGAGTGTAAACTTCCCCTTATTTTTATTATCGAAAGGATGAATCAATCAATAATCAATGATCCGTAATTCACTTTTGTGTAGCTTAGCTTTGTTACTATACGTTTCCGTCTTGCCTCCGAAAGCTGCGTTCGCAGAGAAAGAGCCTGCCTTTTCACTATCAAACACGAATGCCAATCCAACGGTAAATCAAACCTTCCAAGATTATTATGACAATCCCGTCGCTCCGGAAATAATCGACATATAAGTTTCGATTGCCATGGGTAACATGCATTCCGGCTGGACCGTCAAATAAATACCGATTGGGAGTAGTGGAGCTCTACCTCTCACTATTCCTAAAAAAGTTTTTTGTCAAAGGTCTGGTGATGGGTTCAGTCAAAGAGTAACCTCCAATGCTCAGCTCTAAACTAGTATCATACTTTCATAAACAGAGGCACCTAGCATAGCGCTAGGTGCCTCTGTTGCACTTTATACAGTAGAAACCTGACATCAACCTCCAAACATTCCTCTACATTGCAAAAATACATCAGAATCACACTATATCAGCTAATCCGACCGTAATTTTCCCAATTCCATTGCACAAACTGCAATGTAGCGGAATAATTAACTGATCAAGCCCCAGTACGTTGCACAAACTGCAATGTAGCTTAACAAACGAGAGTAATGTACTAACGAAACGAAGCGCAGTGAAGCGAAGTGATGCGCTAACAGATGTTCTAACTGATGTTCTAACTGATGCACTATCTGCAACCAACCAGCAAGCGCGAAAAACCCCCAATTCATCATCTACATGAGATGACAAATCAGAGGTTGGTAGTAAAGTATCAAAAGGTAATCAGAGGTTTCGCACCTAACGTAAAGCGTGTCCCGCAGGGACGAAAGTGATCCAACGCCGATTGTTCTCACCAAGCGCATGATGAGCTGCAACGTTAGTCCAATTGCGGGTGTCCAGAGGGCGCAGCCCTTGGGGCCCTCCCTAGGCAAGGAGGGTTTGGGAGGGTTCGAAACGCCTTTGAAGGATTGGTAGAGGTTTCGCAGTGTCCCGCAGGGACGAAAGCGATCCAACACCGATTGTTCTCACCAAGCGCATGATGAGCTGCAACGTTAGTCCAATTGTGGGTGTCCAGAGGGCGCAGCCCTTGGGGCCCTCCCTTGGAAGGGAGGGTTTGGGAGGGTTCGAAACGCCTTTGAAGGTTGGTAGTATCTATCCACGTTCTCTTAAATGCTTTCTCTTCTTTGAGCTCACAACTTCATAAAGCTTATGAAGTAGAAATGCTGCATATATCGTAATGAAAGCCATTAAGAAGTAACCGTATCGTTCAAACGTAATGAATGGCAGCGAAGTAAATATGAAATATAGAATGGTTATTATCAAGATAGAAAGTTCTTTTCGTTTGCTTTTTAAAACAAAAGTCATCACCATCCCGATTATTCCGAGTAATAACAACGAGTAATGATAAATTTTCACTATGGGAGCCGAAATATGAAGTACAGGCTTCCAATAATAAGGTTTTTTGACCATATCAACTACCCGATCAATGGTGTAATGCCGAATATATCGATTACGATCCGTTTCAAATCCGTAATTTCTAATTTTTTTTGCAAGCATAACTTGAATTTCATTGGATTCAATTGTATTTTTCGCTTCGTCTAACCGCCTAAAGTCCTCTTTGAATTTTTCTTCTGCACCAGCAGGATATTTCCAATCGATCATAGCTCCTAATAAAGATGGATTACCTGACGAGAGCGTGAGCGGTATAAATTTATCAAATACAACAGCATTTCTTATCCACCAAGGGGATATGCAAATTAGTATTACTCCTGCTACAACAATAGCTGGTTTAACAAGCCCTTTTATTTTATATCCTCTATAGAGCATGTAGATCAAGAAAACGACTGGGAGTAATGCAAAGTTCGGTCTTGCATATATCCCGATACTTAGGCTTATTGCTGCGATGGCGAACCAAATCAATTTTTTCTTATCAACCGCTACAATCCCTGTATAAATAAACAACCATAAAAATAGCTGTCCGATTGATTCTGTCAAAATCAAATTTGCTGCCATATAATTAGGCGCATATAATGCAAACAGTATGATTGCAATTATTCCAATTCGTTCATGGAAAAAACGACGACAAACTTGATAAAGTAAGATCATAGTACCTGCCATCATTAGAACTTGAAGAATGCGGAATACGGTTATTCCATCCCAATAACCAAATATCTTCATACATAATGCTAATACCATCGTTAGGGCAGGCATAATGAATACAGTCGGATCCTTAATATCGTGATAAGTAAATATACCTTCATTAAGTAATGTCTCAGCACTTCGTATATATTTCACGTCATCATTATTATATTCTTCGAAATTTCCTAAATATAGCTCACTGCCTTGTTGAAACGTGATTAATGTTCCTATTGTAATGAAAAACAAAACGACTACTGCTAGAATAATGCGATAGGAAAGAGCTTCATTGCTTACTTTGTGAAAAATTTTCATTTGATTGCCCCGCTTTTCATGATAAATAGTTTAGATTAACTCCATTATAACGTGTTTAGTATGAAAAAAGTTCCAATCACATGGGAAAATGTTCCCAATTAGTATATTTGGTATCTATAAACATTCGTACAATTGCTAGAGTTCAGCTATTCATATAGTAATATGAGGTGAACTGCAGTGTACAAAAAAAAATATGCTAGTCGCAATATAAGAGGAAAGCTGCGTGTCTGCAAATACTTATCAGCTAATAAAAAGCTAAAGCAGCATGTACCGCATACCGTATCATTTAATCGAGGTCATTTGCAAATGATGCTTAATCGGTATAGCACGCTATATGTAAAGCCAGACGTGGGCTCGCTCGGAATGGGTATTTTCAAGGTGGAACGGGTGGATACGGGGTATGAGCTTTATACAATTATCAAGAAAGAACAAATTAAAACACATTATAATTCGGTTTCCGAGGTTTATGGACGAATAAAGAAAGCGAGTAAGAGTAAGCTTATTATTCAAAAGGGGATATCATTAGATCGCGTGAATGGCTGCCCCTATGATATTCGAGCGATGGTTCAGCGTAAGCCTAGAGGCAGCTGGGTTTGCACGGGCTTTATGGTAAAGGTGGGAGCACGCGGTAAAATTGTAACGAACTATTACCAAGGCGGAGCTATTTATTCGATGAAAAAACTTGGAGCAGAGCAAGGACGATCAGATGAAAAAAAGGCCGTCCAGATCGAAAGACTACGAAACATAGCACTGCAAATATCAAGAACATTAAGCAAGCGGCGTTCAGGGATGCATGAGCTGGGCATCGACTTTGCTTATGATAAACAGGAGAAGCTATGGGTGCTTGAAGTGAATTCTAATCATCCGCAATTTCACCCGTTAAAACAACTCGATCATACAGCCTATATGAAAATGAAACGTTTTGCCGCCAGTTATGGCAGACATGATGCTAAATAGAAGTGAAATGCAGATCGAGGCTACTCCTCGATCTGTTTTTTTATCATTATTAATGATTGCGCTTACTTTAATGATTGAAAAGTATCATTTTTAGTTGTTCAGTTGTCTATTAGTGCATTTGGTATCGCGATAGAATACGAGTAGAACAACAAGAGCAAGGGGGATTGAGTAGTGGCGCAACTATCCGTTAATGAACAATTATTGGAAAAACCAAAACCTAAAACTAAAAATGCGTTTCTACGTTTCGCAAAGCAATGGGATATTCAATTGATGGTATTGCCAGCATTGTTACTTATCTTAGTGTTTAGTTACATCCCAATGTACGGTATATTAATGGCTTTTCAAGATTACAGCATTTTCAAAGGTTTTATGGCAAGCGAATGGGTCGGATTGAAACATTTTGACATGTTCTTCAGCTCTCCGGAGTTTTTCAAGGTCATGCGAAATACGGTCATCATAAGCTTGTTGAAATTTTTCATAGGATTTCCGGCTCCGATTTTGCTGGCGCTTATGCTTAATGAAGTGAAAAACTTAATGTTTAAGCGACTGGTGCAAACGGTAAGTTACCTGCCTCACTTTATGTCATGGGTAATCGTTGCAGGACTCATTATGTCGATGCTTTCTACGGACAATGGAAGCATTAACATCGTACTTGAAAATATGAACTTTATCGATGAACCAATCAACTTCTTGTCACTTCCAGAACTATTCTGGTCCATCCTCGTTTCGACTGGGGTTTGGAAGGAAATCGGATTTGGCTCCATCGTATATTTAGCAGCAATAGCTAGTATTGATCCAAGCATGTATGAAGCGGCATCAATGGATGGTGCGAGCAAGTTTAAACAAATCTTCTTGATCACATTGCCTTCGATCATGCCGGTTGTCCTCATCTTCATGATTCTGGCGATCGGAAATCTACTGAATGCAGGCTTCGAAGACATTCTATTGCTTGCTGTTAACCCTGTTCTCAGGGATGTGTCGGATGTTATCGATACGTACGTGTATCGAGTCGGGATACAAAGCTCTAGATACTCATACGCAACAGCGGTTGGATTGTTCAAAGCCGTTATCAGCGTAGGACTTTTGACAATGGCTAACTTTCTGGCACGCAGAGCCGGCAGCAGCTTGTGGTAAACGATACAATCAGCCCAGAAAGGCGATGATGCAGTGATCAAACTTAGCTTCGGAGACCGCGTGATGACGGTCACCATCTACATCTTACTAACGTTATTGGCTTTTGTGACATTCTATCCATTCTGGAATGCACTAGTCATATCCTTCAACAGCGGAATAGACACCTCAATGGGTGGTGTAACCTTTTGGCCTCGTGATTGGACTTTGGAAAACTACGGTATCGTATTTAAGGATGAGCGATTGATAACTGCGTTTGCGGTTTCGATCTCTCGGACGGTTGTCGGTACAGTCGCATCCATATTTGTAACAGCTATATTCGCATACGGCCTTTCGAAGAAAGAGCTGATGAACCGCAAGTTTTACATGGTATTGTGTATCATTACGATGTACTTTAGCGGCGGACTAATTCCTTCTTTCTTGCTTATTCGTGAGCTGCACCTAATGAATACTTTCTGGGTATTCATTATTCCATCACTAGTCAGCGTATGGAACATGATCATTTTCCGCACATTCTTCCAAGGCTTGCCTGCAGGGCTTGAGGAATCGGCGAAGATTGACGGAAGCGGCAACTGGGGTATCTTTTTCCGAATTGTTGCTCCGCTTTCTGGTCCAGTTATTGCAACGTTGTCGCTTTTCACGGCTGTTTTTCATTGGAATGATTGGTTTGGTCCAAGTATCTACATTACCAATGAGAAGCTGCTTCCTATACAGACGATGCTTAAACAGATTTTGAACTCTAATATCGTATCGGATCAAATGTCGCAGCTTGATTCTGCTGCGCAGGGTCAATTAGCCAAAATGAGAACGGTAACAAGCAAGTCGTTGTCTATGGCAACGATGATGGTCGCCACGCTGCCTATCATTATGGTATATCCATTCGTTCAGAAATATTTCGTCAAAGGTGTTCTTGTAGGATCACTGAAAGAGTAGTTGGCAGTAACAGTCATGTGGTTTAGAGCGAAAGCTTTGAACATATAATAATGAGCTTGAAAGGGGATAATAAACAGATGAAGAAAAGTAAACTACTCGTCCCAATCGTCTCTGCTTTTATGGCCGTTTCTCTATTGGCAGGCTGTAGCGGTAATGCCGGTAAAACAGAAAACGGAGAAACAGGAAGCAAACCGGAGGAAAACAGCGGCAATAAGTCTGGATCGGTTTATGAACTTGGCAAGGAGCAGCTTGATTTCACCCTTTACGGCCATTATGATTGGTACACTATGCCAGCATGGGGCGGCGACATTACAAGTACTTGGATTAGAGATACAAAGAAAGTAAACGTAAAACCAATCCACTCCGGTGGTGCAGCTCCACAAAAGCTGAATACAATGATTGCAACTGGCGATCTTCCTGATGCGATCTGGCTTGAGCGCGTTGATGTTGAGAAATTGCGCACAGCTGATCTGCTTGTTCCATTCGATGACTATCTTGATAAATATCCGAACTTGAAAAAATGGTTGGGCGATGAAGGTATTAACATGCTTCGTTCGGAAGACGGCAAGCTTTATCAATTCCCTAACTGGTACACGAAACAACCTAACGGCAATGCTGGTTATGTTGTAAACAAAAAGATATACACAGAGCTAGGATCTCCTAAGCTTGAAACAACAGATGATCTTTACAGCTACTTGAAGCTCGTTAAAGAAAAATATCCAAATGTCGTTCCTTACGAGCCGCATTTAGCAAAAGATGGACAAGGTCTTGATGTATTGTACTCTGCATTCAAAGAGAACGATCAGAAGTTCCCGGGTATGCGTGCTGTGCCTAACGGTGACAAGCTGACTTCGATCTTCCTTGATCCAGAATACCGTGAAGCAATGCAGTACACTTCCAAGCTATTCCGTGAAAAATTGATTACGCAAGATGCAATGACTCAAACCGTTGACCAAATTACTGAAAAAGTAATGACTGGCCGTGTAGCTGTATTCGCAGCAGCAAGTCCGACTGAAATTGCAATGCAAGCGCATGCTGAGCTTACGAAAAACGATCCAGAAGCTGGATATTTCATGATCTGGCCGATTCATAAAGAAGGCGTTGACAAAAACAAAGTATTCCCTGGTACGTATGGTATGTTAGGCTGGAACGTAACTGTAATTACGAAAAAAGCTAAAAACCCAGAAGCCATCTTCGCTTTCTATGACTGGTTGACTGGCGCTGAAGGACAAAGCGCTTTGATGTGGGGACCTCCAGGAATCTATTGGGATGGCGTAGAATCTGACGGCGAAACACCAATTTTCACAGATAAATATACTTCTGATGCAAGTGGTCTTGCCAAGCTTCAAGCGATTACAACGAACCTGAACTGGGTTGGTAACACTGTATTCCTAGATACAACTAAAGCAAAATTTGAAGAGTCATTGCCGGTAGAGCAACAAAACTGGTCTACTCGTTACCAACGTGAAGTGACGTGGAAAACGCAATCAAATGCTACAGAATTCATTAACATCGATCCACAACCGGATACTGAAGAAGGTATTATTCGTCAACGTATCGAGGACTTGTTCCTAGAAGTTAGAGCAAAAGCATTGTTCGCTAAAGATGATGCCGAAGTACTAGCTATTCTTGATAAAGGCGAAAAAGATGCTCAAGCAGCAGGTTATGAAAAATTGCTAGCATTCAAAACAGAGAAATGGCAAGCTAATCTTGCAAAAATGAAAGCTGAGTAAACGATAGCTTTTCGTAAAAACGACGGGTATACTATGATTTTTAGTGTACCCGAGTTTTTTCGTTTTAATATGACAAGATATGCTCGATGTACGTAAAGCCTCTTCCTAACTGGAGCTGATAACATCATGTATAAAGTATTGCTAGCGGACGACGAAAAGCTGGATTTGGAAGGTATGCGTACTTTTATTCCGTGGAAAGACCTTGGTATGGAGATTGTAGCAGGTGTAATGAACGGGTTCGATGCGGTTAAAGTGCTAAATACTGAAAAAATAGATATCCTCGTTACAGATGTCCGTATGCCTAATATGACAGGACTTGAACTGGCTAGACGTGCACTCGAAATGTCGAAGGATATTAAAATTATTTTCGTAAGCGGATATCAGGATTTTAGCTATGTAAAGCAGGCATTATCGCTTAATGCTGTCAATTATGTATTGAAGCCAATGGACGATCAGGAGCTAATTGATTCTTTACTTAAGGTTCGAGATGATTTAGACCAGGAACAAGAAAGACAAAATGCATATGGACAGATGGTTCCGATCGTAAAAAATGAATATTTGCTGCAATTGCTTGAAGGGACAAGCAACGATCAGACCATAGAAGTGCTCAATCATGAATATGAGATGAGTGATTTTGTTTATCCCGGAACAGTAGCTGTAATTGAAATTGATGATCTATCTTGGAAATTAAACGACGAGACACGACCCGAGCAAGATGAGATTCAACAAGTGATATCGACCTGTAAGGAATTTGGTATTCAGCATATTTGTAAAATCAGCAAGTTCAGAGTCGCGCTTCTTATCCAGCAATTGGATGAATATAATTTGCCGCTAAGCATCGTAAATCGTGTAAATGAGCAGCATTCTTTCACTATAACCGCAGGTGTTGGTGAGCATTGCAGCTCGATGAACGAATTATCGTCATCTTATCGACAGGCAGTTGAGGCATTGGATTTAAAAATGTTCTATGGCAAAGGCAAAGTCATTGGTCATGGTGAAGTGAGAACAGCGGAGAAAGAGGATGTTAAACATCTTGATGCGAAGCTTGAATCGTTATTTGTAGCGATGTCCGGCTATGAGCTTGTTCAAATTCATGATGAACTCGACGATTTATTTCAGGTGGCCAAAAACTTGAAATCGAAGTTCACGCTGCGAAATTATGCGCTTTACATCGTCATGAAGCTCGATAATTATTTGCAAAGAACGAATGAAAACGTATTCCAGCTGCTGGGCATGGAGCTGAATAATTATGATATTATTATGCAGTTTGAAACCATCAATGATATCCATGTATGGCTGAGACGCAGAGTTTATGAAATTTCCGAGACGCTGCAGGCAAATAAACAAAAGAAAAATTGGAAGCTCATTAAACAAATGATTGATTATATGAAAGAACGTACGCACGATAATATTACGCTTCGTGATTTGGCTGAGCAATTTTCTCTTTCCCCAAATTATTTAGGACTTATATTTAAAGAGGAGACAGGAAAAAACTTCAGTGAGTATTTTATACAACTGCGTATGGAAAAATCATGCGAGCTGCTCAAAACAACAAATATGAAAATTTATGAGATAGCCGATCGCGTAGGCTATCGTCACTTACCATACTTCAGCAAACAATTTAAAGAAATGTACGGCATGACGCCATTGGAGTTCAGACGAAAATGAACATACACAAGAAGGAGCATCGTTACATTCCATTTGGCATCAAGATCATGCTTACATACAGCTTGTTTATTATGGTTCCGGTTATCCTTATCGGCTACGCAGCTAATACGATTTTTACAAGCTCTGTTCAAGAGCGAACAAGTGAAATCAATCAGGGAACGCTAGTACAGATGAAGGATAATATAACGTACAAAATGGAGGATGTCTCGCGTATTTCCGGTATGCTTTATTTTGACAGCAATTTAGCCTCTTACTTGCGGCATTATGAGGAAGGCTGGGTTAGCTATGAAGCTACGACGAAGCAGCTCATCCCAAAAATGTCAACAACGGTGGAAGCTGCAAGCAATAAAATGCGCCTTGCGGTTTATTTGCATAACAATACTTTGCCGGAGATTTATCACAATTATCATGATACCGATCCACTCAGTGCAGAAGGCCCCTTATTCGATTTGTATCATATTTCAAGAATTAAGGATCGAGACTGGTACGCGGATTATCCTGAGGAGAAGTATGGTGTGACAATGCAATGGAAGCAAGTAGAGGGGGATGTGAAGTTCGGACATATCTCCTTGCTCAGACGACTTGTTAATGTAAATAATCCACTGGAGCTTGAGGAGATTGGTTTCATTCGAATCAGCCTTAGACTTACGGATTTGCTTGAGAGTGTCGATTCAGAGAAAATCGGTATGGGAACTAAGATTTTTGCCATAAATGAGAATGGAAGAATTATGTTCTCCTCCGGTGATACGAAATATGAGCTTGGTGAATCGCTTAGTGATGCGGATATGGCCAATTATTGGGTCGTTGAAGAAGAAATTCCACAGTTGAACTGGAATCTTGTGGCACTTGTCCCGACCGATATTATAGAGAAGGCGACCAATAAGGTGAGAATGTGGACAATCCTTATTTGTTTGGCCTGTTATGTTGTATTCTCACTCGCAGGCTTGTTTATATCACGTTATTATTCCCGCAAGGTTATTAAGATCGTTCGCGTGCTGGATGCCTTTCAAGAAGGGAATTTTAAGAAAAAGATTCATTTTAAAGGGATGGATGAATTTACTCGCATATCCTTTGCGCTTAATGAAATGGGTCAAAACATCGATGAATTAATTCAAGAAGTATATATGACGAATATGAAGAAGAAGGAAGCAGAGCTAGAATCGCTTCAAGCACAAATCAACCCTCACTTCTTATACAATACGCTGTCCTCGATTAGCCGATTGGCTAAGTTTGGCGAGGTGGATAAGCTGCAGAGAATGGTACTTGATTTAGCAAAGTTTTACCGGCTTTCATTAAATGAAGGCAGAACGGTCATTCCGATTCGAAATGAGCTAGAGCAGATCAATGCTTACATTAGTATTCAGAAGACGAAGTTTGAGGATGGCATGCAAGTTCAGTTTGATATTGATCCTGACATTTTGAAATTTACGACGGTTAAGCTTATTTTGCAGCCTTATATCGAAAATGCGCTTGAGCATGCTTGGTATGGAGATCGCATTAATATTCGGGTCGTTGGGAAGCTGAAAGGTGACTTGATTACTTTCCAAGTTATTGATGATGGTGTTGGCATTAGTCCCGAAATACTGCGCCAATTGTCCGATCCTCGCGAGAGTATGAACGTAGGTTATGGAATTCGAAATGTAGACGAACGAATCAAGCTGCACTTTGGAGCAGAATACGGCGTGCGAATCGTGAGCAAAAGAGGAATGGGTACTTCCGTTTCGATTACAATACCAGCTAGAATAAAATAGAAGGGAATGTCTTAAGGGCAGCCCCATCTCGCTTAGTACCCAAAGTTGGGGAAGAAATTAAGGCAGCAGCTCTAAAAAGCGTTTAGCTGCTGCCGATTGAGGCACGCCGCGAAGCGTGGCGATGCCGACGCTTCGCGCTGGAATTGGCGGGAGCAGCGGGATTTCGAATAGCTCGCCTGATGCTAATTCGTCAGCAGCATAGCTGCGAATGAGGAAGGCAAGTCCGAAGCCGCTTCTTGCAAACTTTGCAAGCAGATCCATACTGCCAAGCTCCAGTTCAGGAACGAGCTTGATGCCGTGCTTGGCGGCATATTCGTCAAGAAAGCTGCGAGTACCCGCTCCTTTCTCTAGAAGCAATAAGGGGTACTTGCTAATATCTTCAAGCTTCATAGCACTCCCGCTAACTGACGAATAAGCGCTGCCGCAGACGAGGATATCCTGCAGCGGCATGCTAACTCGAAAGTCTAGCTTGCTATCCGAAGCCGGCATATGTACAATGCCAAAATCGAGTTTTCCCTCTTTTAGGAGTGCAATAGTCTCAGGTGTTGTTCGATTCGTCACACGGATGCGAATATCAGGATATTCCTTATGAAACTGTTCCAAATAAGGCATCAAATAATGCTTGCATAAAGTATCGCTGGCACCGATGCTAATTTCGCCGCTTTGCAGGTTATGCATTTCCGCGAGCATTTTCTCCCCTGTTTCCATGAAGCTATAGGCTTGCTCAATATACCGAAAGAGAACTTCGCCTTCTGTTGTAAGCTTAACCCCTTTGGCCATGCGAAAAAAAAGCGGTCCGCCTAATTTGGCCTCTAATTGCTTGATCGTATGCGTAACAGCTGGCTGAGTAATATAAAGCTGATCTGCCGCACGAGACAGGCTTCCTGTCTTGGCAGTCCAATAAAAGACGCGATACCACTCCATATTTACTATCATATCTATTACCTCACCTAATATCTTATATTAGTAATATCAATTATTTTAATACCATTTCTTACATTATAATAACGGAGTAGGGTAATAACAAGATCGGGAGGCGATTCGATTGACGGTAACCGCTATCGTGGGAGCAAATTGGGGAGATGAAGGCAAGGGGAAAATGACGGATGCGCTTGCTGCAAAATCCGCATATGTTGTGCGTTATCAAGGAGGCAGCAATGCGGGGCACACGATTATTAACAGCTATGGAAAGTTTGCGCTTCATATGCTGCCTTCGGGTGTTTTTTTTCCAGAGATTACGAACGTCATTGGACCGGGCACAGCTTTGGATATTGAAGTGCTGCTGCGCGAGAGGGAAGAGCTGCTATCCAGAGGGGTGCCAGAGCCTCGAATTCGAATATCTGAGCGGGCTCAAGTAGTGTTGTCTATTCATCGGCTATTTGATGAATTGGAGGAGGAACGGCTTGGATCGAACGGCTTCGGATCGACTAAGCGAGGGATCGCTCCATTTTATGCGGATAAATATGCGAAGCTTGGCGTTCAGGTTGCAGATTTGTTTGATGAGAAACGGTTGCAGCAGCGAATTGAGCAATCGTTAGCCGCCAAAAATGTACTTCTTGAGCAGCTGTATAACCGTAAGCCGATTAAGGCAGAGGAGCTTCTGCCAGAGCTGCTGGAGCAAGCAGAGAAGCTGCGTCCGTTCGTTTGTGATACGACCAAGCTGCTGAATGATGCTTATCGGAATGGTGAATCGATATTGCTGGAGGGACAGCTTGGAGCGCTGCGTGATCCGGATCACGGTATTTATCCGTATTCGACTTCATCCTCTACGCTGGCGGGTTTCGCACCTGTGGGGGCTGGTCTTCCACCCTATGCAATAACACGGATTATGGCAGTCGTTAAGGCTTATTCCAGCTGTGTAGGTGCAGGTCCATTCGTAAGCGAGCTGTCAGGAGAGGAAGCTGATCAGCTGCGCCGATTAGGCGGTGATGCTGGGGAGTTTGGCGCAACGACAGGACGTCCGCGGCGGATGGGCTGGTTTGATGCAGTAGCCACCCGCTACGGCTGTATGCTTCAAGGTGCTACGGAGGTAGCGTTGACCAATCTTGATGTACTCGGCTACTTAGACGAAATTCCAGTATGTGTTGGTTATGAGCTGGATGGACAAATTATAAAAGATTCCTTCCCGGTTACAGAGAAGCTTAATGCTGCAAAGCCGGTACTGGAGCGTATGCCTGGCTGGAGCTGCGATATTTCGCAAGTAACCACCTTCGAGCAATTGCCAGAAGCCGCACAGCAATATGTTAAGTTCGTCGAAGATAGCATTGGTGTAAGGGTAGCCAGTGTATCAGTAGGACCGCGGCGCGAGCAGCTTATTACACGATAAGCATAGGTGTGAAATGAAAGATGGATAGAGAATCAGATGCTCTCTGATCGCTCTATCCATTTTTTTCTTTGCGCGGCCACAGAGTGTAACTGAAGCTGATTAAAAAATCGATGCATAGAACGATTGACCATAGTCGAAGTGTATTGAATAATGCCTCTGTCCGCGCTGCATCGTCGACCATCATTATCATGCCATACAAAATGACGGAACCGATTACCCATGCGAGCAGGTGATGCAGCCAGCCATTGCGTTCGTAGCGTGCATGTTCTTTGCCATATTTAGGTTTGCCAGCTGGAGCTGGTCCGCCAGCAAAGCGGTGAGCGAATCGTTCATCAGCCCACTTGATCATCCGATGCCCGAACGCAATAGAAACACCGATATATACGGCGGCTACACTATGCGCGAACGTAGCTTCAGCACCCCCGCGCAGATCGTACACCGTAGCGATTACTAATGCGAGATCAATAAGAGGTGTGGCTATCAGGAATAAGGCCCCTAGCTTCTTTAAACGAAAAATATAACGGCATAATAAGCCTGCGAGTACAAATAACCAAAATCCGATTTCACAACCGATAATAAATGCGGTAATCATGTGATTGTTTGCTCCTTCTGCTAAAATAGTTACATGCACTTAAAAATGGAATCGTTATTTATTAGAGGAGATGGACGAACTATGAGTAAATTACTCGTTGTTGGAAGTATAAATATGGACATCGTTAGTCAAGTCGAGAAATTCCCACAACCGGGAGAAACAATTTCAAGTACTGGCACATCGTTTTTTCCTGGTGGGAAAGGCGCAAATCAGGCAGTGGCCGCCGCTCGTGCGGGCGCAAATTGTGAAATGATTGGAGCGGTAGGCGAGGACCCTTTTGCACAGACGCTCATTCGTTCATTACAAGATAATGGAATTTCCATAACACAAGTATTACGTAAAGAAGGAAATTCTGGTTTCGCTATTATTACAGTTAATGATGAAGGCGAAAACCATATTGTTTTATCCGAAGGTGCTAATGGTCAATTCTCGGTGCAGGATGCTGCATCAGGCTATGGGGATTGGTCAGACGTAACTGCGGTGCTGCTTCAAAATGAAATACCATGGCAGACGACGCTATCGGTTATGGCCAGTGCTAGCAGCAACGGAGTAAAAGTGTTTTACAACCCTGCGCCGGCGAGGTCCATTCCTGATGATGTTTTTCCGTTTATTGATACTCTGATCATAAACGAAACGGAAGCGGCTGTCGTTACAAGCTTAGACGTAAGCGATACAACCTCCTCTCAAGCTGCAGCGGAGTGGATACTCAGCAAAGGAACGAACAGCGTTATCGTTACATTAGGTGAGAAAGGCTGCTTCTATCAAAATAACGATGGATATTCGGTGACGATCCCTGCATTTAAAGTAAAGCCAGTCGATACGACGGCAGCGGGTGATACGTTCTTTGGCGCTTATGCCGCTGCACAAACCGCTGGTATGCATATTGAGCAGGCATTAACCTTTGCTGCTGCAGCAGCTGCACTCGCGGTTACTAAGGCAGGCGCTCAATCTTCCATCCCCGCTAAGGCAGAAATCGAGGCTTTCCTTCGAAGCGAAAAGAAATCATAAAATTAGGCTTGCTAAAACTAATGGTATTAGTTTATTATAAAACTAACATCATTAGTTTTATTTGAGGGGGCCAATAATAATGAGAATGACACGTGAGAAAACGATTGTGCAGCTAACCTATATGCCAAAGCTATTTCCGGTTAACTGTTATTTAGTTGAGGAGGAGGAGGGCTTGACACTAGTGGATGCGGCGCTTCCTAACAACGTCAAAGCAATCCTTGAAGCAGCGGAACAGCTAGGCAAGCCTATTAATCGTATTGTATTGACACATGCGCATGCGGATCATATTGGTTCCCTCGATGGTTTAAAGGCGCTTCTTCCGGAGGTGCAGGTGTATATATCCAAAAGAGATGCAAGACTGTTGGCAGGTGATCGGTCTCTAGAAGCGGGTGAACCTAATACACCTATTCGGGGCGGCGTACCTAAGAACGTTCGGACAAAACCTAATATTTTGCTTGCTGATGGTGATCGAGTGGGCTCGCTGCTTGCAATTGCAGCCCCCGGACATACACCCGGTTCGATGGCGTTCATGGACACAAGGAACCATATTTTAATCGTGGGGGACGCTTTTCAAACAAGGGCAGGGGTTGCTGTGTCGGGGCAAATGAAGCTGTTGTTTCCATTTCCAGCTATGGCTACTTGGGATAAACAAACGAGTCTTGATACGGCTCGGCGGCTGAGAGATTTGAAGCCTTCATTGCTCGCTGCCGGTCATGGCAACATGGTACTTGAGCCAAGACGCTTAATGGATAAGGCGATCGCCGATGCGGAACGGTCTTTGGCAAAATAGAAATTTGTAGAGGGAGTGTACTCCATGTCACCTAGAAGAGGACTTGATTTGGCGACAATCGTAGAGGCAGCAGCTGCTCTCGCGGATGAGCTTGGCATACAGGAAGTGACGCTTGCGACGCTGGCAAAGAAACTTGATGTACGATCTCCTTCATTATATAACCATGTGGATGGTTTGAACGCTCTGCGCATTCAGCTTGCTGTATACGGCTTGAAGAAATTAAATGCAGCTATAGATGAATCACTACAGCATAAAGAAGGTGATGAGGCAGTACATGCGATTGCTGCTGCTTACATCGCTTTTGCAAGGAAGCATCCCGGTGTATATGAGCTCACATTACGATCGCCTGATGCAGATGAAGTGGAATATGTGGATGCGGCGCAGCAGCTTGTCGATTTGTTGGTTCAGACACTAAGCTATTATGATCTTGATTATGAGACGGCGATTCACAGCGTTCGGGGGTTACGCAGCTTTCTGCATGGATTTGCCTCAATCGAGCAAAAGGGCGGCTTTGGCATGCCCCAAGCGGTTGATGAAAGCTTGAAAATTGTAATTCAGACCTATTTGAAGGGGCTTAGGTAGTTTGTCAGCTATTATAAAAATAAAGAAACAGTAAGAACACCATATGAACAGCTAAAAAAGAAGGAGCTGCCAATCAAGGTTTATAACCTTGACTGGCAGCTCCTTTATTTGTGTTCAATCCAATTAGTAAGCTTGTTGAATTAATGCGGCCGCACCGATCAGACCTGCGTCCTGCTGAAGCTGTGCTGGAACGATAGCAGCTTCTCTGCCTGAAGGATTAAGTGCATTTTTGGATACATAGTCTCTAACAGCTGCAAAAAGTGGCTCGCCAACTTGTGAGACACCGCCGCCGATTACGATTTTGTTTGGATCTAGTATATTGATGAGCGATACACAGCCCATACCGATCGTCGTAAATACGCGATTTACAAGCTCGGACATTTGCGGATCACCTTGGGCAGCAAGATCAAACGCTTCTTTGGAAGTAACGTCACGGCCGAGCAGCTCTGTTGCTTGACGGGCAACAGCTGTGCCGGAAGCGACTACTTCCCAAGGCGTACCCTCTCCATCCATTATCATAAAGCCTGCATCACCGGCATTGCCCGTAGATCCAGTCAGCAGCTTGCCATGCATAAAGATGCCTGCTCCTATACCTGTGCTTATCGTAATGAAAATGAAATGCTCAGAGTCTTGTGCAGCTCCGACCCATTTCTCTGCAAGCGCAGCTGCTGTAGCATCGTTCTCCATTTTTATCGGAAGCGGGAGATGTGCCTTCAATGTATCTACAACGGGGAAGCCCCACCAGCTTTTTAAGTTAGGCGGGCAAGTCAGCTCACCCTTCTGTGTATTAAGCGGGCCTGGCGCACCTACGCCGACTCCCTTTAAATTCTCGAGTGATAGTCCATTTTGCTCGGCAAGCTGCTTTACTGCGTCAGCTACCTTTGCGAGCATTTCGGCTGGAGCGATCTGTAAATCTGTTTTTAACGAACCTTTGGCAATCATGGTTCCTTGCTCGTCTACAAACCCAAATGCTATTTTTGTTCCACCAATATCAATTCCTATTGCTATACTCACGTAGTACCCTCCAATAATATAAGAAATGACTGTAACCGTTTGAGAAAAAGTCTATCATACTAACTGCATATTAGGAAGAACCGAATACAATAATGCTTTGCGAAGACATGAATTTTTTGCCTTCAACTAATGCTGTACAAAAAGAGAGTAGTGTAGTAATATCCAATCAAATGAAGCGCTAAAGCGAGGATCCTTTGCAGTGTAAGGGGTCCTCGCTTCGTTCATAATCAACATAAAGAAGAAGGTCGCTAACCAAATGGAATCCGAAGCCAAAGCAAGCTCCCGCATCATCAAGTTAGGTATGCCGATGACTGCAAACGTATGGAGAAATGCCCGTATTGATCTAGGGGCATCCTGTCTTTTCAGCTTATTCAATGTAGTTATGAATCAGTTCTATATCGCATTTGCGATTCAACAGGGTGCAAGCAATTTTCAAGTAGGCTTATTGTCAGCGGCACCTGCAGTGGGGCTATTGTTTTCACCATTTTGGGCGTCCTGGATTGAGAAAGCGAATAATCCAAAACCATTTGTTATCATACCTAATGCTATCGGAAGGCTTCTTCTCCTATTGCCTGCGATTTTTGCGTATCCATCCGTGTATGTAACTGCTGCTTTGCTATTTCAGCTATTAATGGGCATTCAAGCTCCTGCGTATGCAGCATTAGTATCGCGCATGTATCCTTCCGATTTACGCGGAAGATTGATGGGTTATGTGCGGGTTGCAATGGGTATTATTATGATTCCGCTTGCTTACATTGTCGGAAGCTGGTCAGATGCCTTTGGACCCTCAGGACCGCTCATCGCTGCTTCTATAGTTGGTATGGTCTCAATTGGACTTTTTAATACATTGAAGCTGCCTATTCAGAAGGCAGCGGATAAGCCGGCGGTAATAACAAAAACGAGTAAGTTCCCACTTCAAGAGCAATGGAAGCTCGTGAAGGAGAATCGGACACTCGCCGTATTTTTAGCCGCTACTACGTTTGCTGGCTTTGGCAATATGTTCGCGTATCCGTTATATCAGATTATTCAGGTTGATGTGCTTGAGCTGTCTAATGTACAGATAGGCTATGCTCGAGTCGCGTATTTTACAGCTTTACTCCTGACCTTCTGGATAGCAGGCTGGATGATTGATCGTATTGATATAAAATATACATTGCTGTGCGGCATTGCTGCTTATGCCATTGTGCCCATGTTATACGGACTTTGGGGAAGCTATGCTGCGGTCTTAACTGGGAACGCGATTCAAGGGATCGGGGAAGCGATTTGGGACATCGGTATACTAGCATTTGTATTTCGATTGGCACCTGGTCGGGAAGCGATGGTGTTTGGACTGCATTTGATGTTGTTTGGGGTTCGGGGAACGCTGGGCCCAATTCTTAGCTCATCGCTATCGAGCAGCGTGTCACTCTCGATCTTGCTAATCATTGCTTCTATTTGTGGATGGATTGGAACATTTCTATTCATTTCGGGCAATTGGAAGAGAAAACCATTATTTCGTCGAATCTAGTTTCTTCAATTAGGATTCATTCAGTTCCCGTTCATCTATCGTTCATATTCGAATGCTAGAATGGTATGAATATAAGGTATTCATTACATATTCGCAGGAGATGAACGATATGAACAAATGGAAAGTGATGCTTAGCGCTGTTGTTATCGCCGCTGCTTTGGCAGGCTGTGGTGCCCGGGAGGAACAGAGCTCTTCCGAAGTACAGGCGGATGCTCAGGGCAGAGGTCAACAGAATGGAGCTTCATTCGGCGGAACGGGCATGGGAATGATGGGTGCTCCAGCGGACTTGATGGGAAAAGTGAAATCGGTAGAGGGACAAACGATTACCCTTTATAAATCAGCTATGGGACAAGGTGGCCCTCCTCAAGGGGACGGCAAAGGCGGCATGCCTGCAGGCGGTGAAGGTCTGCAACCTTCGGATGGCAGCGAAATACCTGGTGAGGGAGAACCGCCACAAGCGCCTACTGGTGATGGGACAGCTCCTAATGGAGGCGGTCGCATGAATATGGGAGCTAAGTTCACTGAGGAGACGGTTGATATTCAGGTGACAGATACGACCAAAATAGCCACGATGACCTTTGAAAACGAACAAATGGTGGAGAAGGAAATCGCGTTAGCAGACCTCAAGGCGGATGATGTGTTGTCTGTTATGTTAAAAGACGATACTCAAATTGCTGAATCCATAACGATTCGTACAGGCGGCTTCGGCGGGGGTGCTCGCGGCGATAGACAGACGCAGCAGCAGACGACAACAACGAAATAATGAACAGACAAAAAGCAGGGGATGCACAACGGGTGTATTCCCTGCTTATTTTGTTACGTATTAGTAGGCGACGTAAACCTGAATATCTTGATCGTAATTTCCGAATTGCTTGCCAAACATGCTTAATCCCCCGCTATGCGTGGCGGTTTCAGGGGCGCTGATTCGGAATCTAATATCATCCCCGAAGCCTACTGCTAAATCGGCAATGGTCCGATCTGACATACGAATGCCATCAATGAAGGAGCCGCTCGAGTCGATGGTTATTTGTTTCAGCAAGCCATGCTGAGTCCCCATTTCCCACCATCCCGGCGTATATACACCTTTTACTGCGCCAAAGTCCCCCGGGCATGTCCATATACCTAAACAGATATCATTCAAATAAAAGGAAAGGTCAGAAGGCCAGTTTTCATTATAGTGGGGTGCTTCGGAGCATATCTCAAGTGAAATGGATATACTCTTTGCACATTGTTTTCCAACTAAATAATTAGGAATTCGATATTCAATATAGCCGCTGCCGAACCATAGATGGCATGCCTTAACATGCTCGGGATCGGAGAAGTAGCGGGGATCATCTACCATACCAATAATTTTTGTGTCTGACGTCAGTCCGCAGGTAGGCTTAATTTCATAGGAGGAATATTGACCGATCGGGATCGATACAACATACCGGTTTTGGTCGGATTGCTCCTTCACACGAAATTGCAGTGTAGCTGATTCGAGCGTCAGATGACAAATCTTCTGGCGACCTCTCGTGCTCGGGACGCTCTCTGTCGTAATAATCAATGCTTCCTCAAGCTTCTGAATATGCTTCGTAACAATTGCTGAGGATATGCCGAGCGCTTCAGCGATTTCTTTAATATTCATCGGTTTGTTATTTAACAATTCAATAATCTTTACTCTTGTATCTGATGCAAAGGACTCAAGAAATTTAATGTTTCGACTATTAACCTCTATGTTCATGGACAGATCCTCATTCCGTCATATTTGGTAACATTATATAACTCGAAAGTTAATTAGACAACTCAAATGTTTATCAAATATTTTGACCGGATGTCTATAAATAAAAAAAAAGATGTCCTTAAAGGCCAATATTGGCCTTTAAGGGACACCTTATTATTATGCTGCGCAACGAGTTTGTTTGCGCTAGTGTATGAGAATTTGAGATTAATAGAGAGAAATAGTCAGAGTATCTCGTTCGAAATAAGAATGAAGCGTTGCCTCACTGCCTACAATTTCTACGCTAATTAATGATTTAATACAAGTTTTAAAGGCGTTTTTGCCTGTTGTCAGCTTGCGATTTAGTACGGCGGACAGCTTCTCGATGGCTTGTTTATTTGTATCTGTTAAATAGACAGGTATCGTTTTATTTTGGAACATCAGCATTGTTTTCATGGTATGGCCTCCATCCCGGTAAGGATTTTTTTTATTAGTGTAACGTATAATTATTAAATAATTCTTAAAATTCGGTGAGTATTTGGTTACAAAGCTGTAACTTTTGCCGAAATCCCTTATCATATAACGACTTTTCTTATTATGGACGACGTTCCGAAGCTTCTAGTGACAGTCTAGAACGGGGACGCCAGCCTCTTCGTGTTCAATCCAATAATGCAATTATATCAGAATGTAAATAAAACCAGCTATACAATTAATTCGATGTAGGCCTTAAGCGATTGGAGTTTACAATTAATTTATAACGAATAAAGAGGAGGCTTTGTCATAGCCTGTTGCAGGCAAATGCAGCGCTTCTCCTGATTTTTCAAAGCTTAGATACAAGCATTGACCAAAATCGCATAAGAAAAGACTAATAAAACAGCTGTTTTTCGCATAAGACTGTCGATATAATAAAGGCAGAAACAAAATCAAATACATCAAATGAAAATATAAGGGAGTGCAGCGCACATGACAAGAATGAATATCGGTTTGCAGTTGTACACGTTAAGAGACGCTACAGCTCAAGATTTTGAAGGTACGCTTCGCAAAGTAGCAGCTATGGGTTATGAGGGTGTAGAATTTGCAGGTTATGGCGACATCAAAGCAGAAGATATGCGCGACCTACTGCAAGAGCTAAACTTGAAAGCAATCGGCAGCCACATTGGCTTGCATTTGCTGGAAGGAAATTTGGATGAGGAAATTGCTTACCTTCAAACCATTGGTGCAAAATATGCAATTTGTCCTTGGCTGCCGATTGAAGCTCGTGATACCGAAGCATGGGCCACGCATCTCGTGAATTTTGAAGCTTATGGGAAGCGTTTCCGCGAAGCTGGCATTTCTTTTGCATATCATAATCATGATTTCGAATTTGAAGTTGAAATGGATGGTCAAATCGTATTTGACGCTTTGTACGAGCGAATTGATCCGCAATATTTGCAAGTTGAAATGGACATTGGCTGGGTACAATACTCCGGTGTAGATCCGCTTGCTTACATTGCGAAATACGCAGGACGTTTGCCGCTTCTGCATCTGAAGGATTTCCGCGCAGGTGAGAAAGGCGAACGAATCGATACCGTAGAGCTGGGCCGAGGTGATTTGCCGCTTCTTCCTATTATTGATGCTGCGTCGAAAGCATCTGTTGAATGGATCATTGTAGAGCAGGATGTTTGTGCCAATCCACCGCTTGAAGCAGTTGCAGAAAGCATGGAATGGTTGAAAACGAATTTTTTGAGCAAATAAATTAATTTATAATAGAATGGGGAAAATATTCATGTCAAAAGTACGTGTAGCAGTTGTAGGTTGCGGTTCTATTTCAAAATATCGTCATGTTCCAGAATACGCAGCTCATGAGAACGTTGAGCTAGTAGCTTTCGTTGATCCAATTATCGAACGCGCAGAAGGCTTTGTAAAACTTCATGGCGGCAAAGCGTTTGCAGATTTTGAAACGATGCTGGCTGAAATTAAACCTGATGCAGTGAGCGTATGTACACCAAACGCATTGCATGCTTCAATGTCCATTACGGCAGCTAATGCAGGTGCTCATGTCCTTGTAGAGAAGCCAATGGCAGTTACAGACGAAGAAGCAGAAGCGATGATTGAAGCAGCTAAGAAAAACGGCGTTCACCTAATGGTTGGTCATAACCAACGTTTCATGCCGCCGCACGTGAAAGCTAAACAAGTATTGAAATCTGGAATTCTTGGCAAAGTGCTTACGTTCCGTACTTCCTTCGGTCACCCGGGACCTGACGGCTGGAGCGTCGATGGTGCGAAAAGCTGGTTCTTCCGTAAACCTGAAGCAATTATGGGCGCAATGGGCGATCTTGGCGTTCATAAATCCGATCTTATTCGCTGGATGCTTGACGATGAGGTTTCAGAGGTAGCAGGATTTGTAGGCACACTAGACAAGAAGGGTACAGATGTTGATGATAATGCATCCTGCTTGCTTCGTATGAAGAGCGGTGCAATCGGCACGCTTGTAGCTAGTTGGACTTACTACAAAGGCGAGGACAACAGCACGATTCTTTGGTGCGAGAACGGCGTTATGAAAATCGGTACTCATCCTGACGATCAAGTTATCGTTGAGCTGCGCAACGGCACAGTTGAGAAGCATAAAGTTGGCGCTATCTCAACTAATGATAAGCAAGAGACAAGCGGAGTAGTAGACGCTTTCTTGGAAAGCATTCTAACCAATACAACGCCTGCAGTAAGCGGCGAAGATGGACGCGCATCATTGAAAGTTATTTTGTGCGCATTCGAATCTCAAGCAACAGGCAAATTCATAAGCATAAATTAATGAATGAGAGTACCTTCGCTGGACGCGCAATAGCCGCTTCGTCGAAGGTATTCTTTTTTAAACACTATCTTGCATTATAGAATAGCATATGGTAAATTATCAAAGGAAGAAATAACTGCGCTTAACTATACTGTATTAATTAATAGCAAGTTATGATGAAGAGCAACGACTTCAATGATGGAGGACATGAAATGAACATCCAGTTTAAAAAAGGCGTGCTTGAAGTGTGCGTTCTTGTACTCGCAACTAGAGGTGATCGATATGGCTATGAGCTTGCTGTCAAAATTTCCGAAAAATTTGAGGTAGCAGTTGGCAGCGTGTATCCCTTATTAAGTAGAATGACACAGGATGGATATTTCTCAACATACTTGAAGGAATCCACAGAAGGTCCGCCTCGGAAGTATTACCATTTAACGCCGGAGGGCTGGACTCATATGCGCAAACTGATTGCAGAATGGGAAAGTTTCACGCAAGCTGTTAATGAAATTGTAGAGGAAGGTTTAAGACCATGACGACAAGAGATCGGTACATGCTGGAGCTAGAAAGTATGCTTAAAATCATACCTGAGGTACAGCGTAAAGAATGGCTGTACGATTATTACATCCATTTTCAACAAGCCGTAGAGAATGGTCAAAGTGAAGAGGACGCAGCACGTGAGCTTGGAGATCCGCGGGTGATAGCGAATGAGATGCTCCTTGGATACCGGGTCGACCAGGCTGAGACGAACAAAGGTTTCGGTAAGCTCTCACGAGCAGTATTTGCAACAGTAAGCCTAGGTTTATTTAATGTCATCTTCGTTCTGGGTCCTTATCTAGCGCTAGCTGGGGTTATTATCGCATTATGGGCGTCTGCAATTGGAATTGGCATTGGAGGTATTGGAATCATGGCAGAGAGCTTATGGAATGGGACATTCACTATGCCTCAGGCGTTAACAATAGGCTTGATTACGAGTTCCATTACGATTTTACTTATCATCGGCCTAAAAGGACTTACAACTTCCTTTTATAAAATGACTTTAAAATATTTGAAATTTAACACTAGAATTGTAAAGGGGAATAACAAATGAAAAAGTTGGCTGCTATCGCTCTAATTTTACTTGGTATTGGGGTGTTATGCGCGTTTTTCGTATTTGATCAAGATGAAATTGTTTCGAAGTTTAAGGGAGAGCCTTACTTGCAGGAAAAAACGATTGATGCGTCGTCCATTCGATCGATCCGCACGGAGACAGATACGTTTAATGTAACCTTCGTTCCTGGTACATCGGATGATATTAAAGTGAGGCTTGAAGGAGATGTAAGTGAAAAACTTGCTGGCGACGTCATCTTTACGGCTGCTCCTAAGGACGATACGCTTTATATTGAAGCAGATACGAAGGATCGTTTTTCAATCGGTATTTCTATCGTTAACTTGCAGCTGACGATTGAGGTTCCTGCAAAGCTATGGAGCTCTGTCGATATCGCAACCGATACAGGAAACATTGTAGTGGATCAGATGGAAGCTGACAAAATGAAATTAAAATCAGATACCGGCAATATAAAACTAACGAATTACGCAGCTCAGGAGCTCGTATTTAAAACCGATACTGGAAATATTAATATAACCGATGGAAAGGGCATCTTGAGAGCGGAATCTGATACGGGGAATATACGAGTAGAAACAGATGAATTGCGCAATGATCTTACATTTAAGACGGATACCGGGAATATTACCGTTAATGTAGATAAACAGCCTGCTTCGGCATTTATTAGCATCAAGAAGGATACCGGAAACAGCAAGGTGGACTGGGATGGCTTCTCGGTTAACAAGGAAACGGAAAGTTACATTGAAGGTGTAATCGGCAGCGGTGATATCAAGATAAACATGGAGTCGGATACAGGTAACTTCAAACTTAGCAGCAGATAAGTAGAAGTTCGTATATATAGAAGCAATTAAAATGATAAGCAAGCTGTGGGTGATTTTCCATGGCTTGCTTTTTATATATGCTTGCCGTTTCGATTCTTCTAATTGAAGCATATGATATATCAATTGTTTATTGAGAGGAAGCGATGCGATATGGTCGTAGAGCGTAAAAATTTCCGTAGGTTTACTTATGCAGAGTACGTTGATTATTTGAAACCGTTTGTCACGAAAGTGAAGTTTTCGCAGATTCACGTACATGGAACTTGGAAGCCAACCATCGTAGATTACCGTAAAGCAACCGATAAAATGAAAATCATTCAAGCAATGTGGCGTTTTCATGCGGTTACTCAAAAATGGGGAGATATTGCGCAGCATGCGACGATCGACCCTGACGGATTTATATGGGAAGGACGATCATTGCTGGAAGCTCCGGCATCTGCGGTAGGTTATAACGATCCCGATGATGATCGAATTCATCCCTTTATGTTCGAGATCATAGGCAACTTTGACATTGGAGCGGAGAAGCTTGATGGGGCACAACTAGCTACTGCCGTAAAGCTTACTAGTCAAATCAGTGCAATGTGGAAGCTCTCAGAGCAGCAAATTATATTTCATCGCGAACTGAATCCAGCAAAATCATGTCCAGGAAGCTCGGTTAACAAGACATCATTTCTAGAGCTTGTACGTGATTGGAAGAAAGATGCTATGAATGCGGAGGATGCGAACAAAATCATCTCTACTTGGCTCTCTCCGGCATGGTTCTCTGCTAGTACAAAAGCTGAACGGGATGAAATACATCGATTAGCAAATGAGCTTCGTAGAGTGAGCGGACAGCTCTAAAAACAGTGAAAAATCGTGATGAGCATATTCTCATAAAGCAGTAATGGTGCTGTTTTGCTAGCTATTTTTACACGTTTACCAGTTATTGTGTCATGAAACGGTCAAAACCCCATGATAAGATAAGTGGCGTCGGGAAGAACGATGCGCAAACAAAACAAATACGCTGCTGAAGAAAATTCAATCGTCAGTCGCGTTTTGTTAAAAACTTATCTTATAGGAGGAATTATTCATGAAGATGCAACCAATACGTGTAGGTGTCGCTAGCATAATAGCAGCAGCAGTGATCAGCACAGGCTTTACGGCTCCAACGGCAGGTGCAGCACCGGCTGTGAAAACATTCTCCACGTATCAACCATGTCTCATTAGCCCAGATACGATCAAACAGATCGCAGATAAATATGGTATTGATGTTAGTAAGCTTCTGGATGGCGTTATTATCAAATGGCCAGTAGGCGGCAATCCAATTACACCGAAACCAGATACTAAGCCAGATACAAAACCAGATACAAAACCAGATACAAAACCAGATACGAAACCAGATACGAAACCAGATACAAAACCAGATACAAAGCCAGATACAAAACCAGATACAAAGCCAGGTACGGGCAATGGTAATGGTACAACGACTCCCCCAGGCAATGGAGGCAACTCAAACACGGGCTCTTCTAATATGAGTGCATACCAATCTCAAGTTGTTGACTTAGTAAATAAAGAACGTGCAAAAGCTGGTTTATCCGCTTTGACAAGTGATTCCTTGCTTACGAAAGTAGCGACAGAGAAAGCAAGAGATATGGATGTCAACAACTACTTTAGCCACACATCGCCGACATATGGATCTCCATTTGATATGATGCGTTCTTTCGGAGTGAAATATTCCTATGCAGGTGAGAACATTGCTTCCGGTCAAAAAACGCCGCAAGACGTTATGACTGCTTGGATGAACAGCCCAGGTCACAGAGCAAACATTCTTAGCAATAATTTCACGAAAATCGGCGTTGGTTATGTAAACGGCGAGTGGGTACAAATGTTTATCGGCTAGTCCATCATATGGACTACAACAATATGTAGATTGAACGTTAAGGGCGGTCAGACGCCCTTAACAAGTTTTATAATAACGTGTTCGAAGTTGTGAAACTTCGGAAACGCACAGGAGGATTTACCCTATGTTTAAGAAACGTACTTTAGCAGCAGCAGTCATTGGATTATCCGTTATGATGGCGGCGGGCACGGTGGATGCAGCTTCAAAAACACATACGACGAACAACAATGATACATTCTGGAAGCTATCTAAGCAGTACAGTGTACCTCTAGATACACTGATGAAAGCTAATCCAAAGATTGATCCACTTAATTTATATAAGGGCTTAAAGCTCACTATACCAACCACTGGAGCTTCCGAAGAAAAGAAACCTGTTACAATGAACTCAACAACGGCTAATTCCTCACAAACCGTAACTGCAAAAAACGGTGAAGAGTACGCTTTCTCCAAAACGCTGCTCGTACAAGCTACTGCTTATACAGCTGCAGCGTCTGAGAATGGAAAATGGGGAGCTGTCGATTATTTCGGCAATAAGCTCAAAGTCGGGACGATTGCGGTAGATCCCAAAATGATTCCGCTTGGAACTAAGCTTTATGTAACAGGTTATTCCTATAACGGTCTGCCTCAAGGCGGTATGATTGCGACAGCAACAGATATCGGCGGCTCAATCAAAGGCAACCGAGTTGATATTTTTGTTCCAGGAACAACAAGTCAAGCGATGTCTTTTGGCATTCAAAACGTTAAAGTTTATGTTTTAAAATAATTAACTATACAAAAGAAGGCGACCCTCAGCGTGAGTGGATTGCCTTTTTTTGTATTGAGCGATCTTAACGAGCTTTGGATTGTCCTATAAGCTCAGGCAATGTGACGAGCTCATACCCTTTACTTTGCAGCAGTTGGATGAGCTGAGGAAGTGCATTTATTGTACCTGACAAGTTTTGACCGCTTCCTCCCCCTGCATGCTGCAAAATAATCGATCCTGGTTGAAGTGTCTTTTTTATATTGAAAAGAACCAGTTCACTGCTAGGATTGTTCTTCCAATCGACGGAATCCACATCCCAATTGACGATAATATAGCCCGCCTGCTTGCTCCATTTCACTTGCTGAGGCAGCAATTCGCCATATGGAGGACGAATAAAATGCGGGGAATAGCCGACTATGTTTTTTATAATGGTATCGGTTCTCCAAATTTGCTTTTGATAATTTGATAAAGTTAGCTTCGAAAAAACGGCATGGTCATAGGAGTGATTACCGATAATATGACCTTCGTTATGTATTCGTTTTACTAAAGAAGGGTATTTGGCTGCACGATTGCCTACTATAAAAAAAGTGGCACAAACATCGTATTTAGCTAAAATATCCAAGATTGCCGGTGTATATCTTGGATCAGGTACATCGTCGAACGTAAGTGCCACTTTTTTCTTATTACGAGGCCCATTAAGTAGAAAGTTATTGGGGAATTGCTTATGCAGTCTATCCCAAGACATATCAGCCGCTTGTCGTTTTTTTGTTCCTTTAGCTGGTTTGCTCTGTGCTATCCTCTGCGCGCTGGAAGCTGCTGCCAATGTATCAGTCGTTATGTTAAGCAGCAAACACCCGATCAAAGCGAGCCCCGCTACAGTCAGCCCCATATGATGTGGTGCTTTCCACATATCTCATCATTCCCCGCGATTGAATGTAAACAAGCTGTGCCGCTATTTTACCCCTGCCGCATTCTTTCATGCACTTTACAATAAAAAAAGAGAGGCTTAAGATAAATAAAGATCACAATTTTGTACAGGGAGGTGCGCTTAAGTGAAGCTATTACAATATAAGCATTTCAATCATTTGAAGCTTGGCTTGAAGACTGACTTAGGAATTATCGATATCAATGCGCTGTCTGATGCTATAGGAATTTCAGTACCTGGATCAATGGAAGAAGCAATTATTGGGGGAGATGCAGCGTTAGCTGAGCTTAAGGAAGCTATAAGAGCAGTAGCCGCAGATAGAAATCATGTGTATGTAAATGAGGATTCAAATTTCACCTATGCACCGGTCGTTACAAATCCACAAAAAATCATTTGTGTCGGTCTAAATTATCGTAAACATGCGGAAGAAACGAGGGCAGAAATTCCGACCTCCCCGATCTTGTTCAATAAGTTTGCCAATGCGCTTAGCGCTCATGGTGATAAGGTTGAGCTGCCGCTTACGAGCAATGAGGTGGATTATGAAGCCGAGCTAGCGATTATTATAGGAAAAAAAGCTAAAAACATCGAAGAAGCGGAAGCTCTCGATTACGTTTTTGGATATAGCTGCGCAAATGATCTGTCGGCTCGGAACTTACAGCGCCGCACATCACAGTGGATGCTTGGTAAAAGCTGTGACGGATTTGCGCCAATTGGACCTTATATCGTGACTGCAGATGATATTAGCGATCCGGATAAGCTCGCTATTTCTTGCAGTGTGAACGGCATCCAGAAGCAATTATCCAATACTGAAGATATGATTTTTTCTTGCCGATCCATCATTAGTTATATTTCCAAGCATATGACGCTGATGCCTGGTGATGTAATATTAACAGGAACGCCTGAAGGCGTAGTCATCGGCTATCCAAGGGATCAGCGCGTATATTTAAAATCAGGTGATGTTGTAACTGTGGAAATTGAGAAGCTCGGCAAGCTGACAACTACAATGACTAATTGCAATTGATAATCATTTTCGTCCGATGTATAATAGTAGATACCGTTTATTATTATTTATGCATGTTACGGAAGGACGAGAGCATCAATGAATGAAGCATTGTTGACGATGTTGGAGAACAACTACAGTTTAACTGCAACAAAGCGGGAAGATGTTGTATTTAGCTGCCCTATAATAGATCTGTTGGATGAGAATAAGTTGAAGCAATTATTGGATCTTTACACGACACTAGTTAAAGGCTTGGATCCTTCTGTAGGTGAAGTTTACATGGCAGGATGGTTTCGAGACCCCATGTTAGGCTTAATTCATACGTTATCTGCATCGAAACAAGCGCCAGACTTATCTCTAAATAATTTAACTGTTCAACTATATAAGGCTAGTTATAATAATCATGAATATTATGCTGTCAGTTTCTATCTACATAACTTTGAACTTGCATCAGCCGAAGTGGAACTGGAAGATCAGGATACATGGATGAAGGAAAAGCTCAGCGTTTTTTTTGAGCATACCGTTCGTCCTGTATTTGAAACCATTGCGAAGGTCGGAACACTCCAAGTGGGTATGCTGTGGGGTCAGCTCCCAACCTCGTTGGCTTATGGATATGACCATATGATGAGTGTCGAACAAAGTGATCAGGTGAAGCATCAAATTACGAAAAATTTCGAGCTAATCAGATCACTGGACGCGGGTATTTTCGGAAGAAATAAAAATCCTCTTGATGTAAAGATGCGTTATATAGAGTCTTTGGGTGACAAAGACAAACAGATTCGAATGAAATCATCATGCTGCCTGTATTATTTAGTGGACGGCGGATATTATTGCTATAGCTGCCCTAGACTTAAAGAAAGTGCACGCGAAGAGAAGCGCGATGCATATCGGAAAGAGCAGCAAGCCTAAAAAAAAGGACTATAATCAACCATTTTGTTATTGGTGAGATTATGGTCCTTTTGATTTATAACAAGCATTATTTCATTTTGAATACATTAATAGTTCTCAATAGCTGCGCAGCCATGTTACGCATTCGCTCAGTCTCTTCAACCACGGCTTGTACAGATGCAATTTGTTCATTCATAGAGGCAGAAACTTGCTCGGTGCCTGCTGCAGATTGCTGTGTTATTGCCGAAATATTTTGGATAGCGCCCGATATTTTACGAGCACTGTCGAGCATAACATCGCTTTCCTGGGAGAAAACAAATATTTTTTCAGTAATAAATTGGATACTTTGAACGATCTCGGAGAATACGAGTTCAGACTCCTTAATATGTTCCGTTTGAAGCTTAACAACCTCTTCATTTGTTTTCATATTGCTGATCGTTTGCTTGATACCTTCGTCAATGCTCTTCACGAGTTGGAATACTTCTTTGGTTGATGCACTGGATTCTTCAGCAAGCTTGCGAACTTCTTGTGCAACAACGGCGAAGCCTCTTCCATGCTCTCCTGCTCTTGCGGCCTCGATAGAAGCATTTAGCGAAAGTAAGTTGGTTTGCTCAGCTAAGTCAGAAATCGTTGTTGTAATTGCACTAATTCCCCGTGCTTTGCGAGCCAAATCCTCAATTGTTGCAGATACCTTCTCTGTTGCTGCAACGTTGCGGCGCATACCATCTGCTTGTACATCAAGAGCTTTCATACCTTTATCTACTAACTGAAGTGTTTGTTCAGAGCGTGTGTTCATTTCTTTTGTAGAGGTCGCGTAGTCGGATACCTTTTCTTCGATCTCATTAATGGACTCGCTCATCTCCGAAACATCCTCGGAAATCTCATTAGCGCCAGTTGCCAGTTCGTTCGCGGAAGCGGCAACCTGCTCCATGGCAATTTGAATATTGTTGTTTTTGTCAAATATGCTGTGGCTTGTATCGGATACATGACGGATAATATTAGACGTTTCCGTTAAAATATCGCGAAGTTTATCAATCATACTGTTAAACGAATGTCCTAGCTCGCCTAAAGCTGATGAAGAGGTTGTGTCAATTTTTTGTGTAAAGTCTCCTTTGGAAATTCGAAGCGCTGTTCCTTTAATTTCATCAAATGAGTTATTAATCGATCTCTCGATGAAGGAAACTAACGGGTAGGTGGCGATTGCCATAATGATAGTAAAGATAATACCAGCAATGATCGAGCCGCCTGATACCGATAAAATGAGAATCATAATGAGAGCAAACACTGCTAAATTAATATACGAAGTGATCAGCAGCTTATTTCGCACGGATAGCGTATAGTACCATTGGATCATTATGTAAGCGCTCCTTTTATGAGAATATCCATATTATAGCACCCGTTGCGAAATTGGTCTATAATTGTCGATTCATATAAATTAGAAATAAACACCGCAATCAAACACCGCAATCAGCTATTCGGAAAATACTAATGATGTTTTCGGTGTTACAATAAATAGAAAATGATAAAATTAAAGGCAATTAAAACATAAAAAAACTGAGTGATTTAATAGTTCATAAGTTTCATTTTATTTTATTATTTTTTTTGAGTAGCCTTATTTAATTGTGTAAAAAAGGTATTTAACCAAAAAAAGCAGTATAATATTATTAAATACTTATAAAAAATGTTAAATAATATATTGATATTGATAGTAATGGACTATATAATATGCGTTGAGACCTATATGGAAACTCACACCTAATAAATCATGAAGGAGGATAACTAGTATGCAAATGGAATCTGCTCTTGCTCGTCAAGTGGAATTTGTATTTCGTCAGCTTGAGGGTGAACTAACTAACGCAACTGCTGGTACAGTTTTAATCCATGTTCGAAACAATGCAGTGGGGAAATTTGGGATTAAACATCATCCGATCGAAAGCAAAAATGGGAATTTTGAGATTGGAGATAAGGGACTGACAGCTGCTCAGGTGCAGGCATTTAAACGAATGGCAATTGAGTCGCTCAAATACAGGAAGGATTGGTCGCATGGCGAAATCTTATACGATTTTTCCGTCCGTTCAAACGCTAATTCTTGGTCAGCCAGCATCATGTTCGAATCAAATTACAATATGGCCAATTGGAATTCGCGCTATTATCCGAAAAGAAATGATTTATGGGATTCACAATAAACAGACATAACAACTACAAAAAAAAGCTGGCGCGGAATACGTCAGCTCTTTTTGTTTATAAGCCAAACTCAAGATCAGGATACACATAAGGAGATTCAGGCATTTTGATTCGTTCGAGCTGCTCTGCTTCCAACATCACGATAGCATGATTCATATAAGTTGAACGTGTTAATTTACCTTTTACAGTTACCCACTCATCGTCGATGTAATCCATCGCGTTTGGAGAAGAAATCATAAGTCCATATGGCAAAGCGTCGGCGGAAGAACAGCAATTCATTGAAAATCTGCTGACAGCAAAACTCTCCTCCCCCATACCTGCTTCGCGGAAAACAAAACCTGAGATTTCTACTTCTTTACCCATTAAATCATCTTGAAAAAGATCAAGTGTCGTCAAGGTCTCGATAAATTGATGAGCAGTTACTTTGATTATAGGCTCCATGTAAAGTTTTTTAGCGTATGCGGCATGTGTTTCCAAGTATTCATCAAAGGGGAGCAGCCTGTCGGTGCCAATTCTAGAAGTTTCTAGTGTGGAGTTTCCGCTCAGGCTTATCCCTTTTTTGGAGGCCAAGTTGCTGCCTAGCGTTCCAGTTGGGACAAGAAAACCGAGAAGTAATGGCAGGATGAACAATCCATAAATAAAGATGTTTTTAAATAGTGACGGTGAAGGCTCATGCTCGCAATCGCAGCTCGGTGTTTGATGGCCGATCCTTTTCTGAATAGCTGCGTACACTTGATAAATAGCAGTGGCATAGAGCCCAAGCGCCGCTAGCTTAACATACAGCTCCATCCTTGGAGCCATGTAAAGAGTCAGTTCACCTGTACGATCTAAATAGAGAATGAACAAAGCAAAGCCGGTCAATATAGCTGCTCGTATAAGATGATGAGTCATAGCAGAACCTCCGTAATCCAAGCACCGATGAAAGTTAACACCGCGGTTAGTAAAATGAGTATAAGTACAATCTTAATACGGAATGTCGTTAACAGCATCATTGTGTTCTTTAGATCAATCATAGGACCAAATACAAGAAATGCGAGCAGTGGGCCAAAATCAAACATCCCGCTGAATGAGGAAGCAATGAATGCATCCGATGTAGAGCAGATTGATAGAATAAAAGCAAAGCCCATCATGAATGCGTATGAAAATAAAGGCTGATCGGCGAATGCCACAAATGTGCTGCGGTCGACAACGATCTGAATAATTGCCGTTAAAAAAGCCCCGAAAATAAAATATTTGCCCATTTCAAAAAACTCATCTGAGGCATGAGACAACGTAGAGGCGACTCTTCTGCCTAATTCACGGCCGTTTGTCCCATGTTCATGATTATGTGAGTGATTATGGCTATGTGAATGAGCGTGGTGTACCATCTGAAAAGGTTGTGCCGGCTTGAGCGGGCTTTTTCGCATAAATTTAAAGAGAAGCAAGCCTATGACCACAGAGATTACAAAGGCTAGTCCCATTCGAGAATAGGCCATTTCAGGAGTTGTCCGAAAAGCAGTGAATGTAGAAACATAAACAATCGGATTGACTATCGGTCCTGCTAACAGATATACGATTCCGATGTAAGCAGGCATGCCTTTGCGAATAAGACGACGGACAACCGGTATCATGCCGCATTCACATAATGGGAATAGTATGCCAAGCGAAGCCCCGAATAGAACGCCTAGAATGGGGTTTTTGGGTGTGAATTTTTGGATGTGCTCATCCGTAACGAATACTTGCAGCAGAGCAGAGAACAATACGCCAAGCAGTATAAATGGAAAGGCTTCTAATATAATGCTTATAAATAATATTTTGAATGATTGCAAATTGGCGATGGTAAAAATATGGGTGGGTAGTTCACGATTGGTCACGATGAGCGCAAGCATAATAAGGCAGCCTACTCCTAGCAAGGGAGTTCCTATGCGATACAACCATTTGGTCATAGTAAAGTATCCTTTCTCTGTGTAAGGATTACGATTATCACTATAGCTTATGCTGCTGTGATGCGGGATAGGACAACTTTCGTACCCCTTGACTTTGACGAATACACATGTATAATCGTCTTAAATGCAATGATGGGAACAAGTAAGCTCGAATGAATTGCGCACAGAGAGCCGGTGGTTGCTGCGAGCCGGTGCAAACTTCGATGCTGAATGGGACCCGGAGCCTATGAACGGAAACTGGCGGCGACTGCTGCCGAAGATGTTTGTACGGAAGCTCCCCGTTATGGAGCATAAGGCTTATGGGATTGTTATGCGCTTCGTTATGATAAAAGAGCGTACCATAAGCGAATTAGGGTGGCACCACGGTCCCTCGTCCCTTGCGGCGGGGGATTTTTTGCGTTTTTTTAAAGCAAAATTAAAATGAAAAGAGGTTGAAGAATGATGAAAAAAGTACTTTCTGGCATACAGCCAAGCGGGCAGCTTACACTTGGAAATTATATTGGCGCTATGCAAAACTTTGTAAAACTGCAGCATACGGAAGAATGTTTTTTTATGATCGTCGACTTGCATGCTATATCGGTTCCTCAGGAGCCGGCTGCGCTTAGAGAACAAACAGAAGCAGTGGCAGCTTTATTTATCGCAGCAGGTATCGATCCGCTCAAAGCGAATGTATTCGTACAGTCGCATGTTCGTGCACATGCTGAGCTAGGATGGTTGTTTACGACGCTTGCAAATATGGGTGAGCTGGAGAGAATGACGCAGTTCAAAGATAAATCAGCGGGTAAAGATTCTGTTGGTGCGGGGTTGTTTGTATATCCAACTCTTATGGCTGCTGATATTCTTGTTTATAATGCGGATCTAGTTCCTGTTGGTGATGATCAGAAGCAGCATTTGGAGCTTACTCGTGATTTAGCTCATCGCTTCAATACAAGGTTCGGCAAATACTTCACGATACCAGAGCCTTATATCCCGCAAGTTGGCGCTAGAGTGATGTCGCTGGACGACGCAAGTAAAAAAATGAGCAAAAGCAATCCGAATGTCGGCAGTTTCATCGCATTGCTTGATCCGCCAGCTGTCATTCGCAAAAAAATTAGCAGAGCAACGACTGATTCAGGACGCGAAGTTAAATTCGATCCGGCAAATAAACCGGAAATCAGCAATCTAATAAGTATTTACGCTCATTGTGCGAATATGAGTATTGGAGAAATTGAAGCGCGTTATGAAGGGCAAGGATATGGCCCGTTCAAGAAGGATCTTGCGGAGCATGTCGTGGCGGTTATTGAACCACTGCAAGCGAGATATAATGAAATTCGCAGTTCAGGTGAGATTCATAACATTTTGAAGCAAGGCGCAGAACGGGCATCCATCGTTGCAGACCGTACACTAGCGGACGTGAAGGAACTTATGGGTTTTCTACCGCCTCGCGGTTAATTTGTTATTTAAGCTACAAGGCTGACGCCTCGCGTCAGCCTTGTTTTTTTCTGCGTAAACGTGCTTTCGTAATAAACCCTGCTCCTATGGTAAAGAGACTTAATAAACCGAATAATAATACGAGCCAACCATTATAGCTGATGGAGACTGCCATAGCACTCATAAATACGATAGCAAGCACGGAAAAGAACAAAGAAAGCGGTTTGGACATGGTGTTTTCTCTCCTTCACAATACGTAAATATATTTTATTAGTTTTAGAATAGATTCTTTTAGGGAGCACATAATAAGCTTGCAAGCTTGCAACACACATCAAAGTGCAGAGGACGAAAGGAGAAATACATCATGGCAGGAAGCAGAAATCAACTTGTTGTTCCACAGGCGACTGCAGCATTACAACAAATGAAACTTGAGGCAGCACAAGAGCTGGGCGTGCAAATTCCTCAAGATGGCTACTACGGTAATGTTTCAACTCGCGATGCAGGTTCCCTAGGCGGTTATATTACGAAAAAGCTAGTCCAAATTGCTGAACAACAGCTGTCTGGCGGCTCCCGTTAATCGCTTCTAATACACAATGATAAAATGAAGCCCAAGGCTTGCCTTGGGCTTTTTTTATAATTCTAAATCTTATTTTAACATATCGAACATTATCGTGTGACTATCTTTATTTCAAAAAAAAGAAAGCCCGTCTATTTTGCGACATGGGCTTTCTAACGTCAATACTAAAAGGTATCCATACGCAATCTCTTTATTAAACGCTCATCGCTGAGCCAGCCTACATAAGATCCGATCGTCTCATATTTTTTATTCATAAGCAGCACACCGACAAATGGATACTGCTTGCGATGGCGGTAACGCACATCACACCATCTAACTTCGAAGCCCCATGTATGCTCACGTACATCTGCGCAAGCAAAGCTTGTGAAATATAGAAAGGATCGAATCGCCGGATCATTTTTTGACTTGGCTACTGCGGGATGATCAGAGCATTGCACATAATCGAGCCATACTAAGTTGCTGTTCCGCAAATTACCGATTGCGAAACCGCCATCTTTTACTTGTTTGACGATATTCCAAACGGAGAGCGATATCGTTGGAATGACGATATATACATCGCCTTCATGGTATTCGGTATCCAACGTTTTCATTTTCTGTAGCGTGCTTCTGGATGTAATGGTTCGCCACACAAAGTAGATGGCTAGAAACGCATAGAGAAGTGGAAATATAAATGTAGGATTTACGAAGCCGCCTGCCCACAGTAGAATAGCAATAACATGCATCGTGAAAATGATCGGATCGAATATGTGTATGATATTCCAAGAGATCCATTTGTCTGTAAAGGGGCGCATTGCTTGTGTGCCGTAAGTATTAAACAAATCGGTGAACACATGCACACATACAGCGAGCAGCACCCAGCCTCCAATATGCAGCCAAGGCAATGATCCTCGATAAAACAGCTGGATGATACCGGTAATGAGAATCGTCCATATGGCTATTGCTGGCAAGGAGTGAGATATGCCGCGGTGGTTGCGAATATATATAGCGTTTCCCTTAAGGCGAAGCAAACCATCCAGATCGGGTGCTTGCGATCCGATAACCGTTCCGAGCAGGACGGCAGTTTGAATGGATTGATCTGCTGCTACCACGGGATCGATTGTCGCAAGTCCCGCTAATGCGATGCCCATGACAAGATGTGTTCCTGTGTCCATGACAAGTCCTCCTCAATCGATGATTAGATGTAGTATCGACTGAGATAGGGAACTTTATCAAAGTAAACAAAAGGAGACTGAAGGTAAATGTACATTTGTTTTGCAGAATATCGTATTATTCCAGAATGCCGGGAGCAATATCTTGCACATACCGCTAAGCTGCTGAAGCAAGGCAATGCGGTGCAATTATATGAAGGAACAGATCAGCCAGCCTTATTTGTTGAGGTATGGAGCGCATCGACTTTTGAACAAGCAGAGCAAATCAAAGAGGAACGCTGCAGTGAGCGTTCCTCTTGGTTTGAAATTTCAGAGTGGATTGTCGGAGGTGCTGCCAAAATGCATATCTGGACATTCAAGCCGGCGCATCCGAGCGGTTAGAAAGGTTTAACGGCTGGAATTAGCAGTTCCTAATGTGGCCATACCGAGCGGTGTTGATGAGCTAACCGTAGTGCCCTGGAACGGATACTCATACGCGATTGGCCCATCGAAGGTTACGTAATCGAGATTAAGAGTCAAAAGTAAGTAACGCATACCGGTCGTTGGATCGCTAATAATGATGTGATCACGTCCAGCAGCTTCGATGATGCCTTTGAAAATTTTGGCATTCCACTCGCGATTGTTCTCGTAGGTCATATAAAAAGTTCCCATTTTGCCGCGGTTAAGGCGCAAAATGTTTTCTACATAAGACTCCTCCATAGCGGGAACTACAGATTGTGTAACAAAAGCTCCGCTTGGTACGCCAGGCGGCATCATTTGTGCTTGCTGTGCTTGGAAATTAGCTGGAAGCGTCATTGGCTGCTGCGCTGGAAGCGTCATTGGCTGCTGCATGCCCATTGGATATTGAGGGTGACCATAACCACCATAGCCGAACCCTTGAACAGGAGCTGTACTTGCTGGACTTACCTGGTTTTTGTAGCCGTAACCGTTAGACATTTAGAATTTCCTCACTTTCACACTTTAGAAATATTTTTAATAAACAGCAGGGCAATCCTCTTGTGTCGGAACGAAGAAACAATGCTTTTTATACCTGCCGCTCACTTCCTTTCGCATACTGTAGGGTGATTTGATACGTTGATCGGAATGGGCTTCAAACTACATAGTTATTGTATTGAGCGCCCACCCATTTGGTTACTAAATGATTTGTCACAATTTGCGTGGCAAAATGATGAACAAAACCGTCGAACGTTGTCATCGCGGTTTTTTTTCGGTATGATTGTAAACGATTCATCAATGGATGATAGACGCATTTAGCGTCTTGTCGCATAACTTGGGAGGCTAGCTTCGTGCTAAAAGACTTGATTGCATTAACAAAACCGCGGCTACTTCGACTTAATGTGTTCGCTGCACTAGGTGGTTTCTTGGTTGCATCCAAATGGGACATTAACGTTCTACTGCTTATATGGGCGCTTATCGGTTCAACTTTGACAATAGCGTCAGCCACCGTCATTAACAATTATTGGGATCGGGAATTGGATTTGAAGATGGAACGCACGAAGGATCGCGCGCTTCCTACCGGCCGGATGAAGCCAGGTTTCGTTTTGGCTTACGGTATTATTTTGGGGATTGTCGGACTAGCTGTCTTGTTCTTGCTAGTGAATCCATTGTCTGGCTTGCTTGGAATGCTCGGATGGTTTGTTTACATCGTTATCTATACGATGTGGCTGAAGCGGACCTCCACATGGAGTACTTCAGTAGGTGGAATCTCAGGGGCGATGCCGCCGGTTATCGGCTATTGCGCGGTAACGAATGAGGTTGATGCAGGCGCTTGGATATTGTTTGCTCTACTGTTCCTCTGGCAGCCGGCTCATTTCTGGTCGCTGGCGATTCGCAGAGTAGAGGAATATCGTGCAGCAGGTTTTCCACTGCTGCCTGTTGTGAAGGGGATCAAACGTACTAAGCTGCAAATGATTCCTTACATCGTACTTCTTTTGCCAACAGGGATATTATTTTATACGTACGGATATGTTGGTATTTATTTCTTAATTATTTCCGTTCTGGGCGGACTTGTATGGCTTGTCCATACTTTGCGCGGAACAAAAGCCAAGGATACTGAGAAATGGGCAAAAACTAATTTTCTCATCTCGGTCAATTACTTAATGGTTGTATTCATCGTTATGATTCTGAATACGACAGGATCATAATCATCGTTTAAGGAGTGACTTTCGTGGGTTTTGTCAAAAAGCATAGCTTCAAAATAGCAGTGCTCTCGCTTTGTGCAGTGATGGGGATTTATTTATTTATAACGTATGGTATGCCAGAGAAGCAGACACTCCCAGTTGAGATGGCTGCACCAGCCTTTGAACTGACGGATCTGGATGATCAGAAGGTGACGCTTGAATCAACAAACGGCAAGGCGCGTATCGTATATTTTTACTTCGCTAACTGTCCTGATGTATGCCCGCCAACGACTTTCTTGCTCTCTCAAGTACAAGATCAGTTGAAAGAAGAGGGCAAGCTTGGCACGAAAGCAGAGCTTATCTCGATTACGTTCGATCCCGTACGCGATACACCGGAAGTCATTCGTGATTTTGCAGAGCGGAATTTTGCTGATCTTAATGGATGGCGATTCCTGCGCGGCAACGAAGAGAACACACTGCAAATTGCCAGAGATTTTGGCGTAGGTGTCATTAAAAACGAGGACGGCTCCTTCTCGCATTCAAATGTCATTACGATTGTGGACAAGGATGGACAGATTCGTAAATGGATCGATGGCAGCAAAGAAGAATTGACTGCTGAAGAAATCGTCAATCAATTAAACAAGGTACTTTAAAATTCATCTTTATTCCAGATAGAAGCGGGACTCTGCGCAGGGTAAACGATATGCGCATCGAGACCCGCTTTTTCTAATTGTTCGATTAAATATTCTTCCGGAGTATGCTCGACGCCCAAATAGCCTTTCCGGGTATAGATATGTTCGGCATCTGGAAAAACGTCACGCAGTAAGAAACGAATTCGTTTGCCAGAGGAATCATTGTCGGTGAAAATATAGGCTTGATTATAGCCCACCTGTTTTCTAAGCTTGTCCATTTGCTCGGAGCCAGGCGTGCCGAAAGTGCAAAAAATCGGTACATCATCGCTAAGTACGCGTTTTAGTCTTGCTTTATCATTTTTTCCTTCTACGATAATGGCAATATCCATTCAAGTCACCTCGATTTGTAATAATATGAGTAGGTGTAAGCAGTGTAGCTATAGTTTACCACTGATTATTGATTTTTAAGACAACGAATATTAGGGATTATAAACTGTGAAACGGCCTGCAGCCTGCAGGCCGTTTCTTTTTTTAAACTAGTAGAGGCAAGAACACACTATGATCACGAGTAAGATAAACAACACAAGGATGATGCCAAGGTTTGAGACACCGCCGTGTCCACAACCATGATTTACGGAACCCACATGTCCAGACATTTATGAAGTCACCCCGTTTCTTTTACACTCGAGCGATGAACGCCATTAGCTGCTGGGAGCTGATCTGACTGGTCATCTGTCATAATGTATCATATGTCATGGGGGGAGATTAGCCCTGTGCATATACCCATGCCTACGAAAAATGGGTGCGGGAGGAAAGCAAGCGGGAAATACGCAGCGGCAGCAGCGTCACTGCTATCATCAAAGCAATAAAGGCGATGTAATATGGTGAAATGTAATCACGAAGCTGTCCCGCTGCCATAGGCCCGATAAACGCGCCAATTGAGAATGCAATGGATAAAACGGAAAAAGTACGGCCATAACGGGCTCCGCCGCTAAGCTCAATTAATAAGGTGGAGAGTGCTGGTAAAATGACCCCTTTTGCCATCCCCACAAACAGCAGCATCAATGTTAGCGGTACCGGTATGTTGGAGGCAATGCCAAAATAGATGATGGCTAGAATAAGTGATCCCCATAATGTTCGGAGATAAGATGACGTTCGGTTCAAGAACAGCATGCTGAGCGTAACGAGAGCGCCGATACTGACTACAGAGAACAGCAGGCCAGTCGTCATCATCGCTTCCTGTGTCTTCGCTAGAAGAGGCAGCTCAAACGACAGGATGCCTTGAGCGCAGCTTAACGCAACGGGAAGCAAGTAGACGAGCCAAGGAATAGAAACGGCTTGCTCAAGCGGCAGCTTCGTTTTCTTTTTTCCTTGCAGGCTTTCATTAGGCATTTGCTCGGCTTGCATGCGGATTTCTTTAATAAAGAATAGGGCGCAGACCGATGTAACGATCAATACCCAGCCAAGCAGCGTAAAGGCGGTCGCAAATCCGATTTTTGCAACGAGATAGGCTCCTGCTGCAGGCGATACGACAGCTGCAAGTGTATGAATGAGACCATTGCCCGCCATAAGCTTCCCTTGCTCCGTGCGATCACTTGTTATTCTAGCGAGCAACGACAGGCATGCCGGAGAGAGAAACGCAAGCACAAAGCCGCTAATGGAGCGGATGATGAGAAGCTGCCATGGGTTCGTCACATGCGACTGGAAGAGGAGTAGAATTCCCGCTGCCATAAGACTGAACACGATAAATAATCTGCTGCCATATCGGTCAACGCCAAAACCAGCAATGAGATTACCAGGCAAGTGAGTAATGGAGTACATCCCCATCATAAGCCCGATAAAGGAAGGCGCCGCACCTAAGGAAATAGCAAAAGGTGTCAAAACAGGGTATTGCGCGTGCAAATCAAACATGGCAATAAATAAAAATAAATAAAGCCAAACTGCGGTTTTCACAGGGGGTGTCCCTCCTTGCCAATTACAATCTTATATACTTGTACGTTTACTTGGGACAGGATATGTCTGCTTAAAAAGGATACGAGCGTTTACGCCCTATATTTAGTAGGTTATAATATTTTGTAATGGGATTTAGTACGAGGTATAATGGAGGGGATCATAAATGGATTTTTTGAATTTTTCGACCTATGATTTGGACACATGGACAGCTTTCTTCAAAGAACATTGGCTTGTGCTTGTCATTGCACTCATCGTGCTATTACTTATCGTCCGCATCGTGAAGACGGTTGTTAAATGGGCACTCGTAGTGGCAATCGTACTTGGTATTGTCGTATATAGCGGATACACCATGGATGATTTGAAGGTGATCGGGACGAAGGTTGCGGATACTGTAAAGCAGGAAGCTGTTAACGCGATGGTCGGTGAAGCAAAGGATGCTACTTTCGTGACGAACGGTGATGGAACCTTTACGGTAAAAACCAAAAATGTAGAGCTTACCGGCGAGCCGGGCGCAAACGAAGTTGCGATTTCATTCCGCGGAACAGAGCTTGGCAAGTGGGCGCTGGATAGCACGATACAGACCTTCATTGAACAAGCGAAGCAGAACGGGTAGCGCATATGACAAGCTGGGTTCAATTATTTCGTGAGCTGGAGCCTGTTGCTGTAATTGTGCTAATCGTGCTGTTTTGCTCTCTTATACAGGGGATGAGGAGAGGCGCATCGGGTTCTGCGAGGCGTCTTTTCTTTTTTGTTTGGGAAGGCGCAGTTATTATCGTATGTTTGGTATTGGCAGCACAACTTACGAATAGAATATCTCCGATCATAGCGGATTGGCTGACAAGCAAGGTGAAGGTGCCTCTACGTGAGATGAACGGTGTGGAGCAAGCATGGTTCACGCTGCTTACGAGTGTTAGAGATTTCGCCTTGCTGCGATATGCCGTCTTATTTCTGCTCAGTTATTTCCTGCTCCGAGCATTGGCAGCTTTGGCAGAGCCCTTGTTAGAGCGTACAGTTGAAAAAGTATTGCGCAGAGGCAGGGATGAGCCTATTGCTGGCTTGCAAGGCAGGAAAAATGCAAGCCGTGCTGTTGGGGCTATAATAGGTGCTGTCCACGGGGCAGGGAGATCATTTCTATTCATTGTTATATTGTTCGTCTATGTGTCACTCGTGCCAAATGGCTGGTATGTCGACAAAATATCCAAATCATTGGTCTATACCGAGGCGGCCGCGTGGCTTAGTCCGGTTGCGGGAGAGGTTTTATCCGAGCAAGGGCCTGTGCTCGCCAAAGCGGTTGAAGCACAGTTCAAACAGATTTTGCAGCGCAAGTATGAGATTATTGATTACGCCATCCCAGCGGATATTGAGCAAGCAGCTCTATTCGTGACAAAGGATGCGCAAACGAAAGAAGACAAAGCGAGAAAGCTGTACGACTATCTTGGCACAAGAATTGCTTATGATTGGGACAAAGCTGATAATTATGTGGAGCAAGGCATTTGGAAGGAACAGACACCTCCAGAGACATTTGATACGCGCAAAGGCGTATGTATAGATATAGCTCGTTTATATGCCGTAATGGCCAGGTCAGCAGGTCTTGAGGTACGGGTTGTAACGGGAATGGGAGCTGACGGCCGGGGAGGCTTCGGCCCGCACGCTTGGAATGAGGTGCAAATCAGCGAGGGTGATGCTGGCTGGATACCGCTAGATGCTACCTGGGCGAGTACCGGAGATTGGTTTAACCCGCCGGAATTTAATGACACACACATACGTGAAGCATAATGGGATGACAAGAGGATATGAGGTGATTAAACGTGCAAGATGATCCACAGAAACGGGAAATTATTAATCGACGTCATTTTTCGTTTCGATTGAACTTATTTTTCTTTATTACGTTCGCATTGTTTAGTGTATTGATTGTAAGATTAGCCATTTTGCAGTTTGTAGAGGGACCGACCCTTAGCGCGGAAGGACTTGGCAAAAGTACCCGAAGCGTGAAGATTCCACCAATTAGAGGTAATATTTACGATTCATCCGGTCATCCGATTGCTTATTCGACTTCGACCCAGTCCATCTATTTTACGATTCAGCCTGAGCTTAAGCTGGAGGATGCCAAAGCCAGCGCAAGAGAGATGGCAGAGGAACTGCATAAGGTGTTCACGAAGTACGGAGATGCTTCAAAGGTAATGACGGTTGATGATATTATAAGGCAAATGGACCTTGATTTTAGACGGAATACAATCTCGACTCCAAGACGGATTAAATCCGGTTTGACGAATAAGGAAGTCGCTTATTTCATGGAAAATCGTACTGCTTATAAAGGTATAGATATCATGGAGGAAAGTGTTAGAAATTACGACAAGGATTCGATTGCTGTTCAGCTTGTCGGTTATTTGAAGAAGTATAACACGGTTCGCGAGGATGTAGAATTTTATAAGGAAAAGATGACAGAGAAAGAACCGACCCTCAGATATTTGGACGAAGAGGATGTTGGCTTCGATGGGCTGGAGCGCATGTATCAGGATGTACTGCGCGGGAAAAACGGCTTGAAAACATATCCGGTTAATAATGCAGAACGTATTATCGGACCTATGGAAATTACGAACCCGACAAAGGGATCTGATCTGTATTTAACCATTAACAAAAATGTTCAATTAAAAACAGAAGAAGCTATTATGGATCAGTTGAAAAAGATTTCTACATCCCAAAATAGATATGAACGCGCCAAATATGCACAAACCGGATTCGCGGTTGCGATGGAAGTGGATACGGGTAAAATTGTATCTATGGCGAGCATGCCGGATTACGATGCTAATATTTGGTCTGGCGGACGAATTAGCAAAGAGGATTACGATAACTTCCAAAACGTCTTATCAAACGGAACGATTCGAACCGTTTATGGCAAGTATACCGATGAGCAGCTTAAAGAGCATCCTTCATCCATCCTGCCACCAGGATCGGTATTGAAGCCTTTATCTGTATTAGTCGGACTGAATGAGAAGTTATTTACGACGTCAACTACCTATAATGATACTGGGAGATTCTCGTATGGTAGAGCAGGGCACGAGACCTATATCCGTAACTCCCAATTCAAATCGTATGGCTACATTGATGGAGCCGAGGCCATTGAACATTCTTCCAATACGTTTATGGCAAAGATGATCGGCAATGCGCTCTACATGAGACCTACGAAAAATGGCGAGAGCAGTGTTGAGCTTTGGGACAGTTACATGAAGCAGTTTGGTCTTGGTGTACTGACAGAAAGCGGTTTGCCTAACGAAACAAAGGGCATTATCGAGTATTTTAGTGAGGCAGAGAGAGGTAGTGCGCAGTCTGCACTTGTTCAAGCCTCATTCGGTCAGCAAGGGCGTTATACGACCTTGCAGCTCGCGCAATATACAGCTATGCTTGCCAATCGCGGTAAACGCATGAAACCACAATTTGTTAATGAAATTAAGGATTCGGATGGAAATGTCATTCAAAGCTATAAGCCTGTTGTTTTGAATGAGGTAAATTTCGAAGATGCTTATTGGAAAGAAATTGAACTGGGTATGTCTCAGGTTAAATCGCAAGGCTTTGAGGGTGTGGATTACACCTACAATCGGAAGACAGGAACCTCGCAGCAATCTGTAAAGGGCAGAACAGCAGAGAATGCGGTGTTTATTGCTTATGCCCCTGCCGATAAGCCGAAGCTTGCTGTAGCCGTTGTTGTACCAGATGGCGGATTTGGGGGTTATGGTGCCTCTCCAATCGCACGTCAAATTTTCGATGCGTATGACGAGGAAGTTGGTTTATACGGCGTGCCTAAGAAGAAGACGCCGCCTATCACGACGGATGGCGAAGGTACTACCGGCGGAACCACTGACACTGATGCGACTAATGCTGCAGCAGGAACGAATGAATAATTGACTAAATGGCAGGCCAGAGCGGAAGCTCTGGCCTGCTTTTTTTATGCTTAAGCGCCCATTTTAAAATAAATGTTGCACTAGAGAAACATTTTTGTGTATTATTAAAAAAAAGGCTTTAGGTAAACTAAGATTCATAAGGGCAAACTATTTTGCATATAACAAAGAGATGGAGGAGGTTACTCATATGCGTAAAGTGTACAAGACGAATTCTGCTCTTCGGAGATTCATTATGGCCATTGTTTTTTTGGCGGTGACAGCAATTGTAACTTCGGCCTGCGGTCAGCAAGAATCACCTAGCGATCATGGGAAGCTGAAAATTACGACGACAACGGGGATGATCGCGGATATTGCGCAGAATGTAGGTGGAGAGTTTACCGAGGTGAGTGGACTGATGGGAGCGGGAATCGATCCCCATCTGTACAAAGCGTCGCAGGGTGATGTGAAGAAGCTGGATGATGCGGACATCATTTTTTATAACGGCTTGCACCTAGAGGGTAAGATGGGAGAGATGTTCGAGAAGCTCGAGAAGAGTAAGCCGACGGTTGCTATCTCCAAGTATTTGACAGAAGACCAGCTGCATTCTGCGCCTGGGCAAGGAGTTGGTATGCATGACCCGCATATTTGGTTTAACGTAAAGCTTTGGATTTCTGCAACAGAGGTTGTTCGAGATACGTTGGCGGAGAAGGATTCTTCCAATGCTGACTATTATAAAGAGCGCGCGACAGCTTATATTAAACAGCTTGAGGAGCTGGATGCTTATGCTAAGGAGCAAATTGCACTTATTCCTGAGGCTAACCGTATACTAGTAACCGCACATGATGCGTTTGGATATTTCGGTGAAGCATATGGTCTCACTGTCACTGGTTTGCAAGGGATGAATACGATGTCGGAGTACGGCTCGAAGGATGTCAGCAAGCTGCGCGACTACTTAGTTGAGAAAAAAATAAAAGCTGTGTTTATCGAATCCAGCGTTCCGAAAAAATCGATTGAATCGGTCATTGAAGGTGCAAAGCAGCTAGGCCATGAGGTAAAAATTGGCGGCGAATTGTACTCAGATGCTATGGGCAATGCAGGAACAGTCGAAGGAACTTATATCGGAATGGTGAAGCATAACGTGGATACAGTTGTAGCGGCTTTGAAATAGCATAATAAAGGCTAGGAAAGTGAGTGATAGACAATGAACCATTCTCAAACAGCAGCCAAACCAGCAACGAATCATATTGCTCCGCTTACTATTAATGGATTAAGTGTGGCATATCAGAAGAAACCGGTGCTTCGAAACGTATCTTTTGAAGTAAAAGAAGGTGAACTGGTTGGCGTTATCGGCCCGAATGGTGCTGGAAAATCGACGTTGATGAAAGCAGCACTTGGCCTCATTCCAAGTTTAGGCGGAGAAGTGCTTGTGTACGGGAAGCCTTATAAGCAGCAGCGGAAAATGATCGGTTACGTTCCGCAGCGAGAGTCGGTTGATTGGGATTTTCCGACGAATGCGCTCGATGTTGTACTGATGGGCCGTTATGGTCATTTAGGCTGGTTCCGCCGTCCAAGCGCGAAGGATAAGGCAATCGCAATGGAGTGCTTGAACAAGGTTGGGATGGCTGATTTTGCGGACAGACAAATTAGCCATCTCTCTGGCGGACAGCAGCAGCGTGTTTTTCTAGCGCGTGCGCTGGCGCAGGACGCAAAGCTGTATTTTATGGATGAACCATTTGCAGGTGTGGATGCGGCAACGGAGAAAGCAATTATCACATTGCTGCAGGAGCTGAAGCTGCAAGGGAAAACAGTTATCGTAGTCCATCATGATCTGGCCACAGTACAGGACTATTTCGACTCTGTACTGCTCCTGAATGTAGAGCTTCAGGCATTCGGTAAAACAGAGGAGACCTTTACCCAGGATAAATTACAGCGTACTTATGGCGGCAGACTGGCTTTCCTTGATCGCAGTCTGCAGTCCCCGTCACCTATCGGTAGAAAGGGTGAGTGAGTAATGGATAAAATATGGACGATGCTGTCTGATCCGAATATGCAGTGGATTTTTCTTGGCTGTACACTGCTCGGCTTAAGCAGCGGTGTAATCGGCTGCTTCTCTTATCTAAGGAAGCAAAGCTTAATGGGCGATACGTTAGCGCACGCGGCACTTCCAGGGATATGTATTGCTTTTATGCTTACTGGCATTAAATCAATTGGACTATTTCTCATTGGAGCGGGTATAGCAGGAATTATTGCGACCTTTGGCATTGGATTCATTACTAGAAACTCAAAGCTTAAGCAGGATGCAGCAATGGGCATTGTATTGTCAGGGTTTTTCGGTCTCGGTATCGTGCTCCTTACAATAATTCAACATGGAAGCTATGGCAACCAAGCGGGATTGGATAAGTTTCTATTCGGGCAAGCAGCATCGATGATTGCTTCGGATGTAATTACGATGACGATTGTTTGTGTCTCTCTTATTACGATTTGTGCCCTGCTCTTTAAGCAGTTCAAAATCATTTCTTTTGATCCGGGTTTTGCGAGAGGCATTGGTTATCCTGTAGCCTTTCTTGAGCAGCTGCTGATGCTGCTGATCGTGGTCGCTGTCGTAGCGGGCATTCAAGCAGTTGGTGTTGTGCTTGTAGCTGCATTGCTTATTACTCCGGCTGTATCAGCTAGATATTGGACGGATCGCCTCGGGCTAATGGTAATATTATCGGGCGTATTCGGTGCAGTCAGCGGAGCAGCGGGTACTTGGATAAGTGCATCGGTTTCCAATTTGCCAACAGGTCCTGTCACAGTACTCGCTGCAACGCTGTTCTTCTGTATATCGATCCTCTTTGGTCCGCAGCGCGGCATAATAGCGAAACGTTTGCTTCGCCAGCAGGTGAAGCAGCGCTTTTACCGCGATTCTGAGCTGATTATAGAGGGCAGCGCGAAGAAGGAGGCTGCCTTATGAGCGACTTCTGGATATTGCTAACAGGCGCGCTTGTAGCTAGCTGCTGCGGCATTCTTGGTGTGTTTCTCGTGCTTCGCAAAATGGCAATGATCGGTGATGCCATTAGTCACTCCGTCATGCCCGGCATCGTTATTGCGTTTCTGCTGAGCGGGTCTCAAGATTCACTCCTTATGATGTTCGCAGCTCTATTGTGCGGACTATTGACGACGTTCCTTATTCAAATGTTTCAACAGAGCGGCATTCAATCCGATGCTTCGATAGGTGTCGTGTTTACTGCACTTTTCGCCATTGGTGTCGTTCTCGTTAGCTTATATGCACGTCAGGTGCATTTGGACCAAGATGCGATTTTGTATGGTGAGATTGCCTATGTACACTGGAATTTATGGGAGCTCGGCGGAGTCAACATGGGACCGAAGGCGGTTTGGCTGCTCGGTACAACGTTGTTGATTATAACAACTGTTATCGGCTTGTTTTATAAGCAATTCAAGCTATGTGCATTTGATCCGGCACTTGCTGCTGCGATCGGCATCCCTGTAGCTGTTTTTCATTATTTGCTCATGGGTCTCGTCTCGATGGCTACGGTTAGCTCTTTTGAAAGCGTAGGTTCTATACTTGTTGTTGGATTGCTTATAATTCCTGCATCCACCGCTTATTTATTGACAGACAGGCTGGGGATGATGATCTTTTTAAGTGTTGCAGTAGGCATAGCAAGCACGTCCATCGGTTATGGCGCTGCTGTTATGCTGGACGCTTCAATCGCAGGCTGTATGGTTTGTGCAGCATCCGTATTGTTCGTTATTGCTTTCTTATTTTCTCCTTCTCATGGCATTGTTGTAAAAAAGCTGCGATTACGAAAACTAGCATAATAATTGTGAAAAGCATCCATTCCGGATGCTTTTTTTTGTGTTAATTTCATCAATAGATCCATTCCTGCAACTTTTATGGAAAATAAAACGTACTATATTTGGTACATATTAGGAGGAAGTTGAAGAGGAGAGATAATTAAAGATGAAAGTGTTATCGAAATTTGTTATTCCGTTGGTCATTATTTCATTAGTCGTAACAGGATGCAGCTTTGGGGGAGACAATAACGCAGTGGACAAAAATGAGCCTTCGACGTTGAAGGTCATGTATTACGATGAGGGTTCTTTCTTTCAAGAATTTGGTATGGTATTCTCAGCATTATATCCAAATGTCAATATTGAGGTTGTAAACACCCAAAAAATGTATCAAAGCGAAAACAAAGATATGGATGCTGCATTAAATAAGTTCATTGAGGAAGAACAGCCTGACATTGTTATGCTTGATGCCGAGCAATTCAAGAAGCAGTCTCTCGATGGCAAGCTCTATGATTTAGGCCCGGCAATGGAAAAGGAAAAGTATGATACCGAGGGACTGGTTCCCGGTATGCTTGATTATATGAGAGAGCTGGGCGGCGGTCAGCTTTATGGTATGGCTCCAAGTTTTTATAGCCAGGTGCTGTTCTATAACAAGGATTTATTTGAGAAATACCAAATCGAGCTTCCAACAAATCGAATGAGCTGGAATGACACGATACAATTGGCACGCCGCTTCCCAACAGACGGTGATATTAAGGAACGGGTATACGGGCTGAAGATGGGCTACAACGATGATCTATTTGATATAGCGAGCATATTTGCAGCTTCAGAAAACGTTAGTTATGTGAATGCTGCACAAAAGCAAATGACAATAAATACGGATTCATGGAAAAATGCATTTCAGCAGGCAATTGAAGCTGTGGACTCCAACGCACTTTATTTCGAGAGCATAAGCCAGCAAAATCAAAATAGCGATGAAGCTATGTCACAAACTTATGAGGATTATCTGCTCAGAGATCCTTTCATATCTGGCCGAATGGCGATGACCATAGCGGATACTTATTTCATTAATCAAATCAAGCAAGCGAGTGAAAATGAAAAAGTAAAAGATAAGGTCATAAAAAATTGGGATTTGGTGACCGTTCCGGTAGGACAACAAAACCCGGACCAATCAAGCATGATGTCCTTCAATAACCTATTCGCAATTAGGGCGGAATCACCGAATAAAGATGTTGCATGGAAATTCCTTAGTTATGTGACGAGTGAGGATTATGCGAGAGTAAAATCGAAGTCGAATAATTATAACGGCTTGCCGATTCGTACCAAATATATTACGGATACAGAAGGTCGTAATTTTGCAGCATTTTATGATTTAAAGCCAAGTTCATTTAATAGCTATAAGGATTTTGATAAGCTTCCTCAAAGTTTCTGGGGAGAATTTAGAGGAGCGGCTGCGGCAGAACTTGAGAAGGTGAAGAAAAAAGAACAGGAACTAGATGCAACACTTGATATTTTACAAATTAAAGGCCAAGAAATGCTTCTGAAAGAGGATCCAGCTCCAAAGGATCAAGCAGCAACTTCGGAAAGCGGTGAAGCTGTTTCTTCAGTTGTAACCTCAAAATAAGTAATGGACAGGGAGCATGCTTACGCGATCAAGCGGAGGCTGCTCTCTTTTTTTAAAGTGACTATCGTTTGGAATCTGTCGTAAATGTGCTAAAATAATTTACTAGTTAGGTTACAGCATCGATACGGCATTTACGAGGAGGAACAATATTGGGAGATTATAAATTGCTTGCGCTTGATATGGATGGAACGTTGCTAAATGATCAGAGTGAAATAAGTTCAGAAAATGCAGAATGGATTCAAAAAGCGCTCGATGCAGGAGTGATTGTCAGCTTCTCCACGGGTAGAGGCTTTCGCAGCGCGCTGCCCTATGCAGAGCAGTTGAAGCTGGAGACGCCTATGATTACAGTGAACGGCGGCGAGATATGGCATCGTCCGCATGTGCTGCATAAGCGTACGCATCTAAGTCATATTTATGTGCAGAGACTGCATGAGCTTGCTCTTGCACACGGCGAGCCATGGTTCTGGGCTTACACGGCCGACGATATTTATAACAAAGAAAAATGGATTGCGCCTGCGGATGATTATGCTTCACATCACTGGTTGAAATTTGGCTATTACACAGAGGATGACAGCATCAGAGAGAAGATACTCGCTGAGGTACAAAGCTGGGGAGCTCTAGAGATTACAAATTCATCACTTTCGAATTTGGAGCTTAATCCGCTTGGCGTATCCAAAGCAAGCGCTCTTCATGAGCTTTGCGGTTTGCTTAACATTGAGATGTCGCAGGTCATTGCGGTAGGCGATAGCTTAAATGATATCGCAGCGATTCGCGAAGCGGGACTAGGCGTCGCGATGGGCAATGCACAAGAGGTAGTGAAAGAAGCTGCTGACTTCATTACTTTTACGAATAACGAGAATGGAGTGGCAGAAGTAATTAGAAGATACGTCCTGAAGGGATGAGAATCGTATGGATATTTTAGGCTGGGTATTAGTTGTTTTATTATTTGTTGTAGGTATGGCAGGGGCAGTTTATCCCATTCTTCCCGGGGCTCTTGCCATTTATGGCGCATTTTTTGTTTATGGGTTATTTTTCTCCTTTAGCGAGTTTGGCTTTTGGTTCTGGTTTATTCAGACCGTAATTGTTATTGTATTGTTTGTCGCCGATTATGCGGTCAGCGCATGGGGGGTCAAACGATTTGGGGGCTCGCGAGCCTCGGTGATCGGCAGTACGATCGGTCTGATCTTTGGACCATTCGTCATTCCTGCGCTTGGTCTTGTTATCGGTCCTTTCGTTGGTGCTGTAATCGGTGAAATGATTATTGGAACACGTTATGACAAGGCGTTCAAGGTTGGTGTAGGGTCAGTTGTTGGATTATTATCCAGCGTTGTTGTGAAGTTCATTTTACAGTTAGTGATGATCGTGTTGTTTATACTTTGGCTTGTATTCTAATAAAATACTATATTAAAGGTGGAACATTCGATGATAAAAGTGACCGTTTGGAATGAGTTTTTGCATGAGAAAATTCACGAGGAAGTCAAAAATGTATATCCGGACGGCATTCATCAAGCAATAGCCAAAGGAATCGCAAGCGGCGATATCGAAATCGCAACCGCTACGCTTGAAGAGCCGGAGCATGGACTGACGGAAGAGCGCTTAGCAAATACAGATGTTCTCATATGGTGGGGACATATGGGACATGACAAGGTTGATGATGCCATCGTAGACCGCGTTCAACAGCGTGTCCTTGCAGGTATGGGCTTAATTGTGCTTCATTCCGGTCACTTCTCAAAAGTTTTCAAAAAGCTGATGGGTACAGGCTGTGATCTAAAATGGCGTGAAGCGGGCGAGAAGGAACGCATTTGGGTTGTGAATCCAGCGCATCCGATTGCCGCGGGTTTGCCGGAATATATTACGCTTGAGCATGAGGAGATGTATGGTGAGCACTTTGATATTCCTGCGCCGGATGAGCTTGTATTCGTGAGCTGGTTTGAAGGTGGAGAGGTGTTCCGCAGCGGCTGTACGTTTAATCGCGGACAAGGCAAAATCTTTTATTTCCGTCCAGGTCATGAAACATATCCGACCTACTATAACCCGCAAATTTTGCAGGTCATTCAGAACGGCGTGCGCTGGGCAGTACCATCCCATACGGCAGTGCCTGTTCGCGGCAATCATCAGCCACTGGAGCCAATTGGCAATAAAGGATAGGGAGACTTGGACAGACCATTATGTTAAAAAAAGACTCATTAATTAAAGGCACAATTATACTGGCGGCGGCGGCTCTGGTTGTCCGTTTTCTCGGATTGTTCCAGCGAATTCCGCTCGAATATATGCTGGGAGCTGCTGGACAGGCAGCTTTCAACTCAGCGAATACAATCTATTTGTTACTTCTTACCATTGCTACAGGCGGCATTCCGCTTTCGATCAGCAGAATGATTTCACAGCGGTATGCGCTTGGCAGACCAGAAGAGGCTAAACGTATCTACAGGGCAGCATTAATGTTTGGAGCCGTAACAGGGCTGCTGCTTGCTACAGCAATGTTCGTCTTTGCACCTGCTTACGAGCGCTTCTCAAAGGTTCCAGATGCAGCCTTATCACTGCAAGCTATTGCGCCTGCGCTGTTGTTGTTTCCGATTATTGCGATGATGCGCGGCTACTTCCAAGGTAGACAAATCATGTCTGCTGGCGGTATTTCTCAAATCATGGAACAAATTTTAAGGCTGATCGGCGGTATCGGTCTGGCATTAATAGTCCTCGGCTGGGGCTGGGGAGATAAGTATGGTGCGGCAGCGATTGCCTTTGGTTCCGTGCTTGGAAGTTTAGGCGCATTCTCCGTTATGATGTGGTTTTGGCGCAAGCTGAAAAAGCAAGATCAATCGGAAAGTGTGAAATCGTCTGAAACGAAGAAGGATAAGTCAGCAACGGCAAGCTCGAAACTGCCTTATCGAACGATTTATCGAGAAATATTCGGTACCTCCATTCCGGCAGTCGTCACGGCTATGACGGTACAGCTTTTATACTTTTTTGATATAACGATATTTATGCGGTTGACGCAGTCTTTTTACTCTGAAGACTCAGCGACGAAAGCATTGGCAGATTACTCGACGAAGGCGATGGGGATTGCGGGTATACCTCCGATTCTAGCGATTGCGCTTGGCGCGTCGATTATCCCGATCATTTCATCAGCCTATTCCTTGAATAATATGAAGGAAGTACAGCGTCAATCCTCACTCGTTATGCGAATCGTGCTGTTTACTGGCGTACCCGTAGCGTTACTGCTCGCTGTCGCTTCTTATTCGGTTACAGGACTCTTATTTACGACGCCTAGCGGCAGCGGCACAGTCGCGATGCTTACGGCAGGAGCGATTTTTCAAATTACGATGATGATATCTAATTCGATCTTGTATGGGCTAAACAAGCCCAAACTGCCAATGAACCATACGTTTATCGGACTGGCGCTTAAGGTGCTGTTTAGTTTGGCACTTGCCCCTATACTTGGCGTATATGGATTTATTATTGGCTCAACGATTTGTTTCGTTGTCATTACAATATTGAATTTAAGAAGTATTAATAAGGATGTTAACTTAAATGTTCTTGGCGGCAAATGGGTTGCTTATTTGGCAGCAATCGCTGTACCTGCATTGGCAGGCTGGGGAGCCGAGTACGGCGTGCTTGCAATGACGGGTGCGTGGGCTGATAAGCTGTCCTATTTCTTAGCTGCTGCTGTTGCTTCAGTTGTTGTAGGCGGACTTTATCTCATTCTGCTCGCCGCGCTTCGTGTCATAACACCGGAGGATGTACGTTCATTCCCTGGACCGCTGCGCAAAGTCCTAGGTATCGTATTAAAGCCGTTTTACAAAAAAGCAGTATAACTTTATAGTTTGAAATGAAAAAGGACACATCTCTTTTTAGGGGTGCTGTCCTTTTTGTCGTATTTCAATCGATGTTTTTGGTTGTCACTCTTGCATTATCTGTTTATTTCCAGCATACGACTTTTGGTTGAAGCAGAAGCAGCTCCCGCCTCCTACATTGCACTTAGTGCAATAGAATTGTCTATTGAGTGAGCGGTACTCTGCTACGTTGCAGTTTCTGCAATAGAATCCAGAAATACCAGCCAACTCGTCACTTAGAAGGCAAATTCTACTGCATAACTGCAATGTAGCTCGACTTATTGGGCACCATGTCAGGTATCTATTGCAGTTTCTACAACGCAGCCGGTCGGACGCTTATGATTTGCTATAGCCGATATTAGAAAATGGTTATTCTGTAGCGTAAATAACACTATAAAATTTAAGATTTCTTTAAGTGAATGTTAAGCAGCAATGGAGGTAGTCGATAAGTTTATTCCTCTAAACTATCTAATAGCAGGGCAGCACTCGGAATACTGCAGGTTAAAGGTCAGGAAATGCTGGAGAAAGAAGATTCCGCACCGCCGGCAGGAGCAGCTGCTGGAGAAAGCAGTGAAGCAACGTCATCTACTGAGTAAGAGATTCAAATGATCATCGGGAGCTTACTTACGCGATTAAGCGAAGTCAGCTCCTTTGTTTGTTTCCAGTTGTTGCTTTACATACATAAGTGAACCAATGGATACAGAACATGTTATATTTAGGTAGAACATATGGCAGGAGGGGGTTCTAGCATGACCCGGGAAACGATTCTTATGGTAGATGACGAGAAAGAGATTTTGAGTCTGATGGAGATTTATTTTAAAAATGACGGTTTTATTATGTTGAAGGCATCCAATGGGCTTGAGGCGCTGGAGCAATTAAGCAATCATAAGGTAGATTTGATTATTCTTGATGTGATGATGCCAGTCATGGACGGGCTTGAGGCATGTATGAAAATCCGTGAGCAAAACCACATTCCGATTATAATGCTGTCTGCTAAATCACAGGATATTGATAAAATAGCGGGTCTTAGCTTGGGCGCAGACGAATATGTAACAAAGCCATTTAGTCCATTGGTATTGCTGGCCAGCGTTAAATCGCATATTCGCAGAGCAAAGCAGTTTCATTCGAAAGCAGTTCAAAACGACAATGAAATTATCATTGATGACCTCATTATTAACACCGCAACGCATACCGTAATTGTTGATCGGCAGGAGATTAAGCTAACGCCCCGCGAGTTCTCCATTCTTAATTTGCTAGCGGTCAATCGCGGTATCGTCCTTAGCATGGACAAGATTTATGAAAGTGCTTGGAACGAGCCGTTCATGGAATCCAAAAACACGGTGATGGTTCACATTCGAAAAATTCGGGAAAAAATCGAGAAGGACACCCAAAATCCCAAATTCATAAAAACGGTTTGGGGCATTGGCTACAAGATGGAGGCGCTGTAAACGGATTATTATTATGCTTCCATCTTCGCAGCCGATTTACTTGGCAAACCTTTAAAATAAAGGTGATGAAATGATAAAAAAAAATGAGACCCTCAACAGGAAGGCTGCTGCTGTCAGTCTAGCTGTCGCTTTGCTGATTGCATTAATCGTTCGGCTGCTGCTGTCATTTATGCTTTCCATCCCGCCCTACGACAAACCGCTTAAGTGGGTCATCGAGCAAATCGGTTCTAGTCCCATCATGCTTATGTCCGCCATATTAAGCTTTGTTATTATTTATAGGAAGCTTGTTCAGCGGGACACTAAGCAAGGCCAATTTGGTCAAAGCAGATGGTTAAGTGACGAGATGCCAGCCTCTCAGCTGTTTCGAACGATTCGTTGGACATTTATGGCTGCCTTCTTAAAAAGCTTAGGGCTGATGCTGTGCTTCGTCATAGCAGGGCACCTGCTGGCTTATGTTCTTATACAATATACACCGTTTGATCGTTCATTAATTTGGATTGTCAATCATATCGGATCTACGCCAGTCATTGCTATTTCTGGCTGCCTGTTTTTTCTCGCTTTATTTTTCTGGACGAGCAGGAAGATGATTATATATTTGAAGGAAATACGCTTTGGGCTGCAGCAGCTGGCAGCAGGTAAGCTTGATTATGTGATTCCAATCAAAGCTGCGGATGAACTTGGGGAGATTGCAAGCAGCATCAACGTATTAAGCAAGCAGTTCAATCAGCTCCTCCAGGATGAAAGAAATGCAGAGAAATCAAAAAATGATTTAATAACTGGCGTATCTCATGATTTGCGAACACCGCTTACGTCCATTTTGGGATTTCTGGAGTTGATTGAGCAGGATCGCTATCAGGATGAAGTGGAGCTTCGTTACTTCGTTAACATTGCCTACGAGAAATCCAAACATTTGAAACGATTGATTGACGACTTATTTGAATACACCAAGCTGAACAATGGCATGCCGCTCGCTTTGGCAGAGCTGGACATTGTAGGCTTCGCCCTGCAGCTTGCCGAGGAGTTTGTTCCGAGCCTAGAGAAGGCGGGCATGAGCTGCCGTATTCAGACGACTGAAGAGGCACTATTGATTATGGCGGACGGCGACATGCTGGTACGCGCCTACGATAATCTGATGTCGAACGCGATACAATATGGCCATTCTGGAAAGATCATCGATATACAAATAGAGAAATTGCAGGATTTGGCTGTCATTCGAATCGTAAATTATGGTGAACAAATTCCCGCACAAGATATTCCGTTTATATTCGACCGTTTCTATCGTGTTGATCGATCACGATCAGCGGAATCAGGAGGAACGGGACTTGGACTCGCGATTACAAAAAGCATTATCGAAGCACAAAATGGGCGGATATCGGTTAGAAGCACGTCCAAGGAAACAGTATTTGAAATGAGCTTCCCGATAGAACCTCATAAAACTTAAGAATTCGTTAAGCACTTATTAAGCGGGAATGTGCGTAGTCTATAAGATCCATCCTCTAGACTATCCATTAGATGGATAGCTGAGGGGGAAATGATATGGATCAAAGCAAACAAGCGTCTGTGGCAATTGTTGTTGCTGTAGCCATGATGGTCGGATGGCTGCTGACGGGTTGTTCGGCCGCTTCAAATAAGGATAAGGTGAACAGCGTTCATTTTATTGTAGAGGGCATTAGATTAGAGAGGGAAGCGCCTGCAGCGATTATAAATAACAGACTTATGGTGTCGGAGGCGTACATAGAGAAAGCTTTTGATAAACAGTTGGAATGGCTTAGTCAATATACGGAAAAAGAAAATGTTTATTATTCAGAGCAGGTTGCCGTTCTTATGTATCATGATATGGCTGAGAAGCCCCAGTCAGATGGAATTATAGCGGTTGAACGATTCGAGCGGCATATGCAGTTGTTGAAGCAGAACGGCTTCCATGTCATCGACATGGAGGAGTATACAAATTTTATGCTTGGTGAGGGTACTGTGCCGGACAATGCGTTGTTGATTACATTTGATGACGGCTATGAAAGCTTATATAAGCTTGCCTATCCAATTTTGAAGAAATACGGATATCCAGCAACAGGCTTCGTTATTGTCTCGACAATTGATGATCGTACAAAGCCGGGAACGCCGAAGTTAACATGGGATCAAATGAGAGAAATGCAGCAAGCCGGAATGAGCTTTCGAAGCCACACCTTTGATATGCATCAATATGGGGCGATGAATGAAACGGGGAAAGAAGCGCCCGTCATGTCCAAGCTGATTTTTGATAAGAAGAAAAATAGAATGGAAACAGATAAGGAATACATCGAACGGCTGAATAACGATTTGATAATGGCTGAGGAAAGATTGCAAGTTGAGCTGGGAAATACACAAAGTGCGCTCGCATTTCCCTATGGAGCCTACAATGAGGACATAGTTGAGCTGACGAAGGCAGCCGGCATTCCCATCACGTTCACCACGAGAGAAGGCATAAACTCAAAGTTTCATCGTACAGGATACCGAATAAATGGTGCAAGAGCAGGTGAAACAGAAGATGAGCTTATGAATAAGCTGAAGGGCTATGGCGAACCCACTGGAAATCGCAGCAGGTCTACTATTTTGCTTATTGATGGGGAAGAGGCTGATGGAATAAGCTTCTCAGAAGAAACAGAGGATCAAGAGCGGATGATCGCTTTACGTGATTTTTGCGATTATTACGAATGGAAACTCAATTGGAACCGACAAAAAAAACTGGTGGAAATACGACAAAACTAGTGCTTTCCATACATTTACAATAAATAAAGTCTCCTGTACAATGAGTAGAGTTTGTGATTAAGGACCACCTACTTATTATGTTCGATGATAAAGGAGACGTGTGGATGAAATCATTTTTCGCAAGACCTGGCAAGTTAATGATTCTTTTATTAGCTTTAACACTTATTTTTGTTGCGGGCTGTCAATCTATTTCTAATCTTGATTTTAATGCAGTACTAAAGAATTCTCTTAAAGTAACTTCCAGTGAAAGCAAACAATCAGTAGAGTTTAAGCTTCAGCTGGATGAAGCAGCATTTGAAGGTGCTACAGAAGAAGAACTGGCGATTATGAAGCTGGTGACAACGATGAAGCTTCAGCTTGATCAAGTGAAAGCACAAGACAGCTCGAATGTTTCATTGAACGGAAGTTTAGTATTCGGAGATGCTGCAAGCATTAAGTTTGCACTCAAAATGTCTGATACGCTTGCTGTGATAGAGCTGGAAGGGGCGAAGCAGCCGTTCGTGCTTGACCTTAAGAGCGAGAGCCTACTTGGTTTAGCAGGTATGTCAGATGTGACAGGATTGCCTGCAGAAGCAGCGCCAGCTGTGGATCAAGAAGCGATAACGGCACTCGGTCATCAGATAGTTGATACGCTTGGCACGTATGTGATACATAACCTGCCGAATCCAGAACGGATTAGTGTGCTGCCAGTGAATGAAACGATTAACGGTACTGCTACTTCATTGATGAAGGTGCATGTAGACCTTGAAGGCCCTGAAATCTGGGCTTGGGTGAAAAAATATGTCGACGCTCTCGTTGCTGACCGTGCTGGATTAGATAACATGGTAGCAGGCGTGCTCTCGATTCTTCAAACGAACGAGGATGTATGGGCAGCTGTTGGTACGGTAAATCCTTTTGAGGGTAGCGGAGTTGATTCTCAAGATCCAAAGGAGCTGGCGAAGGAAGCGGTGGATGAAATTGCTCTTCTGCTTGCTGAATTACAAGGTCAACTTAAGGTGCTTGAGGAAGAGGAGAAAGAAACATTTGATGAAATATTCAGCAAGGATCTAACGATCAAAGCGGATGTTTATGTCGATAATAAGCTTGATATTCGGAAGCAAGCCTATGAGCTCTCCTATGTGCCAACTTTAGATTTGGATTCGGAGTATGGCGTATTGCCGATTAAAGGGTTAACCATTAAAGTAGAGAACGAGTCGTGGAATGTGAACGGAGATGTGAAGGCAGAAGTGCCTGTAGCTTCCAAAACCGATGTTCCCGTTGAGAAATTGTTTGAAATGCAAGGTTTCCAAGTGTTGAAGCAGTTTGATGAGAAATCATTGATTTATGATCTGTTGAAAAATAAGCTGCACATCACAAGGCAAAATATTAATTGGTATCCTTCTGCTTATAATAATCCGGTTATTTTAACTGCGGATCATATTACGATTATTCCGCTTCGTGATACAGTTGAACAGCTGGGAGCTGTACTCACATACGATAAAGCTACGAAGAACTTAAAAGTATTTGATGAAGCTACGAACACAACAATTCTGTTGAAGACTGGCAGTGACAAAGCTGTTGTAAATGGGAAAAACGTAAAATTGTCATTCCCTGTGACGGTCATCAACGGAACAACGTATGTTCCGGCACGCAATTTAGCAGCGGCATTAAAAGCAAAGATTGGCTGGACAGAAATAGGCGAGGATATGAGAATATTTACGCTTGATCGGGAAGTCTAAGCAAGAGCTTAAATCATCGTGGAATAATAAATTCAACATGTGCAGGGGTGCGAGATGGAAAAATTGACGACGGATGATGCGTTTCGCGCAGCAGTCGCAAGCGAAAAGCTCACGATAGCTGTATTCAAAACGACTTGGTGTAAGGACTGTCATTTCATTGATCCGTTTATGCCAGATTTGGAACGCAAGTATGAGGAGAAGGTTACCTTCATTGAGCTTGATCGCGATGATCTTCCTGATCTATGCTCAGAGCTTAACATATTAGGTATTCCAAGCTTTATCGCATTCCGTGAAAGCAAAGAGCTTGTCAGATTCGTGAGCAAGCTGCGCAAATCACGTGAGGAAATCGAGGAGTTTGTTGATCGTGCTATACAAGTCAGCGAAGCGCTGACTAATAATTAATCGTCAGTCCGCGCTAAGAGGGAGAACGTCCTCTAAGCGCGGGCTTTCCTTTTTCTTATGATTCTACGCGGAAGTTTCACATTTTCAACATGGCTTTTGCTTTTTTTTATAGCTATAATTGAACTGTTATTAAAACATGAAATAAGGTGATTTTATTATGGTAACCGGGCGTTTTCGCGCGTTAGCTCTCGCTGCGTGCATCGGAATGCTTCTTGTACTGCTCGGCGGTGCATTAGTGACGAACACGGATTCAGGACGAGGCTGCGGTGATGATTGGCCTTTGTGTCATGGGAAATTTATACCTGCTTATACGATTGAATCCATGATTGAATATTCTCATCGACTTGTAACAGGCTTTGAAGGTCTTCTTGTTCTCGCTACTGCTGTTGCAATGTACCGGAAATTTAAGCATGACAGAAAAGGATTCAAGGAACCGTTGTTTTATGCGGGCGGCGCATTACTATTTACCATTATTCAAGCCTTAATGGGGGCAGCTGCAGTGATGTGGCCTCAATCCCCGCCTATTATGGCCATTCATTTCGGGATATCATTAATCGCATTTGCTGCGACATTGTTGTTAGTGATCTGGACATTTAGAGCCAAGGACGGACCGCCTGTAGAGTTTAAAGTACCGCGTTCCATCTTCCCTCGTGTGCTTATGACATCGATATTTTGTTATGTTGTCGTTTATTTGGGAGCATTCATTCGGCATACGGAGTCTGGCGGAGGCTGCTTAGGCTGGCCGCTTTGCAATGGTGAGGTCATTCCTGAGATCAGCGGTGCAACAGGAGCAGTGTTTATTCACCGAGTGGCTGCATTGCTGCTGGGCATTAGCCTAGCTGGATTGTTCCTTCATATTCGCAAAGTCAGCCATGGCGGCGCCGGCTTAACAAAGCCTGCAGCATGGACACTTGGACTCGTTATTACTCAAATCTTCAGCGGAGCGTTGCTGACAGCGACCATTACGAACCCGGAATGGTTTCTGTTCACCAATTTATTGCATAATCTGATTGTTACTGGATTGTTCGGAATATTAGTCGATATATTGATTCGATCATACCGCCTTAGAGAAGAGCGCTAAGGAAGTCTATTCTCGAAGTGAGTACAAGCTGCGACGATTTGAAGCAACGCTAATGTAGAAGGGACTGTTCGATTATGCTGCGTTTCCTGTTTAATGAACCACGGAGAGAAGCGGAAGGAACACTTGCAGAAACGTACCGTTTAATGGATCAGTTCGTCTCTATACTGGCATCAAAAATATCCGCGGGTGGAGATCAGGCTCAAAAGTTTCGCAAATATGAAATTTGGACGCTTGGTCTTCGTTCTTCTTTGGATGAGCTTGAGCAAAGCCATTATGTGGCGCTGCATTTTCAACATGAAATTTCTTCCTCTTCACTCAATAAAATGACAGATGAGGAACGTATCCATTATAATCGTTATATCTACTTTGATAAAAACGCTTTTATTCGTGTCTTTTCCTTGATGGATAAACTCGGTACACTCCTTAATGAGCTTCTGGATATGCATACGGAGCGTATCAAACCACACTTCTCCTATTTTACGGTTTTGCGTAATATGCGTGAGAAGAAGGTTCACCCGCAGCTTACTTGGAAGCTGAACGATGTGAAGGAGAAATACAAGGAATCCACGACAAGGCTGCGCAAGCGCAGAAATACCGAGATCCATTATATGAATTCGGAAATGCAGGATGATTTGATTCAAAGCAGCCGTATGTATGGAGAAGAGATTAAGCTGGAAAATGTGGCAGAGCAATCCGCTGATTTAACGCAGGGTTTATATCTTGCGATGGAATCGCTGCTGCTTACGTTTCAATACGCATGCGGATTGATGCGAAACAAGCAACCATAATCCCAAGGGGGGGAAACTCGTGGGACTCGAGGGCAAAACAGCGTTAGTAACAGGCAGCGCCAAAGGACTAGGTAAAAGAACGGCGCTCCAGCTTGCCGAGCAAGGCTGCAATATTGTTATTAATTACTACGAGAGCGAGCTTGAAGCACAGCAGGTAAAGGCACAGATCGAGCAGATGGGTGTAAAGGCGATTACGGTACAGGCTGATATCGCGACGACAGAGGGCGTGGAGAAGCTTGCTGATGCGGCAGAAAAGTGGTTTGGCGGCGTTGATATTCTTGTCAATAACGCAGGGCCTTTTGTCCGTAAGCGACGGTTATTCAGCGAATATGATGAAGAGACAATCATCAGGCTGCTGCATGGCAATCTCTTGGGTGTAATGCTGCTTGATCATCGTCTGCTCCCTGGTATGCGAGAACGCAAATGGGGGCGTATCGTTCATTTTGGCTTTGGTCATGCGGGAGAGGCGCGTGCTTGGCCGCACCGGGCTGTGTATGCAGCAGCCAAGACGGGGCTTGTATCATTTACGAAGTCATTAGCTGTGGAAGAGGCGCCGCATGGCATTACGGTCAATTTAATTGGTCCTGGTGATATTCGCGGCGTGAATAAGGAAAGATCGATCGCTGAGGTAGAGGAAGAGTACGATAATGAGTCGCCCATTGGCCGCCCAGGCGCGGGAGAGGATGTAGCACGCGTAGTGCTGTTCCTTTGCGATAAACAGTCAAATTTCTTGACCGGCAATGTGATTGACGTAACTGGAGGATTTGATCCGATTGTTGCTAACATTAAAGGGATGCTCTAACCTCATAATTAAAAAAAAGAGTCTTATCGTTAAGCTTTGGAGCTAAGCTCCAAGCTAATCAATAAGACTCTTCATCATTTGTCATGCATAGGGAATCATAATTCGTTCTTATATTTTTTAGAATACTTGAACGACTTCGATTACACCTTCAACTTCTTCGAGAAGTGCACGTTCGATACCCGCTTTAAGCGTGATCGTCGAGCTTGGGCAGCTTCCGCATGCACCCATAAGGCGAAGCTTGATGATGCCGCCTTCGACATCAACGAGTTCAACGTCGCCGCCGTCGCGCTGCAAAAACGGACGAAGCTTATCGAGAACGTCCAAAACCTCATCGTACATTGTGTCTTGTACTTGTTCACTCATTGCAATCATCTCCTTTCTCCCCTATTATAGTACAAAGTGAAGCAATTGAAAATGGATAGTAACTTAGTAAAGTTAGGTGAGCCAGTTGTTTAAACCAATGATTGAGTTTTGTGCCAGTAATATGCATCATGGCACTGATCGTATAATGGATTTATTTGAGCAAGATGACGATTATGAAGTCATCGAATACGGCTGCTTAGGCAATTGCGGCGAATGTTATTTGAACCCATTCGCATTAGTTGACGGTACAATCGTATCAGCAGATTCCGTAGACGAGCTTCATGTTAATATTTTGAAATCAATTGAACAGCAGAAAGCGGATCAAGAAGCGCTGGATAAGCTGCTGGACGATTTGTAACAACAATCGCTAGCCAAGGTGACGCTTAGACCTCCAGAGCACTCCGCTCTTCACAAGACGAGGCACGCGACCTAGAATTGGAGTGCCTCCCATTAGTCCGAAGCCGCTTTTTTTGCCAAGGGAGCCGAGAACGCCCTTCAGCTTGAGCTTGCCTAGACGCGGTGTCTTATCGTGCCAGATAGCCTGCAGCACCTCTGCAATTTGCTTGCCTTGGGCGCCTGCGGCTTGACCGCTCGGAGATAGCGGCAGCGCTGCGCAGTCTCCAACTATAAATACATCCGTATGATCAGGCAATTGATGATATTCATTAATAACGAGTCTGCCTTGGTTATCCTTCGGCAAATTCATACGTTGTACGAGCGGCACAGGCTGGATGCCTGCCGTCCATACGGTTACATCCGTATAAATTGGCGTCGGTGAGTTGCCATCATGCAAAATGCCGCCCTCAACCTTTGTAAGACTGATATGGCCTCGCATTTCGACTTGATGCTCCGTGAACCATTCCGTTACAAAGCTTTGCAGCTTGCTTGGGAAAGCAGAGAGAACACTCGGTCCACGATCTAATATCCGAATATTGAGGTCAGGGCGGCTCTCACGCAGCTCGGCAGCGACTTCAACTCCGCTTAATCCTCCGCCAACAATGGATACTTGACCATATGGCTTAATGTCATTTAACTGAGCATAGGTTTGTCTAGCTGCTGAGAAGGTCTGTATGCTTGTTGAATATTGCTCTGCGCCTTCAATTCCGTGATACTTGTCAGTACAGCCAAGACCAATAACGAGCCATTCATATTGAATCGATTCCTGACCTTCAATATGGACTAGCTTTAGCTCCATGTCCACATCCGAAACCTCACCGTAAGCGAGCGAAATTCTCGGATCAACTGGAAACTTAACGCGCAGTTCCAAGTCGGAAACAGTTCCGGCAGCAAGCGCATAATACTCTGTCTTCAAACCTTGGAAAGGCATACGGTCAATCAATACAATGGATACATCGATCGGCAATTGTTTTTCTAATAGCTCGTTAGCGATGGCAAGGCCGCCGTAGCCGCCGCCCAAAATAATAAGTTTTCTCATATGATTTCCAACTCCACGCTTCTAGGTGATGGGTCTATTTTGTGTTCTCGTGTTGTAGATTACTCATTCATAAGCGACATCTTACTCGTATATTTTTATCTCATTATAGAACGTATCGCGTTCTACAGGAATTCTGCCTGCGCCTTTAATAAGCCAAATCAAATCCTCGCGTGTGATGCCTTCAGGAGTGAGGGCGCCTGCAGCATGGCTAATTTTTTCCTTCATGATCGTGCCGTGTGCATCCGATGCTCCCATCGTTAATGCCACTTGTGTAAGCTGAACACCGATGTTGATAAAGTATGCTTTAATATGCTGGAAGTTATCGAGCATTAAGCGGCTGATTGCAATTGTCTTTAAATCCTCGAAAGCGGAGTTGCGTCTGCGAATGCCGGCTTTTGGATTAATTGGCTGCATGGAGAGCGGGATAAATACTAAGAATCCGTTCGTCTCATCCTGAAGCTCGCGAATTTGCATCAAATGGCGAATCCGATCTTCTTTTGTCTCAATCGAGCCATAAAGCATAGTTGTATGCGTACGCAAGCCAAGCTCATGAGCTGTACGGTGCACTTGTAAGTATTGGGAAACATCGGCTTTGTCTACACGCATTTTCTTACGATAATGATCCGACAAAATTTCGGCACCGCCGCCTGTTAGCGACTGCAAGCCTGCTTTCATAAGCTCTTGAAGCACCTCACGATAAGTAAGTCCGCTAATTCGCGAGAAAAAGTCGATTTCAGCAGCCGTATACGCTTTAAGCGTTACTTCAGGGAAGTGCTCCTTTAGTGCTTTAAGGGAATCCACGTAATACTGGAATGGAACATTCGTATTGTGACCGCCAACGATATGAAATTCTCTAACGCCAGGGTGGAAATGCTTCTCAACGTACTCGATCATTTGCGGACCGCTAAGTGTATAAGCGCCTTCTTCTCCATCATCTCTGCGGAAGTTGCAGAACGCACAATGAGCTTCACATACGTTAGTGAAGTAAAGACTCATATTTTCGATAAAATAAACTTTTTTGCCGTTTTTTCGCATGGCAACTTCATTTGCAAGCTGCCCGATTGTAAGCAGATCATCGGATTGATATAAGAATACACCATCCTCCAGCGTTAAACGCTGTCCATGACGCACTTTTTCAATTATGTGCTGCATCTTTGAATCTTCAGTAGGTATAACGACGTTCATGGCAAAGCCTCCCTGAAATAAGTAGATTGTGAAAAAAATAACTTTCTTTTCCGATGAAGAAGTTGTATCTATTATAAACCTCATACGTAACAGGGGCAATAAGAAAGTATTCTTAATTACATTAAATGTAAAATTTACTTGTGGGCATGCTTCTCTTGAGCAACCGAAGAAACTGGAGTATACTACAAATAAGTAAGTGAACAAAAACAGAAATGAAAACATGGATAATCGGAGGGATGTAACATGATCACAATTAGTGATACGGCATCTGACAAAATAAAAGAAATGCTCGCTGAGGAAGGCGGCCCTGAGATGTTTTTGCGCATTGGCGTAAAAGAAGGCGGCTGCAGCGGCTTCTCCTATGGCATGGGCTTTGACGATGAAGAGCATGAAGGCGACAAGACTCTTGATATGGAAGGGCTTAAGGTTGTTGTAGATGGAGACAGCGTCAAATATTTACATGGTCTCGTTATTGATTTTAAAGAATCCGCAATGGGTGGAGGCTTTACGATTGAGAATCCTAATGCCAGCGCTACTTGCGGCTGCGGTTCATCTTTCCGTACGGCAAAGGATGCAGGTAAACCAGCTGCAGCGGGCGAGTGTTAATAACTTGCGATGATTGTTATCTTCCGAAATGCGTATGATCTTCATACGCATTCCGGAAGTTTTTTTGTTCTTGATTTAGGTTTAAGTCTATAAATCGATCATCTTGGGGGATAAGAGCATATGAAGTTTATTCGTGATTATAGACAGTTTATCGAGGTGGGGTGTACATCTTGCAGCAGGAAGCATACGATTCCAACCGATCACTATAACGTTACTGCTGAAGGCTACCGTTTTCATTCGCCGATTAATTGCCCTTGTGGTCATATTGCGCAAACGGCTCTTAAGGAAAAGCGGATGTGGCTGATGAAACCCGAAAAAAATGAAATGATGAACAGAAATAAAGCGACGTCGATTAAAATAATGCTAGTCATTGGCTTTACCGTCGTATTTTTCGCAACTGAAATGGTATTCATGCTGAATTCTAAGGAAGCGGAGCAGAAAAGTGCTCTTCATGACCCGGAAAAAGAGGCCTCCAGTACTTATGTTATAGATAAGAATTACGCATTTTGAGCTGCTTAAGTCATATGCTTCAAAAAAAACTTTTGGAACAGGTATAAGCATCTCAAATAATGTGCATATTATATTTGACGGTGTGAAGAGAGGTGTGGTTCCGTTGGACCAATTGGTGCTAGGGCTACAGGAGGAACTTATTTAATCACTAAGCTTTTATGAAAGCGAGGGGTTGTGTCGCAGAGCATATCTGAACACACACGCTAAAAGCAATCCGTTAAAACCGGAATGTGAAAAAGCGGTGCCCAAGTAATCTTAACAATGTGAAGTGTTAGATGTGAAGAGACTCGTACGATCAAACACCGTCGAAAGAGGAGCCTGTTACAGGGCTCCTTTTTTCTATGTTTATAGGGATAACCGATGAACTGTTCCGATTTGGAGTGCTGTAATTCAGGGAATTCCCTGACATACAAAGCAATAGCATAGCTTTATAATTAAAATCAAAGATTGCTTGTATTTTTTGAAGGAGGAATAGGGATGAAGACGATTGAAGCGAAAATCGCTGCATGTATCGAGCGATTGAGAATGGAGACGGGCAGCGATTTCGCGATACTCGGCTTGATCGATACGGGCAAACGGAGACTGGGCTGGTCTAATGCGTCAGGCAGTATAAGTGAGCGTACGCCGCTCGTTGAGCAAAAGTCGACTTCTGGCTTGTCTGGGACAGCAATCCGTTCAGGCAGAACCGCAAGCACGAGTGCCGCAATGACAGATTCAGCGAGGTTTAAGCTTGGAGAGCCTGTATTATTGACGGAGCAGTTGAGGATTGCTGCTAGTGTGCCAATTGAAATGCGCACCGGGATTTGCGGCGTGCTGCTAATGGGTAGACGCACCGATCAAATCTATGCCGCAGCGGAGCTTGAGACAGCTAATCTTATTACAAAAGAACTGGCGTCTATGCTCGTATAGCTATAGCTTTTTTTAGCTGAAAAGCAATTCGCAGGTCAATATAAGTTATACTAATAAAGATACGATAAATGATAGTTTCATATAGAGCAGGGAATCATTCCAACGAGGTGAGAACGAGATGATTAAGTTACTTATTTGTGATGATCACGCAATGGTCAGATCGGGACTTGCAATGCTGCTGCACGGCAAGCATGACATCGAGGTAGTGGGAGAAGCTTCGGAAGGGGACGAAGCGATCCAGATGGCACAGCAGCTATTGCCGGACGTCATCTTGATGGACTTAAGTATGCCACATGGCAAAGACGGGATGACGGCAACAACGGAGCTTAAGAAGCTGCTTCCGGATATAGCGGTACTCATTCTGACGATGCATGACGATGACGAATATTTATTTCGAGCGATTCATATTGGAGCTTCAGGCTATATTTTGAAAAATGCGCCTCATGATGAGCTCTTATCAGCTATCCAGTGCGTAGCGCAAGGAAACGCCTACCTTTATCCTACCGCTACTAAACGTTTGATGAGTGAATATCTCGTCAACCTGAAGCAAGGCGGAGAAGATAACAGTCCCTATAACACACTCTCAGAGCGCGAGAAAGAAATATTGGGCTGGATTGCCAAAGGTTATTCAAATAAGGAAATAGCAGAAAGTTTAATCATAAGCGTAAAGACGGTTGAAACGCACAAAAGTCATGTTATGGACAAGCTCGGGCTTCGAACGCGGCCGGAGCTGATTAAGTTTGCGCTAGAGAAGGGATTGCTGCATTTTGATTAAACATAGCGGTAATAACTTCAGGAGAATAATCGGATCAGACGTAGATTATCTACTGTCTGTTCTTGAGAATGAAATTGAGGATAAGTCGACACTGGCTCAAGTGAATCAGTCACTTAAGCAGCTTGCTGATGTGAAGTTTGCTCTAGATGAATCATCGATCGTAGCGGTAACGGATAATAAAGGACGAATTGAATATGTAAACGATAAATTTTGTGAAATTTCGAAATATGAGCGTGAAGAACTCATCGGCAAGGATCATCGTATTATTAATTCTGGTTCTCATGGACGGGACTTCTTTCGCAAGCTTTGGGAGGTTATTTCCAGCGGGGAAGTATGGCGAGGAGAAATAAAAAACCGTGCGAAGGATGGAAGCTTCTATTGGGTAAACACGACGATCGTTCCCTTCCTTGACGAAGCGGGAAAACCTTATCAATATTTAGCCATCCGCAATGAGGTGACGCAGCGAAAGCAGGCTGAGCAGGAACTCAAGGAGATGATGGTTAAAGTTATCGAAATTCAAGAGGATGAGCGGAAACGAATTTCGAGAGAGCTGCATGACGGAATCGGACAAGGCCTCTTTTCCTTGCTTATTCGGCTTGATCGCTTAATCAGTGAACATGACAACATTGCAGAGCTGGGTGTGCTTCGCGGTGAAGTATCAGGCATGATGGAGGATATTCGCGGGCTCGCATGGGAGCTGCGGCCGTCCGTCTTGGATGATCTTGGTGTAGTGCCGGCAATAAGAACCTATGTGGAAAATTATTCGCAACATTTTGGAATTCGGCTGACGCTGACATGTAAATTAAAGAGCAGGCTGGGCATTATGAAGGAAACGGCTATTTATCGCGTCATTCAAGAAGCTTTAACGAATATTGCCAAGTATGCAGACGTAGCAGAGGCGGAAGTTATTGTTGAGGAACAAACAGAAAATGTATTGGTCAGCGTAACGGACCGCGGACTAGGCTTTAGCTCTGATCGAATCGGCAGCGGTGTAGGCTTGTTTAGCATGGAGGAGAGAGCTCGCAGCATAGGCGGACACTTGGACATTATTTCGAAGCCTGGCCATGGTACGGTGGTGCGTTTTGTCGTTCCGAAAGAAGAGAAGACTGAGGAATAAGCGTTTACCAATAGGAGGAACCTCATGTATCGGATTTTCATCGTAGAGGATGACGATAAGATTGCATCTATTTTGAAAAAAAATATGGATAAGTACGGTTTCGAGGCAGCAACGGTAACACAGTTTCGTGAAATTCTGGCAGAGCTTGCAGTTTTCGATCCACATTTGGTACTGCTCGATATTAATTTGCCATACTTTGACGGCTATTATTGGTGCAGACAAATTCGTACCCGCTCAAGTATACCTATTATTTTTATTTCTGCCCGTGCAGGTGAGATGGATCAGGTAATGGCCATCGAGAACGGCGGCGATGATTATATTACGAAGCCAATTCATTTGGATTTACTAATGGCAAAGGTGAAGAGCGTGCTCAGGAGAGCATATGGGGAATATGCAGCGATAGGGCCATCAGCAGTTGATGCCGGAGGCGCTGCACATGGTGAGCTGTCCGCAGGCGGCTTGCGCCTATATTTGAACCGCAATGAGCTTGAATGGGAGAGCTGCCGCGTTGAGCTGACTAAGAATGAACAGCTGCTTGCCGAATGTTTAATGAAGCAGCACGGCATTATCATATCACGCGAACAATTGCTGGAGGCGCTATGGGATGATGTGCAATTCGTCGATGACAATACGCTCACTGTCAATGTGACAAGACTTCGGAAAAAGCTGGAGGAGATTGGCCTCCCCAAAGCAATTGAAACGGTACGCGGTCAAGGCTACAAGCTGACAATAGAACATATATCGGAGGTAACGTCACGATGAAAGGATTATCGCTGGCGTTATTTTTGCGTGATCATCTGTTGTTTATTTTTATCGTAGTATTAATTGTTTTACTGTCTGTCAGTTTGCTTCTCCTTGAGGGAGAGCGTTACCCGGGTTTAGTTGCACAAGGGACGATTTATTATTTCGTAGTGCTTGCCTTTTTTTTACTCGGGGTTTGGCTGGTCGTTGATTATTTGCGTCAGCGTACTTACTTTAAGCAGCTAATAGAAGCTATCGCACGCTCTGAAGAGCTGCAAGCAACAACCATTGTTCAAGCAACCGTTACGCAGGAGCAGAAACTTGTCGCAAAAATGCTGGAGGAGCAAAGCCGTGCTTATTTGAATGAGCTTGGCAAATATCGCCGTCAACAGGAGATTCATAATCATTTTGTACTCCAATGGGTGCATCATATGAAGACGCCTGTATCTGTCATCGATTTATTAGCTCAGGAAGCACTTCAGCAGACCTCATCCACGCAGGAAGAACAGCAGCAGCTTGCTCTCAGCATGCAGGAGGAAACGGATCGAATGACGCGCGGGCTTGAGATGATGCTCTATACTGCGCGTCTTGATAAGTTTGAAATTGATTTGCATGTCAAGAAAATTGCTATACATGAGCTTGCTCGAACGGTTATCAATGCCCATAAGAAGCTTTGTATCCGTTACTCCATTTTCCCGCGTATCGATGGAGAAGCATGGGTGGAGACGGATGAGAAATGGATGACATTTGTGCTGAATCAGTTCGTGAGCAACGCGATCAAATACAGTAAAAGCAAAGTCGGAACCAAAAAGCTGCTCTTTCATGTGGAAGCGTTCAATGACGGAGGAGGCAAGCTAACCGTATCCGATGAAGGAATAGGTATTGCTCCGCATGATTTGCCGCGTATTTTTGACCCCTTCTTTACAGGTGAGAACGGCCGGACTGCAGGCGAGTCGACGGGGATGGGACTTTATTTGGCGAAGCAGGTGTGCAATCGGCTAGGTCATGCGATGTCCGTTTCCTCGGTACTCGGAGAAAGCACATCAGTAAGTGTATCGTTCAAGCCGCGCGGTATTCATATCTTGAGCAGCCAAAGTGTCGAGCAGCAAGGAAACATGACAAATTTGTAAGAATAGCAAGGTGTGATTGAAAGGGAAATCGATGGGTTTAACCTCTTCCCCTCGTCTATACTAACGGTAATGAAGCACATTACAGACAGATTTGGGGAGGAAATTAGCAATGAGCGTACTAAAAGCTGAAGGGCTAGGCAAAATATACAGCAGTAAGGGGAACATCGCATACAAAGCGCTTGAGGACATCGAGCTTAAGGTTGAAGCGGGAGAATTTGTTGGGGTCATGGGACCTTCAGGCAGCGGAAAAACGACCCTGCTGAATTTGTTATCAACGATTGATCGGCCGACCTCTGGTCAAATCGAAATTAACGGAGTAAACCCAAGCAAGCTGACGGATAAGAAGCTGGCATTATTTCGCCGTCGCGAACTCGGATTTGTCTTTCAAGATTTCAATTTGCTAGACACGCTATCCATTAAGGAAAACATTATTTTGCCGCTCGTATTGGAGGGCATGGCGCCGAGGCAAATTGAACAAAAGCTGGATGCATTAGCGGAGCTGCTGCAAATAAAGCCGATACTCAATAAACGGACGTATGAGGTTTCAGGCGGACAGAAGCAGCGTGCCGCGATTGCGCGAGCAATTATCCATCAGCCCTCACTCGTACTTGCAGATGAGCTGACAGGAAATCTCGATTCAAAAGCAGCGAAGGATGTTATGGATTCACTTAAAGATATGAACGAGCGCTTCAAGGCGACGGTGCTGATGGTAACGCATGACCCTTTCTCAGCGAGCTATTGTGAGCGCATTGTGTTTATCAAAGACGGCAAGTTTTTCTCAGAAATACGCCGCGGTTCGAATAGACAAGCGTTCTTCCAACAAATACTAGATGCGCTCAGCGTGCTGGGAGGTAATTTCGATGACGTTCCGTTCGCTCGCGCTTAGTAACATTCGGGGCAACTGGCGGTCGTACAGCGCATTCTTTCTGAGCAGCGTGTTTTCCGTTATGATCTTTTATATTTATGCAGCGTTTCTGTATCATCCGGAGGTAGTGAGCGGTCATATTATGGCGGCTTCAAAAATTCGTGCAGGCATGGTATTTTGTGAATATATTATCGTCATATTCTCGTTCTTGTTTGTGCTCTACTCGAATTCAGCATTTCTAAAGACGAGGCAGCAGGAATTTGGTCTGTTCTCCTTATTTGGGATGACACGGCTTCAGCTTCGAAAGCTCGTTATTTATGAAAATGCAGCTATCGCGTTAATGGCAATCGCTGTTGGTATTGGTCTTGGTATGCTGTTCAGCAAGCTGTTTTTTATGGCTTTAGCCGTACTGTTAAATTTGAATGAATCGATACCATTCGCTGCCCCGCTCAAAGCGGTTGGACTAACGGCTGGCGGATTTTTTATTCTGTTCATGCTGATATCGATCTGGACTGCGCTTCGCATCGGACGCACGGAAATAATCGATTTGCTTAAGGCTGCTCGCAAGCCAAAAGGACAGCTCGTATTCTCGTCTTGGCTGGTTGCCGTCGCTGTCATTTGCTTGTCGGCTGCTTATGGCATGGCGCTAATGATGAATGGTGCGAATTTCGTCGTGCTGGCGCTGCCTATCTTGATAACGGTTGTAATCGGTACGTATTTTCTGTTTACACAGCTAAGCATTTTGTTGCTGCGATTTATTCAAAAAAGGTCTTCCATTTACTATAAACGCACGAATATGATCGTTTTCGCGCAGCTCGGTTATAAGATAAAGGACAATGCGCATATTTTATTTATTGTATCCATTCTTAGCGCTGTCGTTATGACTGCACTTGGAACCGTATATTTACTGAACATCACCAGTAAGGATGGTATGGTTATGAATTCTCCTTTCTCGCTTGCATTCAGTGAAAAAGGCTTGAACACGCATAACGTTATCGACCCGGCGCAGCTTAAGGCTGTCGTTGAAGAAGATGGTTTCAAAATTATAAAAGAAGCAAAAGTCGCAGGCGTACTCATTGATCGCTTTTCACTTCAATGGGGTGATGAAGAACCTCGTGAAAATGATTCTGATGCCTTGATTATTTCAGCTACCGATTACAATAAGCTTGCTTCAATGACGGCTCAACCGAGCATTCAACCTGAAAATGGCAAGTTAACGCTAATACAGTCCTATTCCTCACAGGAGAGGAAAGAAGCCGGTATTGTAAAAGGCAGCATAAACGGCAAGGAAGCCGCATTTGATATTAACGGCTTGGTAGAAGCAAAGGTAATGAACATGCTGCGTAGTAATTACTTCACATTTGTTATGGATGATTTCTCTTACATGAAGCTTTTAGCAACAGTCCCAGAGGATGAGCTATTCGTAATGTATGGTTACGAGCTAAGCAATTGGGAAAAAACCGCGGCTTTATCTGAGAAGCTTACAAAGCTGGTGCCGGAGGAGTTTCAGTCGCAAGTCGATTTCAACCGCGCATCGTATATGGAGGAAATGAATCAATTCGTTTCATTAACTCTATTCATTGGTATGTTCATTAGCTTACTATTCTTTATCGCGTCCGGCAGCATGATTTATTTCAAGCTGTTTACGGAGCTGCAGGAAGATCAAGCTCAATTTAAAGCTCTGACACGCATTGGAATGACGAAGGGCGAGATTCGTAAAATCGTCATTACACAGGTTGGCATTGTTTTCTTTATTCCCGTCGTCGTTGGCATATGTCATGCTTTATTCGCGATGAAGGCACTCGACAATATGATGGAGTCATCCAATTGGATTTATTCTTTCGTCGTTATCGGTATATATATTGTGATGCAGTCGTTGTATTTCATAACCGCTTGCAGCAGCTACATGAAGAGTATTCTTCGCGGCGCAAGTGCATAGAACAAGTAAAAAAAACGGCTTTTCCTCGGGATGAACTGTGACCCGAAAGATAGACACTTTAAAAAAAGTGCCCGTCTTTCGGGTTTTTGTGTTTAAATTACTTTACTAAATTAATCGAGGTATATAACATCATGACTAAAC
>NZ_JBWDNT010000020.1:0-98949 GCF_056269345.1 Paenibacillus sp. J22P15
GCGGCAGGCTGCCATGCTTTCGAACAAGACATTGAATGCGGCCAAAATCGTTATTTCGATGATTCCCATTTTGGTGGTCTATCCGTTCATGCAGCGGTATTTCATTCAAGGTATTATGTTGGGCTCGGTCAAGGAATAGAAATTGGAGAAGGATTGGATCTCAATGTCCAAACCATTTATATTAGCTAACAACCAATTTCAAATCGAAGTGGGCAAGGCAACCGGGGGGCTTCGTTCCCTGGTTCACCCCAAGGATCCGTACGGCATGAATTGGATCGAAGGGAGCCGTGTTTGGGGCAACTTCATATTGAATAAATATGATCATACCGACTCGATGGCTTCGCGCACAGAAATCCAATTTACCCCTGATCAAGTTTGAAAACCGTGCCGCTCTTCTCATCATACAACTCGCGCAGCATGAAGTCGTAATACAACTCCATGCTCTTCGCCATCATCTCATGATCAACAGTTGATTTCGGCTGCCGGCTTAGGTACGACGCCAGCAGGACGCCCATTCCAATTCTCTCGCGACCCGCATTATGATCATCATGCTTTTGTCCGTAATATTGTTCTTTCGATTCTTATCCAGGCATTGCTGCTTCTCCACAATATATTGGCACCGTGCGGCCAAGATTTTATCAAGAGGAGGTACACTCAGGACGTTTAGATGAGTAGACGCTGAGCCATCTCTCTTGGGAGATACCTTTCCCCACTACTGGAGCACGTTAACGGCTATTGCCTACAAGTATTATTATCAAGCGACCGGTCGGAGTGAATTCAACAAGAAAGCGAACACGATTCTTCGCGGTAATTTATGCTTGTTCGATGCGGATGGTTTTGGTTCGTGTGCGTATCTGTATCCCCACTCGGTCAATCATAGGATGGCAGGATATTATGATCCTTGGGCCAACGATCAGGACTGGGCGTTGCTATATGCGATGAAATTTTTGGATCTCCCATGAGGCAGAAGGAATAAAAGGAAGCAGTTATTCCAGCCGTACCGGCGGGTTGGCTGTTATTATTCTATGAATTAAGTACTGGGAGGATGGTAACCTGTTCAACGATTATTCGGGCAATGCCTCCCCAGTCACAATGGATCAACTCAAACAGTTGAACGATACGTCGTCTGCTTCACCACTACTGGGATTCTTGTACAATCCGGATACCTTGAAGCAAGAATACGCTCAAGTAAATGCGATTTTGAGCGAATTGATTCCTGCCGTTATGAGGGAACAGTCGATCCGGAAAAGACCATTTCGAAATACGTGGATCGTCTGAACAAAGCCGGAATGGCCAAGTTGATCGAAGACGCGCAAAAGCAAATCAATTAGTGGAAATCTGCTAACGGCAAGTAAGCGGCAACCTTGTAGAACCGACCCAATCTCAATTCGCGAACTAGGGAGTAGGGCGGTTCTAATGCCTCGGATGCTGGATACTTTATCTCGAATCACGCATTCGATCGATCCTACCCGTCCAACCATTGCTTGCATGAATCATGGATGGAACGAGGGTGGCTATAGCGATTCAGTGGATATTACGGGCTATAACTATGGTCAAAGAGAAGATCAATATATTCGCGACCATGAGCATATTCCGGAGCGGATCATGATCGGAAGCGAGAGCACGAGTTGTACGACTACACGTGGAATCTATGAGAATGATGCAGTTAGAGGGTAGTATAACCGAAATCAAGCGACAAATGGTTAAAAAGACTCGCGCAACTATTTGGAAGCGCTCACAATTGTGACCGCAGTTGTTCTCATGATGTGAGCTGCTTGTAGCAAGCATAGACGATTGATAGGAAGGGGCCTGATATGCCGATAACAGTCAGATGTTTTCTGCGACAATCTGGAAACAGAATTATCAGATTACACATAAAGGCTGGTTTTTGAGCTTGATTGCTCGGATCAGCCACAAATAGCGAATATTTTAGAAAGGGGGTGTTCTATCGATTTGTTTCTTGAAGCTAGAGCATTAAAAAAGTAGGTAGTGATTGAACTGTTTTAATCAGTGAGTTGAATACGAATTGATGGAGGAGAACAAACGCAGATGAAGAAAATTAGAAGAAGCCTTCACAAAAAGGTAAGTGTTTCATTCTTGGCTGCTATGTTTTTGCTTATGCAAGCTATGCCGGGCATCGGAGTTGCATATGATGGAAAGTCCACAGACTCTGAAATGGGCAAATCACCCGTAATCGAGTCAGTTCTTAATCTTAATGAGAATTCAGGAGAAACTGTTACGGATTCCAGCTATTCTGACTTGTCGCAGCTTGTTCAAGCGGTAACAGTAACGAGCAGTGATCGATTTGAACGAGATTATACATAGTTGCCGGATGACTCAAGCATCGATGAATTGACAGGCACAGTTTCTGAGAAGATCCAGGATGGAAAGTTAACTACTACTCTTTTACCCTATGACCAGCAGCTATTTACCCAGTCACCGATGATCCAGGACGGCTATTACAAGATTAGGCTTAGTTCAAGCGCCTATGACCGATTTGGTTTGATCATCCGAGACAATGGGGAGTACTTAACCACTTTAGTTCATGATGTAAGCGGAAACTGGCACACCAGTTTGTTTAAAAACGGTGAATGGAAGGGCAATATTAGCTACGAAGGAAGCGGATATATCCCAAAAGATGGTGATACTTCTGAGTACACGGTTCATATGGAAGGAAATAGCGTTAAGCTCTGGGTAGATGGCCATGCTAGAAATGGCAACTATGCTGTTAAGAGCATATGAGGTCATGAATGGCAAGGTGGATAAGGTTTCTACTACGCACTTCACTGATGTGTCGCAAATCTCAGCTTGGGCAAAAACAAATGTAGCTACTGCAGCTGAATTGAAGCTTATTAATGGACGCGATAATGGAAAGTTTGATCCTAAGAGTGCTATGACACGTGCAGAAGCAGCACAAGTGATCTACAACCTGATTCAAGACTAATCGATTTCACTTTCCGGAAGTGCTCAAAAAAGGCGGAAAGCCTATCAAAACGACGAGGAGAATGGCAATGAAAATAGAACTCCGTAACCAGTCTAAAAAAGGCTTTAGAGCTACAAAACAAGCAACATACCGCTTATGCCAGGTGTTGGCGATGACGCTCTGCGTATGCCTTGCGATTTCAGGACTACCGATTACAGCTTTCGCTGCTCCTGCTGTCATTGACTCTGGTGCTCCAGACGTTGGTGAAACACTAAGTCCTGAGCTTTACCCGAAATATTTTACGAATTTGGCCAAAGAGACTACGGCAACCTTAAACGTGCCGGAGTACCCCGGTCACCCCGCCAGCCATGCGGTGGACGGGAATTTGAATTCTTATGCCCAAGGAAATGTGGGACAGCTTTTTGACTTGACTCTGAAACTGAAAAATAAGAGCAAAGTGGACACCATTATATTGAAAGATTCGAGTAGTATCTTTGGTAGTTTACCTGCACTCAATCAATTTCAGGTATCTACGTCTGAGGACGGTGAAAACTGGACGGAAGCAGTTACCCATACGGTACAGGACAGTGAGCGTGATCGTGATATTGTGGTAAACTTTGCCTCTGCGGAAGCGACTTATGTAAAAATCGAAATATTGGATGGAGCGACATGGGTGGTGATCACTGAGCTAGAAGTTTACGATACTTCTAGAGTGCCGTCGGTAACAAGCGGTGTAAAAAGTGGCAGTACACTTCCTAAAGGCTGGAAAATTATCTTAAGCGCACCGTTTAATGCGGAGATTTTTTACACTATCGATGGTTCTGATCCCCTAACCTCGGAAACGAAGCAGCGTTATGTAGAGCCTATTGAATTTAGCGGTGATGTTACCATCAAGGCCTATGCCAGAAAAGATGGGATGATTGATTCCGACGTAAATACTTTTAGCTACTTGATGAGGTATATGGACGCATCTCCGGATAGTGGAATAGTAGAAAATGGCGCAACAGTCACCTTGAGCAGTTATCTGCCGGAATCTCATATTTTCTATACCACAGACGGAAGTGACCCAACGACTTCTCATAACGCCAATGAGTATACCCAACCTATCACCATCAATGGATATACGCAAATACTCGCCTATGCTAAAAGTCAGGCTAGTAACACACCGGTATACGAGTTCGTTTACGTCACCGAAAATGAAAACGTCGGAGTTGGCAAAACTGTTACAGCTCAGAGTGGTGACAATCCGATAAATATCAACGACGGCAACGAAGGTACGGTTTGGCAGGCCAGTAAGGATCAGTGGTTCAAAATTGATTTCGGCGTTCCATTTGATTTCTCCGGTATGAAAATCATTTGGGAGGACGACGGCGCCAACTACAAATACTTGGTTGAAACATCCTCTAATAATAATACTTGGTATAAATACTATGAAACCGACATGGGCAAACCGGGGCAAGAGCATGCGATAGTCAATCTGGAAAATCACCGCCAGTATATGCGGTTTAAGATTTTTGATGCGAAAGATGGCGCAACCTATGGCATCAAGGAAATTAAGGTGACTGGTAAAGAGAGTGAATCGGTACCGGAAATTCCTATGTATAATAACCCTGAAACAGATATATATGACCGCGTGGTGGTAAATCCCATTCCCGATCGAGTAGAAGGGGTCGCAGAGCCGGTCATATCTCTAAATGGAGAATGGAAATTCGCAATGTACCCACAAGATGGATTCTGGAGAAATACCACTGATCTATCCCACTGGGATACAGTAAAAGTCCCTGGTGATCTGGACGCGCAAGGCATCCCTGTTTATGATCCGGAAAATCCAGACAAACACTACAGCTTCGGATATGCTATCGAGCATTTTTTCTATCCCGGCAATAATAAGGAAATGGTATATAAAAGAGAAATTGACGTACCGGCAGATTTCGCAGGCCAAAAGGTGTTCCTTCGGGTCGATAATGCTCATAACTATTCTCGTATATGGGTTAACGGCCATTATGTGCGTGACCACCGCGGTGCGTTCAACGCCTGGGACGCTGATATCACCGATTATTTGATGCCCGGTCAGAAAAACTGGATCACCGTTTCGATAACCACCGAAGGCAGCTTAGACGACGATGGAAATTGGTTGAGTTTCCTCGAGTTACGCACTTATCGTGGTATTTTGGGTGACATTACCATGTATGCGACTCCAAAGACTTATTTGAACCGTCTGAATGTAGAGTCTGACTTGGACGATCAATATAAGGACGCGAACCTGACCGTGACAGCAAACACGGATTTAGAGGATGGCAAGAGCGCTGAAGTGAGGCTAACCTTGAAAGACATGAAAGGCAACTCTGTCGATTTAGATACCAACACAGATTTAGATACAAATACAATCCACATTACGGAAAATTTTAAGGATACGAGCGTCACCATTCCAATCCAAGATCCTGCTAAATGGGATCCGGAGCACCCTAATCTCTATACATTAACCGCTGAACTTGTGGTGGATAACAAAACCGTAGAAACAGTGGTTAGGAAGATTGGCTTCCGCGAAATCACCATTGAGTCTGTGGATGGAACAAAGGTGTTTAAAGTCAATGGTATTCCTACAAAGCTGCGTGGAGTCAACTATGGTTTTACAGTTTATGGAACCGAATATATGGGTTATGATTTCGAAATTGATAAGAAGTATTTGGAAGAAATAAAGAAAAACAACATCAACTTCATCCGCGCTGCGCACAATCCGCTTTCCGACAAATTTTTAAACCTCTGCGATGAACTTGGTTTTTTCGTAGAGCAGGAAAGTTCTGTAACCTTTGCTGGAAGGGGTTGGATAAAAGATGGAGCCGAGGATATGCCGTATTACCAGACATATGAGCTCAACATGGTAAGTGAAATGGTAGAAAAGGACAGAAGTCACCCGTCCATTATCATATGGTCCATCGGTAATGAATCCAAATGGGGCGAAAATTATAATATTGTTAGCCAATACATCAAGGCTGTGGATCCGTCCAGACCAATCATTTTCTCGTATGGAGTGCTGGATCCAGAAACCTCTCCGGCTATCGATATCTATAGCAGTCACTATAGTACGGGGGATGAATGGGAAGGGAGAGTAATCTTGAATGACGAATACGCCCATCCCTACGCCCAAGGTGATGAACCCGACATGCAATTTGATCCTGGTTTCAGAGAAAATTATTATCAGAACCTTCAGTATCACTGGGAGGAGATCTACAAGAAGCCCTTCGATATGGGGGGAGCCATCTGGAATTTTAGTGACAACTTCTATGAAGGTAAAAACCAAGTGATGGGGAACGGTAACTGGGGACTAGTTGATGCTTGGGGTCGTGAGAAGCCTGAAATATGGGCTACCAAAAACATATATTCGCCCGTGCAATACAAGGGGGAGGATGCAGTAAAATATCCTGGAGTGAGCAAGGAACTAAAACTTCCATACGAAAACCGATATGAGACAGTCGCATTTAATAATCAGGATTTTGAAATCATGTATTCCATAAACGATATACCGCAGGGGTCTCTCAGGAGTGATCTAGCACCAAAGAATAGTGGTAATATTTCCATCCCTGCGCCGGAGGAAGGATGGGGAATAGGTGACAAAATCACGGTCGAATTTTATAAAACGACCAATGGTATACGCAGAAATGTAGTAACCAACGTGGTCACGATTGGCAATCCTGTGTATTTGTTTGCCCAGTCAGGCGATACAGCACCTGAGCTTGTGGAAACCAACAACGCCATTAAGGTAACAGGGAAGGATTTCTCACTGGAATTCAATAAGCTCACAGGTAAGATTACAAATGGTTCCGTCAAAGAAGAGACAGTTTTGGCGGGAGGACCGCATCTGAATCTAGGAATGAATACGCTGGGCGAATGGAAACTGAATCAGATTCAAGCAAAAACGGAAGAAGGCGCGGTTGTTGTCATCATAGACGGTCAGTACGGTTCTATGGGCTGCACCTTTATTCTCACCATTGATGCGTATGGCAGGATAGACACTCGTTACAAGCTATCCAACACTTCTGCTATTAACAGCTATGAGGTCGGCGTGTCCTTCGATCTGCCATCTACCGCAGACAAAATTTCTTGGGTGCGGGACGGTTATCTGAGCAATTATCCGGAAAACCAGCTTGGCCGCTTAGAAGGCACCGCTGTCAAGGAAACCGAATGGAAGCGCGAATTTGGAGTAAAACCAACCATGGAGTGGAAGGACGATGACAAGGATTTCTTTAGTTTTGGCCGCGATGATGAGGGTGGACGTGGAACGACGGATTTTCGTGCTTCCAAAACAAATGTCCACTATGCGGAAATGGGTTTTGATGGGATAGGAACGACACTAGCGGTGCTGGGCGACGGAAATGGCTCGGTGCGCACAAACATCAACAAGGACGGATCGGTAAGTCTGGCCATCAATAACGCTTGGGGTTTTCCTACCTCGCTTCTTTCTGGTATATATAAGAGAGTTGTGGTTAAGCCCAACTATGAAAACACGATTTCTATGAAACTTACCGACAAAACTCACAATTATTATCGGAATTACACCACAGATGAGAATAATGTCATCGTGAAGCCTGACGGCGACTTGAACGTCCTAACTAAAGATACGATGCAGTTTACCGCCTCAGAGCAAAACGTGAAGTGGAGCGTTGTGAATTTGGATGGTACGAAAACAAATAAAGCTTCCATCGATCAAAATGGTCTACTGAAAGCGTCCGCTTATAGTGGAGAGGTGGCAGTACGCGCCAAGTCTTCGAATGATGGTGGAGTTCAAGGTATATGCATTATCACCATTGACCGATCGGATGTTACGCCGCAGGGACCTTCAAACGTCACTCCAAGCGGAAAACAAGATCATACCGATGACAAAGGTACTCTAACGCTTCCGGCGGACAAACTGATCGGCAACGGGAATGGCAAAGTGACCGTCGAACTGCCGAGCGGCACGACCGAAGTCAAATTGCCGTCCAACTCATCCGAGGCGCTTTCGAATAACAAGCTCGAGCTGAAGTCGGACAAGTTGACTCTCGAGGTTCCGGCAGAACTTCTCAAGCAGTTGGAAGCTAAACTGCCCGCTAGCGAATTGAAGGACGCTTCGATCTCGCTCAAGCTTGTACCGCTGACCTCTTCCGAAGCGAATGATGTGCTGTCCAAAGGCAAATCCGCGTCGAACGCCACGATCAAAGCGGCGGGAGAAATATTCGAATTCAGCTTGTCGATCACTTCGGCGAGCGGTAAAACGGTGTATTTGACCCGGTTCGACCAACCGATCACGATTCGGCTGAAGGTCGGTACGGAAGTCGATCCGAAAACGGCCGGCATCTATTACATTTCCGACGACGGCAAGCTCGAATACATCGGAGGAAAGCTTGAAGGCGGCGAGATGGTCGCGGCAATCAGCCATTTCAGCAAATATGCCGTTCTGCAAGTATCCGTCGATTTCCTGGACGTCGGTTCGAAGCATTGGGCCTACAGCGTCATTCGGGAGTTGGCGGCGAAGCAGATCGTCAAAGGAACGAGCGAAACGGCATTCGAGCCGGATAGATCGATCACTCGAGCCGAATTTACGGCTCTGCTCGTTAACGCGTTAAAGCTGAAGGCGGAAAGCAACGTTAAATTTACCGACGTATCCGCGAATGCCTGGTATGCCAAACCGATTTCCATCGCGTACCAAGCAGGCATTGTCACGGGCAAAAGCGTTTCCAGCTTCGATCCGAACGGTACCATCACGCGGGAAGAAATGGTCACGATGATGATGAAGGCGTACGGCTTGCTGCACGGGCAGCAACCGGTTGCGTCGGGAAGCGCGCCGTTTAACGATATGGAACGCGTCTCGTCGTGGGCTTTCGATTACGTGAAAGCGGCTGGCGGTCTTCACCTGATTAAGGGACGCTCTTCGGGCAACTTCGTTCCCGACGGCGTTTCGACCCGCGCGGAATCCGCCCAGGTCATCTACAACCTGATCCAAACGAATAACTAATTAGACATTCAAGGCTTATTGGAACCGAACCAGGGATGCCATTCGAAATAATGGCATCCCTCTATGAGCTTATGAGGTCATGAATGGCAAGGTGGATAAGGTTTCTTCTACGCACTTCACTGATGAGTTGCAAATCTCAGCTTGGGCAAAAACAAATGTAGCTACTGCAGCTGAATTGAAGCTTATTAATGGACGCGATAATGGAAAGTTTGATCCTAAGAGTGCTATGACACGTGCAGAAGCAGCACAAGTGATCTACAACCTGATTCAAGACTAATCGATTTCGATATGGAATGAAGTACGGGATACCCCCCTGTGTCAGAATAGTTGTCGTACCCCTAAACAGTAGCGAATAACTACTAACGTGGACTCGTTACTGCCTAGCTGCCATGAGCTACAAGGGGAACTAATAACTAATCATTCGTTTTAATGGCAGGGTCACGTCTGCTAAGTCATGGCATCACCTAAGAAGATCTAGATGGCCCTCTAGGTCGTGGCTGGTTTGTTGATGGAACCTACTTACGAGGTTCCACACCTTCCGGTAGTAACCAGATGTCCAGCGACTGCAAGTGAGTTGAGGTTAAGCGTGACAAAATCCCAAGGAAGGGGCCACTTCCTTGGGATTTTGTCGTTAAATAAGTAGAAGGACCGTTCGGTTAATACTTAGCGACCTCTATTTTATGTAACTCCGATTTGCTGAAGTACCATAGCTAAATCCCCCGCAAGAGCACGAAGTTCCTCTTAAGCCCCGAAATTGGATTTGAGTCTAGTACACTTAACAGTGTGTAAGCCAGAAACAGAACCAATGGAGGGGATTTTTTAATGTTTAGGTCTTCTTTGCGATCTTTTCTACCGAAGCCGGTCAGCAGCCACAGGTTGCCAACCGGCTTTTTGTTCGTGGGCTAGATCGGAGTCGATGCGGGGCTACGCCCGGAAGGATGCCACCGCCGCGGTGCGGTGCCTTCGGATTCAAGCGGTGGCCACCAGTACCGGAGGAGAAGCAGATCTCGAAGAAGAAAACCTTCTTGAAAGACAAAACCCTTGTGAGAAATCTCGAAGAAGAAAAGGGCGGGGCTTGATTCGCAGAACGATTCTGCAGCGCTGGCACTTCGCTCCTGTCGTTTTCAATGAGCCACATCCGGCGTATTTCGTATCTGTCATCTTAGCCAACCATGACGAACCTCTCCGTGCAATGGTGGCTTATCTCATTCGAGAACGCCATCCCGGCTTTGCCGGGCAGACCATTGCACTACGAGAACCGGTCATGGTTAAACGTGGCTATGACGGCTTCGAAATACGGATGTTCTGCTCCTTTGAAAACCCCATACGCTCCACGCTTGCCAGCGGCGGCGGATTTGCTTATCAAGCCCTTAAAGATTCCGCTCATCGCCGCTCGGGCTAGACAGGCTTCGGATATTTGGGGTTCAACGGTCACCTTTTTTGATATTCTTGGTATCTGGCCGATAGGTGCCGCCTGGATGTGCAGACATTTATATGAGCATTATCTGTATAATTTTGATGACGTTTTCCTTAGGGAGAAGGCGTATCCGCTCGTCAAGGGGGCAGTCAGGTTCTTCCTTGACTTCATGGTGGAAGCGCCCGAGGGTACAGCTTGTCCCGGAAGTCTTGTGTGCAATCCGACGCATTCTCCGGAGAACGCTTTTGTTGTGGCTGACGGTTCGGCGGGCATATTCACCTATGGCGCAACGATGGATACCGAAATCATCTATGATATTGGCACGATTTGTGTCGAGATGATCGATATTTTAAGCAGAGACGAAGAATAGGATTGACATCAATAGTGAGAATGTTTATCATGTATACGAAAGTGATAATCATTATCACTAAGTGAAGGTTAACTGAAATTCATAGTGAGAAGCAGATTCTCGGTCGAAATATACGTCATAAGCTGCCTGTTTAACGCAGATTACGCAGCATATCCAGCTTTTTGGAAACGAAAAAGCGATCATTTATTAAGGAGTGAGAGTGATGCAAACTGAAACAAGTAAGCCTTGGAATTGGCTGCTCTTTCCCTTTTCATCGATAAAGGCAGGACCTGACTGCGTATTTGCGGCTTCAGTCGGCCACGGAATTTATCAGATTGATGATGAAGGCGGCTGGGAGAAGCTGGGCTCAGGAATGGACGATCTGAACAATGTGAAGCGGCTGCAGCTGCAGCATGATTTGCTCCATGCTTGCACAAGCAGCGGCCTATTCGAGTGGAGCGGAGAAGCATGGGTCAATGATGGTATATCCATACCATGTTATCAATTTCGCAAAATAGGCGGAACAAGTTATGCGGCAACAGAATATGGTCTTTGGTCTAAAGCAGGCTCCAGATGGGAGCAAATCGCTTGTAATGATAAACGAGTCTTCGATTTTTTGAATTTACCCCAATATTTGATCATTGGGCATGAGAATGGAATTTCATTATATGATCGCTTTATGGATGATTGGGCACATTTTGAGCTGGCAGCAAGCATAACAAGCTTGGCTGTGTTCAAAGGTCATTTAATTGGAGCAAGTGATCAAGGTGAGCTGTTCATCGGTGATAAGCAAGGTCGCTTTGATAAAATTCGCTTCGGTAATCGTTTTATTTTTTCTGTACTCGCTAAGGGCAACGACGTTTATGTCTGCACGGATCGTGGACTCTTCAAGCTCACACTCCTTTGTAATCAAGTAACACTGCTATCTGTTAAGCTAGGCTATCCTGTTACGGATATAGATACGTACGGGGGGAATCTCTATCTTGCAACCCTCTTTGAAGGCATACAAACATTACAAGCTAAAGGATAAATAAATAGGAATGGGAGGAATGACAGTTGTCTAAAGTACTGGTGGTGTATGCAAGTATGACGGGAAATACAGAGGAAATGGCGGAAGCTATTGCAGAAGGCGCTAGGTTAGCTGGTGCAGAGGTTGTTTCGAAGGAAGCTTTCGACGCTAGCGCGAGTGAGCTTAATGATTATGATGGCATTATTATTGGTGCATATACTTGGGGTGATGGCGAACTGCCAGATGAGTTTATTGATTTTTTCAATGAGATGGAATCACTTGATCTAAGCGGAAAAAAAGCGGCAGTATTTGGATCAGGTGATACATCATATCCGATCTATTGCGGCGCGGTGGATACAATTGAAGCGAAGCTAAAGGAGCTCGGCGCAGAAATGGCAGGCGAGTGCATTAAATTTGAATACAACCCGTCTGAAGAAGAGAAGGAGCAAGGCAGGAGATTAGGACGCCAGATCGCGAGTCTCGCAGCGGTAGCAGGATAATAATGATGGAGCAGATGCCAGCGATCTTAAGAGTAGAGGATTATAAGTTAGAAGAGCTGCTGCGATGTCCTGAAAGGTTCGCCAAAAGAAAGTCCAGCCGCAAGCAGGGGCGGGATGTGAATTGGAGACAATTGGTTCAATTCGCAGCCAGTCACAGTGTAAATGACTTTTATAGACATCCCAAAGAGACGCGAACCAGAGAAACGATAAATACGTCAGTTGAGTATTGGTGGACAAACCGAAATTATAAATTTCATTCGGATGAGCATTTTTTGCAAATGAAACAAACGATTAAAGAACAGTTAGCTTCCTTTTTGCTTGGCGATTCATGCCCGCTCATGCCGATTGTTTTCTATGAGCAGATGACTGCCTATGTTGAGGAGCTTGATTTGGAGCTATCGCAAATCTTTCATTTGGTTTCTGCAGATCAGGAAGGTTCTCCTAGTGATTATATCGTCCAAAAGCTGTCTGTTGATATGGATGAAGAATCACTTCAATTGCTTTTCCATATGACATCCGTTTTTTGCATGAGCGCCTTTGAGAAGCTTCCTACTCGCATAGAAGTGCTCTCACTCTTAAGCGGGAACCAGGTTGTTTTTGTACCCAATGAGGAATCGCTTGAGCGATCCTACGATTATATGTATTTGATCAAAAGCGTAATGCCGGAAGCAGAAGCCTTTAAGGTTAATCCTGGATCAGCAGTACAGTTAGTTATGTAAAATATGCACTAAAATGGATAGCGTAAATAATAATCCCCCAAACCATTCCCGGCTGAGGAATGTCGGGGGATTTGTTTTGTTGTAGACAAATGAAATGGTTTTCAAGTAACATGAGCAGGAGTCGTTTTTTGCATATTTGCACATGTGTATTGCATGAAGGATTTATTTTGCAATTCATAAATAATCATATGCTGTTAGAAGTAAGTTTTGCTTCGCAAAACTGTATAAGGAGAGAGATTAGGTTGTCAGAAGAGCTATTACTAACGTTTCGTTCACCACCATTGCCATTTTTCATAGAGTCTGACCGATTGGTTTATCGCGCTGGCGAGGAGCATCCGAATCGGACCAACCTTGGCGTATTTGATTTGTTGTATGTAAACAAAGGCGCGCTGCATGTAGCAGAGGATAATCGCAGCTGGACTCTCGAGCCGGGAGATGTACTTATTCTTAGGCCCGACCGCTGGCATTATTCGACGCGTCCTTGTGAGGAAGATACCGTATTTGATTGGATACATTTTCAGACAGTAGGTGCTTGGGAAGAGACGGTTGGAAATCAAAGCGGGTCGCTTAGAGGCGACTACTATACCTATGCCATTCGTCTGCCCAAAAAAATGAAGCTGACGTATCCAGATGAAGCGAATCTTATCTTCTCACAGCTGCATGAGGCTGCCAAAAGCTCGTCTCACGGTGCATTCTGGGATCGCCAACAGCGTTTTCTGCATTTGCTTCAAATGCTGGATGAAGGCTGGCGTTCGGATGCGGCCAAAGCAGCTGTATCCGTTGCGGAGCGTGCGGCTGCCTACTTAAAGCTGAATTATCGTGCTCCGATCAGCAACACGATGCTGAGTGATGTACTTCAACTACATACTAATTACATTACACGCTGTATGAGTGAGGTGTTTGACTGCACACCGCAGCAATATTTACTCTATTACAGATTGGATCAAGCGAAGCTGCTGCTTATTAAGACAGATTGGACCATTGCAAAAGTTGCAGAGGAAACGGGCTTCCGGCAGACGCCGCATTTCTCAAGGCTGTTTGCATCACATACGGGTATGCCCCCACTGAAATTCCGAAAACGATTTACGATGTAAATTGTACGATCAGGAAGCACGGTACTATTTTTAACAACGCGTAAGATAAATGATTCTAACTAGAAATGCTGCATAAATTTCGACACTTTAACAAAAACTGGATTCAACAACGTGAAAAGGGTGGTCGCGATGATTGAACGGTTTTCGTTAACAGCAGAAATTGGCGATATAGTGGAGATGTTTAATGTAGGCAAGGTCATTCGAGGACATACGAACCGCTTTAATGCGGCTCCAACTCAGACGGTATCCATTGTAATGAATGATCGATTTGATCAGCGGACAATGGCGGAGTCGAGATGGGGGCTTTTTCCTTTCTGGGCGAAGGATGCGATTAATGCGGATCATATGACGCTTTCCGAGAAGCCTTTTCTAGATAGAATGCTGCGAAGACAGAGATGTGTCCTGCCATGCAGCGGTTTTTTTGGACAAAAGCAATTCGGAGTAGAACGTGATCCGAGGGCGATGCACATCGTCGTTCCAAGTCAGCCGTTATTCGGCATTGCGGGCATTTACGATTGCTGGAAAAACGTAAACGGCAAAGAAGTGCGTGCCTTTACGATGATTACTGCAGCTTCGACAGGAGCGATGTCGGTATGGCAGCCTCGGGTTCCAGTTATTTTGGATGATGAAGGAATAGAGGATTGGCTTAATCCGCGTATTACAGAATTCAGCGGACTGCGGAAGCATCTGGAGGCTATGGACACGTATCTCATGCGCGCTTACCCTGTTACTAATGCGGTACATGATGATTTGTACGAGTCACCGGATTGTATTCGCGAAATTCGTCCTGATTTTGCATAGGTAAGAAACAGCACGACAAAACAAAGCGTTCTCTCCTTATTGGCTCTTTAAGAAGCCAAGCAGGGGAGGACGCTTTTGTTTATGGGAAATGCTGCACTTTGAGCTGTGGTAGAAGATGGACTATGTGGTGAAATGAGCATAGTTAATTGGGTTAATCTTTTATTAAGACAGGTTCGCCAATAAACGCACGACTGTGGGTAGATTATGGCTGGATGTCTGACTGGTGAGACTTATTAAGGACGTACGCGCTGCAGCTCACTTGTTAATAAGGGCACAACCTCGAACAAATCACCTACGATGCCGTAATCAGCTACGCTGAAAATAGGGGCGTCGGGGTCTTTGTTGATGGCGACGATGACACGGGATTGGCTCATGCCAGCCAAATGCTGAATAGCGCCGCTGATCCCGCAGGCAATATACAGCTGCGGTGTGACGACTTTACCGGTTTGCCCAATCTGAAGGGCATAATCGCAGTAGCCGGCGTCGCATGCGCCGCGCGAGGCGCCAACTGCACCTCCGAGCGCGGTTGCCATTGCTTGCAGCGGCTCAAAGCCAGCTGCGCTGCGGACGCCTCGACCGCCGGATACGACGACGTCGGCTTCGGCTAGATCAAGCTGGCCGCCGGCGCGGCGCACAAGGCTGCGCACGGCGGTGTAGAGCGGCGGCACCGTGAAGGGCAGCTCCGCAACGGTGCCCTTAATTTCGGCGGCGTCAAGCGGTTCCGCCACTGGCAAATTGTTCGGGCGCACCGTGATTACCCACGGCTGGCCCGGTACGAAGCTGCGCCGCTCGAACGCCTTGCCGGCGTAGAGCGGGCGAATGAACAAGGCGTCATCGCCATCGTCTGTTGTTTCGATGGCGATGACGTCGGCAATGTGGCCGGCGCCATAGGCTGCGGCCACACGGGGCGCGAGCTCGCGCCCCATAGCGGTGTGGCCGAGCAATAGCGCGTCCGGCTGCACCGCAGCCATTGCTGCGCCGAGGGCGGCGATGTACGCCTCGGGCGCAAAGGCGCGGAGGGCCGGATCGTCGGCAATATGCACGACGTCCGCGCCCCGCGCGGTTAGCGCGGCGGCGTCTTCCGCCGCGCCGCCGAAGCAGGCAATGACGGCGTGAACAGTGCCGTCGTTGCCTGCGAGCCGCCGTGCTGCGCCGAGTGCCTCCAGCGCCACTCGGCGGAGTGCGCCGTTCCGGCTTTCAGCAAATACGAGGATCGTTTTGGACATAGGATTCATCTCCTCTCTCACAGCTTTTACGAATAAACTAAGCTCAATCAACAAACGTAGAACTAGTTTTTTTTGAATCATAGCCTCGCCAAACTAACTTTTTTAATCGACAGTGGTTAGACAAACTAATGTTCCTCACTAACTTTGCTCATCTACCCGCACACAACTCTACACTGCAGAAAGTACAACAGAAACCTCACGTGAGAGCCCTAAACGAGTGCTACGTTGTAGAAATACAGCAGAACGGACGGATAATCACGTTTGAGTGCCTTCTGAGCGTGATTCTACTGCACAAAGTGCAATGTAGGTTGGCTGGCTAGGATATACGGCTTATTACATTGCAGAAACTACAATGTAGCTTAGTTAGCAAAGTTCCGCAGACTGACATCTACCCGCACAGGTTTCCTACACTGTAATGCTCCCCACTAACTTTGCTCATCTACGCGCACACAACTCTACACTGCAGAAAGTACAACAGAAACCTCACATGAGAGCCCTAAACGAGTGCTACGTTGTAGAAATGCAGCAGAAAGGACGGATAATCACGTTTGAGTGCCTTCTGAGCGTGATTCTACTGCACAAAGTGCAATGTAGGTTGTCTGGCTAGGATGTACGGCTTATTACATTGCAGAAACTGCAATGTAGCTTAGTTATCAAAGTTCCGCAGACTGACATCTACCCGCACAGGTTTCCTACACTGTAATGCTCCCCACTAACTTTGCTCATCTACCCGCACACAACTCTACATTGCAGAAAGTACAACAGAAACCTCACATGAGAGCCCTAAACGAGTGCTACGTTGCAGAAATGCAGCAGAAAGGACGGATAATCACGTTTGAGTGCCTTCCGAGCGTGAATCTACTGCACAAAGTGCAATGTAGGTTGGTCGGCGAGGATGAACCTTCGATTACATTGCAGAAACTACAATGTAGCTTAGTTAGCACAGTTCTATTAATTGTCCTATTGCACAAGTTGCAAAGCTGCACACCCTGTTGGTTACTTAAGCTGCTGTTAGAGGGAGAGGTAATCTCTGCATCCAAGCTACAGTCGAGTAAGAAAGTCATGAGTATTTGCTAGCAACAGTTTTCCTTTTGGTTTCACGCTAGCCACCCGCCGAAGTTCTGCCGAAGTTCCACTCCCGCTCGTCATTCACGGTCAAAGAGGTGCTTTCCGTATGACGCTCTGGTCCGTCAGATACTCGGACACTGCTCAACCGAAGCTCATTCATCCACCATATTACAGCTGTCTTCTTCGTCTAATCTCGACCGCCAGATAATCCGACTTCTGCTCAACCGAAGCTCATTCACCCACCGCTATACAGCTGTCATATTCGTCTGCCTCTCGTCCGCCAGATAATCCGACTTCTGCTTAACCGAAGCTCATTCATCCACCATATTACAGCTGTCTTCTTCGTCTAATCTCGTCCGCCAGATAATCCGACTTCTGCTTAACCGAAGCTCATTCATCCATCGTATTACAGCTGTCATCTTCGTCTGATCTCGTCCGCCAGATACTCCGACTTCTGCTCAACCGAAGCTCATTCATCCACCGCTATACAGCTGTCATCATCGTCTGCCTCTCGTCCACGGCTATACAGCTGCCATTTTCATCTGCCTCCCGTCCGCCAGATATTCCGACTCCTGCTGAACCGAAGCTCATTCAACCACCGCTATACAGCTGTCATCTTCGTCTGATCTCGTCTGCCAGATACTCCGACACTCCTCAACCGAAGCTCATTCATCCACCGCTATACAGCTGTCTTCTTCGCCTGCCTCTCGTCCACCGCTATACATCTGTCTTTTCGTCTAACTCTCATCAATCCACCATCCACCATCCACTACCAATTTCACCTCTACCGAAGCCAAGCCTACAACAGCTTTGCTTCCTCCCGAAGAAGAGAAACTAGCGCTGCTGCTTGTGCGGCGGGCTCGCCGGGGAGGCGCTTGCCCGCTGCGCGAGGCGGGGGAGGGAGCAGCTGCGTCCGAGTGGTACGAGGCGAAGCTTGCTCAAGAGTGAGCGCGCCGCTTGCGATCAGCTCATCGACAGTAATCGTACGAAGCGGCTTGCGCTTCGCCTTCATGATGCCCGGCAGCGACGGATAACGCGGCTCGTTTAATCCCTGCTGAGCGGTAATGAGCGCAGGAAGAGGGAGCGATACCGTTTCTGTATCTCCTTCGACATCGCGCTCGACTAATGCGTAACGCTCAGCGGTCACGGTAGCAGGAGAGCCGAGCACTTCATCAGCTGGCAATAAACTAAGCTCGTCAGCTGTCAAGAGGGTGAGCTTCACCGCGGAAGCAGCATGGGGCAAATGAAGCCGCTCAGCAATTTGCAAAGCAACGCTTCCAGATCCGCTGTCTACTGCAAATAAGCCGGCCAGCAGCAGATCTGGGGCGAGCGGTTTAATTACGGCAGCTAATGCAGCAGCAACGGCGGTGCTGTCATCCGGCAAGTTGGTGTTATCAAGCCGAATGGCTTCATCCGCTCCGATCGCCAGTGCGGTACGCAGCGCCTCTTGTGAGCGCTCGGAGCCGCAGGTGATAACAATGACCTCACCGCCGAGCCGCTCTCTCTGACGAAGTGCCTCCTCGAGTGCATACTCATCGTAAGGATTGATTACAAATTTGGCGTCTTTTTCGTCAACGCCAGCAGGTGTGACAATGATTTTTTCCTCGGTATCGAACGTTTGCTTGAGAAGTACAACTATTTTTAGCATAGGAGTTCCCTCACTTGTACCGCTATTTTGTTGATACTGTCCATCAGTGCTAGGATATGTTTTTTTGCTATGGAATAGACCGTCTGCAATAGCCGTCTGAGCGGCATGTTCAAGGTCCATAGCTCATATACATGGAGCACTGCGGCTATTTTTGTAAGCGCTTCAATACTTGTCCGACTACTGCGCGCGTAGGTGCTCGGCTTAATAAGCCAGCATATAAGGGAGGCGGAGCGTATGCCATCGTTTACGGCACTCAGAAGTATAGATCTACCGTTTTTGGAACTTAGAAATGTTGATCCATCGTCTACTGTACTCAGAAATATCGATCTATCTTTTTCGGCACTCAGAAATATCGATCTACCGTTTTTGGCACTTGGAAATGTCGATCAATGGTTGATAGGGGGAAGATGGGCGTTGTTCGCGGTGGTTGTGCTGTTTGCTATTGCCATGTTCGCGATGGTTGTGCATAGGCGCATCCTGTATATGAGGCTTGGAGTGCCGGCGGTATTTGAACGGTATCGACGTAAGTCTAGCAGCAAAACTAGCTTTACCTCGCAAGTGCTCGGTCATCGAAAGCTGCTGAACGATGTGAAGAGCGGCGTGATGCATTTGGTTTATTTTTACGGCTTTATTGTGCTTCAGTTTGGTGCGGCGGATTTGATTTGGAAAGGGCTGAATCAAGGTGTTCCACTGCCGCTGCCCTACTATAATGGGTTCTCGCTCACGCAGGAGATGACCGTTACGCTCGTATTTGCTGCGGTGCTGTATGGAGCCTTTCGCCGTTACGGGGAGCGGCTGCCACGGCTAAAGCGAGGGTGGAAGCCGTCGCTTGTCATGTGGTTTATTGGCTCATTGATGCTGACCATTTTATTGTCATTAGCCTTTGAGAGATTAGCTGCGGAAGACCGTGTCGGTCCGATAACAGCGGCAAATAAGTCCGCCGCATCTATCGTAGAGGCGAGTTTCGCTCCAGTTAGCGCACCGCTCGCGAGTATGCTGGAGAACGCAGGTATAAAGCCGCAAAGTACGGCTGCCCATGCTGGTTTTGAATTATTTTGGTGGCTGCATCTGCTTGTTTTGCTTAGTTTCCTTGTGTACGTGCCGCAGTCGAAGCATTTTCATTTGTTGACCGCGCCGGTCAATTTGTGGTTTCGGCGAAATACACCTCCCGGCCGGCTTGTGCCGCTCAATTTGGAGGATGAGGAAGCGGAGTCTTTCGGTGCAGGGAAGGTGGAGCATTTCTCGCAAAAACAGATGCTTGATTTGTACTCGTGCGTCGAATGCGGCCGCTGTACAAATGTTTGTCCGGCTTCAAGTACCGGCAAGCTGTTGTCGCCGATGCATCTTATCGTGAAGCTTAGGGACCATTTAACCGAGAAAGGTGCTGCCATAACATCTAAGTCTCCATGGCTTCCAGCGAGCCTAATGCAATCCAAATTACGAGCGCCTAACGCCCATGTGATGGGGGCGGTGCCTCCAGCATGGGAAACTGCATCCGAATGGGGCACCAATATTGCACCTACTATGGCTGCGCAGGCCGGGGCATGGAGCATACGGGAGGACACGAAACCAGAGGACGTAGAGTTGATTGGCGAGGTTTTGACGGAAGAGGAGTTATGGGCTTGTACGACCTGCCGCAACTGTGAGGATCAATGTCCGGTCGGCAATGAGCATGTCGACAAAATTATCGATATGCGCCGTTATTTGGTGCTAATGGAGGGGCGGCTGCCGTCCGATGGCCAGCGAGCGCTGCAAAATATCGAGCGGCAAAGCAACCCTTGGGGCTTGCCGAGAGCTGAGCGGGCCGCTTGGATCAGCGATTGTGAGAGCCGTACCGGTATTCGAGTACCAACCATGCAGGAACTTAAGAAGCAGGGGAAGAAGGCTGACGTTCTGCTATGGGCAGGCTCGATGGGAGCGTATGATATGCGAAGCCGCCGTGTTTTGTACGATGTGGTGCGGCTGCTTGATCATGCGGGGATCAACTTCGCAACACTTGGTTTAGAGGAGAAAAGCTCAGGCGATACAGCAAGACGAATCGGCAATGAGCTGCTTTTCCAAGAGCTTTGCCTTGAGAACATAGAGACGCTTAACAAGTATGGCGTTACGCAAATCGTGACGGCATGCCCGCATACGTTCAATACGTTCAAAAATGAATATCCTGACTTCGGTCTCAGCACGAGTATTATCGTTGAGCATCATACGGAACTGCTCGCGCGTTTGCTTGAGGAAGGTTTATTAAAACCCGAGCATACGATTGAAGAGCGAGTAACGGTTCATGATTCTTGCTATCTCGGCCGCTACAACGATACTTATGAAGCGCCGCGCAGCCTGCTTCGCTCTATTCCAGGCGTAATGATTGAAGAGATGGAGCGCTCGCGCTCAAACGGCATGTGCTGCGGCGCGGGGGGCGGGCTCATGTGGATGGAGGAGCATTCGGGAACTCGCATCAACCATGCGAGAACCGCTCAAGCGCTGGAGGTCAAACCTTCGGTCATCAGCTCGGCATGCCCCTACTGCCTGACGATGATGGAGGATGGACTTAAGGCACTGGGTGCCGACGAGAAAGTGATCGCGCGTGATGTGGCTGAGCTGCTTGCTGAGAGTGTATTTGGCGAGTAAAAGCATTTCAGTCATGTTTCTAAAAAGGAGGAGGAGGCTATGACGATTCAAGCATCGCAAAAAAACAAAGCCGCCATTCGCAAAGCCGCTGTGGTCGGCTCCGGCGTTATGGGAGCGGGCATCGCTGCCCATCTAGCAAATGCGGGCATGCGGGTTATTTTGCTGGACGTTGTTCCGCAGGCGCTGAATGCAGAGGAGGAAAGACAGGGTCTCACACTCTCTGACGCCAAGGTACGCAATCGGCTGGCAAATGCGGCAATTGCAAAAATGGGCAAGGCACAGCCAGCGCAGCTTTACGATCCGTCTTGGTCGTCCCGCATTACGCCAGGTAATTTAACCGATCATCTGGCATCGCTTTCGGATGTGGACTGGATCGTTGAAGCGGTTGTCGAGCGGCTCGATATTAAGCGTGAGGTGCTGGCTGCAATTGAAGCGGCTCGCAAGCCGGGCAGTATCGTTTCCACGAATACGTCGGGTTTATCGGCTGCTTCTATGGCTGAGGGCAGGAGCACGGAGTTTAGGCAGAATTTTGCGGTGACGCATTTCTTCAACCCGCCGCGGTATATGAAGCTTGTTGAGATCGTGCCTACTGCGGACACGACACCAGAGGTTATCCAATTGCTAACAGAAGTATGTGAGAAACGGCTTGGCAAAGGTGTTGTTCTAGCCAAGGATACGCCGAACTTCATAGCGAATCGGATCGGAACCTACGGCATGCTTGTTACGCTTGAGGATACGCTTGCCTTCGGACTTACGGTAGAGGAAGCGGATGCCCTGACAGGACCTGCGATGGGAAGACCAAAGACAGCGACGCTGCGCATGCTCGACTTGGTCGGATTAGATACGCTGCTGCATGTTGTGGATAATGTGCGGGAGCGAAGCAGCGATCCAGCGGAGCAAAAGGTTTTTGCGAGGCCGCCGCTGCTTGAGCAGCTTGTCGCATCTGGGCGGCTCGGTGAAAAAGCTGGCGCGGGCTTTTACCGGAAGGTGAAGGGCAAAGGCGGCAGTGAGATTGAATCGCTCAAGCTGCATACGCTCGAATATGGGCCTAAGCGGTCGGTAAACTCGCCTGTTATTGATGCTTCGAAGGCAGCGAAAGGTGCGGCGGCTAAGGTGAAGGCACTGCTTCGAACCGAACCGAATGATCGCTACGCTAAATTTGCATGGTCAACGATCAAAAAAACGCTGCTTTATGCAGCTGCGCAAGTCGGTGTCATTGCAGATTCGATCTCGGATATCGACCGTGCGATGCGCTGGGGCTTTAACTGGGAGCTCGGTCCGTTCGAACTGTGGGATGCCATAGGGGTTCGCAAGTCGGTGCAGCAAATGCAGAAGGAGGGCGATGCGATACCGGAGTGGGTTGCGGCTTGGCTGGAAGCGGGACATGAAAGGTTTTATAAAGTGGAGGGTACTGAGCGGGTCTACGCTGCGAGCGGCGCATACAAGTTAGAGGCGGAGGAGGCCGATTCCACTTCCTTAGCGGCGTTAAAGGCTGCGGGCAAAACGGTACTGTCTACGTCAGGGGCTAGTCTTATTGATATTGGCGATGAAGTGGCGCTGCTCGAATTCCATTCGCCGAACAATGCGATTGGCGGCGATATTTTATCTGCTATCCGGCTGAGCACAGAAGAGGTATCACAAAACTGGCGCGGACTGGTTGTCGCAAATGAAGGACGTAATTTTTGTGTGGGAGCAAATTTGATGCTTCTGTTAATGGAAGCGCAGAGCGGCGAATGGGATGAGGTGGAGGAGATTATCCGCTTCTTTCAGAGCAGTATGCTGGGGCTCAAGCGGCTCGACCGTCCCGTTGTGGCAGCTCCGCATCGGATGACGCTGGGCGGCGGGGTAGAGGCATGCTTGCCTGCCGACCGAATTATTTATTCACCAGAGACCTATTTTGGGTTAGTGGAAACAGGAGTGGGCCTTATTCCTGCGGGCGGGGGCTGCAAGGAAGCGGCAGTGATGGCAGCTGAACGGGCTTTGATCGCAAATGCCGGTAAGGCAGGCGGGGACTTGCAGCCGCATTTGAATGCGCTGTTCGAGACGATTGCGCTGGCGAAGTCGTCGACCAGCGGCTACGAGGTTAGCCGTTTAGGATTTATGCGCCCGCAGGACCGCGTCATTATGCGGCAGGAGGCACGTATAGCCGAAGCGAAGCGGGCGGTACTGGAGCTCGATCGGGCGGGATATTCAGCTCCCGCAGAAGAGCGTATCCGCGTTGCCGGACGAGAAGGCAACGCGGTGCTTAAGGTAGCGGTGCAAGCAATGCGGCTAAGCGGTCATATTAGTGAGCACGACGCGCTTATTGCCGGCAAGCTTGGACATGTGCTCGCCGGCGGAGATATTCAGCCGGGCGCTGAGGTGAGTGAGCAATATATGCTCGATCTGGAATGCGAAGCATTCCTCAGCCTGTGCGGTGAGCGCAAGACGCAGGAGCGTATGAGCCATATGCTCGCGACGGGCAAGCCGCTGCGAAATTAGCCGTAATTGGGTGCGATAAACAAAAAGGAGGAGAGCGAAATGTCAGCTTCATCACCGTTTGAAGATCACGATCGTGATGCCGTTATCGTTGCTGCGGTGAGGACGGCGGTCGGCAAAGCATCGAAGGGGAGCCTTGCAGAAACGAGGGCGGAGGATCTCGGGCGGACCGTGCTGCAAGGCGCGCTAGAGCGGCTGCCCGGCTTGACGCCAGAGCTTATAGAGGATGTCATTATTGGCTGCGCGATGCCCGAAGGCGAGCAGGGGTTAAATATGGCTCGCACCATCTCGCTTTATGCGGGCTTGCCGGTGACTACGCCGGCAGTAACGATTAACCGTTTCTGCGCTTCGGGTCTGCAAGCAATCGCTTATGCAGCGGAGCGCATTAGGCTCGGTGATGCGGAGATTATTGCGGCCGGCGGTGTGGAGAGCATGAGCCATGTGCCGATGACCGGCTTCAGGCTGTCGCCGCATCCTGCGATTGTCGATGCGTTGCCCGAAGTATACATGGGCATGGGACATACAGCTGAAGAGGTCGCCCGCCGGTATGGCGTGACGCGTGAGGAGCAGGATACTTTTGCAGCATCCAGTCACCGCAAGGCGGCAGCGGCTATCGAAGCCGGACGCTTCAAAGCGGAGATCGTTCCGATCACGACAAGCCGCTCAGGTGTAAACGATGCGGGTCGTCCTTGGTCGAAGGTGTTTACATTCGATACCGATGAAGGGGTAAGGCCGGAGACGAGCGTTCAAACCTTGGCGCCGCTTAAGCCTTCTTTTGCAAGGGAAGGAACGGTTACAGCAGGCAATACATCTCAAATGAGCGATGGAGCCGCTGCTGTAATTGTGATGAGCAGAGCACGTGCACAGGAGCTGGGATTACGTCCGCTCGCGGTATTCCGCAGCTTTAGTGTAGCTGGCGTTGCTCCTGAGGTTATGGGCATAGGCCCCATCGAAGCCGTCCCTAAGGCGCTGAAAAAAGCAGGAATCACGATGGAGCAGGTCGATCTGTTTGAGCTTAACGAAGCCTTTGCTGCTCAGTGCGTGCCCATTATTAAGGAGCTGGGAATTGATCCCGAGCGGGTCAATGTGAACGGCGGAGCTATCGCGCTCGGGCATCCGCTTGGCTGTACGGGGACGAAGCTGTCGGTGTCGCTTATTCATGAGCTTGGGCGAAGAGGCGGAGGAATCGGCGTCGTCACGATGTGCATTGGCGGAGGGATGGGAGCAGCAGGTGTGATTGAAGTTTATCGTTCCGCCCAGTAAGCAATAGGTGCCCTAAGAGCCAGGGGGAAGTTGAGCGGCGGTATTGAACAAAATATTCAGTTGACTGAAAGGAGAGCTGCGGTATGGCTGAAACGATACGTTTTGGCGGTCGGTTTGTCGTGGAGGACAGTATGCCGGAATCGGTCGTGACACCCGAGGATTTTACGGAAGAACAGCGGATGATGGCGGATGCGGCGCAGCAGTTCATGGATGCGGAAATTACGCCGCGCGATGCGGAGCTGGAAGCTTTGAACTATGATCTGACGGTAGAGCTGATGCGCAAGGCGGGCGAGCTTGGACTGCTCGGGGCAGATGTGCCGGAGGCTTACGGCGGGCTGGGGCTCGACAAGGTAAGTACGACGCTGCTCGCAGAAACATTAGCGCGCACCTCTTCCTTCGCGCTGTCAGTAGGTGCTCATACGGGTATCGGAACGCTGCCGATCGTATTTTTCGGTACGCCTGCCCAAAAGAAAATGTACTTGCCTGCGCTTGCGTCAGGAGAGCGGATAGCTGCTTATTGCTTGACAGAGCCTGCATCAGGCTCGGACGCTCTTGGTGCTAAGACGACGGCAAGACTTTCGCCGGATGGCAAGCATTATGTGCTGAACGGATCAAAGCTATATATAACAAACGCAGGTTTTGCTGACCTGTTTATCGTGTATGCGAAGGTAGATGGGGAGTATTTTACGGCGTTTATTGTCGAGAAGGGTATGCCGGGGTTCAGTATTGGGCCGGAGGAGCATAAGATGGGCATCAAGGGTTCTTCAACTCGCCCTCTATTTTTTGAAGATGTTGCGGTGCCGGTTGAAAACGTGCTTGGGGAGGTTGGGAAAGGACATCAAATTGCATTTAATATTTTGAACATTGGACGTTTCAAGCTTGGAGCAGCATGTCTCGGCTCATCGAAGGAGACCATTGAGCTTGCTTCAGCTTATGCGAACACGCGGAAGCAATTTGGACGGCCGATTTCCTCGTATCCGCTTATAGGCGCCAAGCTGGCTGATATGAACATTCGTACTTATGTACTGGAGAGCATGGTCTACCGGACTGCCGGCTGGATCGATGCAATGCTCCGGACAACGGAAGAAGATGAGGGAACGGCTGCAGGTGGCATGACAGTGGCGAAGGCAATCGGAGAGTATGCCATCGAATGTTCGATCATCAAGGTTTTTGCATCTGAAGCGCTCGATTTTGTTGCAGACGAAGGTGTGCAGATACACGGCGGCTACGGCTATATTCGCGATTATAAGGTGGAGAGGATTTATCGGGATTCACGTATTAATCGGATTTTTGAAGGGACAAATGAGATCAATAGGCTGCTCATTCCTGGCACGCTGATGAAAAAAGCGTTAAAGGGCGAGCTGCCGCTGCTGCGTAAAGCTAAAGCGCTGCAAGCTGAGCTCGTGCAGCCTATGCCGATTCCGCCGCTGGAAAAGCCGCTGAGCAAGGAAGCATTCCGTGTAGGCCAAGCGAAAAAGATCTTTCTCGCCATTGGCGGGCTTGCTGTTCAGAAGCTGGGCCTGCGGCTGGAGCAGGAGCAAGAAGTGTTGTGCTCACTTGCTGATCTTATGATCAACATATTCGCTATGGAAAGTGCTTTACTGCGATCACAAAAAATAATGAAAGCCAGCCGCGGCGCGGCTTCGGATAAGACGGAGAATGTTTTGGCAATGACGACGGTCTTCGTACAGGAGTCTATGGAGCGGGTCGAGTCGTTAGCCAAGCTTGCACTCGCTGCGCTGGAGCAGGGAGATGGACTGCAAATGCAGCTTTCGATTTTGAAGAAGCTGATGCGCGCGCCTCTCTCAGATACGGTAGCTTTGAAGCGAACGATTGCTGCTCGTGTTATTAGCAGTGAGCATTATGTCGTGTGAAGGGGGAGAGCTTGAATGGATTCGCTCAGACCGGAAGACCCGTCCTTGCCCGAGCAACCGCTCATTGAAGCTGAAGAGCACGAGCGTCCATGGCTTCGACATTACCCGAAGGAGATTTCTCCTTCGCAGATCTATCCCGATCAGAGCATCGTACAGTTTTTAGTTAATGCGGTTAATAACCACCCGAACCACCCCGCTGTGCATTTCCTTGGCAAAATCATGACGTACCGCGAGCTGCATGAAAATGCGCTTAATCTCGCTTATGGTCTCCAATCGCTAGGCATAGTCAAAGGAGACCGTGTGGCGATTATGCTGCCCAATTGCCCGCAGGCGGTTGCAGCCTTCTATGGCGTGCTGCTTGCAGGGGGCGTAGTCGTACAGACGAATCCGCTATATGTAGAGCGGGAACTTGAGCATCAGCTTAAAGATAGTGGCGCTGTTGCTATTATTACGGTCGATCTGCTCTATGCGCGCTTGTCTCGGGTTCGAGGCGAGCAGCCGGAGTCAGGTCCGCTGCCGCAGCTGAAGCATGCCATTATTACATCGATTAAGGATGGGCTCCCTTTTCCGAAGAACTTGCTTTATCCGCTTAAGCAGCGAAAAGAAGGCTTTCGCGCAGACATCCCCTATGGCAGTTTTGGTGTCATTGCTTATAAGAAGCTGCTTGCAGCCAAGCGAGCAGCAGTGGCGCTGCCGAGTCCAGCTAAGGGCTCTGACCTTGCAGCGCTGCAATATACTGGAGGCACGACAGGAACGCCTAAGGGTGTTATGCTGACCCATCGTAATCTCGTAGCAAACACGATGCAAATATCTGCCTGGTGTTATAGGGCGGAGGATGCCAAGGAACGTTTTCTGGCGGCGCTGCCGCTGTTCCATGTGTTTGGATTAACGGTATTAATGAATATGTCGGTGCTGCGGGCGGGCACATTGATTTTACTTCCGCGTTTCGAAGTAGAGACGGTGCTCCAAACGATCAAGCAGCAGAAACCAACGATTTTCCCGGGTGCGCCAACGATGTACGTCGCACTAATAAACCATAAGTTAGCGGCACAAACCGACCTTTCGTCCATTAATGTATGTGTCAGCGGCTCGGCAGCTTTGCCGCTTGAAGTTCAGGAGAAATTCGAGTCGTTAACCGGCGGAAGACTTGTTGAAGGTTTTGGTTTGTCGGAGGCATCTCCCGTTACACATGCCAATCCGGTGTGGGGGAAGCGCAAAATCGGTACGGTCGGCATCCCTTTTCCAGATACCGACGCTGCAATAATTGATCCTGAAACCGGAAAGAGGCTTCCGGTTGGCGAGCTTGGAGAGTTAATCGTCCGAGGTCCGCAGGTCATGCGAGGGTATTGGAATAAGCCTGCTGATTCGGATCAGGTACTACGGGACGGATGGTTATACACAGGCGATCTCGCAACGATGGACGAAGATGGCTATTTTACGATAATGGATCGGATTAAGGATGTGATCATCGCAGGCGGTTTCAATATTTATCCGCGTGAGGTGGAGGAGGTGCTGTTCGAGCATCCAGCTGTAAGAGAAGCTGCTGTTATTGGGGTGAAGGATGAATACCGGGGTGAAACGGTAAAAGCCTTTATTGTGTTTAAAGAGGGCGTAAAGGTATCGAGCAGCCAACTCGATCGTTGGTGCAGAGAACGCCTAGCCTCCTACAAAGTACCGCACCACTATACTTTTAGGGAAACGCTTCCAAAAACAATGATCGGCAAGGTGCTTCGCCGCAAGCTGCAGGAGGAGGAAGCGGAGCAGGCGCAGGCCGCGAAGGAGAAGGGAGAGTGAGCAGCATAGAAGAGGAATGGTTTGCTCAGCAGGCGGATCAGCTCGGTCATCTGACCAAGCTCGCAGAGCGTGCACAAGCGACTTTTTGGGGACATTTAGGCTGTGAAATTGTGCAGGCGAGTGCGAGTAAAGCGACGATTTGTCTAGATGCCTCTGAGCGGCATCTTAATCTGCTGAACATCGTTCATGGCGGAGTACTGATGTCACTGCTTGATAATGCAATGGGGCTGGTGGTCATGCTGGCGACACCTGATAAGAGCTCGGTTACGGCAAATTTGAATACGCAATTTCTCGCTAGCTGCAAAGGCGGTGTGCTGCTATGCGAGGCAGAACTGATTCATCGAACGCAGCGCACACTGACGCTGCAAGCAGAGGTCAAGGATGACGGAGGAAAGCTGCTTGTATGCGGAATCGGCGCTTATCGAATCCTTTAGGGAAGCCTTGAATAAGTTGCTTGCGTTCCGCAGATTCGGTATAATAATAACTAAAATATGGTAAGTTAATGGAAGTAGAAAAGAACTAATATTCAAGGAAATTTTACCGATAAATATAGTATGGGAAGGAGGCGAGGACATGGTTCAGGGCTGGGTAACGACATTGGTGTTAGCATTTGGAATTGTGGTAGCCATCATTGGCGTGATTGCATATTTAAGAATGTTTCGAAAAGATAGGCTATCGTCTACATCTCATCAGTCAGTCGATGTCTCGCCTCCAAATGTAATGAATGCAGCAGCAGCAAGGGAAGCTGAGCATAATAAGCACGCAAAACCCGAACAAGCCGCACCGAGAGATTAATAAATGCTCACTTTCATATTCCTAACCACAATGATATAATAGTAAGAAAAATGCGAACATTGTGACTCATTGACCATGGAGTTGCCTGTACCGAGTGGGGGGTTCTTGCGGAATAATTGCCGCATGCGGTCTCGTATAATGCTGTTTAGGACGACCATCCAACGTAAAGGGGAGGGGATTTCATGGCGAAACATAGCCAGAATGAAGTCAAGGAAAGCCTGAAAGAACTCACGAGAATTTTTCAACCCAAGGACCCGCGTAAATTTGTTAAAGAGTATATTCGCAAGTACCGGATTACCGGAGGCTACGAAGATGAATTAACGACATTGGTGGAAAATGAATTAGGCAGAATCAACCCCTCGGTTAGCTAAACTCATCATGTATAATGGCTTTGCAGCCTGTCTTATGAGACAGATTGCAAAGCTTTTTTATTGTTAAGGAACAAATAATAGATCAAATGAATGCACAAACAAAACAACTCCTTTACGCGTACTACCGGGTAAAGGAGTTGTTTCCATATTCAGAAAGCATGTTAGTGCTCATTATCCAAAAGTCGACTTGTCGATTCTCGTTCGATCAAGGTAGTTGGAAGATGAATTTCAATAAAGGATTCTGCCGGATTGCTCATTCTCCAAAGCAGCTGCTTAAATGCTTGTCGGCCATATTTACTCAAATCTATAGCGATTGTAGTTGTCGTAGGCGTATTGATTCGCGATAGTTGTCCGTTATCAAAGCTGCAAACGGAGAAATCATCGGGTACCTTGTATCCCATTTGCTGTAAGCACGAAATTAATAAAAACCCTAACCCGTCATTGACGCAAAACCAAGCCGTTGGCAGTGAAGACAGCTTTGACAGCTTGTCGGTTACATCAACTGCTTCCTCGACAGCGTCCTTCACCAGCCACTCCGGATTAATCTCCAGATCAGCCTCATTCATAGCTAGGTTGTAACCTTCCAGTCTCTCGTGATAGCTAGGCGAGAAAGAGGTATTCCCTAAGAACCCAATTTTTTTGTGGCCAAGATTGATTAAGTGGTGAACTGCTTCATACCCGCCAAAGCGATTATTGGTCAAGATACAGTCTGCCTGGATCTTCGGATGATGGTGGTCAATCAGCACGGTCGGAATACCTGTAGCTAATACGGCATTAATATATTCAGTACTAATGTGTGAGAGAACAAGCACACCGTCAACAGTCTGGTTTTGCAGAAAGGACGGCAAAATAAGATGATCTCTGGCATGAGGATTTATGGGCTGTATCTGTAATGTCATTCCGTGTTTTGAACATTCTTGTTCTATTGTTAAATAAATTTCGCCAAAAAAGCTTCTTTGTGAGAAGGCGAAGTCCGATGCAATCAAAGCGATGCTTCTGCTCCGCTCGGACTGTCTTTTCTTTCGAGTTTCGGAGTATGAATATCCCAGCCGTTCAGCTGTTTGTATAACCAGTTGTCTGGTTTCCTCGCTGACCCCATCTTTCCCCGTTAGAGCCTGCGACACGGAGTTTTTAGATATATTTAAAGTTTCAGCAATCATTTGCATCGTCACTTTTTGCTGCTTCAAAAGTACCGTTCCTTTCCAAGTGCACAATGTTCTATTATGCTTAAAAGTTTGTAACGTTACAAATTATATCTCATTCCACACGAAAAAGGAACTGTTTGAAAAAGGAACTCTCACTTATTAAGTTTTGATTGACTTTTTATTTCATGTCATTAATAATGGGTGTAAATTAATTTATAAAGCAAAGTAATTGTTTTATAACGTTACAATTTTTAATTAGTAATGTATTTTGTATTTTTGGTGTATGAAAAAATAAAATTCACGTAAAGGGGAAATTTTGGTGAAAAAGCTGGTTAAAAATGAAGTGAAAGTGTGTGCAACGCTCCTAAACGAATATTTGAACAAAAAAGAATCTGTAACGGATGCGGTAAAGCTGCGATTTGCGGGTGTTGGCGAACGTGATGTATATAACATTACAGCTCCTTTTGAAGACGAGGGGGATCTGGTCATTGCTGGACGCGTAGAGTCCAGAGATAGTGAGCATTCTCAGGTTAAGTTTTTCGTAGAACGGGATGGAGCATGGGTGCCTAAGGAAGGAATGCCGGTGCTGACGCTTCAGGACCCCTTCTATACAAGAATCAATGGTGAAATTGTTCTCGGCGGCGTAGAGGTGTACCCTCATCCTGTTCATGAAGGTGCGCTTGCGTGGCGAACAGTGATGTACAAAGGCAGCACTCTTCAAAGTTTAGAGTTATTTTTCATCGGACCTAACGGAATGAAGGATCTTCGCATAGCGCAGCTGCCTGATGGCAGCGTCGCGATATTTACAAGGCCGCAGGGCGATAAGGGAGGACGCGGTAAGATTGGATTCGTACGCGCAGCTTCTCTAGAGGAGCTAACCATTGAACGAGTAGAAGAAGCTCCGCTTCTGCAAGGGCAATTTATCGAAGCAGAGTGGGGAGGCGCAAATGAAGCCCATGTGCTGTCAAATGGACTTGTCGGAATTTTGGGTCACATCGCGAGCTTCGATGAAGCAGAGGACCGCCATTATTACCCTATGGTATTTGCTATAAATCCGATGACGGGTGAGTTTTCGGATATTGAATTAATTGCAATTCGCGATAAATTTCTCTCAGGCGATGCAAAAAGAAAAGATTTGATTGACGTCGTTTTCAGTGGCGGCCTTGTAAGGCGTAAGGATGGAATGGCTGATTTATATGCCGGAATCAGCGATGCAGAGGCTCATAGAATTACGATTCCAGATCCGTTTCTGAAATTTGAAGGGCTTGAGGTGAACTAGGGATGAATATTTACCGATATGAAGAAAATCCTATTATTACTCCAGCCGATATACAGCCATATCATGATGGCTTTAAGGTCATCGGCGCATTTAATGCGGGTGTTGCTGAATATAACGGCGAAATCTTGTTGCTGCTAAGGGTTGCCGAACAACCAATTAGTGATGATCCGAATAAAGTATTGGCTCCCGTATACAATACGGTTACTGAGAAAATCGATCTTGTAGAGCTTTCTCGAAATGATGAGCGGTATGACTTTTCAGATCCTCGCGTTGTTAGAGATGTTACACAAAGTGCTACGTTTGCCTATTTAACTTCTATTTCATACGTGCGCATTGCGCGAAGCAAGGACGGACACCATTTTACGATAGACAATGAGCCGTTTATTTACCCGTCCAACGCTCAAGAAATTTTTGGAGTGGAAGATCCTCGCGTAACGCAAATGGGAGAAGATTATTATATTTATTTTTCAGTCGTTTCTCCGAAAGGGATTGGGGAATCGATGGTTTCAACCAGAGACTTTATTAACGTTACTCATCACGGAATGATCTTCTGTCCTGACAACAAGGATGTGCTTATTTTCCCGGAAAAGATTGGTGGAAAATATTATGCGCTTCATCGTCCGACGATGAAAAGTATCGGTACGCCAGAGATTTGGATTGCAGAATCGGACAATTTGCTTTATTGGGGAAATCACAAGCATCTGCTTGGCTTGAGGGAAGGCATGTGGGACAGCGGCAGAATCGGCGGAGGGGCAGTACCTATAAAAACGGAAAAGGGATGGCTCGAGCTGTATCATGGAGCGACGAAGGAACATCGTTACTGCATGGGAGCTGTGCTGCTTGATTTGGAGCACCCTGAGAAAGTTATCGCACGTTCTGCAAAGCCAGTTCTGGAGCCTGAGGCTGCTTATGAGCAGAAAGGCTTTTTTGGGGATGTCGTTTTTTCCTGCGGGGTTATTGTGGAGGGGGACCTCGTAAAAATGTATTATGGCGTTGCTGATACTTCAATGGCTTGCGCCGAGCTTAGTCTAAATGAAATATTGGACAGCCTAGTGTATGAGTAAATGATGAAAGCGGTCGAAGAGGACAGTCGAACAGACTGTTTTCTTTTCTGTTCTATTTTTTCTTAGCACTCAAAATAAGATACAGCCTCTATATGATTTCTGAATATCGCATGACTTAACATTACAAAATCACATTACAAGTGTATGAAATAGACAATGATTTTTTTGTAGAATAATGTTGACAAATGTAAAAAGTAATTTAAAATAAGGATATAAAACGTTTACATTTACATTACAATTCATCTTGTTTGGTTGGCTGTCATGCTGATTTGAATAAATGATTTATAGGGGGAGAGAATGTGCGTTCAAAAAAATTTACGGGTTATATCTATATATCTCCGTGGATCATTGGATTTCTTATATTTACGGTCGCGCCGCTCATCTTTGCTTTTTATGTAGGCTTAACCGAGTGGGATACGTTCAACAAACCAAAGTACATTGGCTTTGAAAATTACACAGATTTAATTAAAGATGAGGATTTCCGCAAAGCACTGTGGGTGACAATCAAATTTGCCGTCATATCCGTACCTTTGGGCATTGCGACTTCAATGCTTATCGCTATGTTGGTCAATACAAAGGTAAAAGGGGTTTATTTCTTCCGAACGGCACTCTATTTACCTGCTATCGTCTCTGGGGTATCCATCTCCTTGCTGTGGAAATGGATCTTGGACACGGACTTTGGACTTATCAATCTCCTGCTCTCCAAGGTCGGTATTGCTCCGCTGGGCTGGTTAACAGAAGGATCACTCGTTATGCCTTCCTACTTAATGATGGTGGTGTGGGGAGCGGGAGGCGGCATGCTAACTTATCTCGCTGGTCTGCAGGATATTCCCGGACATTTATATGAAGCTGCTGATATTGACGGGGCAAATGGCTTCCAGAAATTCAAGCATATTACGTTGACGATGCTGACGCCGGTTATTTTCTACAACCTCATAATGGGTATTGTAGGTGCTATGCGTAAATTTGGGGATGCTTATATTATTGGCGGTGCGGACAACGAGGGTCGTTTTTATATGATCTATCTGTATGAGAATGCATTCAAGTTTTTCAAAATGGGATATGCAACAGCAATGGCATGGATATTATTCGTCATTATCATGATTCTTACGCTGATCGCATTTAAGTCATCCTCGGCTTGGGTTTACTACGAGAGTGAAGCCAAAACAAAAAAGCGGAAAGGAAGGTGAAATGAATGGTCTCTTACGGGATAGGAAGAAAGAAGATGAGGATTTTACGCAGCGTTATGTTATATGTCTTGCTCGGAGTCTTCGCCATAAGCACCTTGTTTCCGCTGCTTTGGATGATTTCTACTTCATTAAAATCAGGAGATGTCATTTTTCAAATCCCTCCTCAGTTTTTGCCGGATGGGTTGCATTGGGAAAACTACGCAAGGGCTATTACAGAAATCAACTTTTTTGTTCTCTTTAAGAACACGCTGGTCATCACTTTTTTTCAACTGTTATCTAATGTATTTGTTTCTGCCCTCGTGGCGTACGGTTTTGCAAGGTTCAACTTCCCGGGAAAAAACATATGGTTTCTGCTGGTGCTTTCCACTATCATGCTTCCAGGTGAAGTAACGATGATTCCGGTGTTTATCGGTTTTAGTGAAATTGGTTGGAGCAATTCAATCCTGCCGCTTGTTGTGCCCGGCTTTTTTGGAGGGGCACCGGTATTTATCTTTCTTCTTCGGCAGTTTTTTTACTCGGTTCCGAAGGATCTGGAAGAATCGGCGGTTATCGATGGAGCAAACAGCTTTACTATTTTTCTGAAAATTTTCCTTCCATTATCTATTCCAGCATTGGTTACGATCGGCATTTTCTCTTTCCAAGGAAGCTGGAACGATTTGCTGGGTCCGTTGATTTATTTGAATGACGTAGACAAATTCACTTTGACACTTGGTTTGTCCATGTTTAAAGGGGTTATGAAAGTAGAATGGGGTCCCCTTATGGCAGGATCAATACTGGCTCTGCTTCCGGTGCTTATCATGTTCTTCCTAGCTCAAAAGCATTTTGTAGAAGGCGTCAAGTTAAGCGGAATTAAGGGCTAAGCATTTGTGATCAGGATGAAGCTTGATTTTTGACGATACCGTCGGAATCATTTCAAATATAAATTAAGGGGAACTCTCACATGAAAAAGAATGTAACTGCAAGGTTTGGAATTCTTCTCGTGTTGGTGCTGGCATTAACGGTAGTCTTAGCTGCTTGCGGCGGCTCAAAGAAAAGCGATGCAGAGGGCAAAGAACCAGCAAGCACTGATCAGCCTGCTGGAAAAGTAAAGCTGAAAGTAGCGACTTGGGCAGGAGCGGAAGAGCTTAGAGAATTTGAAGATTTGGTAGCGAAGGTGAATACAAGCGCGACAGATTATGAAATCGAAGTACAAAGCATTCCGGCTGACTATTATCAGAAGCTTCAAACGATGATTGCAGGTAAACAATCACCAGATTTCATGTGGTTGTCCCAAGAATATATAGCGCAATATGCGAGTTTGGGCGCTATCGCTCCGCTTGATGAGCATCTTTCTGGATTAAGCAATTATAAAGCTGATGATTATTTCCAAGGTACAATTGATGTAGGGCAATACAAAGAGCAATTGTATGCACTGCCGTGGATTTCTCAACCGTATATGCTTTATTACAATCAAGATATGTTCGAAAAAGCAGGCGTTGCGCTTCCTACAAATGACTGGACGTGGGATGACTTTATTGCAGCCGGAAAACAATTGACAAAAGACGGCGAATGGGGCGCTTTGCTGAGCAATATCCCAACAGCAATGTACACGTGGTCTTATGGCGGCGATGTATTTGATAAAACAGGGAACATCACACTAGATTCTCCTGAATCGATTAAAGGTTTGGAAATGTATCAATCCATTATCAAATCAGGTATAGCTCCGGCACGCGCTCAAGCCGAGTCTATGGGTAACGGCGATATGTTTAAAACAGGAAAAGTAGCTATGTTCGTAGGAGGTGCAGGCGATGATTTCGAAAAAACGGCAAACTTCAAAGTCGGCATGGTTATCCCTCCGCATGGAACAGAGAATGTAACGTTTAGCTGGATCGGAGTTACGGCAATGGCAAGCTCCACTAAAAACCCGGAGATTGCGGCAAAAGCACTTGTAGACATGACGAACGCCGTTCATCAATGGAAAGTAGTAGCACCTACAAAAAGTGGTTTTGATCTTATTAAAACAAGCCGCCCAGAAAAAGTATATGCAGTTGAAACCATTCGCCAAGCATCTGAAATAGCAAGGGGCTTCAACAATCAGCCGAAGCAAGGTGAAATTGATGGAGCGATTTGGGAGAAGTTGACCCAAGCGATCGAAAAAGGTGAAGACGTGAATACAGCCGTGAAGAGCACCATTGATAAAATTAACACGATTATTAAATAATTGTAATCATTTATATGATTAACATGAAGAAACACCTGCCGCCAATGGAGTGCAAAAACTCCTGTAACGGCGGGTGTTTTTTTATAAGCACGGCGAAGACTTTCCTGTATTATAATCCTTATAAGACCGAACAGAACGTCAAGATCGCCTGCTTGGGCAGCGAAGCCGGACGGAACGAAAACAGGTCATTTTATATTGGATGTAATGAAGGAAATGCGGCGGATGCATCCGGATATTGCCTATGTTATTGATCAAGAAATCGCCATTATCCAGGAGGATAGTATCCTTAATCGAGGGGGTATTAGCTCACCGTTCATGACTGTCGATGTTGCCAGAAATCCGGTCTTAACGGTGGAGATGCAATTGTGGTTTCTTGCGGAAGGGGCTGAGAAGGCGAATGCGGGTGTTCGTTCATTCGAGCTTTCTTATGAGAAGGACGATAGTCTGTCTATGTGGCTATATGCAATGATAGCTATTGGAACAGCGGGAGGTCTTATGTTTGTTTTGATTATGAGGAGGAGAAAATGACATGAAGCTAACTAAGATATCTGTGAAAGGCAGCAGTCCTTGGAATGAGGATGCGCTTGTTATAAATCCTTCGTTAAATATGTATGGAGTCATTGATGGAGCCACTTCGCTTGCGCCTTTTAAGGGTGAGCATGGCGAGACTGGCGGATATTATGCCGCGCAGATCATATCTGAATATTTACAAGAGATGCAAAGCCCCTCGAATAAAGAGTGGAGCCCAGCGGAAGCTTTGCTGCAAGCAAACAGGAAATTACGCGCAGAAATGATGAAGCACGGCATTCAGACGGATCGTAAGGAAGAATTGTGGGGAGCATGTGCCGTTCTGATTCGTATGGGCGACAACTTCATTGAATACGCACAAGCAGGGGATTGTATGCTGATTGCCGAGTATGAGGATGGCACGGTTCGAACTGTCACACATGATCAACTAGCGCATGTGGACAATAAGACAAGAGCGCTTTGGGCGGAAGGGATTGAAGCTGGTCTTCAATCAAGCGAAGACTTATGGGATTATGTAAAGCCTCAAATCGTTAGCGGCCGCCATACCGCTAACACGCAGGAAGGCTACGCTGTACTAAATGGTGATCCTGATTTGTCTCGATACATAGAGAGTGGGAAAATTAACTATATTAAATTAAAAACGCTGCTGCTTATGTCGGATGGTTTATATCATGCGAAGCCAATCGGCCACGAGCCGGCAAATGCGGAAGAAACCGCTCGCTTCGTATCCTCTACGGGACTTGAAGGCTACATTCAGCACCTCATTCAGCTTGAAGAAGGAGATCCGCACTGTCTTCACTTTCCGCGTGTCAAAAAATCTGACGATAAAACCGCGATCTGGATTGATTTTACCTAGAAAGGTGACTACACTATGATTCGAAAAGTGGAACATATGCCTAACTTACCGACCCCCTTCCATATGAGAGATTGGAAGCAGGTAGCAGCTGATTATGACGAGCTAATCTTTAATTTTGAAGCTAAAGGTGATTTTTTTCCGCTCATTTGGTGGGACCAAACAGGTAAAAACACGGGAAGGGCTGCTTTTGCCCTCCCATCCTATATTGGAGCCCCCAGGGATGCTTCTAATCATGAAGCGATAAATTGCGTGACTGCTGTGCTGGGGGCAACGATAGCCGGTATTGATAAGAGCGACCAAAATGGACATAACTGGGTAGAGATGTGTGAATGCTATTACAATACGGATAACGGCGAGAATTTGGTCTTGAATCGTACGGATGCGAATACGGGAAGCAGCTTCTGGTATGAGGTTTATCCCCATGTTCTAATCTATTCGCTTACGCATTTTTATCCTAGAGTAGGTAAGCTGGAGCAAATCATGCAGCAAACGGCTGATAAATGGTACGAAGCTTGTTATGAATTAGGTGGTAAAGATGGAGCAGCTGATTTCAATCATCTATCGTATAATTTCAAGCTTAAGAAACCTGTCGATAATGGCAAGTGGAAGGAGCCGGAGGCGGCAGCAGGCATTGCATGGATGGAGTACATGGCCTATGTCAAATGGGGAAATCCTCGTCACCTGGAAGCGGCAGAATGGTGCATGGATTTTTTGCAGCGGTCAACAGATAACCCGTTTTATGAGATTCTTCTGCCGTATGGTGCTTATACTGCAGCTCGGATGAACGCAGAGCTGGGGTATAATTACGACGTTGCAAAAATGCTGAACTGGTGCTTCGACGGTGATAGCGCATGCCGTAACGGCTGGGGCGTTATTGCGGAGAGATGGGGAGAGTACGACGCTCATGGTCTCTGCGGAAGCTTGACGGACTTCGGACAGCGCTGGGACCAGATGCAGGACAATGCAACGAATGAATATCATGAGGACTCAAGCGGATACGCATTTGCAGCCAATACTTTTTCTCTTGCGGCATCCTTGATTCCTCTTGTACGGTACGATGCAAGGTTTGCCCGCGATATTGGGAAATGGATGCTGAATGCGGCCAATAATGCCAGATTGTTTTATCCAGATGCTTTGCCGGCAATTCAACAATCCTGCCATTTCTTCCGAAGTGATCCGAAGCACGTTATTGCCTATGAAGGGTTGCGAAAAAAATGGGATCACCAAAGTCCCTATGCGACAGGAGACGCTATTCGTTACAGCTGGGGATCTATCGATCTCGGTCTCTATGGCTCCTCCCATGTCGGTATGTTCGGTGGAACAATCTCCTGTACGAATGTTCCCGCAATCCTGCGTTTGGACTGTTTACGAACGGATTATTTCAGAAGTGACGCCTTTCCAACATACCTATACTATAACCCTTATGAAGAAGAGAAACGTGTGAGTGTGGAGCTTGGAGAGGAGGCATGTGATATCTATGATGCGATAACACATACTTACATCTGTGAAAATATTAATGGAGGAACGATGATCACCATACCGGCGGATACTGCGGTTCTAATTGTTATTTTGCCTGCGGACGGTATTAAAAGCATAGATGGGACGAAGCTGCTTGTGAATGATACGATCATTGATTACCATCTCGATTATTAGAAGGAAATATAAACTTAATATGAAGTGCGGTCATAATTTTGTCATATATATGGGCATGTGTCTCCCTTTTCCCGAATAAGTTATACATAGACAAATCTACTCGTTATCATAGAGGTGGATTTTACTTATGTAAAATCTAGGTCAATGCTTTCGAAGTTGATTTTACTTACGTAAAACCTTGAGGAGGTTAGGACACACATGGCAGTGGATTTGAAAACGAAGGAACATATTCGAGGTATTCGTAAAGCTGGTCGTATTGTCGCTGCCTGTCATCAAGCGCTCTCCAAACGGATAGCGCCGGGCGTTACAACACAAGAAATTGATCGGTTCGTTGAACGATTCATGCTGGATCGAGGGGCGACGCCGGCACAGAAAGGCTATAAGGGATATCCATTCGCTACGTGTGCCTCTGTTAACGAGGTTGTTTGCCATGGCTTCCCAGACTCAGAACCGCTTGAAGCTGGTGATATAGTTACTATTGATATGGTAGCTGATTTGGACGGATGGAAAGCTGATTCTGCATGGACATACGCGATTGGCAAGACGAATTCGGCTACCGAAAAGCTGCTCGTTGCAGCAGAACAATCGTTGAACGACGGAATAAAGCAAGCTGTACTTGGCAATCGTTTAGGGGACATCGGTTACGCGGTACAAAGGAGAGCGGAGAGATCTGGCTTTGAGGTAGTCACGGCTTTCGTAGGGCATGGTATTGGCAAATGCATGCATGAATTTCCAGAGGTTATGCATAATGGGTTGCCTGGTCAAGGTGTTGCCCTTGAAGAAGGCATGGTCATAACGATAGAGCCTATACTTACAGCTGGAAGAGCGGATGTATTTATTGCACAGGATGGATGGACAGCGCGCACTAGAGATGGTGCATGGGCAGCACAATTTGAGCATACAGTGGCTATTACGAAGGAAGGTCCGATCGTTTTGACCCGGTGGGATTAATGAGGAAGATATAAACTAAACATGCCCAAAAGCCGAGTGTGTGCAGGATGTCGCTGCTGATGCTCGGCTTTTATTGATATATCATCACGGTATTGACGGAAAAAATATACAGTAATAGTATGTAAGAATAAAGGAACAAGCTATAGCAGAGGGAGAAGTATAAATGGAGAATCACGAATATTTAGAATCAGTTTCTGAGAGGAGCCGAAACAGTCTGCAGTCTGATTGCGAGAACTGCTTCGGCTTGTGCTGCGTGGCGCTGCCATTCTCAGCTTCGATAGACTTTGCAGTAGACAAAAATGCCGGACAAGCGTGCAACAATTTGCAATTGGACTTCCGCTGCGGCGTCCATACTACCCTGAGAGAGCGAGGTTTTCGAGGCTGTACCGTGTATGACTGCTTCGGGGCGGGACAACAGGTTTCTAATGTTACCTTCGGTGGACTCGACTGGAGGAAAAAACCAGATACCGCGAAGCAAATGTTCGAGGTGTTCCCGGTCATGAAACAAATTCATGAGCTGCTTTGGTATTTAAACGAAGCGCTGACATATCAGCCCGCCCGTTCTATTCACAGTGATCTTCGCCTCGCACTCGAAGAGACGGAACGTCTGACTTGTCTTAGTCCTGACGCTCTTATGGAGCTGGATGTGGCAGCGCACCGAGCAAATGTTAATGAGCTGTTGTTGCGGACGAGCGAGCTCGTTCGGGCTGAGGCCAATCGCGAGCAGAAAAAGAAGCAAGATAATAAGAAGGCATTCGGACGAGGAGCAGACCTCATTGGAGCAAGGATGAAGGGTGCTGATCTCAGAGCAGTCAACCTGAGAGGGGCATACCTTATTGCTGCGGATCTCAGAAGCGCAGATCTTAGAATGGCTGATCTCATCGGAGCTGATTTCCGTGACACAGACCTGAGAGGCGCAAATCTCACAGACAGTATTTTTCTTACCCAACCTCAGCTCAACGCCGCGAAGGGAGATACCAATACGAAGCTGCCGCCATCCCTTACCCGTCCAACGCACTGGTGAGTGCACCGTTTATAGGCTGCGAAGTACTTTAGAAGCATTCTCTTTCACTGCTGAAACAATTAAGAACATAGGTCTGCGATTTTCATCTTGCATCATAGGGTTATTCTTGAGCATTTCATCGGAAGGCATAGGTTCTTTGATTGTTTTTAAAACAAACCCAGCTCCAATAAGGTCATTGATATAAGTTGAAATCGTACGATGATATTTAATTACGTTATCTGTGAGAAACGATGTGTCTCGTAATCCCTCTGACTGATATTGATCTACTGGCCAGTGCAGAATGTTTCCCTGATCATCGTAATGCCAATCTTGTACATCGCGAGATGTAAATATAGGATGCTCTACAGAGAAAATAAAATGGCCTCCCGGTTTCAGGCAATCATATATTTTTTGGCAAATGGCTTCGAAGGATTCGATGTAGTGGAAGGCTAATGAACTGATTACGACATCAAATTGTGAAGGTGAGAATTCGATGTCTTCAATCGGCATTTGTAAATAGGATATAGCAGGGTCATCTGTTTGTTCCCGAGCCTTTTGAAGCATTTTCTCAGAGATATCAACACCAATCACAGAACTTGCTTGCTGCTCCCGAGCGTATAAGCAATGCCAGCCGAAGCCGCACCCTAAATCAAGTACGCTTTTATTACTTAAATCTGGTAATAACGATTGGAATACATGCCACTCTCCTGCCGCTTCCAGTCCGTTGATTGAGCGTGCCATTTGCTTATATGCATCAAAGAAAATTGAATTATCATATTTGTTCTGTTTCACTCGTATACACATCCCCAATACTTAAGATTGGTTTCCCATCACAATGCTAACTGATACAAATCAATTTCTCAAGTGACTAACCAGTCTTTGTCTTCCGATAATCAGAAGGGGTTACGCCGAAGCTCTTCTTGAACATCCGGTGGAAGTAGGAGCTGCTCGTATAGCCGCTCTTCACAGCGATATCAACGATCGACAAATCAGTGTTTTCCAGATGCTCCTTAGCTCGTTCCATACGTACATTATTAATGACATCAACTATAGTCGTTAACGTCTGCTGTTTGTATACCCTGCTCAAATAGATGGAAGACATGTCTAGTTCATCGGCTAGCCAGTTCAAGCTGAGATTCGCATTTGCGTATTCCGCATGGATAAGGTCATTAATTTTGCGAATGAGATCCCCTTGCTTCGTCGAGCGTTTCATGGAAAGCTTCATCTGAATGTCATCGAACAAGGAGAAGAACACTTCATTAAGCTCGTTAATTGTTTCAAAATGATCCGGCGTCGGGATTTGAATGCTGAGGCTTGCCTCGACGTCCAAACTGTTGTTTTTCTGAATCGTAAACAATATATTGTTTACCGTCATCGTCAGATGCGAGATCGCCAGCTGAACCACATGGATGGGATACTCGGCTGTTTCCTGGACGATTTCTGCGAATAGCTTCTTCGCCTCCTCTGTCTTGGAGGTCATTAAGGCATCGGTTAGCTTTCGCTCCTTGTCAGCCGGGAAGATATACTCCTTCGATTTCAGGGATATGATGTCCTCGGCATTAATTAACGACTTATGCCCATAAAATAACCGATGCTGCGCTGCTTCTTTCACCAGTCTGTAATGAGTTGAGAGCTGCGCTGCTTGCATCGCTTCAGGACTGTAGGTGATAGAGAGACCAATCTTCAAATAATCTAATGAGGATTGCTGGATCTTCATGAGCATAGTCCTCAGTTGTTCATCATCAGACTCACCCGAGTCACCTTGGCGGCCAAGAAGCATGATGACATAATCGGCATCCATATCGACAGTTTCCACGCGATAATCGCTAACGCCGATCTCGGAGCTAATATTCATAATGGCGAATTTGTAGACATGAAGATCATCGCCGCGCGTTTCCTTCAAGGCAGCAAGCTCGTCAATTTTTAATAGGACAACACGATAGCGTGAATGAAAGTCAAAGGTAATTCCGACTTGCGACAGCTTTTGGAGCTGTGCGTTCGTTTGCAGTGATTGCGAGCCTTGGATCAGACTGCGTAGCATATTTTGCCTAATCGTATAGGAGCTATTGCGTTTCTCTGTTTCAAGTATGCTCATTTTGTTCATGATCTGACGGATAGGTCGATAGAGCATGCGAGAAAGCAGCCAAGAGATAAATAGGCCAATGACCAAAATAACGACAGCAATTAAAATTGTAGTGTTGCGAATGGAATAGATCGCTTTGGTTACTTGTTTGTATGGTGTAACACGTACATACTGCCAGTCCAATGAATCCGGAGAGGTATAAGAGATGAGAGATTTCTTTCCCTCGAAGTCGGCTACAACATAACCGGATTCTTTGTTTCTAATATTTTTGCTGATGAAGGAGCTATCCGCTTCGTTTAATGATTTGGATAAAAGTGAGTCACCTGACAGCAGACGATCCTGATTGTCTAGAATATAGGATTTACCTTCGCTGTCGCTCTTATTGATGCCGATGTCTTTGTTAATCCAAGCGGAAGAAATGTTAATGATAACGGCAGAATTAATCGTTTGTGTTTTGCCGATGGCATCATAACCTAAATAGGTATAAGCCTTCGTAAGCTGCTCTCCAGCCAGAGTAGTAGTTGGGTAGGTTCTCGGAATAGGAGTGAACGGTTTATACTGCTGAAAGTTTTCGAGAATATCGAGTATCCCCTTATCTGCAAGCTGCTCTTTGCTGAACGTCCCCCCTTCTCCATGACGGCTCGCTGTGTAGAATAGACCGTTAGCCGAATTGTACACATAGATGGATTCAATGAAAGGCATAGAGCTCAAGTAGTTGTTCAGCTCGTTCATGGCTGCCGTCTCATCATAAATGTTGGGCTCGTTGTAGAACATGAGCTTAGAAATAGTGAAGGTTCGATAGATTTGGAAAGAGAGTGACTGTGCGCTCTCAGTCATGCTAATTACTTCTTTGCTTGTTTGGGTTAGATTACTGACATCGGATTGGTAAGCTTTCTTCAAATCAATCTGCATATAAGTGAAGAAGTAGAACAAGGAAGATACTAATAAAGTAAGTACGATGCATAAGGTGATCGTGAACAGAAGCTTACTGTATAATTTCCCGTTGTTTTTCAATTGAACGGCTGGCATTCAAGCTCCCCCTTTATGTATATAAAGCGTTATAGACTTGTGTGGATAATACCGGTAGAGTAAGCGCTTCCTAATGTGATTTGTAAATCACTCATCGAGCAGGCAATTAGTTAGAATATTTCACTAGATCACTGCTTGATACAATGAACATTATAATATTCACCCATCGTTTGGTGCAATGAACCAAATAAATGAAGGTGAATGAACCTGATTTAACGCAGTGAACAATACAAACCAGAGTGAACTTATTGGCGAAACGCTCCAATTAAGATGACAAGAAGGTCCCGTATCCGTTAGAATGTCACGGAATTCGATGCTAAGGGCAGAAGGGACCGTGAAGAAATGATAAATACGAAGCTAAAGCAGATCTGGTACGGGGGAGACTATAATCCCGATCAATGGCCGGAAGAAATATGGCAACTTGATTCAAACGTTGTGTGAAAAACATCAGATCGCGGCTCCATTCGAAGCAGCAACAGGTGTTGAACTCGCTCAGAGAGTTAAGGATGGTCAAGTGTATACTTTCGTTTTGAATCATAATAGCCACCAATCGACAATTTCACTCGGAAATGAGAGCTATATCGACCTGTTAACGAGCCGCAAGGTGAGCGAGACGGTAGAAATAGAACCGCATGGCGTCATGATTTTGCAAAAACCATAATTCATTATCTTAAAAACCACGACTTCGTTCGTCTCGAAAAAGCAGTTCGAGCAGACGATATCGTGGTTTTTTTGATGCCTAATGCTAGTGAAACCGCTAATTTATACATAAAAGTTTAAATCGTTCACTGTTCATTACGCTAATTCGTTCACTAACTTTGCTTTCTTACTCTTTCTTCCAAACGGGGCGAGCCGTACAGTGAGAACAGCAGACAACACAAAACAGAAAAGAACGCTTTGAGAGGAGACATCATCTGCATGTTGAAAAAAAATGGAGTGCTTAAGGAGCTTGTAACGAATCGTATACTCTTCCTTATGTTATTGCCGGCGCTTATCTTTTTCGTTATTAACTCGTATGTACCTATGGTAGGTATCTACTATGCATTCACAAGGTTCGACTTCAACACAAGCTTGTTCAACAGCCAATTTGTTGGGCTCGACAACTTCAAGTTTTTATGGAAATCGGGGGTTCTCGCAAGACTTACCTTAAATACGGTCGGCTATAACATCGTATTTATTCTACTCGGAAACGTGCTCGCCATTGCGCTGGCCATTCTTCTAAGTGAGCTGCGCTTGCATTGGTTTAAGAAGCTGACGCAATCGATCATGTTTCTTCCATACTTTGTTTCCTTCGTTATTCTTAGTGTCATCGTATACAACGTGTTCAACTACGAAAGTGGATTTCTGAACTCGACGTTGAAGTCACTCGGATACGATGCAGTGGACGTATACAATACACCTTGGGTGTGGGTATTCCTTATTATCATCTTCTACCTGTGGAAAAATATCGGTTACAGCATGGTCATCTATCTGGCATCGATTACAGGGATCAGCGAGGAATATTATGAGGCTGCCAAAATTGACGGCGCGAACATCTTCCAGCGTATCTGGTACATTACTGTTCCTATGCTGAAGACAACATTTGTTATGCTCCTGCTGTTCGCACTAGGTACGATCATGAAAGGTCAGTTCGACTTGTTCTACCAACTGATCGGCAATAACGGTGTACTTTACAATACGACAGATATTCTCGATACGTATGTGTATCGTTCCCTGAAGGTGACGTTTGATATCGGAATGTCGACAGCAGCAGGTCTTTACCAATCGCTATTCGGCTTCGTTCTCATCATGACCGTCAACTACATCATCAAGAAAATCAATGACGAATACGCGTTGTTCTAAACGAACCGCAGCAACCGATATCAGCTAACTGTAGGAGGTACCCATGAAAATCAAAGACGACAATTATATGAAGTGGTTTAGACTTATTGCTTTTGTAGTCATACTCATTTCAACCGTAGCATGCTTGTTTCCTTTCCTGCTCATCATCTCGGCTTCTTTCACGCAAAATGAGGCGATTATACGAGATGGCTACAATCTGATTCCGACTGTGTTCTCATTAGAGGGATATGCAACGGTGTTCCGCTTTCCGAAGCAGGTATTGACGGCTTATGGCGTGACGGCTTTCACAACGGTTATCGGAACGACACTTGGCCTGTTCCTAATGACGATGGCTGGTTATGTCTTGCAGCGTAAGGATTTCAAATACCGCAACTTCTTCGCCTTCATGATTTATTTCACAACATTGTTTGGCGGCGGACTTGTACCTTGGTACATCTTAATGACTAAATACTTGAAGCTGACGGACAAGCTTGAGGTATTGATTTTGCCGGGCCTTATGACGCCCTTCCTTATTATATTGATGAAAAACTTTATCCGCTCCGCAGTACCGGATGAGGTTATCGAATCCGCTAAGATTGACGGCGCGAACGACTTCACGATCTATAGCCGCATTGTGCTTCAGCTGTCGATGCCGGGTATCGCAACCGTTGGATTGTTCCTGGCGCTTCATTATTGGAATGACTGGTTCACTTCCTCGTTGTTTATTAACGACACGTCCAAGTACCAGCTGCAATATTACTTGTACAACGTCATTAATGCGATGAGCTTTGTCGCACAAATGGGCTCAGGAACTGGCGTCTCGCTTGGCTCTGACATGCCAACCGAATCGACGAAGATGGCGATGTCCATTATCGTAACGGGTCCGATCCTATTCCTATATCCGTTCGTTCAGCGTTATTTTGTAAAAGGATTGACGATCGGCGCTGTAAAAGGTTAGAACTAGACATGGGATTAATAGTCCGCGTTTAGCTAACATAGATAAGAACTTATTAAAGGGAGGATTCACATGATTAAGAAAACAGCAAAAGCAGTTTCAATGTTTCTATCGATCATCATACTTACTACAGTATTAGCAGCTTGCGGATCGAACAACAATGGAAATAGCGGCGGCAATGCTGCAAATGCTCCGACAGACAAAGAAGGCACGACAAACGAAGGCGGAGAAAAAACAGCACTCGACACTTCGAAAAAAGTGGAATTGCAATTTTATATGCTAGGTGATGCTCCTAAAGATATCGCTTCGATTCAAGAGCAAGTTAACCAAATGGCATTGGAAGATTTGAATGCTACAGTTAAATTCAACTACACTTCATGGACAGATTGGGATCAAAAGTACAAGCTTCTGTTAGGTTCAGGTCAACAGGTTGACTTGATCTTCACAGCTGATTGGACGCAATACCAATCGTATGCGAAGAAAGGCGCATTCCAAGCGCTTGATGAAATTCTTCCTGCGGCAGCGCCTACGCTTAATTCTTATGTACCTGCTGATATGTGGGAAGCTGTAAAAATCGACGGTAAAATTTACACGGTGCCGGCTACTTACAAAGAGTATGTAACAGACGGCTTTGTATGGCGCGAAGATCTTCGCGAGAAATACAATCTGCCTACGCCTGTGGATATCCCGACATTCGAGCAGTATCTAGATGGCATCAAGAAAAACGAACCAACGGTTACACCGCTTTCGATGAACTCTGATGTGAAAACAAACCTTATGGACCGCTTCACAGGTATTTCACACTCTCCTGTCGGCGCGCTTCCTTACGGTATCGGCATCAAATATGCAACGCCTAACGAGGTTTACTCCTACTGGGGTTCTGACGAGCAAAAAGAAGATTTGACTGTATTGAAGCGTTGGCAGGATAACGGCTACATGGTGAAAAACGTGTTGGCTGTTAAAGATACTTTGCAGGATCAAATTACAAGCGGTAAAGCAGCAGCTGTTCTTGGCGATAACCCAACTCGTTTCAATGACATGGTTATCAAAATTCAAGCGACTCACCCGGATTGGAAGCTTGGCTACCACCCATTCCCGAAAACAAACGGTATTGCAACACCAGTTCACGCGATCCACAACGGCTTCGCTATTCCAGCTAGCAGTAAAAACGCAGAACGCGCGCTTGCTTTCTACGAGAAGCTAGTTACAGACAAACGTTATAACATGCTTACGCAATACGGCGTTGAAGGCAAAAACTATGAAGTAAAAAACGGCTACTACTCCATGATCGGCGATTCAAACTCCAACGGCTTCCCTCGTGAGGGCATGAACGGTTGGGCTTGGAGAAACCCGGAGTACATGCTGTTCGACAAAAACTATGACGGCGTAAAAGCGATCTTCGACGAGCTTGATAAAATCCAAGTGCCTGATAAATTTACTGGCTTCGCTGAAGATTACACAGCATACCAAGCAGAGCGAGCGGCGCTTGAGCAAGTGGAGAAGCAATACCTGTTCCCGCTTAATGCTGGACTTGTGAAAAGTGTAGACGATGGCTTGAACACATTTATGGAAAAAGCGAAACAAGCTGGACTTGAGAAAATTCAAGCAGAATACACGAAACAATGGCAAGCTTACGTAACGGAGCAAGGAATTAAATAAGTCAGTTTATGAAGACAGGTCATTCCTCTTAGGAGGTTGATCTGTTTTTTTTATTTTGAGCAAGAGCTCGATTCCGAATGGGAATCGAGCTCTTTTTTTAATTAAATGCATAGGTTATTGAGTTGTGAAAGGTTTCTGAGAATAAGTATGAGAGCTATTTAGCCACAGTTTCTAGCGCGACTTCGATCATGTCGTTGAAGGTGGTTTGTCTCTCTTGTGCAGTTGTTTGCTCTCCAGTAAGAATATGATCACTTACCGTTAGGAGGCTAAGGCCTTTTACGCCGAATTTGACTGTTAAATAATAAAGTGCGGCTGTTTCCATTTCTACTGCGAGCACACCATGCCGACCTAGCTTTATAACGGCATCTTTGTCTTCTGTGTAGAAAACATCAGAAGAAAGAACGTTTCCTACGCGAAGGTTAAGGCCTTTGCCTTCTCCAATTTCATAAGCGGACTTAATTAAATCAAAGCTTCCAATCTGAGGGAAGTCAAATCCAGGGAATTGGTTGCGAATGATAGCCGAATCGGTAGCCGCTGCTTGCGCAATAAGAACATCGCGGAGATTAACATCATTTTGAATACCGCCGCATGTTCCGATACGAACGAGATTTTTTGCACCATAATCGTTGATCAATTCATGAATATATATGGACGCAGAAGGCATACCCATTCCTGTACCTTGAATCGATACTCGGTTGCCCTTATATGTGCCTGTAAAGCCTAACATGCCACGTACATTGTTGTAACAAACGACATTTTCGAGGAAGGTCTCCGCAATATACTTTGCACGCAGCGGATCTCCAGGTAATAAGACGGACTCTGCAATTTCGCCAATCTTTGCTTCAATATGAAAACTCATGTGAATTCCCTCCAATGTTTCTTATCGTATATCACAAAAAAGAATGCACGAGAATCATAGCACGGTTCAAATCCACATGATGTTAAAGGGATTACTTTACTTTTGTGAACTGGTTCACAGAATAACTGTTAGCACAGTAACGGAAATAAAGCGCTGTCATTTGTAATATAAGGTGCACGGCATCGTTAAAGGGTATGCCACTTGCGCAGTCTAGGCAGCTCTTCCGTTTCATTACAGATCGATTCTAACATTTCCTTATCAAGGAGGTATAAATACTTATCACGAATGTCGATCAGTCCTTCGGCTTGAAAATCACCGAGCGTTTTGGATATGGATTCTCGTGTGACTCCGAGCATGTTGGCGAACAAGGATTGATTAATTTTAAAGTCAATTTTGTATGCGTTATCATTTGCGACTCCAAAGTTGTAATAGAGATCCAGAATGAGATTAACTACTTTTCCACGTACGTCATGGAAGGTCAAATAACGAATCATACGATTGAGCATTCGAGTTCGCTCTACAAGTATTTTATAAGCGTTTCGCAGGATGGAAGGATATTGATCCACTAGCTGTAGGAAATCTCGTTTTGACAACAGCCAAACGTTGACGTCTTCTATGGCTTCTATGGATGAGATCCGATGATTGTCGCTGGACAAGGCTTCTACTTCTCCAACGATATCGCCAGCACTAATAATACTGAGAACGACTTCTTTTCCTTCATACATGCGATAAACCTTGATCATACCTGAGCGAATAAGATAAACCTCGTCACTTTGGTCATTTTCAAACATTAGAACATGATTCTTTTTGAATCTTCGTTCCTTGAGTAATGAGGTTATTTTTGGCAATTCATCTTTAGGAATGTCCGAGAAAATCGAGATGTCTGAGATGTTGTCAATCATAAGTATTTTTCCTTTCGCATTTCAATATTTAAGCAACTCTCAGGTAAGAGATTGCGAAACGGCTAGAAACGTATTGTAGCATGGATCGAATGGAAAATAGCAATGTATTGCCTTAGCTTTTAATGAGAATTGAGGTGTATTTATGAAATTCGAGCGAATAAGCGTGATTGTGCTGGATAGTGTTGGTATTGGTGCTTTACCAGATGCTTCGGACTTCGGAGATGAAGGCAGCCATACATTAGGGCATATTTGCGAACAGGTACCAGACATGAAATTACCAAATCTTACAGCTCTGGGACTAGGTAATATTGCACCGATGGTTGCGATCTCGCAAGTGGATCATCCTCTAGCACGCTATGGCAAGATGGCGGAGGTGTCCGCTAATAAAGATACAATGACGGGTCACTGGGAACTGATGGGGCTCGAGGTAAAGGTACCCTTTCAAGTATATTCCGATGGATTTCCAGCTGAATTGATTGGAAAGTTCGAAGCCATGACAGGTCGTAAGGTGATTGGAAACAAGCCAGCTTCTGGAACTGAGATTTTGGACGAGTACGGAGAAGAGCAGCTCCGAACGGGCGCATGGATTGTTTATACTTCCGGAGACAGCGTATTCCAAATCGCAGCTCATGAGGATGTTATTCCATTAAAGGAGTTGTATTATGCATGTGAAATTGCACGTGAGTTGACTTTGAATGATCCGTATGTAGTTGGTCGAGTCATAGCTAGACCCTACATCGGTGAGCCAGGTGCTTATAAGCGTACACCTAATCGGCATGATTATGCACTCAAACCTTTCGGAGAAACAGTACTTGATCATCTTAAGAATGAAGGTCTCGATGTTATTTCAGTCGGGAAGATCAACGATATTTTCACAGGACAAGGAATTAGTGAATCCTATCCAACAAAGAGCAATTTGGATGGCATTAGGGCGACGATCAAGCTTCTGAATCGGCCGTTTAAAGGATTGTTATTCACAAACTTAGTTGATTTTGATTCTTTATATGGCCATCGTCGCGATCCTAAAGGATACGCTGACTGCTTGGAAGAGTTCGATCACTATGTACCAGAGCTCATGCAGCAAATGGGCGACAACGATTTACTTATCATTACGGCTGATCATGGCAACGACCCAACCGCGCCTGGAACTGATCATACCCGTGAATACGTACCTATTTTGATCTACAGCCCATCGTTAGCAAAGGAAAGCGTTTCTATTGGCATAAGAAACACGTTTGCTGATTTAGCTGCAACGATTGCAGAAAATTTCATGGTAACTAAACCAGCTATCGGAGAAAGCTTCTTGAAATTTTTAGTAAATCAAACCCATTGCGTGGAACAAAACATTAGGGGGAATTCACAATGAAAAGAACATTGAAAGCATTATTGCCTTTAATACTGATTTTTACGCTAGTCATAACAGCATGCGGTCAAAATGGCAGCAAAACCTCTAGCGATACGGGTAACGCAGGGGCTGCAGGTACGAACGATAAACAAGAGCTTAAAAAGCTGAAAGTCGGAATGGTAACTGACCTTGGCAGTGTAAATGATAAATCCTTTAACCAAAGTGCTTGGGAAGCGTTGCAGAAATTAAAGACGGACTTTGGCTTTGAAGTGAAATACTTGGAACCAAAAACAGATGGTGAAGTTGTTCCTAACTTAAACCAATTTGTCAAAGCAAACTATGATTTAACATGGGCAACTGCTTTTACTTTAGCTGATGCTATAACACAGCTATCCAAAGAAAATCCTGATAAGATGTTTGGAATTGTCGATTCTGATATCGTGCTGCCAAATGTAGCAGCTATCTCCTTTAAGGAGCAAGAAGGCGCGTTCCTCGTAGGCGTTATTGCAGGATTAACGACGAAAACGGATAAAATCGGCTTTGTAGGCGGCATGGAAATTCCCGTTATTAAGCGATTTGAAGCTGGCTTCCGTGAAGGAATAAAAGCTGTAAATCCAGATGCGAAATTAATCGTTAACTATACAGGGCTATTCAACCGGGTAGATATGGGGAAATCTGCGGCCTCTACAATCTATAACGATGGTGCAGATATCATATTCCATGCAGCAGGACTAACAGGCAATGGTGTATTTAACGAAGCGAAGGAACGGGGCAGCAAGGGCGGAAAAGTATGGGTAATTGGTGTGGATAAAGATCAATCTTTAACCTTCGGAGATGATGTTACGTTAACTTCGATGATCAAAAAAGTGGATGAGGCTGTTTACCAAGCTTCAAAAAGATTAGCTGAAGGCGATTTCCCGACGGGTAAAGTGACATTAATGGGCCTCAAAGAAAACGGAGTCGATATTGCTCCTAATTCGGATGTTAATGTAGCGCCGGAGGTTCTTGCAAAGGTCGAGGAATATCGCATGAAAATAATCAATGGTGAAATTGTCGTGCCGGAAAAATAATGCGATGTCGTCCCCTCTTCTATCACTGTTAAATAGGGAGGGGACGAATATTTTGGGGAGGGTCCTATATGACTAAGACAGATGTCGTGTTAGAGCTGAAAGGAATAACCAAAAGATTCCCCGGCGTAGTCGCCAACGATTCGATTAGCTTGCAATTAAAGCGTGGAGAAATTCATGCTTTGCTCGGAGAAAACGGATCAGGGAAATCCACTCTAATGAGTATCGTATTCGGATTATATCAGCCAGACGAAGGTGAAATTCATGTGAATGGGAAACATGAGCTGATGGATAGTCCAAACAAGGCGATTGAGCTCGGGATTGGGATGGTGCATCAGCATTTTAAATTGGTAGAGCCCTTTACGGTAACGGAAAATATCATTCTCGGGATGGAACCCAAAAGGGGTATGAAGATTGATATTAAAGGGGCAAGCAAAAAAGTCCAGGAACTTTCTGAACGTTATAAGCTGGATGTTGATCCAATGGCAACCATTGAATCGATCAGTGTAGGGATGCAGCAGCGTGTAGAAATTTTAAAAACACTGTACCGTGGAGCTGATATTCTAATCTTTGATGAGCCGACTGCTGTGTTAACTCCACAAGAAATCACAGAATTACTGGCTATTATGAAGCGTCTTGTGGCTGAGGGCAAATCTATTATTCTCATTACACATAAGCTTAAGGAAATTATGGAAATAGCGGACACTTGCACTATTATTCGGCGCGGGAAGCGGATTGAAAGTGTGGAAGTTGCTAAGACCGATGCGCAGCAATTAGCAGAAAAAATGGTAGGTAAAGAAGTTAATTTTAAGACTGCAAAAAGAGCAGCTAAACCGAAAGAAGCGTTATTAAAAGTAAAAGAATTGGTGGTTCAAGGTACTAATGGCAAGGCCGCGGTTAATAATCTCAGCTTCTCTGTACGTGCGGGTGAGATTGTCGGTATTGCTGGTGTAGACGGCAATGGTCAGTCCGAGCTAATCGAAGCTTTAACGGGTATGCGAAGCATTCGTTCAGGTGAAATTTGGTTACAAGGTAAAAGCATCGCCAATCTTGCACCGCGTACTATTTCTGAAGCGGGAATGTCACATATTCCGCAGGATCGGCATAAACATGGACTCGTTCTGGACTTTTCTGTCAGTGAAAATACAATTTTACAAACGTATTATCAACCAGAAATAAGCAAGCATGGTTTCATTAATAAGAAAACGATGGATGACATGGCAACGCGTTTAGTGAACGAGTTCGATATACGCACACCTGGCATTGATACATCCGTTCGTTCGATGTCAGGAGGAAATCAACAAAAAATCATTATCGCACGCGAAATCGATAAAAATCCGCAGGTCATGATTGCCGCTCAACCTACGCGAGGGCTGGACGTAGGCGCGATTGAATTTGTGCATCAACAATTAATCGCAGAACGTGATCAAGGCAAGGCTGTTTTGCTTATTTCGTTTGAGTTGGATGAAATACTCAATGTAGCAGACCGTATTCTGGTCCTATTCGGCGGACAAATTGTTGGAGAAACAACGCCAGAAACAACAAATGATCAGCAATTAGGAATGATGATGGCAGGTAAGCATGAAGGAGAAGGGAGAAGGCAACCATGAATAAAATAATGAGTATTTTCAAACGTGAATCTGCACTTATCCCGCTTGTTGCCATTGTCATGGGTTTGCTATTAGGCGCAATTATTATGTGGATCGGCGGCTACGATCCAGTGCTGGCCTATAAATCACTAATCGATAAAACATTCGGCAACCGTTACGATTTTGGAGAAGTCTTGCGTACCATTGTTCCACTCATTATGAGCGGCTTGGCCGTAGCGATCGCTTTTCGTTCCGGGATGTTTAATATTGGCGTAGACGGTCAAATTATTATGGGATCTTTGGGTGCCTTAATAGTAGGCACACAGTTTAGTCTGCCACCTCTGCTGCATGCGCTGCTCGCTGTCCTAGTTGGCGCCTTGCTTGGCGGGATGTGGGGAGCGCTTGTGGGTTATATTAAGGCAAAACGTGGTATTAATGAAGTGATTACCAGCATCATGCTTAATTTTATTGCGCTTTATTTGGCGAATTACATTATTCGTACGTTCATTCCGCAAGCAGGTACACAACGATCTGCCTTGATCCATGAATCTGCCAGTATTCAAATTAGCTGGCTCTCTGAGCTGATGGATGGCGCACGTATCCACTGGGGATTTTTGATTGCGATGGTTGCGGTTGTTTTTTATCACATCTATTTAACCAAGACCACATGGGGTTATGAGCTGCGAGCAGTTGGACTTAATTCTGATGCTGCTAAATATGCAGGAATGAAGGTTTCGAATGTTATGGTTCGTACGATGTTTATTTCAGGCGTATTTGGCGGTTTGATTGGTACCTTTGAAGTTTTAGGTGTGTTTAACTATGTGGCGATCAACTCGGTTTCATCTGGTCTCGGTTTTGATGGTATAGCGGTAGCTTTGCTTGGCGGCAATAGTGCACTTGGCGTATTCCTCTCCGCGTCCCTGATTGGGGGCCTTACCTATGGTTCACAAGGCATGAGCTTTGGTGCAGAGGTGCCAGGCGAAATTATTCGGATGATTATTGCGTTTATTATCTTTTTTGTTGCTGCACCAGGCATTGTTAAGTTGCTTTTCCGGACAATTAAACTCAAACCAAAGAAGAAGGTGTGACGGATGGAGATAATTGGAAATTTACTGAATGGGACGCTCGTATTCTCAACTGCTCTTATCTTTGCCGCACTCGGTGGACTCATTTCCGAACGCTCAGGAGTCATTAATATTGGACTGGAAGGGTTTATGGTATCGGGAGCCTTCTTCTCTGCAATAACGACTCATTATGCAGAAATAGCGGGCTTTGGCGGATTCTCACCTTGGCTTGGCTTACTCGGAGCCTTCCTATTTACAATTATCTTTTCTAGCATTCATGCGGTCGCCTCGATTACGTTTAAGGCGAATCAGGTTGTGAGCGGGGTTGTCATCAATATTCTCGCAGCAAGCTCCACGTTCTTTTTCGTAAAATTACTTTTTGACGGGTCAGCAGAAACACCGCTTCTAACAACTGTATTTCATAAGGTGACGATTCCCTATTTAAGCGACATTCCGTTCATTGGAAATGTGTTCTTCAATGCCTATCCGACTACGTATATTGCCATTGCATTAGTCATCGTCCTATTCACTTATTTATTTAAGACCTCAGGCGGACTCCGGCTTCGTTCTGTTGGTGAACATCCAAGTGCGGCAGATACGGTTGGAATAAAAGTAAATCGCACGCGCTACATCGCTGTTATTTTAAGCGGATCGCTTGCAGCACTTGGCGGAGCAACGATTGTACTTACCTCAAATGGCAACTTTGCTTTTAATACCATTTCAGGACAAGGCTATATTGCGCTAGCGGCTGTTATTTTTGGGAAATGGAATCCTATTGGTGTGATGCTTGCTTCATTATTTTTTGGTTTAGCTCAGGCAGCAAAGGACCAATTGCAAATCTTTGAGTTTGCGGCTAGCATTCCAAATGAGTTCTTCTATATGCTACCATATGTTTTAACATTACTCGTATTAATTGGAGCGGTAGGGAAAGCTCGTTCACCCAAAGCATTAGGGGAACCTTATGATGTTGGGAAACGATAAAAGGTGGTTATACTTTGGAAAGTCGATTGCAGAAAATGTTCCATATTAAAAAAGAAAATTCTACGGTACGTACGGAATTAGTTGCAGGAACAACTTCATTTATGACGGTTGCCTATATCATTGCGGTGAATGGAGCCATCTTGCAGCTAGCCGGCATGCCCTATGAAGCAGCAACGATTGTTACGGTAATCTGCTCTTTTATCGGTTGTATGCTGATGGCACTTTGGGCGAATTCACCGTTAATTCTCGTCCCTGGGATGGGGGACAATGCATTTTTTGTTTTTACTTTGGTATTCTCGTTAGGACTTACGTGGCAGCAAGCACTTGCGGCTGTATTTTTAGCGGGTGTTGTATTTATGTTAACTGCGGTAACGAAAGGGGCTGACTATTTATCGCGCTCGATCCCGACGTCGATGATTAACGCCATGACCGCCGGTATTGGTCTTTTTATTGCTTTTCTAGGATTAAAAAATGGGGGAATTATCGTTGCGAGCGAAGGAACTTTCGTTACTTTGGCGAAGCTGAGTGATCCCTATGCACTAACGACTATATTGACTTTATTGATTGCGATACCGCTTTTCATGCGAAATGTAAAAGGCAGCTTCTTAATTGCCATTATCGCAGGCACAGGCATTGGTGCGCTGCTTGGTATCGTCGACTTTTCAACTTTGCGTGATTTCAGTATTTCCTTTAATGGATACGGAGAGTTGTTTTTTGCCTTGGACTTTAGTGGAATAGGTACGCTTAATTTTTGGACAGCTGTTTTTTCGTTATCGATGGTCATTATTTTTCAAAATATGGGAGCGCAGCTAGGGATGCTTCCAGACAAGGCAAAGTTTCGCAAGTCTTTTCAGGCTAACTCTGTCTCGGTTATAAGTGCAGGGCTTCTTGGTTGTAGCCCGATGACGACAGCAGCTGAGTCTGCAACAGGTATTGCATCAGGCGGGAGGACGGGGCTAACCTCTTTTACAACGGGAATTCTGTTTATTCCTGCTTTGTTTCTCATTCCTCTTTTCAAAATAATTCCAAACAGTGCGATTGCGCCTGTACTCATCATTGTTGGCTGCCTTATGTTTCAGAGCATTAAGGAGATTCTGTTCAATGATTTTACAGAAGCTTTTCCAGCTTATCTGATGATGGCAATTATGCCGCTATCCTTTAGCATTGCGAATGGGATTGCGTTTGGTTTCATTGCGTACCCGATTTTGAAGCTGGTCACGGGTCGGAAGAAAGAAGTATCTATTACGATGTATGTCATCGCATTTTTCTTCTTGCTTTATTTTATATTGGGTTCGATTTAAGCGGAAAGTTGGTACACCATATGTAGGATTTGATACATCGCTAAGTAGGCCGTATGCCTTGGGCGGTGTTTTTTTTATGCTCTTGCTCTGAATCAACAAAGAGTCAATAGCTTGCTGTGATATAGCTTAATTCAATCACGTTTGAGTCGTATCAGCGTCTCAACAGCGTTATAATATTGTATAATGACGGCAATACAAAAACCGTTTCGATATATATTCACACTTTTCGAAAACGATAGAGCAAAATTGGAGGCTAACCGATGAGCGGACTAATGGAACGGATTCGCAAGGGTTATGGTAAAAAGCTCGTTTCACTGCATGCTTGGAACGGCTGGATTGTCGTTATTTTGGCATTAACCGGACTGATATTGGTAGGCGGTTTCTGGCGCGGCGTTCTCGGTGAGGTTCGCGTATGGATTAAGTGGGCGCATGTGGTTGTCGGTATAGCCTCTATTCTCCCAGTCTTCTACTATCTGGCGCTGGCGGGCAAGCATTGGAAGCAGCTTAAGCAAAAGCCTTGGCAGCGATTCAATGTACTCATCGTGCTTGGTCTTTTGCTTGGCTGGTTCGGATCAGGCGTACTGCTTTGGCAATTTAGAGCGGTGGGGCCGGGGGTGTCCAATGCTGCGTTAGTCGTACATGATTTGCTTACATGGATCGGCCTTCCTTATATCATTTATCATTCCATTACGAGGGTCAAATGGTTGAAAGAGCCGAATCGCCGTACAATCAGAAACGAGCAGCAGGAAGCGGATGGCATCCATCCAGCGGGAGCACCTCAGGCGGTTTATACGCGGAAAGCGTTCATTCGCGGAGCAATTGGCTTAGGTTTGGCTGTTACAATCGGGCCTTCTTTTCTGAAATGGCTTGGTACTTCGCTTGGAAGCGTGGGCGGTGGACAAACTATCGATAAGCTGATCGAGAAAGATACGAATATGCTGCTGCCGGCACCACAGCCGCTGCCTGCTTCTGCTCCGCCGATGGGGGGAGGCGCGATTGGGCAGTTCCGTGTGTATACAGTAACGCCGATCCCTTCTTTTACAAATGCGGATTGGAATTTTACGATAGATGGACTGGTAGATAAGCCATTGAAATGGAATTGGGAGCAGTTCGTGGCGCTTAAGCGAACGGTGCAGGTTAGTGATTTTCATTGTGTTACCGGTTGGTCGGTTTACAAAAACACATGGGAGGGTATTCCACTGAAAGAGCTGCTGAAAATGGCGGGTGTGCAGCAAGGTGCTCAAACGGTGAAGCTTTACTCAGGTGATGGGGTATATACAGATACGCTGACGCTAGATCAGGCCGACATGGACGATGTTATGGTGGTGATCATGCATGACGGCAAGCCGATTCCGAGCGATCTTGGCGGTCCGGTACGTCTTGTCGTACCGAAAATGTACGCTTACAAGTCAGTAAAATGGTTAAATCGAATTGAGCTGATTAAAGGGGAGCATGTGGGATACTGGGAGGCTCGCGGATATTCGAACGATGCTTGGGTTTAGTTTCTTTATGAAATTTTAAAGCAACTTTATTCTTACATAAAATTGTCCGTTAATGATTAAACTAATTTTTGTGCTCCAAGGAGCGCAATTACCAGGAGGCGATAAATAATGGCAAAACCGGATAATCGGGCAGATAATGTTGAGCATTTACAGCAAAGTATCCAAAATACAAAGGAAAACATGGAAGAAGCTGAAAATTACTTAAACGAATTTTCATCCGAAATCAACAGCACGGAACGTAACCAAATCGAAGAAAAAAATGCACGCCGCAGAGAAAGTATACAAGGTTTTCAAGAGGAGATTAAAGACGAATCAGCTTTTTCCCAAGAGTAGATAAATAACAGGCGATTCAGTCCCAGACATTCAAATGGGGCTGAATCCATTTAACTTGCATGACAGATTGAGCCTAGCCCCATTCGGGTATCACGTATCTCTCATTGTGGACACCGCGATGACGTCAGGTGCACGATCTATAAGAAGCGGAAGAACGCGTGGGCTGGGCTTAAAAAACTAAGTTAGTCTTATTAAGCCGAGATATCCGGAGTCAACTGAAATAGAAAAGACCCGCTAAGTATTCACATAGCGGGTCATCATAATGAGCTATTTCACAGTAGCTTCAATGTTTGTAAACTTACCTTTGTATTTTACTGTAATGATTGTTTTGCCTTTTTTCAATGCCTTTACAGTACCACCGTCAACCTCTAGAATGCTATCATTCTTAACAGTCCAAACAGCGCGATCGGTCACATCAATCTTAACGTTATCAATATATAGTGCTTCTGCAATCAACTGTTTTTCTGATCCTTTTTTAATTTCAATCTTTGATGGGCTTGAAATAATAGCTTTGACAGCCTTTTCTTTTATTACCTCTACATTAAATGAAAACTCCGTCGAGCCATGGCTTACATAAACAACTGCCTTACCTGGTTTACCCGCAGTCAATATGCCTGAATCTGCATCAACTACGTCACTTTTACTAGTTTGCCATAATACTTCATCTGTCACTTCTACTTTCTGACCATCCTCTGTTAAACCATAAATACGAATTGTTTTCTCGTCACCAGGAAGAAGTTTAATGTTCTTATTAGAAGCTACTAGGGACACATATTGAATGGCTTCCTCCTCTTCTTCTGAGATAACGGTTACTTCAATAGCTACTGTAAGACCATTATAATTAGCAGTTATGGTTGTCGTTCCTTCCGCTACCGCTTCAACTTCGCCAGAATCAATGTCCGCTATGTCACTGTCGTCTGTTGTCCAAACTGCTAAATTCGTTATATCTTTGGCTTTACCATCTGAAAAAGTGCCTGTTAGCTTAATTTGCTTCGTGTCGCCAACGGTTAATATTGTTTTCTTAGTGGATGCTTTAATCGACATAGCAGCATCTTTTGTTACTTTAACGTTAATCGTTAATTTTTTCCCTAAATAAGTAATAACTAGATTCGTTGATCCTACTTTGTTTCCGGCAGTGACTACCCCTTTTTTAATATCGGCTATAGCGGCTGATTCGGACCGAATAACTAACCCCTTATCAGCAGTTACTTCCTTTTCTTCACCGTTCGTATATATAGCATACACTTTAATCTTTTGAGATTTACCTACTCCAAGAACAATTTCCTGCTCAGTAGCTTCCAAGTGATCTAGTGAAGCATTACTACCAGTACCTGAAGAGCCGGTATCAGAAGTGTTTCCTGTAAATTCAATTGTTCCAATCTGATATGCTAATGGCATGTTATCTACGTCATATAAGATAGTCATAGGATAATAAGCCCCTGATTGAGATAATCCTGATCCATATCCTCTTGTATCATCATATAAACTAGACGTGGAAATGAAATCGACCCATTTAAAACGAGAGATGTCGGGTTTTGAACCCCTATAGCTAACAACGCCAATCCGTCTAAAGTTATCGGCCACATCTTCCGGTAAATCATCTAAATTCACATAAGTTACGAAGCCTTTCTCATTAAGTTTGTGCTCTATCCCTTTTGTTAATTCGACAATTTCCTTTCCATCTGATCGAGAAGTTGCATTTCCAATAACCGGAAATATACTGAATAATGTTGCAAATAGCATTAACATAATAATTGCTTTTTTCAATTAACTCACTCCTATGGGTAATATGTCTCATGAACTGGAACTATACGACTATAACACGAAATTGGTAATATTTACACCTTAATTTGTCGTGAATCACTATGGTTGAGGGTAAAACTTCCAACTGGAACGATTGGGTTTCTTGGCAAAATTGTATAATGACCGGGATATTAAAACATTGTTTGTAAATGAAAGTTTCAAGATAATTTCATGGAGAACGGTACGAGATTTGCAAAAAAATTCGAAGTTAATCGTTGTAAGAAAACCGATAGCTGGAGTGATAGAAATCGTACGCCCAAACAAACCTAACTTCGTACCGTGTACATGGCATTCGAATGGAAGGTAAGTGCAAATAGATCTTCTTCTCAAATACACAAAAGATGCCGGGCCTTTCGCCCGTAATTGGCCAGCATCTTGATTAGACAAAGTGACGTTTCTATGATATGGTGTGGGTTACAGACAGGCATTCCACTTTCCGAAGTGGGGTGCCTTGCTGTATATTTACGGAAGTTTTACATTAAATGTATTGTGCCATAATCGGCAGAACATGGAGGTGGTGATGCTATGTTTCGCTCTTTATCCCCTAGCGGGGAAGATTCAGCGGCTAAGGAACCAGCGCAAAAATCTTTTAATAAAGAGGAGAGAGTTAAGCATGACAACATTTATGCAAGCAGAGAAACGTACACATTTGAATACATCAGGGCTTCGTAATCTACGTAAATCAGGACGACTGCCAGGTATTGTGTTTGGTAGAAATGTAGACAATGAGATGATTCATATTTCAACGATAGAATTTCATAGGTGGTTGAAGCAAGGTGCATCTGGTTTTATCGATATACAGCTTGATGGGAAAGATTCGGTGTCCGTACTGCTTGAGGATCTTCAGCGAGATCCGGTAACGCGTGACTTGATTCATGTTGATTTCCAGCAAGTGCAGACTAATGAAATCGTTCGCACAAAGATTCCGGTAAAGTTCATAGGCAAACCAATCGGAATGAAGCAGGGCGGGGTCGTGCAACTTCAGTCCGAGTTTGTTGAGGTAGAAGCTTTGCCAAGGCATTTGCCGTCGGTGATAGAATATGATATCAGCGGCATGAATATCGGTGATTCCGTCTTTGTGAAGGATTTGGATTTGTCATCAGAAGTTACACCTATTTCAGGTGAAAACGAGTTGCTCCTATCTGTATTAAAGCCTTAACTTATCCTATTAGGTTTCAACTATTATAAACACGTCGTATCTGCAGCTTACCTGCTGGTACGACGTGTTTTTGCGTAATTTGACATCTTCCTCCCGTTCTTAAGGACCATTGACGGTGTTTGCAGATTATCCCCATAATAGAAAATGGTGTTACATAAATTTACAGTTGGGAGAGGGTAAAATGTCCAAACGCGTGCTTATTCTAACCGGTGACGGTGCAGAGGTTCTGGAGGTTTATTATCCATTCTATCGGGTGAAGGAAGAGGGCTACGAGGCGGTGATCGCTTCGCCGAGGAAGAAGACATTGAATACGGTATGCCACGACTTCATCGAGGGATGGGATACTTATTCGGAGAAGCCAGCTCATCAGCTGCCGTCTGATATAGCCTTTGCGGACGTGGAGCCTGCTGACTACGATGCCTTGATTATCCCAGGCGGACGCGCTCCTGAGTTCATCCGCAACGATCAGGACCTTCCGCGAATTGTCCAGCACTTTCTGGAAGCCGACAAGCCTGTAGGCGCAATTTGTCACGGTGCTCAGGTATTCCTGGCGCTGCCCGATCGTTCCTACTTCAAAGGCAGAACGTTAACGGCGTACAATGCGTGCAAGCTGGAAGTCGAATCACTCGGTGCAGAATATGCAAGTGAGACACTACATGTAGATGGAAATTTAGTATCGGGTCACGCATGGCCTGATCTCCCTGGATTTATGCGGGAATTTCTAAATCTGCTTGGCCGGACGTCGAACAAGGAACTAACCTCAACTACGAATTAGCTCTTAATACAGCGAAAATGCCAGTGCCTTTCAAGCGCTGGCTTTTGCATACGAATAGCAGAAGGAAAAGACACCTTGGGGGTGTCTTTTTTAACATATGCGCGCCTAGCCTCTCGTCACTAGTATAGTTGTTCTGTCGCAGGAATTGACCAGACACCCGAACTTGCTTACATGCCCTCCGGCTTAATCGTCTCCTTCAAAAGAATGTTCTATATTGTATAAATAAAATCGCCTATTTCTCCATGTCCATGAAGATTGCATTTTTGTATAGTCTAGTGAGTGAAAACAATTCTCATTATCATCTAATAAGCGAGGAGAACATCATGAACCTTCGAAACACAAAAACCATGTTCATTGCCGGACTAAGCTTCATACTGATTATGTTGATCGTTGCGGGCTGTGGCAAGCAAGCGGATAACGGGCCTGCAGCTACAAATTCGAATACTACTCAAGCGACGGAGAGCGGAGAGCCGTCACCGTCAGCTTCCCCTCAGACCAAATCGTTTACGGACGCAATGGGCACCAAGGAAATTCCTGTTAACCCGCAGCGCATTTTCTCGGTAAGCGCGACAACCCAGTTGCTGGCTCTTGGCATAACACCCGTAGGTGGGCTTAAATACGAAATCGAACAAGATTATTATTTGAACGAATATATGGGCGAGATCCAGATTGCGGGAGATTATCCTCCCGACATGGAAGCCGTAACCGCATTGGAGCCGGACTTGATTATCGCTTCTTCATTCGTAGCACCGGAAGTTGTCGAGCAACTGGAGAAGATCGCCCCCACCGTTCTCTATCCTTGGGAATCCAATTTGTATGATCAATTGCGTTTCGTTGCCGATATCGTCGACAAGAACGAAGAGGCGGAAGCATGGATTAAGAAACACGAGGAGAAAGTCGCATCCAACAAAGAACAAATGAAAACGATTGTCGGAGAAGGGGAGACCGTGGCCGCAATCGAAATCTTCAAGGATAAGTTCCAAGTGGCAGGCAACAGAAATATAGGTTTCGTGCTTCATGACCTGCTGGGCTTGAAGCGGCTTCCGTACATCCAAGAGCAAATCGACAAGAATGGTGGATATTTAGTCTATACGGAGGGCCAGTCGATGGAGAAGCTTCCCGACCTAACTTCCGACTATCTTCTGGTAAAAGTAAATGATACCCAGCCTGGTTCGCAGCAATTTTTCGAGGAAATGCAGAAATCGGCGATATGGAAGAGCCTGCCCGCAGTCCAAAAAGGGAATGTTTTCATCATCCCTCATGACAAATGGTGGTCGTACACGTTATTCTCGACTGACGCCCTGCTGGACGAAGCGGTCGCTTTATTCCAAAACAAAAAGTAAATGGATTGCCATACAGAAAGACCCCTATGACGTAGGGGTCTTTTCTGCTTGCCATAACTATAGTACAATCAATAATTGAGAATTGTTATCACTTCAAGGGGGGCTTCAATCGTGTTGAACGAGAGAATGGATGGGGCTTACGATGAGCTGCATTTTCGGTGGCGCGGCCACGAAGTTTGCTGTTATGACTTAAGTGCGCCGCAAGCTCCTTTCGCCGCTGCCGCGCATATGCTATGGCTATGCTATCAAGGTGCAGGGACGGTCCTAATCGACGGGCACCCCTGCTCGATACGCAAGGGCCAATGCATCTTGTTCACTCCTGAAACTAGAGTTGAATTCGTCCAAGTAGCAGGGCAGACCCTACACGTCCATGCCGTGTCCTTTGAAATATCCTCGAGCGGCAGAACGAACTCAGGCGAAGAGGATTTGGCCAAATTCGGAAACCGAGCGGTTTCTGTTCATCCCCTGTCCGCGTTCATCTCGATGATGGATACGCTAAGCGGCTTCAAAACATCCTTCAACGGACTGGATAAATTCAAACGAAACATCGTACTGCAGGAAGCGCTGCATGCCTTACTAACCATCGTCGGCCGCGAGGAACCTATCGATTCCAAAGACGCCGTGGAACAAACGATATCCTATATGCAGAGGAACTTCCACCTTCCCATTAAGTTGACCGACTTGTCTGCCATGGCTTGTATCGGTGTTAGACAATACTCTCATCTATTCAAACAGGTTGCGGGATGCAGTCCGATGGACTATTTGTACCGGATTCGTATCGAAAAAGCTAAGAAACTGCTAAGAACTTCATCGCAGGACATGTTTTCCGTCGCGAATCAGGTTGGCTTCCGCGACGAATTTTATTTCAGCCGCAGGTTCAAGCAGCAGGAAGGCGTATCGCCGTCCGTTTATGTGAAGAATCGGCAGCCGCGCGTCATCGGACTTTTGTACACCTCGCACTTGCTAGCGTTAGGGATTACGCCGATCGGTGCGCCTGACTACCATCTTCATCGGAATGATTTTGTGCGTCCGCGATTATCTGACATGCAATCGTTCGCTTGGTCGCCGATCGACATGGAAGCCGTCGACGCCATGGAGCCCGATTTCATATTAGGCTATGAGCATATGACGAAGGGCGAATATGAGCAATTCTCACAGATTGCAGAAGTCGTTCGGATTCCATGGCAATCCCATGATGTATACCAGCAGTTAAACAGCGTGTCGGCGGTCCTTGACATGCGTCAGGTTGCTCAGGCATGGCTGTACGCGCATTTTGAGAAGGTTGGCCTGGCCCAAGAATGGATGCGGCTTCATATTGGAAGCCAACCGACATGCGCCGCATTCGTCATCGAACGAAATTCGTTTCGAGTGGCAGGCGATCGCAATATTGGGCATACCTTATACCGTTCGCTTCAGTTCATTCCGCATCCGCTCATTCAAAGCTTCATAGACGACTATAACGGCACTAACGCCTTTTCGGAGCCGCAGCCTTTTGAGAAGATCGTCGAATACGATGCCGATTGGATTTTCGTCATGGTAAACGCTCAAGATCCGCAGGCCGAGGAATCGTATTCCCAATTCGTGCAAACCGAACGATGGCAGAACTTGACCGCCGTACGTAACGACCGAGTCAAGGTTCTGCCCTATTCTAGATGGTGGATGTACTCGCCGCTCGCCGTCGATGGGCAATTGGATGACATCTTGACCGGTTTCCTGCATTCGCGGCTCTCTACCTCCAAAGTGCAGTAATAACCGGGCCGTCCTTCGCTATCGCACCGTATGCTCGAACGGAGATTGGAGCTCTGATAGCGGGAACTCGGTTGCGGTGGGCGAGGAGGAAAGTGGGCGAACCGACAACCCAATAAACAAAGAAACTCCTTGAATCTTGTAGATTCGAGGAGTTTTTGTCTGCGCCCGGTTAATGATATCTTGTAATCGTATATAAAATATAACTGGGATTTATGGTAATATAGTTTTGATAGATTATCATTTTATTGTATGGAGGCGCTTACTTTATGGACCAACAGTTGCAGCAAGAGGGGTACTTCGGGGAATTCGGAGGCAGCTTCGTTCCACCGGAATTGCAGGAAGTTCTAAACTATTTGAGCGAGCAATTTTACAAGTTCAGAGACGATCCGGACTTCCAGGAAGAGCTTAGCTATTACCTGCGTGAATATGTTGGCCGCAAGAGCCCACTGACGTATGCGGAGCGGTTGTCCAAAGTATGGGGAGGACCCAAAATATACTTAAAGCGTGAAGATTTGAATCATACTGGGGCGCATAAGATCAACAACGCCATTGGTCAGATTCTGCTCGCCAAGCGGATGGGCGCGAGGCGGATTATCGCTGAGACAGGTGCCGGTCAGCACGGAGTCGCAACTGCGACTGCCTGCGCAATGTTTAATATGGAATGCGTCATCTACATGGGAGCTGAAGATATGCGCCGTCAGGCGCTCAATGTGTTCCGAATGGAACTGCTTGGTGCTACTGTCGTGCCAGTTGATAAAGGTCAGGGTCGACTGAAGGATGCCGTGGATGAAGCGCTGGGCGATCTGGTTCGCAATTATAAAAATACGTTTTATTTACTCGGTTCCGCGGTTGGTCCGCATCCGTTTCCGACGATGGTCAAGCATTTTCAGGCGGTTATCAGCGAAGAGTCGAAGCAGCAGATTTTGGAGAAGGAAGGTCGACTGCCAGATGCGGTGGTAGCCTGTGCTGGCGGCGGCAGCAATGCGATTGGAGCATTCGCTCATTACATTGACGAGCCGAGTGTTCGCCTGATCGGCGTTGAACCCGATCAAGCCCCAACCTTAACGGAAGGCGTTCCGGGCATGATTCATGGCTTCAAGTGTTTGGTACTGCTGGACGAGGAAGGTCAGCCGCGGAAGACGTATTCGATCGCCGCGGGGCTCGATTATCCGGGTATCGGGCCGGAGCATAGCCACTTGAAGGTGACGGGACGCGCCGAATATGCGACGGTTACCAATGAGGAAGTGCTGGAAGCGTTCCAAGAACTGTCCCGTACGGAAGGGATTATCCCTGCTCTGGAGAGCGCGCACGCGATTGCATATGCGAAGAAGCTGGCGCCGACGATGGGCCAGGATCAGATCCTTATTGTTAACCTTTCCGGCCGTGGTGACAAAGATGTCGAGCAAGTATTTCAGATGATTAAATAATAACAACCGCCAGCTGCATTTACGCGGGATAGGGTACAGGACGACCTGAACGATTGCGATTGCAACTAAGTGATCTAGAATTAGGAAAAGCAGGCCGGGAGCCTCCTCAGTGGAGAGACTCTCGGTCTTTGTTTTATAATTAGCTGAAGCGCTCCATTGAAGATTGGAATCACACCATATACTATAGATATGAAGGCTAACGGAGCAATCTAAGGCTAAAGGTTCCATAATGGATTACATAAATGAACGAAAGAGGCGAGTCGGAATGAATAACATCGTGTCGTTGGAATGGTTGAAGGAGAAAATGGGTGAGCCGAAACTAGTCATCGCGGATTGCCGTTTTCGTTTGGATGATCCGGGTGCAGGGCTCAGAGCGTATGAGGAGTCGCATATTCCGGGGGCTGTTTATATGGACCTGGAGAAGGATCTGTCCGGCGAGGTCGAGGAACATGGCGGACGCCATCCGCTTCCGGATATCTTTGAAATGACGATGACGTTCGGCAGGGCTGGCATAAGCAACGATTCGATTGTGGTCGCTTATGACGATCAAGGTGGAGCGATGGCTTCCAGGCTGTGGTGGCTGCTGAAGTATATGGGGCATGAGCAGGTCTATGTGCTGGACAACGGCTTCTCGGCTTGGGCCAAAGAAGGGCTGGCGGTAGCAACCGAGAAGGAAGCGGTGCAGTCTGCGCCATACCTTGCAACGGTGCAGCACAGTATGCTAGTGGAAATGGATGAGGTCAGGGAGCTGCTGGGCAGCGAGGGCGTAACGATCATCGACTCGCGCGAAGCTCCTCGCTACCGCGGCGAGGTTGAGCCGATCGACCGCGTCGCAGGCCACATTCCGGGCGCGATTAACCGTTTCTGGAAAGACGGTCTAACGGAATCCGGCGCGTGGAAGGACGTCGCTGCTCAAGCTGATCGGTTCCATGATCTGGACAAGAACGGTGATCTGATCGTGTATTGCGGCTCGGGCGTCACGGCCACGCCAAATGTCATTGCGCTAGAGGAAGCAGGCTTCACGAAAGTGCGCTTGTATGCGGGGAGCTGGAGTGATTGGATTTCTTATGAGGGGAATCCGGTTGCGACGGGAGAAGAGTAAGAACAGAAAGACGTACAATCGTACTTTATTGACGAAAACATCGCCATGCAGCTTCTATGCCTTGGCGATGTTTTTTTGTTCCCCGAAGTCAACACGGAGTTAACGTACAGCTGGTATACAATTTTTATTTTCTCAAAAAAAGGTATGCATTGAATCAACAAGTGAAGATCGTTTGGGGCAAGTCAACGAAAAATCAACATATTGTTTAAAATGGTTTTTGGAAATTTCATCAGTCAGACAACAGTCGAACTGAGGACTGAGTCAATAAGACTTTCTCCATTATTATTTCGTGGTTGTAAAATAGGATTCCCCTAGAAGCTCCTTCACTTGATAACTGCTTGGTGAAAGTTCTTTTTCAACAAAAGCGTTGATTTCCGACTTTTCAATATCATACATAACTTCAATTTCTTTAGAAAATAATAGCTTTTCTTTTTCAAGCAGGTTAGAAAGAGATGGTTGTTGCTTTGGTTGTATTTCATCCGTATTTAGAATTTGCTTTAGGCCCTCAACATAGGACTCAAACGGACGACTACCTACGATTTTCAATCCTTTATTTTCCTCGTTGATCATAATGATCGTCGGGAAACCTCTAGCTCCAAGGCTTCTAGCGAGACTAAAATCTTCATTCAATAATTGTTGGCCGGTTTGTTGTTCGGCATCTTGAACAATAGCTTCTCCATCAAGTCCAAGCTGATTTACGATGTCTATCATGATAGATTCATCGGCGATATTTCGATTAAATGCGAACAGAGCTTCTCGTGATCGTCTTAAGTAATTATAGGCTAATGCATCGTTATAATTTTTTTGAATCACTTTAAATACACGAGAAGGCGGGAAGGAGGATTGGACCGGATTGTCGAGCATCAGTGAACCGTCAATCGGCATGCGCGAATATTCTCCAACCTCTCTCCAGTGGCCGAAGACGTCAGCAGGTCCTGAGATTCCGTTACGTGGGTCGACAGGCTCATCACTCCATTTTTCCAGCAATCCACCCATAACCGTATGAAAGTTGAAATAATGTCCATGCTGCTCTTTAAAACGACGAAGAACAGGATCAAGCGCCCAGCAGTGAGAGCAAATTGGATCCGTTACATAATAAACTTCAATGGATTTTTGGGGTTGATTAAAATCGATAATCTCTATTTCTTCCTCCCCAGCTACTCCACATACACCTGTTTCTAAATCACAAATCATATGATTATCGTTCGCCATTCGTTTATCCTCATTTACCATGATTGTTGCCTCCTTGAAGTATCATAAACAAGCGTTACTAGAATCATCGCTATGTTTTACAATCAAATTCTAACCATAATCAATCAATCGGAACACCAACAGATCATTCGATTTGTCGTTTATGCAACACATTGATACAATTGTTAAAAAAGTTGGAGGGAGGACATGAGATGACTCAGTCAAAGACAGATCCCCGAATTTTAAGAACTCGTAAGTTAATCATGGACTCTTTTATTGAACTTTCAGGGAAAAAAGAATTCAAGGATATTACCGTTAAGGATATTACAACAGAGGCTAATATTAATCGTGCAACGTTCTATTATCACTTTGAAGATATATATGACTTGTTAGACAAGGTATTATCGGAAGTTTTATTGATTAATTTGAATTCCATAGACTTCGAGAAAAGCGAACTAAATGAAGCATCGATCATTGATATCTTCGTGGCCATAACGGATTTTCAAAGAGCGTTATCCAGTCGGTGTCATAGAGGATACGATGAGACCATAGCCCGTATTATTAGGGAACAGCTTGAAATCATTTTCAATGGAATGTTGCGAAAACAACATAGAACAGAAGAGGATGAATCTCTAAAAATTACAGCTGTCATTTTAAGTTGGGGAGTTTATGGAGCTTCTGTGGAGTGGCGGAGAAGTCGTAAGGAATTATCGCCGGAAGAATTTATTAAGTCGGCCATTCCTTTTCTGATATCTGGGATTGAACACGTTTGAGACTAAGCATACTGTAAATCAAGATAGCCCGGTTTCGGGCTATTTATTTTGGAGGGAAGACTATGCGATACCTCGAAAAATCGCTGTAAGCACGTATTTGCTCTTACAACCTCAAAGTAACCTAGGTTACTCTTCCGTAAGCACACATATGTGCTTATTGCACCAGTTTGGCGTATTCGCTACTCCGAAATATGGCTGTAAGCGCATATTTGCTTTTACAACCTCAAAGTAACCAATATTACTCATCTGTAAGCACGCATATGTGCTTATTGCACCAGTTTGGCGTATGCGATACCTCGAAAAATGGCTGTAAGCGCATATTTGCTCTTACAACCTCAAAGTAACCAATGTTACCCTTCTGTAAGCACACATATGTGCTTATTGCACCAGTTTGGCGTATGCGATACCTCGAAAAATCGCTGTAAGCACGTATTTGCTCTTACAGCCTCAAAGTAACCAATGTTACTCTTCTGTAAGCACGCATATGTGCTTATTGCACCAATTCGGCGTATACGATACCTCGAAAAATGGCTGTAAGCGCATATTTGCTCTTACAGCCTCAAAGTAACCAATATTACTCTTCTGTAAGCACGCATATGTGCTTATTGCACCAGTTTGGCGTATGCGACACCTCGAAAATGGCTGTAAGCGCATATTTGCTCTTACAACCTCAAAGTAACCAATATTACTCTTCTGTAAGCACGCATATGTGCTTATTGCACCAATTCGGCGTGTGCGATACCTCGAAAAATGGCTGTAAGCGCATATTTGCTCTTACAGCCTCAAAGTAACCAATATTACTCTTCTGTAAGCACGCATATGTGCTTATTGCACCAGTTTGGGAGTTAGACTAAGGAACACCCTTTATAATAATCATAAAAAAGGATGAGGTGTGTCATGGGAGAAACACGTAAATCGAAAAGGAGTCAACCTTATGGGTTGGCTCCTTTTCGATTACGCTTGCTTATCGTTAGTAAGGGGGAGTTCTAGAAGGTACTGACTTTACTCGTATCCGGGCACCAGCGGGATGAGCGATAAAAACGGATCAAGATATCAACCGCTTCTTCCGTTCGCAGATGGGTGAGTGCTTCCGCTGCATAAGCTTTGACGTAACGGTCATTGCTGTAAAGCGCTTGCTCCAAGGATCGGGCAATTTCTTGTACATTGCCTGATTTACCTATGCGAAGCAGGGAGAGCGCTGCCGTATATCCGATTTTATTGGTAATGTAGGTCTGAGATGCTACGTAATTCACCGTCTTATTTGCTTGTGAAGCATCGTTAGTTTCGCATTTTAGAGAATCCTTCAATACATTTGCTAATGCCGAAGCTGCCTGTTCACCAGTATGCTTGATCATGCCTAATGATTCAACGGCATTTCGACGAACCCATTCACTCTCATCCTGTAAGCTTGAGATAAGTGAGGAAACCACTTCACCCTCGGATGATCCGATCATCCCGAGTACAAAAATCGCCAACGCCCTGCGCTTCTCATCCTCATGCTTCGTAACACGAAGAAGCTCGGGAATTGCCTCGATGCCAGCACCTTGCAATCCATATGCAGCCCGTCCTGCCGTCAGGTTCGATCCGCTAATGATTTGCCCGATTAGCTCATCGATCCCTTGTGTACCAAGTTGTCCAAGCGCATAGGCTGCATTCAAAGAGGTGATTTCCTCCTCTGACTCAAGCTCTTGCCGTAATGCCAACAATCGCTCTTCACTTATTGTGTCAGCTTGCTTTGCCGATTGTTCACCGCGGAGCCAATCCCATACGTCTTGCCATAAATTCATGTGGATTGCTGGCGTTCCTTCCGGCACAATCATCTCACTGCTCTGATGATTCCAGGTCGGAATCTCCGGTGCGCTCAATCTGAGAAATTGAAACTTAAGCATATAACGATCTAATTCGGATACATTAAGCGATGCTCTATGCCACAAGTCGAAATGCACGAGCACCATAGTGCCTGCTTTCCCTGTGGGGAGCAGTGTCTCACCGCGGTCGCCGAGAAATTTTTCGTAGTATTGGGTGCCCGGCATGATTGCAGTAGGTCCTAAATCTTCGGTAATATCGTGGGTGTAATAGAAGATCATCGCCCACCAAGGTCGATGGCTGCGCATGGAAGACCAATAGCCGTCTTTATGCCATTGCCCGCCACCTGGCGTCGCATTACCCGGTTGGTTGTAATGGCAGTGGCGATGTGGATGCATGTAATAATCAGAACCTAGTACACTGCTTAAGGCTCCCTTGACGGTAGGTGTATCGAAAAGCTGCTGTATGTCCGGTACACGGGGTAGTATGTTGTTTCCAGGATTGCCCTCATTATGCATAACGTGATTGACTTGGTTCATGATGCTCTGATGAAGCTGCTCAGGAATATCGTTCTGAAGTACAAGATAGCCTTTCGTAATAAATTGCATCATTTGCTCATCAGTCAACAAATAGTTACTTTCTATCATGGTAGTACCTCCTTGGAAATCTATGTTCTTACTTAGAAATGTTACAGTATGCGGCTTTTTTTGTATTTGCAAAATCGTCAATTATTTGTACAATCGTCATATCAATTATTAGATTTTCGAACAAGGTGGTGATCGTCTATGGATTTCGCCGACTTACATCCTTACGTGTACTATGCAACCAGGTACCCATTCTCCAAGGGACAGTCTGCTAACAATCGGATCTGTTATGCCTCCTCACTCTATTTGATCAGTGAGGGAAAAGGTGTCATTCACACGTGTGGTCGTACTTATGAAGCAACAGTCGGCTCTCTCGTGTACATACCAGCAGGGCAGCCCCATCATTGGGTTGCCGACAAAGAGGATCCGATGGTCCACGTCTGCTGTTATTTCGACTGGTCATACATAGATCGTCGGGTCGAGTTCATCGATCCTAGCAGGATCTGTTATGATGAATCTACTCTTGATCCTGCTTTAATCGGACCAACTTTTCCCTTTTCTTTACCCGAGCATATGAATGTCGAGAAGCTGCGCTTGTGGATAGATTACTTTGAAAAGTTTTATACCGAAAATAAATATACAAACGATCGGACGTTCGTACGCAGCTTAAAGGTACAGAGCAATTTCCAGCAGTTTATCGAGTTTTACCTCACATTTGCGCTGAAAGAGGAGCATATCCCCAATCTTCGCATGTCCAAGTTGCTCGAGCGATTGGATCAGGACTTGATACAAGGCAATCTGCAGCCTTTGGAAGTATATTACAGAGAGCTACGCATAAGCCGTGGTTACTTTTTTGATTTGTTCAAACAGGCAACTGGATTGCCACCTACACAGTATGTCATCCAATTCAGAATCAATCGGGTGAAGGACGATCTCCTGTTTACGGATCTGAGCATTACTGAGATCGCAGATAAGCATGGTTTTTCATCTTTGCATTATTTTTCGAAGCTATTCCGCAAATTAATTGGACTATCACCACGGGAATACCGAGAAGAGAACAGGGAAGTGCGATGACAAAGTTTTCTCTAAAAAATGGAAAAAGACCGCCCCTTAAAGCATTTACTGTATACTAAAGGGGCGGTCTCTTTTTAATTATTTTTTGATGGCAGTGGTGGGGATAAAAGTGCCTAAGCTTTCTGATAGGTTGGCTAGCTTGGCTGCTGCGGGAACAACAACTCTCGATCATCGTGGGCGAGGATACAATGAAGTTGGCGGATCACAAAGCTCTGTACACGCCCAAGGCTCCTGATCTAAAACCATTTTCACGGCATAACGGACAACTGGAGCGATTGGAGTTCCAGACCGGAGAACCCAGTTGCTACTGTCGAGGAGTAAGAACTGAAAGAAGTATAACTATAATAGTTAGATGACTTTGAGGTGATAGAATATGGTACTTAAGACGATTTTATATATTCTTTTAATTATATGGCCGATTTTAATTATTTACATATTGATTAAGAAAAAGTATAAATCAAGAATCGAAAAGATGGGAATAATATTTTCAGGGTTAGTATGGATATATTTATTGTTGGTTAAATTTTTATTTTAAAGGTGAACTGCACCCCAATTGTTAGACACCATATAACAATTGGAGGTGCAGTTTTTCTATGACCAGGTTCAGTACAGATGAATAAATACATATACATCATATTCCGTACAAGATAAACTAGATGTACTTAATCACTTGAACGAACATGGGACGTCGGTTAGAGAAGCGGCTGCGGTATTTAATATCGCGAGTCATAGTACCATTTTAAGCTGGAAAAGAGGCTTAGATTTAGTAGATGCCCTACAACTAAAGAAAAAGGGGTGCTCATCCATGAAGAAAGGTCCAAAAGAACAAAAGAATCAAACGCCAGTAGAAGGTTCTGTAGAGGCCTTACAAGCAGAGGTTGAACGTTTGCGTATGGAGAATGCGTATTTAAAAAAGTTGAATGCCTTAGTTAAAAACAAGGAAAAATCACCAAACAAGACAAATTACAAGTAGTCTATGAACTAATTCAGGGAAGAAGGGAGTAAGATCAAGATAATGACACAAACCGAGGACCATAATAAAAAACATTGGAAACGAGATATTATTATCTTTCTAAGTAGTCAAACCTTTTCGTTATTTGGTTCTGCATTAGTTCAATATGCGATTATGTGGTACGTTACGCTCACAACAAAATCGGGTATGATGATGACGCTATTTATTGTTTGCGGATTCATTCCTACCTTTCTGTTATCCCCATTTGCAGGTGTGTGGGCGGACCGATTCAACCGAAAATATCTTATTATAATTGCAGATGCGATGATTGCCTTTGTCACACTGGTTCTGGCCATTACATTTTTGCTGGGCTATGATGAGATTTGGTTGTTGTTTGCCATCGCTGCTGTTCGTGCGCTCGGAGCGGGCATTCAAACGCCTGCAGTTGGGGCAATATTACCTCAAATCGTACCAGAGGATAAGCTTACGAAAGTAAATGGAATAAACGGGAGTCTTCAAGCGCTCATGATGTTTGTTGCACCTATCGTAAGCGCGACGTTGCTCACAATGGCAACGATCGAAGTCATTTTCTTTATCGATGTTATCACAGCGGCGATAGCGATCTTTACGTTGTTTACCTTTTTGAAAATACCTTTGCACAAAAAAGCAACTGATAAGCAAACGACTAGCTATTTGGATGATTTTAAACAGGGCTTGAGCTACATTAAAAATCACAGCTTTCTCAAAGCCTTTTTTATTTTTTTCGCCTTTTTCTTTGTATTGATGGCGCCGGCTGCATTTTTAACACCGTTGCAAGTGACTCGCAGCTTTGGAGATGATTATTGGCGATTGACAGCCATTGAAATTGCTTTCTCTATCGGTATGATGGCTGGCGGAGCAATTATTGCATCATGGGGCGGCTTCCGCAACAAAGTATATACGATGACTTTCGCTGGATTGATTATGGGCGTTTGTACGTTAGCTTTGGGTATTGTACCTGTATTTTGGATCTATCTGGCTATGATGGCTGTATTCGGCGTTGCAATACCAATCTTTAATACACCAACGACCGTCATGCTGCAGGAGAAGGTAGATCCGGATTACTTGGGACGCATATTCGGCGTATTCGGTATGATATCAACTTCCATGATGCCAATCGGAATGCTGATATTCGGTCCGCTTTCGGATGTAATCGAGATTGAATGGCTGCTTGTTGTAACAGGGGTGTTTATAGTGATACTGTCCATTTTCTTCATTCGTAACAAACGTTTGGTTGAAGCCGGGATGCCGGTCATCAAGGAAGCGTCACAGGAGCAGGAATGAGAGATACGCTGTGACGGGAAATCTACCAAAAGAATAGATTCGTCTTGCGCCGGGGGCAATTGAAACCCGGCGTTTTTTTTATTTCGGGATTATGTGCATCTGGGAGCCTCTAGTGGTCGAATTGGTCTGGATCGAAATGGTTATTGTCAAGATCAGCCATGAAACCTGTCGGTATGTTGATTAAGATGAAATCAGGAAACGTTTCCTGTAAAGGTTTGAACAATATGCAGGCGGAGGAGTTTTGATGAATTTACTGATTGGTGTAGGGATTCTGGGATTTGCCCATGTCAATGAAAGGAGTGTGAAGTGATATTCTCCGGGTTTCACGGTCACGTAATCATGCATCGGATGGTTACCAGAGAAATACACAACTTCAATATTTTTGCGAAGCGTGGGAGGAGATATATTTATGCACATTGGAACTTTAAGTGGTCTTACCCCTACTGTTAATTTTGCAAGCCGCTCGTATTCCGAGCCTGGTGAGCGATGGGGGCCGCGTGTAATTCCGGATTCGCAATTTTTCTGTGTCATATCTGGGGAAGCTCTGCTTCAGCTGGGCCCGGATCGCTATCGAATCCTGCCTGGGGAATGTGTCTTTTACGGGTCAAAAACCCCTCATGTCCTCTCAGTGATCCGTCCGACTGAATTTTTCAGTTTACATTTTTCATGGAATGAATCCTCCCTGGAACCGGTTCACCCCGATTATCTGATCCGATACGTGTCCCCGGAAGAGATAAGGGAGAAAGCCGATTCCTGTAAGCTAACAGTTTCCGGCTGCGGTGATATTACAATTCCACATCATTTTTCCATTGCCGGAGTGGAAACATTAATGATGAGAATCGTGAAGGAATATCAAAACGAGTATGTTGGCTACCCGTTTGTACTGAGGGCTCTGCTGATGGAGCTGATTACGGTTATTGTCAGACATCTGGGGAATCGGGCACCCGAGGAGCCCGTCAGCAAAATCGAGCCTGCACTGGCTATCATGCGAGAGCAATCGGCAAAATTATGGTCCGTGACGGAACTGGCTAAGCTATGCGGATACCATCCTAGTTATTTTACGTGGCTTTTCTATCGCGAAGTCGGCAAAAATCCTAAGCAATATCTGATAGACGAGCGAATAAAACAAGCGAAGCAGGCGCTTCTGCAAGGGGATCCGATAGATTCGATCGCCGAGAGCTTGGGATATGCGAGCATTCATTATTTTAGCAACAACTTCAAAAAAGAAACTGGACTTACACCGAGCGAATTCAGGCAGCTCCCCGATCAAAAACTAGAAAAAGTGTAAAATTATCTACTGTTTTTGTAAATACGCTAGGACATTCCTTTTGTATGATAAAGGCGTAACTAAAATCATATTCGTTACGATCCAGAAGTGTAACCGTCATGTTAAATAAGCATGAATGGAGGTGCCCGATCCAAATTCCCACTCGGTCAAATATATACATATCTATATAAGCTTATAAACTTTCACTTTAGTTTGTAAGCGCTTACGGTATTGACGAGGAGGGAATCGCCTAAAGTTTATCATAAAAAGGAGGATGTCTATGAAAAGGAAAATGATTAAAGGGGTGTCATTGCTTTTCATCACGATGCTTACTTTAACAACGGTGTTAAGCGGATGCCTCAGCGGCGGAGGTGCGGAATCGTCCAGAGGTCCAGTGAACGAAAATAATAATAAGGCAGAAACCGAACCTGCCGCAGGCAAGGGAGAACAGGTTGACGAGGCAGGTGCAGGCGGTACCGGGGATAATGCCGCAGTACCAGCGATAATTACAGATTTCAAACAGTCTCCCCTATTAGATTCTAAGTCGCTTCAGCCGGTTAAAGAAAGGCTGCCTGAAGACTATAAAATCACAAATGAAATGCCGGCTTCTCAACTCAAATACGAAATCGGCAAATACGGCGGCACGCTTCGGACCGTAACGTCCGCTGTGGATTGGGATGCGGATGTGTTCGTCATGAACAATGAGCCGCTGCTGAACACTCCTGGTATTTTGGGCGAAGAAATTACAGGGAATGTACTGAAGGGCTACGAGATGAGTGAGGATGAGAAGACATTCACCTTCTTCATGCGTAAAGGCTTGAAGTGGTCGGACGGCGAGCCGGTAACGACGGAGGATGTCCGGTTTACCGTTGAAGACATTTTGTTCAACAAGGAGCTTACTCCGATTTTCCCAGGTTGGCTTAAATCGGGTGGAAGTACTTCTGGGACGCCTATGAAATTTGAACTCGTTGACGAGTATACCTTCAAGATCTCTTTTGACCAGCCATATGGTGGATTGCTAATCCGTCTTACGATTCAGGGCTGGAGGGGTTACACCGAACTGATTCGACCGTCGCATTATCTGAAGCAGTTCCACACTAAATATACTGATTTGGCTGCCTTGGAGCCGGAAATCAAAAAGTTAGGCTTCCAGAAAGGCGAGTGGGTAAACCTCTTCAATGATAAAGATATTACGAACTGGGAACTGACTAATTCGAAAGCCGTTGGGTACCCGGTGCTGTATCCTTGGATGTTCGTGAAGAAAACGAAAACGAACGCTACGTTCGAACGGAACCCTTATTACTTTAAAGTGGATCCGGCAGGCAATCAGCTTCCGTACATCGACACGATTCAAAGCACGCTCGTGCAGGACATCGAAATGGTCACGCTCAAAACCATTGCCGGCGAAGTCGATTTTTTGCGTGAATCAGCTGCTCTAGTAAAGATGCCTCTGTACAAGGAAAACGAGAAGAATGGGTACTCGGCACTGCTGTCGAACATGCACGTAACGCCAAGCGACATACACCTAAATTTATCGCATAAAGACACGAATTGGCAAAAGGTTGTGCAGGACGTTCGTTTTCGCAAAGCTCTGAACATGGCGATTGACCGTGATGAGGTTATTGATACCATTTACTTCGGATTTGCGGAGCCTTCTAAAATTGAAGACCCGACTTATAACATTGAAGAAGCCAATAAGTTGTTGGATGAGATGGGAATGAAGAAAGGGCCGGACGGCTTTCGGCAAGGACCGGATGGCAAGAAGTTTACGATTCCGTTTGAAGTCGGGGCTCAGGCGCCCGATATTGTACCGCTGACGGAATTAATCGTAGAGATGTGGAAGCAACTCGGGCTTGATGTTCAGATGAAAACGATCGACCAGGCGCTTTGGGGTAAACGCCGTGAAGCAAATGAATTGAAGGCTACGATGATCTGGACTACAACCCCGCTCTGGTATTATGGCGATTGGGGTCAGAGCATATGGGCTCCCGCATGGGATCTGTACCATACGTCGGGAGGCAAAAAAGGCGTTAAGCCGTCGGATGAAGCAAGTGAATTTTTCAATATGATTGATAAATCGTCTATCAGCAAACCCGAAGACGCGAGAGCGACGTTCGAGGAACTGAAGAAGGTTATGGGCGAGAAGTATTATTATTTCATTCACATTGAGAATGTGAAGCAGCCGCTGATCGTGAATAGTAAGCTGAAAAACATCCCGAATGAACAAGCATTCGCGATCGCAGCCAACTTCAGTGGCGAACAGTTCTTCTACGCCGAATAAGGAAACGAGTCCATAAAGCCCAGACACTGAGGAAGCGTCAGTCGCCTGGGCTTACTCTCTTCGCAGCCTGATAACTACTAAAGGAGGAAAACAATGCTCAACTACATAGGCAACCGTGTGCTGCAGTTGATTCCGCTGCTCATCGCGATCAGCATTATTGTCTTTTTCATTATCCAACTGCCTCCTGGAGATTTTCTTGAAACCTATATTCAGCAGTTGGAGTTGTCAGGTACGGCCGTGGATGAAGGCACCATTCTAAATCTACAGAAACAGTACGGACTGGACCAGCCTTTTATTATGCAGTATCTAGTCTGGATGAAGAACATGCTGCTCGAGGGGGATCTGGGTCGGTCTTTCCAATGGAACCAACCCGTGTCCGAAGTGCTTGGTGATCGGCTTATGCTGACAATGGTCATTTCAGTCATTTCATTAATTTTCGTTTGGATTGTTGCAATTCCGATCGGGATTTATTCTGCCACTCACCAGTACTCGATACTGGATTATGTGTTTACTTTCATAGGCTTCATCGGACTCGCGGTTCCAGGTTTCCTGATTGCCTTGCTTATCCTGTATGTCGTATTTGTCAATACAGGTGTGTCGGTAACGGGACTATTCTCACCGGAATACGTGGATGCCCCTTGGAGCATGGATAAAGTGCTCAACATGCTTCCCAGACTTGTTCTACCCGTCGTCCTGATCGGCATGTCTGGTACTGCGGGACTCATCCGGGTCATGCGCGGCATGCTGCTTGACGAACTATCGAAGCAGTATGTCATAACGGCGCGTGCCAAAGGGGTCGAAGAAGGGAAGCTGCTGTATAAGTACCCGGTTCGGATGGCGATAAATCCATTGATCAGCACGATCGGCTGGACGCTGCCCGCACTCATTTCGGGTGAAGCGATCGTATCGATCGTTCTGAATACCCCGACGACGGGGCCAATCCTCTTGCGTGCACTGATGTTCCAAGATATGTATCTAGCCGGAAGCTTTCTGCTTATTCTTAGTGTACTGACTGTTCTCGGAACGCTGCTGTCCGACATTTTACTTGCGTGGCTTGACCCGCGGATTCGTTTTGGGGGGGTTGCGGATTGAATACAGTTCTTGAAAAATGGAAATCGTACCGGTTTAGATCAAAAAAAACGAAGAAGCCTGAGAAGATGGAAGCTTTCGAAGTTGCCTCACAATGGCAGCTTATGTGGTGGAAATTCAAGAAACATAAGCTGGCCATGTTTGCGGCGATCGTGCTGATTCTCTTGTATCTGACCGCCATCTTCTGTGAGTTTTTGTCACCGAAGGTTCCGCTAGAACGATTCTCCGAATACAAGAATGCGCCGCCACAGGGCATTCACTTTTACAGCAAGGAAACGGGATTCAGCCTCCGTCCCTTCGTATACGACATGAAAATGACGATGGATCAAAAAACGTTTCGCCGTACTTTCCAGGAGGATAAATCCAAGCCGCTTTATATTTATTTTCTCGTAAAAGGCCCGGAATATAAAATGTGGGGTTTATTTAATTCAGACATTCATCTATTCGGGACCAAAGATCCTAATGCCCCGATGTTTCTAGCGGGAACCGATGATCTCGGCCGTGACCTCCTGACACGAATGCTTTATGGAGGAAGGATATCTCTGGCTTTCGGTATTCTTGGAATTGTCTTGACTCTGGTATTAGGATTATTGCTCGGAGGCCTCTCCGGCTATCTTGGAGGCCTTACGGATACCGTCATACAGCGTACAATTGATCTGTTGATCTGTATCCCCACCATCCCGTTATGGATGGCCTTAGCTGCGGCAATGCCGCGAAACTGGTCAGCACTGGAGATTTATTTTGGCATGATCATCATTTTCTCAATTATCGGATGGACGGGACTTGCTAGGGTCGTAAGGGGGAAAATCTTATCCTTACGAGAAGAAGACTTTACGATGGCGGCTCGTTTGGCAGGAGCGAGTGACATGCGGATTGTGACCAAACACCTTCTGCCTTCCTTTGCCAGCTATATCATTGTCAGTGTAACGTTATCAATTCCGGCTACCATACTCGGTGAAACCGCGCTCAGCTTTCTTGGAATCGGACTGATGCCGCCGGTGGTCAGTTGGGGCGTCCTTCTCCAGGATGCGCAAAATCTGGAGACGCTAGCTTACCATCCTTGGTTGTTATGGCCTACTGCACTTATCATATTGACTGTGCTGATGTTCAACTTTCTTGGAGACGGCCTTCGCGATGCAGCCGACCCCTACAAATAAGGAGGGCTATCCATGAGTGTGGATGTAAAAAAACAATTCGCCGGCGCTGACGCTGCAAACTCGGACGTTATTTTGGAGGTTAAAGACTTAAAGGTACATTTTCATCTAAATGAAGGACAGCTAAAATCAGTAGACGGCGTGAACCTCACGATTCGAAAAGGGAAAACGCTGGGCATCGTCGGAGAGAGCGGATGCGGCAAAAGCGTTACTTCTCAGGCGCTGCTCCGCATCGTGCCGCATCCTGGAACAGTGGAGGGCCAGATCCTGTTAAAGCGGGATAGCGCGGAGAATTCGGAGACGGTCGACTTAGTTAAGCTGGATGATAAAGGAAAAGAAATCCGAAGTATCCGAGGCGGAGAGATCGCGATGATCTTCCAAGAACCAATGAAAGCGTTCTCGCCTATTCATACGGTCGGTAATCAGATCATTGAGGCCGTTCTTCTCCATCGGACAAAAGATGAAACGGAGGCAAGAAACATAGCGCTTGATACGCTTCAGAGCGTCGGCATGTCCAATCCTGTGCAGCGGATGAACGAATATCCGCATCAACTATCCGGCGGGATGAGACAACGGGCGATGATCGCCATGGCTCTAGCATCCCATCCGAATATACTCATTGCAGACGAACCGACAACGGCACTCGACGTGACCGTTCAGGCTCAGGTACTGCAACTAATTAACGAGCTGAAGGAAAATACGGGGACATCCGTCATCTTTATTACCCATGATTTGGGTGTAATCGCAGAGATGTCCGATGATGTCGCTGTAATGTATTTAGGTAAAGTCGTAGAATACACCGATGTGGATACACTTTTCTACGGCGCAAGGCACCCCTATACGAAAGCTTTGTTAAACTCTATTCCTTCCGTTTCCAGCAGAAACAAACGTTTGGAATCCATTGAAGGAAGCGTACCTTTTCCGATGAACCTTCCGGAAGGCTGCGGATTTTATTCCCGGTGTCCAAGAGCGGAGGAAGGTGTGTGCAATGTGACGGACATCCCTCTATTCATGGTGAGCGAAAACCATTACGTGAGATGTCTGTTTGCAGAAGAACAAAACCCCGGGGGTGTCGGTAATGAGCATTAGCGAAGAGATCCTGAATGTCCAATCCCTGAAGAAATATTTTATGATCAAAAAAGGATTTCTACAGCGGACGGTAGGTTTTGTAAAAGCGGTTGACGACGTGAATTTCTACATTCGGGAAGGTGAAACCTTTGGTCTTGTTGGTGAATCGGGATGCGGTAAAACAACGCTTGGACGTTGTGTACTGCGTGCGATCGAGCCGTCTGAGGGTGTTACTCTTTTTCGAGATCGGGACGGGAAAATGAAGGATTTGAATGGTCTCGATTCCAAAGAGCTTAGGAGGTTTCGCAGAGATATTCAGTTGATCTTCCAAGATCCGTATTCATCTCTGAATCCCCGAATGACGGTTGAGAATATCGTCGGCGAACCGCTAGTCTGTAATGGTATGGCTAAAGGGGAAGAGCTTAGGGAGCGCGTCAAGGAACTTGTGGAGATGGTTGGCTTAAGCAGCAGGCACCTGGAAAGATACCCTCACGCATTCAGCGGAGGACAGCGGCAACGGATTGGTATTGCCCGTGCACTAGCAACTAATCCCAGGTTTATCGTATGTGATGAGGCCGTTAGCGCGCTCGATGTATCGGTACAGGCCCAGATTCTGAATCTACTTCGAGATTTGCAGAAGCGGCTAAGCCTCAGTTATTTGTTTATATCCCATGATTTAGGCGTCATTCAACATATATCGGATCGTGTAGGCGTCATGTATGTTGGACGCATGGTCGAAACCGCGAAAACAGACGATATGTTTAAACAGCCCAAGCATCCTTATACGGAAGCACTGCTATCGGCTAAGCCGATTCCGGATCCGCGTAAGAAATCTACGCGTATCGTATTGTCCGGCGAAGTCGCTAACCCGTCCAATCCGCCGTCAGGGTGTTACTTCCATCCTCGCTGCCAGTATGCTCAGGATGTATGCAGGAAGGAAAAACCGGAATGGAGAGAGGTCGGACCGGATCATTTTGTCGCCTGTCACCTAGCCGATGAGTTGGCGCTTCAGGGAGTAGTGAAATCATGACTCCAATTGTCGGTGCTATTCTCTTATACTTGATTGCAATGATTGCTTTCATTTTGGGAACCGTATGGATGATTCGGATCTTAGTCGACTACACGGTCGGGAGGAAGCATCGGATTCTTGAACACATCACAGAAACGAGTAACCTGCCGGAAGAATGGTTGAACGGGGGAAGGGACTCTGTACGTATTAAGAAGAAATTAAATAAATTAATGGAATATGTTCGTAAAACCAGGCTGGTCGACAGTGAAGAAACCCGTGCTTTGCTGCTGTCCAAGCTGGAAAAAGCGAAAGTACAGGTGGGGGAATAGTCGAATATGGATTCAATTATCGAGAAAGAACGGCGTAAAGCGCACGCCATGCTCTTATCTTGGATCTTAACCATATTGCCGTCTCTGATTGGTTTAGCCCTATGGCTGTCACTACGCACGCTGGTCGCCCAACTCTTGATTATAAGCGCGATCAGTACCTGGTCGTGGGATGCTATTCAGACCTTTGCTTTTCTCTCATTTGGCTTGCTATGGCTGACAAGCGTATTTTTCATTCAATTCAAGTTGTACAAAAGCGGGATTCAAGGACAAATGTGGAACAAGTTCATGCTGATAAATGCGGTTCTGATTTTTCTGCTGTTATTTTCTCAAGTAGCAATTCTTCCGATCGGTGGACTGCAGTTTTCGACTTCAGAAGCGCTTATGATTTTAGGGGAACTGGTGATAGCCGCTATGTTGTTATTTTTCTATAGAAAAACCCGAAGCAGGAGGATTTGAATGAGTACAACCTGATGTAGTCTGGAAGCGTAATTGTACTCAAGGGAGGAACCTATGAGGGATAATGTTCCACAATATCTTTCAATCAAGCGGGAAATAGCCCGGCAAATCCGAACAAAGCAGCTTCTCCCGAATGATCTGCTTCCTGGCCGTTGGGCGCTCACCGAGAAATTCGGCTGCAGCTGGGCTACCGTGAACCGCGCGATCCAAGAGTTGATTTTGGAAGGGAAGTTGTACGCGGAGAAAGGAAAAGGGACATTTGTAAGCTCTTCTCCCGTCGAAGAGAACATCCAACCTCGTACCATTTCAGTTCTTCTCTGCAATGTCAAAGGAAGCGTCTACTATTCCGTGCAAGCCATGATGGAAGGAATCCGTTCAGCGGCTGGGAGAGAAGGATACTCGGTTCAGTTTATCGATTTGAATGACAGCAGGAGATTTGAACGCCTGGATGAATGGATTGTCATTACACCGGCACTATCCGATTATCCTTTTTTGACGGAAGCGCTTGAGCGCGGGGACCGTTTTGTTGTGCTAGGATCCGAGTTTACTTTTCCGGAAGCCAAGTGGGTCAACTCCGACACGCGAGAAGGCACCCATGAGGCGATTAGCCATTTGCTTGAACATGGCCATCGGCAGATCCTTTTGTTCGGGCTACAGCGAGATCTATCGAATTATTATCTTAAAGTAAGAGGGTACACGGATGCTTTGGCGGAATACGGGTTGATGGCGCAACCGGATTGGATGGTTTACCGACCGGAACGCCAGAAGGATATTGTTAATGTACTCGGAAGCTGGATGAAAAAACATCCCGAATGTACAGCCGTTTTTGCAGCAGACTACATGTCGGCTCTCTCCGTACTGGGATGGGCTTTGGAGAATGGGGTGAATATCCCGGAGGATTTGTCTCTCTTTGTAATGGGAGAGGTGCCTTCCTCACCTCATCTTCGTATACCGCTTAGCAGTGTGGTTCAACCCTTTAAGGATATGGGGAAACGAGCCGTCCATATGCTGCTTGAAGATCACGTCTCGTCATTTGAATCGCTTCCGTGCAAGTTAATTTATCGTGACTCGGTCTATCCCATAGGACAGTAACAGATCATCAAACAGTATCCTACACTACTTCTTCGGAAGTGGTGTTTTATTTTAGGGGATGGCGATGATATACGATCAAGGACTAATAACTCTCTGTTTTCGGGTTTTTGTCAGCGTTTGTTGAGACAAAGCAAAGTAAGTGAATCAATTCACAAAGTAGTCACCTCTTAGCCACATCATTGTGATTTAATTCACAAATCCTATTCGTTTTATGTTTTATAATAAAGACATCAAATACAACAAGCTTATCAGCAGCTAGAAACTAAACGAGGACGGTGATCCCGATGAATATAACACGATCTCAAATGTCGGAGAGTCTGCAGATAAGCTAACAACTCTAAGTCAACTTTTTAACATCCAAGTATTCAAAACTAACAATGAAGAGTGGGAGTGAGTATCATGCTAAAATTTTGGAGAGAGCATAAAATCGCTGCTGTACTAGTCACTATCGTCCGTTTCATAGCTGGGTATGCATGGTTAACCGCTGGATGGCATAAGCTTACGGGCGCAAAGCCTTTTGACGCAACGGGTTTCCTCAATGCAGCTGTTAACAACCCGATAATCGATAAAGCTACAGGCGGGGCGGTTTACCCGACCTACACTGCTTTTATAGAAAACTTTGCATTGCCGAACGTTAAGATCATCAACTTCGCCATTCCATTGGGGGAATTCTTTGTAGGACTTGGACTCATCCTTGGAACATTGACTGTCACTGCCGCTTTCTTCGGAGCTTTAATGAACTTCATGTTTATGTTCGCTGGAACTGTAAGCACTAACCCTTGGCTTTTGCTTCTTGGATTGATTGTCATCTTTGCCGGAACCAATGCAGGCCGCATCGGACTAGACCGTTTCGTCCTTCCGCTAATGCACAAAGGTCTCGATCGTCTCTTCCACCGCAAGCCGAAAAACCCTACAACGGGTGCTGGATTGTTAGTTAAATAACTAGCTCACATAGTTTTATTAATTGACTTGGAATGCGATCAGAACGTATATTAAACAGAGTTTTAAATATGTTGTGACACAAAAAATAGCCTGCCTGAACTTGTATACCGTTCAAGCAGGCTATTTTTGCAATGAATCAGCTCCTCAACCATTAAGCTAACGGGCAGGATAGTTGAACAATTATCCAAAATTGGAACTTTCAAATATTTACATCGTATTAAAACCAATTTTCGATGAACGACTTTTAGGGGGAGATTGGAATGAATAAGTATGTTGGTTATATCGTAGCCAGTTGTTTAGCGATACTAGTACCGTTAATTGGGATACTATACGTCTATTGGGATGCGAGCCAGCCGAAAACAGGACCTATTGGTAACGGTACACCAGCAACCTTTACTCCCGCTCAACTACTTGTAAACATTAATATAATAATTACAGGTGTTCTCAATCTAGTTATAGCGATAAAAGGATATTTAGATCATAAAAATCCAAAAGAAGATGAAAATAAAGGCTTAGATGACTGAACAATTGGTGCAAAAACTCATTAAGCTAACGGGCAGGTTAGTGGAATAAGATGGTCCTTTTAGTCCATCCTTTTTTTGTAATTATGTATTTAATGATAAAGACAAATAGGAGAGGTGAGGGAAGGAAGAATTATAACTGCGTATCCTATATATTAACCTCTCTTATAACAAAATCATGAGAAAATAAGGTGTGATATGTAAGATGAAATATAACTATCGAGTTGAGTTTCTTAAAATTGGCGGAGACAAAAGCTTTGTATTTAGGCTGCCAGATGAGCTTAAAGTAGTTGAGATATTTATGAATTCAGATATTCAAAGTGAGTATGTGAGTAAAAAGTTTAAGGATTATTGTACCCAGGTCCAGAATGGAAAATTAAAGGAAAAATCTTTTTCTGGCGACATCTGCTCAACCACTATCACACCAGACTATGTACAAATAGTACTCAATTATGGTGAAGAGAATAATGTTACTTCTATAGAAACATCTGAATTAATATTATTAATTGAAGCATTTGTTAATGAAAGGAAGAAACATACTATCTGATTTTGTAATTTATGAATTACTCCTAGCCCCCAACTGTAGCGATACAGCATCGGGGCTTTTCTGAACTAACGAGAAACGTTAGTTGAAAAGGATTTTGCGGCAGCCGACCAACCAATCGGCTGCCGTTTTCATTAAGCTAAAGGGAGGATTGTTGAATCACTTCGGGGAAGCCTTCCATATATTCCCGCCAATCAATATTTGCACCACTTTCAACTGATCGTACTCGTTATTTTATCAAAATAAACCACTCTATCGGATTGTTTGAGCAAGTCAAGAAAGAGCAATTTATCGTTTGAATCCTGTATGCCGCCGCGTCTGACGGTCGAATCCGCCGGCTTTCGCGTGCCCGCCGATCGTATCGCGATTGGGCATGAGCATCTCCTTTGCAGATCCGTTTTTACTAACACCGTCTTAAGTTGCTCCGAATATTCTATAGCTATGAATAGTTGTAAAAGGGGGCAACGGTTATCAAATATTACGATCCCAAGTATGGATTCAGCATGCGTATCCCTGATTGGTGGAAACCATATTTGGTTATCAAAAGATCGGGCCGATCTGGCGATGAGGCATACGGCGTGCAATTTCTGTTCAAGTATCGCGGCAAAGTGTATACAGACATTTTCACCGTAAGTATGTACCGTATGACCCGAAAGCAATGGCGCGACAAAGGCTATGAAGACTCGCCCTCCATCGTCCTCTACGCGGGGAACGGGCGCCTATTCGCCTATTACACTCCGGAGGAGCCTCCCGATGAGTTTTTCGACAACAAATCAAAGGACGGCTTCAACAAAAAATACTCCAAGCAGCTAAATCTTCTTAGGCGCATGATCAATGACGATGTCCCCAAGATCGCGAAGACGTTTAAGCCCGCTAATTACAAGCCCCGTAAAATAGTTAAAGCCCGCTGAGCGTCAGCGGGCTTTGTTGCTTAGTTATTAAATACGTATCTACGAGCACGCAGATGGATAGCTCAATAAATACAAAGAAACGGCAGCCTGCATATTGGCTGCCATTTTCTCAACTAACGGGCAGGTTACTTGAAGAAGGATTTATAATGCTGATTGAAGAATAGAATCCCAAAGATATTTATTTTGGGGATAAATTTGTGAATAAAGAACAATTAGAGGTTATAAAAGTTGGAAGTTTAGTCATTATAGCAATCAGTTTAGGTATAATCTCTTGGAGAATTGGAAGTGTGGTTAATTTATTTAAGATTTAGTCCTGGTATCTGGCAATCATTAAGAAAATGTTAATCATAAGGTATAGAATAAATTGCGGAACATTAAGAAAAAGGTGTGAGTAAGATATGTCAGAAAAAACTAACGAAATCGCTGAGCGGAAAAGCGAAATTGTAAAAGCAATGACAATGACAGATGTTGAATTTTACCCTGCCATTATAGAAGAACAGATCTGTGTAGCTAAATACACAAAGCTGCCTCTATCGCGAGTTAAAACCCTCGGGACTGCCTTTGAGCCTTTGACTGCGGCGTTTCGAAATGTGATAAATGGAGGTGGAGCTACAAGTGGATTATATAAAGTAACGATCCCAAAAGGTGGACACCTAGCAGAATTTAAAAATGGTTCTGGATACTTAGGTAGCGTTTTGAAGGAAAACGGTGCAGTAGGTGGCGGACAGGCCGTGTTGAATCCTCTTGTCTGCAATCCAACAATGCTATTTATGGCTGCGACTCTAGCGACCATTGATAAAAAACTCGACAACATCCAAGAAATGCAGAAAGAAATCCTTGATTTTCTTCTTCAAAAAGAGAGGTCCGATCTTAAAGGTGATCTCAATTTTTTGACGGATGTTCTTAATAATTATAAATACCACTGGAACAATGATACATATAAAAATAGCAATTATAATATAGTCCTGCGTATCAAGCAGGAGGCAGAAAGAAAAATTGATTTATACAGAGCCCTGATAACTACTGAAATAAATAAGAAGTCGTCTTTTGTTTATTCGGATCAATGGGTAGAAAAGCTACTAAAAAAAATTCAGTCTATGTTTAAAGACTACCTACTTGCTTTATATTTGTATTCCTTTTCTTCATTCCTTGAAGTAATTCTTTTAGGAAACTTTGAGTCAGCATATCTCGATGGTATTTCTAAAAAAATAGAAGATTATTCACTTAAGTATCGTGAACTCTACACTATGTACTATGACCAAATTGAAGGTTATTCTCAGTCCTCAATACAGTCCAAAGGGTTAAAGGGATTGACAAGCTTTAGCAGAGATGTAGGCGATAATTTAATAAAGGAACGAGATATTAGCAAAGTATTATTGGGCGGGCCCTTTATATTTATTAGCAAAAAACTAGAAAAGAAAGGTTCAGAGAGAACAGAGCGGACTATGGAACAATTTAAAGAAAAGCAGAACGATTACATCCGACCTTTCGTTGAAAAAATTAATACAGTTAACAAACTATATAATCAGCCAATCGAACTCATTTTTGATAAACAGAACATTTACATTGGAACGACAGAAGTGCAATAACAATTGCTTCATGTTTGATATGGACAACGAAATTATTAAAGCTTTAATCTAGATCGAAACGAAGAAGTGAGCCTTAGTATAATCATTTTCTAAATCTGTTTTATCAACTCACGCTCGTTGAGTTAGTTGCGTTACTCAAGTTAAGGAACGAGTAGTTTAGTAAGTCGGTTTGAAATTTTTCTGAATGGAAGTGACCTTTTTAAAAGCGATTCTTGTTCAACTAACGGGTAACGTTAGTTCAATAAAACAGCGACAGTCTAGGACTTTATTTTCTCGTCCTTGGCTGTCGCTGTTTCAATTTCTAGGCTCAGTCTAAAACTTATTTTATGGAGTCTGACGGTATGATAATTCCAAAAGCCGCGTGGAATAAAGACATCCAGTCTAATACTTTATTTTCTGCTGACATTGAAATCATCCGAGACACCACCTAGAATTAATACAGCCATTATACAGCAAAACAGAATACCCTTCCTCGTAATAATCGAGGAAGGGTATCCTGTTTATAAGATGAACTTTTTCAGTGGCCTCGATGAATTCAGAGGTCACCTACTTGCTAGCTGAGCCTAGGGCTCTTTGTTTTAATCGTCTACAATCCGGGTCACAGTTCAGCCTTGGGCGGTCCCTTTTTATAATCTCTTTACGATGGATTCATAGGGTTATCCACTTTTTTTAGATCGATTGCTATAGCCTGAACTCCACCTGTATTAGTAATGGTGACATCGGCTTCTACACTATGCGATTTATTAGAAACATCACGGTATCCAACGATCCGATACTGCCCCGCAGGCGCATAGAGATTAAACGTCTTCGCATTAATTTTTATAAAAGTTAATGTAGATGTTTGATTATGATAAAGCATAATATAACCGCCATCTATGGGAACTAATTCACTGCTTAACGTACCATTGACATTGAAATCGGGCAATTTTAACGTGCTCGGTGTTACCGTCTCACCTTGGATCGTAAAGTTAAAACTTTGCGGTAAAATATATGTGCCACCGTCTACCGTTACGTTCACGACTTGATATTTGCCATTCGGCTCATCCACGTGAATTTGTCCAGCAGTCCAATCAACATAGGATTGCGGGCTCTTAAGATCATCCATGGAACGAAGATTTAAATTGCCATTTTCAACTATGTTCCCCTTAGCATCCGTAATGCTCAGCGTTGGCAGCCCAACACGCTTTTCCTGTATGATCAGCCAACGGTTTATATTTCGCTGAACACTTAAATCATACGGTGTAGTGCCGTGTTGATTCGTTTTATAAGGATCAGCGCCTGCTTTCAGTAGAGCTTGTACAATACTGTAATTTTGAGCATGGACAGCACGATAGAGGGAGTTGTCTATCCCCGGGTCAGCTCCGTGCTTTAACAATGTATCAACCAGAGCTGGGGAAGGATACAAGTCCTTTGAAAAAGTTCCATTCTCAGAAATTCCAATAATGCCTGATGCTGACTCCAGCAACGAACCCGTCCTATCCTTGTAATTTGGGTCTAGTCCTGACGTAAGCAGTAAATCCATCAATTCAGCGTTCTGAAGCACAATTACACTAAAACCTATGTCTGGACCAGCATCCTTGATTGTAGCCCCGCCATTTAATAATGCACGAGCAGCATCCGTTCTGTTATTAGAGATGGCATAATTTAATGGTGTATTATCTAAGTATTCGAAGAGTAATTTACCATTCGGGTCCGCTCCCCGCTTTATCAAGTTTGTAACCGCAGCGTCATCGCCCTTTCTCGCAGCCTCAAACAAACTACGCAGTAAAGCCTTTTTCGCATCTTCAGTCATTCCGAAAACCAGTTGGCCATTTTTTGAATCGTATTTCACATCCTTGCCAAGTACAATGGCAAGGAATCGTGCCGGTACATAAGTGCGTCCGTCCTTTACAATGGGCGGCTGTGTCAAACGAAGTTCTCGATTTCCGATATAAATACGCGTTTGATCTACTTCTGCTTTAAAAGTAACTCCCCCGCGATTCACTGTAATCCACTTTTTGTCGAATTTCGAGCTGATTTTCAGCGCATCAAAAATACTTTTTGCGTGCAGCATTGCGCTGCCCTTAACCTCGATCGGATTTACGGGCAGTTTAATCTCAGAACCATCAACAATGACCTTAATGAGTGGCTTACTAGCAGCGTTGACCGAATTCCCATACTCAAATAACGATAAAGAACTAAATATTAAGACTAGCAATAAAGCATTTTTTATTAAACGCACTTCTTCAAGCCCCTCACATTAGAAATTATTACCATTATATCATTTATTCCTTTGGCTATGTTAAACTTTGTTGTTGATTTTTATTAAGCTAACTGGCAGGTTAGCGCAACTATTAGATGGATTTATGGTTCTCATATGATACAATTTATCCCAGATATCTTCGCGGGTTAATGAAAAGCGGTGGTGTTGACTAATAGGTGACCAACACAAAAAGAGGGGTAGTTTTATGAATATGCATTAGTCACTATAGGAGGTGCTTATGATGAAAGGCGTGTCGAAGCCGCTCAAGTGGATATTATTTCTAGCCCTAGCCCTTGTTCTTATGGGTACGCTCTGCTTTACCATCTTATTCCTCGGTTCGTCTGAACCAATTGTAACGGAGATTCATGAAGTGCCTGGAGAGATGGAGATAAAAGTGTTGCCTGACAATGGACAAAGCGGGATTGGAAGAGTGGAAGTGAAGTGGCAAAGCCCGTAAGCGTAGGGCACAGCTCATAATACGAACGGAGAACTATAGCCTAACTAAACAAAGGTGATTGAAACCTTGTAGACGGTAATAAACCGTTGAGCTAACGGGAAACGATAGTTGAGGAGTATGCGCTTGCACAGCTCCTCATTTGTTTATCTAAGTAACTGCCAGGATAGCTCAATAGTTAGAAATTTTTGCGTGGAACTAAAAGAACATCTAAACTCTATTGACATAACGATTAAAGTGGACAAAAATGGAAAAGTATAGGTGATTTTTATTATGAAAGGGAACTACATATTCAAATAAGATATGGGGTGTTTTTATTTCGATCGTGTTAGCAATGCATATCCTTACACATTTTCTTGTAGGGGGGGTTATTTGCACCGTACTGGCGGGAAGACAAAAGATGTCTTTCTATAACAAAATCGCCTTTATTTCGATGGGAGGATTTTTTGGTATATTCCCAGATTTTTTTGGACCTCGTGATATTTCGCCATGGTCACATTCCATTCTTATAATGTCTTTGATAATGATACCAATAGCTTACCTACTCAAGAGGTTTATTTTTAACCGCACCTATTTATCCATATATATAAGTGTAACGGGCAGTGTGTTGATAGGTCACATCTTTGTTGATTATCTGGGGCATGGAGTACATATGTTCTATCCAATTTCACAAAAGGCCTTCTCCCTGCACCTCATTTTTCTTAGCGATCCCACAGTCTGGTTTCCTATTTTAATCGGAATCGTTATTTTCCTTCTTCCGATCAAACGAAAGCTATTTGTTGATTGGATGTTAGTTTCCCTTGTAATTATTTATTTGGGAATAAAATTAATCACGGTGTTGCAAATTGAACAACACATCGGTGAGAAATATGCTCTTACAGGAAACGCGGTTGTAAGTGTGTATCCCTTAGAAGAATATCAAGTCGAGGAGTTAAGTGATTATTGGAAATTAGGATTTGATATAACTGACTCGCAAAGGGATATCAGGGGTATTGTACCGATATTGACAAAGGACAATTTTGTCAATGTAAATTATATCTACAATTCAAAAGGTGAAGTCATCATAAGTCCTACTGGGAAGGATAAGATGGAAAGGGTCTACCGAGAATCGGCAATGAACAATGAACAACCCTTCTTTGTAAAAGAGGAAACTCAGGTTGGTAATAACGCTGTTATTTTAGCTGAAAATCGGGAGGGAGATGAGTATGTATTTTTCCTCCAAGATAATATATGGAGTTTAGTTCCTGTGGATGCTAAAACTCAACTGATTACCGAGGGTATGGGGGTGGAATGATGTTCGTTTCCATTACGCTAACGGGAAACGTTAGTTAAATAAAACAGCGACAGTCTAATACTTTATTTTCTGCTGACAGCATGTGGCGGGACCCCAAGAGGTAAAAAAAATGCCAACGCACAGATCTGCGTTGGCATTTTTTTTATTTTGTGATGACTACTTCATAACCTAGTGCTTCCGTAATAAAACGAACCGGTACATATGTGCGTCCGTTCTGAACAAACATTGGTGCATCTAAAACGACTTTCTTGCCGTTAACTATTGCCATTTTTGAATTAAGCTGTAGCTCAACTTTAGCCGACCCTTTAACAATGATAACCTTGTCCGCTTGAAGTTCCAATTTCCCTTCTACCGTTTCAACCAAATCACGAACTTGAATGTAAGAGCGATTCTTTTTGATGATCGGAGCGACTTGCAATTGTTTAAATTCCCCATTCACTTTAAGGCTGATGCCTTTGGCAACTGGAACAACCTCTTTATTTACGGCATTGATACCAAGCGCCGTAACCATTTTGCGGAAGACTTCGGTGTTATCCATGTATCCGGTAAACAGATCGGAACCAGGTCCCATCGTATTAATTGGCACATCATCAAATGTGTGAACTTCGGTGCCTTCATCATGAGGAAGATTTCCGTTAAAATGTGCACCATTTGGATCTCTTTCAGGATTTGCAATATACCAAGTTTTATCTTTCACGTTTGGATCTTGAATCGTAGGACTCATCGGTTTCTGATTCGATAAGAAATCATCGTTATAATCCGGATGGTTACCCCAGCCGACAGCAAGTTTCCAATCGGAATCTGGATTGTCCGGAAAGCCGTCTCCGTCATTATCCACATATGTTGGGAATTTAGAGTTTTCGTAGGTTCCCACAAATTCTCTAAGTTCATCACCTGTTTTACCTGCAGCTGCAGACGTATCATACGTACCATTTAATGTCATAGAATGACCATGGTCGGATGTAACGATTACTAGGGTTTCTGGGTGCTGCTTTGCATATTCTTTTGCAAATCCAATGGTCTGGTCAAACTCGATGGTGTCCCAAATGAGGCGCTCCATATCCATTGGATGAGCCTGCTTATCAATTGAAGCTGCTTCTACCATAAGGAAGAATCCATTTTTATTGTTATCTAATGTATCAATTGCAATTTTGGTCATTTCCATAAGCGTCGGCTGGTCGGTGTCCTTACCTAACACGTCTGGGTTTGGACGATATTCACGGTCATAGTACACGTCCATGGTGCTTTTCTTAAATAAGCCTAATACTTTATCAGAATTAGAGATCTTATTTAGTTCTGTCGCATTTGCAGCATAGGAGTAGCCTGCATCTTTAAATACGTCAACCATGTTCTTTCCGTCTTTACGTTTTCCGCCTTGATCTGCAGGCAAGAACCACTGAGAACCACCTCCCATAATGACATCAGGACGGGACCCTTGTTCAAAGAACATATTAACAATCGCCTCGGAAGTGCCGCGATTGCGCGTATGAGTTGCCATTGCAGCTGGAGTTGCATCTGTTACATCCGCTGTGGTAACTACGCCAGTAGACATTCCTTTGGTGCGTTTTACGAGTTCTACGATATTTTCAACACGCGGGTCATCTAGAGGATCAGTTGTATTGTCGGGATAAACACCTTCAGCGCTTACTGCCGTTTTATGACCTGTTGCATAAGCAGAAGCAGAGTTAGCCGAATCTGTTACGATGGAATCCATCCCGGACGTTGTAACCATACCCATATGGTCCATTTTCTCCATTTCAAGCCAACCGTTAAACTTTCCTTCTTCTATTCCTTTAGAGACGACACGTGCGGCCGTACGAATATTGGCACTCATGCCATCACCAATCATCAACACAACATTCTTAGCATTTTTACCATTTCCATAAGCTGCATAAACTTCGTAGTTTACTTCCTTGGAAACGAGCTTTCCACCGACATTCACTTGTGCCTTTACTTTAATTGCCTCAGGCTTATTAAAGCTGACGCCGCGGATTGTAAATTCGGCACTTGTTTCTCCTGTATTTGTTTTAACCGCAGGCTTCCCAAAATATTTTTCAGCGTCTACGCCGTTAATGGTTACTTTCATATCTTCTTTATTTGCTTTGCTGCCGTTCAGTTCCACTCGGAAGTCAATCGTTTGACCCGCGAGGATGGTAGCGCGGTCAATCGGAAGAATGGTCATGATCGCTTCTTGTTGTTGAATTTGCGATTGCTCAGCAAACGAGATTGCAGACGTTGCAGCGGCAAAACTCGTCGTAACACTTAATACAGCAATTGCAATTTTACTTGCTAGTTTCGTTCTCATTTTTTTTCCCCCGTTAATGAATGAATTATGAACATGGATGTAAGCTTACCGCTGTTATATAAAACGGGGAGCAGATTTATATCAATTTCTTGTAAAAATTAGATGAAAGAATTGTAAAGCCCGACGAACTATTCCTACGACGATGCAAACGTGTGATAATTCAAATTTAAGTTTGTAAACCGTATGAATTATATTACAAACTCCACTACCGGCTAAGATCTCATTAGACCATGCTTGGAATAACACGAAATATTTACACTTACATACGAGGTTTTTTTAATCAAACTTTATTACAAAGCAACAATAGCACATCCAGCCAATGACCATTGAGTGAAATTTAGCAATACGATGATGATGATTTTATTTAACTAACTATAGGGGAAAATACCATTCCGTTATGATTATTGGGATTTTTTCATTAGATTGAAAGACATTGGCTATAACGAACTTTCGAATCTGCTGTCCTGCTCTAATAAACAGGGGAATTGTTTGAGACTATTACAAAACAGTGAAATTCAATCTTTTTGAATAACTTTAGCCGAGATATTTTGAAGGAAAGCATACTTTTTCGTGTATTCAGACTTTCAAGTATTTATTACTATCTGATTGTAATTCAAATATTGAAGCTTGCAACGGAGTAGGAGGGAACGCTTATAGAGATTTCTGGGTAACTCCACTTAGATGTTGCATGGCGATAATAACGAAGGGAGGTCTTCTGGGGAATCATTTTATCCTGGATAAAAACGTTTATCGTTTTTATAAATATTAAAGAGGAGAGTGTAATCATGAAGACAAAGAAAAAAAAACATTTAGCGGTCATTTTGGCATCAGCACTAGCCATGGGTACGATACTGCCAACTGGTATTGTACATGCCGGTGGCGATACTCTACCCCCGCGTGTCGGTGAACAAGGCTACAAGGGTAAAAACCAGCCGGTTTATCATGGACACCGAAAACAAGATATCTTGAATTGGACTCCTGAAACAGACGAGTTTTATGAATTTATGAGAGCAAAAGTACCGCTTCAGAAACGTAATGA